>CAZBPD010000020.1:0-71218 GCA_964493705.1 uncultured Occallatibacter sp.
CACCCCCGTCTGGTTTCTGCGCCAGGCCGGCCGCTACATGCAGGAGTACCGCGACATCCGCAAGCACCACACGCTCGTCGAGATCTGCAAGCAGCCGGAGATCGCCGCCGAGGTCACCATCACCGCCGCCGAAAAACTGGGCGTGGATGCAGCCATCATCTTTGCCGACCTGCTGCTGCCGCTCGAGCCGATGGGCCTGGACTTCGAGTTTCAGGCCGGCGAGGGCCCGGTCGTCTACCATCCCCTGCGCACCGCCGAGGACGTCAGCAAGCTGCGCACCGACCGCGCCGCCGATCTGGCCTATGTGGCCAAGGCCATTGAAAAGGTGGCTGCGCATTTCAAGGACCAGTTGGGCATCATCGGCTTCTGCGGCGCTCCCTTCACCCTGGCCAGCTACATGATCGAGGGCGGCGGATCGAAGAACTACATCGAAACCAAGAAGATGATGTATCGCGATCCCTCCGCCTGGCGGATGCTGCTGGACAAGATCATCGTCGTGCTCACCGAGTACTGCCGCCTGCAGGTCGAGGCCGGCGCCGATGTGATTCAGATCTTCGACTCCTGGGTGGGCGCGCTGAGCCTCACCGACTACCGCGCTTACGCCTACGAGGCCTCGCAGCGGCTGGTCCATGCCGTGCAGGCCATGGGCGTGCCGGTGATCTATTTTGGCGTCGAGACCGCCGGACTGCTCAGCGAAATGGCCTCCACCGGCGCCGACGTCATCGGCCTGGACTGGCGGCAGCCGCTTGACGAGGGCTGGGCGGCGGTGGGCCACGGCCACGCCGTGCAGGGCAACCTGGACCCCATCACCCTCTTCGCCCCGCTCGAGGTGCTGGAGCAGCGCGTGCACGAGATTCTGCGCGCCGCCAATGGCCGCCCCGGCCACATCTTCAACCTGGGCCACGGCATCGTGCCCGGAACTCCGGTAGAAAACGTGCAGGCCGTGGTCAAGATGGTGCGGGAGTTCAAGCTATAGACGGAGGAAGCAGGGGCCTTCAGGCCCCTGAAGAGAGTTATTCAAGGCATGGCCTTTAGGCCCGGGCTTTTGCTCCTCTTTGCACCTGTCAGCATTTCTACTCGCAGTTTTTCCTAAACCTCTTTTGATTTTCAGTTCCATCGAAACTATGGAGAGATCATCATGCCCAAACAAGCGGTCCTTCTTCTCGCCCACGGAACTCCGGACTCCATCGAAGAGATTCCCGCCTACCTGCGCAACGTGACCAGCGGCCGCCCGCTGCCGCCGCAGGTGGTCGAGGAGATTCAGCACCGCTACAGCCTCATCGGCCGCAGTCCGCTGACCGAAATCACCCTGCAGCAGGCCCGCCTGGTCGAAGCGGAGTTGGCCGAGGCGAAACTCCTCGCCTCCGGTCAACCGGCGCGGGTTTATGTGGGCATGCGCAACTGGCGTCCCTACATTCCCGACGTGGTGCAGCAAATGCGCGCCGACGGCGTGGAAGAGGCGGCGGTGATCTGCATGGCGCCGCAGAATTCGCGCACCAGCGTGGGCCTTTATCGCCGCTCGGTAGAAGCTGAGGCGGGTTCCATCCGCATCGACTTCACTGCCGGCTGGGCCCGCCATCCGCAGTTGATCGAGGCCTTCGCCGAACGCCTGCTGCCCGCCTGGAAAAAACTCAGCGCCGAGACAGGAGCGCCTGCGCCGGTGTTGTTTACCGCGCACAGCGTGCCCAGCCGCACCGTCGAGCCCACCGCGGACGGCCAGCCCGCCGACCCCTATGCCGAAGATGCCCGCGCCACGGCGGAATTGGTCGCCGCCAGCCTGCCGCCGGGAACTGAGCACCGCTTCGCCTTTCAGAGCCAGGGCCAGAGCGGCGGTCCGTGGATTGGACCCACTGTCGAGGAAACGCTGACCGCACTGGCTGCCGCCGGCCACAAGGCTGTCTTGCTGCAGCCCATTGGCTTTCTCTGCGACCACGTGGAGATTCTTTACGACGTGGACATTGCCTTTCGCCAATACGCCGCCAAGCTGGGTCTGCGGCTGGAACGGCCCGCATCGCTCAACGCTTCCCTGCCCCTGGCCCGCGCCGTGGCCGATCTTGCCCGCCAGGCAGCAGCGCGGCTCGATTCACTTCCAGGAAAAAATTGAGTTACTGCGCGGCTTTTCTCCTATAAACTGGGGTCTAATTCATTCTTCTTGCCGGGAATGGCTTCATTCGATACGCATAACTTGTTGTGTTTAGAGAGAGACAGGCGTGGACCGGGGGGTCCGCGATACAACCGGCCGGGAGGCCGGCGCTATAGGTTCATATCCCGTAGGTCGGCGAAAGCCGGCGGGGGACTTGGGAGGAGGATTTGGCGCTCCGCTTCTGGTCGAGGTTTCAATTGAAATCCACGCCTGTCGTGTGTGCGGTGTGCGCCATCAAATTGCGGCGTGTGCAGCGCCGGGGCTTCGTCCAGAAACACATTCTCCCCCTGCTCGGTTTTTTCCCCTGGGAGTGCCCGGTCTGCCGCGAACGGCTCTTTTACCTTAAGCGCGACAAGCAAAAAAGCTATCCGCAGACCCCGCAGATGTAGGCCGAACGCGGTTGTGACGGCTTTTTGGCGCCTTCTCAACTGCGGAAAAAGTTGCGGGCCAAAAACAGCACATTGGCCGGCCGCTCGGCCAGACGGCGCATGAAATACGGGTACCACTCCCGCCCAAAGGGCACATAGACGCGCACCTTGTAGCCAGCGCGCACCAAATCCCGCTGCAAATCGCGGCGGACCCCGTAGAGCATCTGGAACTCGTAACGGCTGGGAGGAATGCCGTGCTGGCGGGCGTAATCCCGGATGGCCGCGATCATCTTTTCGTCGTGGGTGGCCAGACCGTGGTAGAGGCCGCTCTCCAGCAACCGGCAGCTCAGGCGCAGATAACTCGCATCCACGTCGGCCTTGCGCGGGAAGGCCACCGAGGCCGGTTCCTGGTAAGCGCCCTTGCACAGGCGCACGCGCAGGCCTTCGGCCAGCAATCTCTCTATATCGTCTTTTGACCTGTAGAGGTAGGCCTGGATGACGATGCCCACCGCCTCCCGCAACTCCGCCTGCGCGTGCAGGCGGCGGACGATCTCCAGCGTGGAGTCGGTGAGCGAGGAGTCTTCCATATCGATACGCACGAAGCTGCCGATGGAAGCCGCGTGGCGCACCAGGGATTCAACCACGGTGTAGGCCAATTCAGGCGCGATCTCCAACCCCATCTGGGTGAGCTTGACGCTGATGTTGGCGTCGAGTTTGCGGGCGGCGATCTCGTCAAGCAGACGATGGTAGATCTCGGCGGCGCGGTGCGCCTCGGCCTCGGTGGTGACGCTCTCGCCCAGCGAGTCAAGGGTGACGAAGATGCCCTGGCGGTTGACAGAGGCGGCCACGCGCAATGCGTCCTCGATCTCCATCCCGGCGACAAAGCGGGAGCTGAGCCGTGCGCCAAGGGTAGAGCTTTCACTGAAGCGGCGCATCGAACGGTTGCGCGACAAACCGATAAAGAACGAACGCAAAAGAGGCATAAAGAACCTGCCGACCAGGGCTCTCACTTCAGCCCCGAAAGCCGGACTCGTCATTTTCGCACAAGATGAGGGTGAGTGGTTTGATGCAGCAAGAATTCAGCTATTACCGTGATCGTTTAATTGTGAAACATGGATTCCATGAAATGGGTGCCCCCGGTCCCGATTTTGGGACCGGGGAGATTGCATATCCAAACGCTCACGATATTAGTACCTTGACCGTGTGAAAGAATCCTCCCCGGTCTCAAAAACGAGACCGGGGGCACCCGCAACAGCTTCCTGATACTGTGATTGTTCCATACCTCATCTTCAGTTCACCTGGTAAACCGTGCTGCCGTGGGCAGGCAATGTCAATTGAATCGCATTTGATCTGTTGAACTTGCTCCCGTCCCACAGATTACGTGTCCCTCTCACAGTGCATGGACCCCATTTCGATTTAGGCTTGATCTGGTCCCATTTGAAGTTCAGTGTTACGGATTTATCGTCGAGATTAAAGAAAGCAAAATAGGCGAACCCGCAGTCGGTTCCGGGCAGCATTGCCTCCCACACCCGCACATTCTCGAAACCCGCGGGCAGGTTCTTCACCGGCTCGCTCTTCCACGCCTTCTGATCGATCTCCATCAGTTCCTTGTTGGTCATCAGGGACTTGGTAAAGTCGTCCAGTTTGGTTAAGTTGCCGCCGAAGATCAGCGGCGAGCGGGTGATGGCCCATAGCGTCATCTCGGTGCGCTGCTCGTCCTGGGTGTAGTTCGACTGCCGCACGTGGTCCTTGCCGGGATGCGGTCCCAAGTAGCCCTCGGGGAGCATGTCGGGGTCGGGCCAGTTGCCCGGCTTCACATACGACGCCCACTTCTCCAGGCGGTCGAACTCGTCCTTCAGCCCGAAGGGGTATTCCGTCGTCTTGTCCGGATGGGGAAAGGTCCAGGCGTCCCAATGGTCGTCGGCGATGCGCCACATCTGGGCGTATTTGGCCACCTCGGCAGCGTGCTCCAGTTGCGTGGGACCGGGCGAGAGGCTGAGCACGATGGGGCGGCCGGTTTTCTGGATGGCGGCGGCGATCTGGCGAATCTCGGTGGGGCGGTAGGGATGGTCGCTGATGCAATCCACCTTGAGGTAGTCGAGGCCCCAACCGGCGTAGAGCTTGAGCATCGAGTCGTACCAGGCCTGGCCGGCGGCGTTGTCCTGGACGCCGTAGTTGGCGTCGTCCCAGGGGCAGGAGTCGCCGGTGTCGGCGGCGTCCGCGGCGTGGAAGCTCGATCCGGCGATGGGCAGATTCTCTTTGACCACCTGCTTGGGGATGCCGCGAACGATATGAATGCCGAACTTCAGCCCCTGCGCGTGGACCCAGTCGGCCAGCGCCTTGAAGCCGACGCCGTTGGCCGCGTCGGGAAAACGGCTGGCTACGGGAATCAGCAGGCCGTTGGCGTTCCACAGGTATTTACGCGATTCCAGCTTGTCGCCGAAGGGGTTTTCCATGTACCAGCCTTCGTCGATGACGGCATACTGCCAGCCCAACTGCTTCATGCCGGCCAGCACCGTGGCGTTGGCCTTGAAATCGGCCTCGTCGATGGTGAATCCGTAGGCGTCCCAACTGTTCCAGCCCATGGGCGGGGTGGGCGCGGGGTTCTGGGCGCGGCAGAGGCTGGGGGCCAGAGTCGAGGCGGCAAGACAGGCGGCGAAAAGCAGTCGTGAGCGGAGCATTGGAAACGTATACCACAACCCCCGCGCGCACGGCCCGGTTTTTTCAGCCCCGCACTTCTCAAACTCATTCCTCCCCTGCCCCTCGCATGATAGCCTTTTGGGCAGCGCCGCCGGTCGTGAACCGGCATTCTGTGTTTTTGCCGGAGATGCCTTGTCGAGCTGGGCCTTGCTCCCTTCCTCCGCAGCATTGGTGGATGCGGCAGGCCATGCAGACAACCGTCTTCGCACACCTTCAGAGCAGTCCGGGCCTTTCCGTTGAGCGCTTCCCGCGCTGGTTGCCGCCGCTGGACTCCCTACCCCAATCGAGGAAATTCGATGAATCGTTTCCGTCTGCTCCCCATTCTCTGGCTGGCCGCCGCCTGTGCGCTGGCACAGGCCCCCGCGAACACCTCTCAACCCACAGCGCCGGCGATCGTGCACAGCTTTGACGCCAGCGCCATCGACAAGACCGCCGATCCCTGCACCGACTTTTATCAGTACGCCTGCGGCAATTGGATCAAGAGCAACCCCGTTCCTGCCGACCAGGTGCGCTGGGCGCGTTCCTTCTCGCTGCTGCATGAGCGCAACCTCTACCTGCTCTGGCAGGAACTGGACGCCGCCGCTGCGAGCCCCAAAACCCCGCTGGAGAAGCAGTACGGCGATTATTTTGGGGCCTGCATGAATACCGATCTGGTGGAGAAGAAGGGTCTGACTCCGCTGCAACCGGCGCTCAAGCGCATTGCCGACATGCCGGATGCGCACGCACTGGCCGCGCTGGTGGCCGATCTGGCCGCGCAGGGCAGCCCCACCGGGCTCTTCCGCTTCGGCGTCGAACAGGACGACAAGGACTCCTCGAAGCAGATCGCCAATATCGGCCAGGGCGGCCTCTCTCTGCCCGACCGCGACTATTACATCGTCGACAGCAAGCGCTTCCAGACGATTCGCGCGCAATATATCGAGCATGTGACCAAGATGTTTGTTTTGGCCGGCGACACCCCCGAGCAGGCCGCCAAGGAAGCCGCCGCGGTGATGGAGATCGAGACCGCGCTGGCTCAAGCCTCAACCAGCCGTGTCGATTTGCGTGACCCCGAGAACCGCTACCACATCTTCACGCTTGCCGACTTTCAGAAGCTCACCCCGGACTTCGATTTTGCCAGCTACTTCAAAGCCGTCAAAATCGGCAAATTCGAGACCCTTAACGTAACCACGCCCAACTTCTTCAAGGGACTGAACGAACTGATGGCCAAGGAACCGGCCGATGCCTGGAAGTCCTATTTCCGCTGGCACACTCTGCACGCCTCGGCCAGCAATCTGCCCAAAGCCTTCTTCGACGAGAATTTCGCCTTCTTCGGCAAAACGCTGGCAGGGCAGAAGGTGCCGACTCCGCGCTGGAAGCAGTGCACCATGGCCACCGACAACGCTCTGGGAGAGGCCGTGGGCCAGGACTGGGTGAAGAAGAACTTCCCCCCCGCCGCCAAGGCCAGCATGGACCAGTTGGTGGCCGCGCTGGAGAAATCCCTGGGCGACGACATCAAGACACTGCCCTGGATGAGCGATGCGACCAAAAAGGCCGCCGAAGAGAAGCTGGGCATGATCCGCAACAAGATCGGCTACCCCGAGAAATGGCGCGACTACTCGGCGCTCAAGGTGGAGCGCGACGACCTGATCGGTAACCTGCACCGCAACGCCATCTTCGAGCGCAACTGGAACCTCGGCCACCTGGGCAAGCCGGTGGATGAGAAGGAGTGGGGCATGACGCCGCCCACGGTCAACGCTTACTACGACCCGTCGATGAACGACATCAACTTCCCCGCCGGCATCTTGCAGCCGCCGTTCTTCGACTTCACGGTCGATCCGGCGGTGAACTTCGGGGCCATTGGGGTGGTGATCGGCCACGAGATGACTCACGGCTTCGACGATGAGGGCTCGAAGTACGACGGCAAGGGCAATCTGCGCGAGTGGCAGACCCCCGAGGACCGCAAGGCCTTCACCGAGCGCACCGACTGCGAAGTGAAGGAGTACAGCGGCTTCGAGGCGGCACCGGCGCACGGCGACACCCCGGCGCAGAAGCTCAAGGGCGATCTGACGCTGGGCGAGAACACGGCCGACAACGGCGGCCTGCGCATCGCCTACATGGCTCTGCTGGATACGCTGGCGGCCCAGGGCAAGAGCATCAAGGATCAAATCGACGGCTACAACGAGGCGCAGCGCTACTTCCTGGGCTTTGCCCAGGTGTGGTGCCAGAACCAGACCGAGCAGTCGGCGCGGCAGTCGGCGCTGACCGATCCCCACTCCCCCGGCCAATGGCGGGTCAACGGCACGGTGCAGAACTTCGACGAGTTCGGCAAGGCCTTTGGCTGCAAACGGGGCCAACCCATGATGCCGGCCAACTCCTGCCGCGTCTGGTAATGTGCACTCTTCGTGGGAGCCGTGGGCACACAGCCCTGGCTCCCACGGGAGGCCGCCTGGCATTTGCCGGGCTCAATGACGACTCCCCACCCGCATCTCGCCCTCCGTTGACCTTTCCCGCTCGCGCTGCGTCCAAACCTCGACAGCCTGAAAAAAGGCTACGTACCCACCTGCGACCCGGATTCCGGCGTCGCCGGGATAGAATGATCTCGAATAACCTGCTTGTTTCCTGCTGTCTTCTGTGGAAACTAGGCACAACCAGCCCTCGGCTTTTACAATGCATCAGGGACCCGTCCCAACCCAGCTCTGCTGTGGAACGATCAAACTTGGCGGCGAACGCCCTGCCAGGATGAAGGAATCGCATGAAGTTTACGAAATTCGGCAAGGCCCTTCTGATGGGCGCCCTTTCCGTGGGTGTTGTTGTCAGCCTTACGTCTTGCGTCCAGAGTTATTCGGTCGGCTATTTGTATGTGACTGGAACGGTGACCGCTGAGACTTCCGGCAGCGGCATCATCAGCGGTTTCTCGATTGACCACAACACCGGCAAGCTGACCGCCATCCACGGACTGCCCATTAGCAGCGGCGGCGCCAACCCGGATCGCGCCGTGCTGATCACCGGCAGCCGCTTTCTTTATGTGCTGAACCGCGGCGTCAATGCCGCGGGCGGCGCCGACTGCACCTCCGCCAACCCCTGCCAGAACGCCAATATCACCCAGTTCGCGGTGGGCGCCAACGGCATCCTCAGCGCCCAGGAGACCTTTTATACCAAGGGTCTCAATCCCTTCCGGCTTGTGGCCGACGGTTCGGGAAACTTCCTTTATGTACTGGACCACGATTCCATTGGCAAGGATGGCATCAACCCTGCCAACGCCACCACCAACCCCAATCCCAACTGCGCGCTCACCCTGGGGAACAGTCTCACCACCTGCGGAGACATAACGGCCTTCAGCATCAATTCCACCACCGGCCGCCTGACCACGCTGCAGAACACTCAGACCTCGGCCAACGGCACACCCTTGAATTACTTCCCGGTTCCCGCCAATCCAGTGGATTTCGTAATGGCCTCGGGGAACTTGATCACCCTGAGCGGGTCCTCGTCGACCGATTACCCCTACAGCGGCGGCTCTTCCGTCTTTCCCTACGCTTACAGTAGCGCCAACGGACAGTTGACGATCAGCCAGAACAGCCCGCAGCCCCTGACAGGCATCGCCGCCGCAACCGCGCTGGTCTATGCCAACAGCTATGTGTATGTATTGGACAACGAGCCGCTCGCCGGAACCAGCGCCAAGAGCCAGATTCTTCCCTACTCCGTCGGTACCGGCGGGGCCTTGCAAGCCCAGATCGGCGGTCCGGTGCCGGACGACGTGACTCTTTCCAACCCGATTGCCATGCTGGTCGAGTCCAAGGGCAAGTGGGCCTATGTCGCCAATCAGGGAAACAATACCGGCACCTCTGGCAACGCGCAGAGCGGCCTTGCCGGTTATGTGATCGACCCCAACACCCGAGTGCTCACCACCCTGCCCGGCGAACCCTTTGGATCGGGCGCCGGTCCGCAGTGCATCGTCGAGGACCCCTCCAACCAGTTCGTCTACGAGGCCAACTTGTACGATTCCACCGTCACCGGCCGAATGCTGGATCAAAACTCCGGCGATCTGAACAACCTCTCTCAGGTTTCCAGCTTTGCACTCACCGGCCCGCCCACCTTTTGCCTGATGGACGGACGCACCAATTAGTTGCGCGCCGGAGAATAGTCTTACCGCAGCGCGAAAGCCGCACGACCAACCGGCAGGAGCGTTTCGTATCTGGAATGTAGTGAACTAGCTAACCTAGCCGAACCCCGGGCGCAATGTTCTAGAGGCGCCCGGAGTTCGATTTCAAACCGTTTCACCTGTGCCAGAATCCTGGCCCGCGGACGAAAGATGCGCATGAAGTTCAACAAAACAAGCCAGCTGCTGCTGGTCTCCGCGGCCAGCCTGCTGGCGGCCAGTTTGGTGACCGCCTGTGAAACGCTCACCGTGGATTTCGTTTTCGTAACCAGTTCCAAGGCCGCGGGATCCAACAATTACGGCGAAGTGGATGTCTTCGAGATCAATTCGGAGTCTGGGTTTATGCGTCAGATCCCTTCCTCGCCCTTCCCCTCGGCCGGACGCAACCCGGTGGCTGAAGCGCTCTCGTCGGACAACCAGAACCTCTATGTGATCAACCGCGACGACAGCAGCATCGTACAGTTCGCCATCGGCAACGACGGCAAACTCTATCCGCAGGCTACGACCGATACCACCGGCAACCAGATTCAGGGCCCCAATAACACCATCCTCAACACCGGCGCCGTCGGCATCTTTCCTTTGGGGGCAACAGTAGCCGGGTCCAACCTGTTCGTGGCCAACACCTACCAGCCGCTGCCTGCTTGTTCTCCGGCTTTTCCGTGCTCCGGTTCAGTGGGTGTTTATCCCCTCAGCAAATCGGGCGCGTTGGGTGTCGCCGCAACCAACGGCTCAATCAGCTACTGGCCGCTGAACCTTTCCGGCACCAACTCGGCAGACATTATTCTGCCCACAGGTTTGGCCTCCCTGGCCTCCGGCGCAGAACTCTATGTGAGCGCCTACGACACCACCGCCAACACCGGTTACGTCTTCGGCTTCAACATCGGGAGTAGCGGGACATTGTCACCGATCACAGGCAGCCCCTGGACTGTTGGCACCCATCCCTCGGCCCTCATCGGCGACCCTACCAGCAAGTATCTCTATGTGACCGACTTCGCCAGCGGCAATGTACTGGGATATAACCTCACTTCCTCAGGCGTTTTGAGTACGCCGCTGGCCGGTAGTCCCTACGCGACCGGCAGCCAGCCTTCGGCCATTACCACCGACCCGGCATCCGGTTGGGTCTATGTGGCCAATTCCCAGGACTCGACGGTGACCGCCTTTTCCATTACGGGCGGTCCGCTCGCTCGCATCGGCACCTACCCTACTGGCTTGCAGCCTGTGGCCATCGGCGTCGACCCCTCGCACCATCATTTTCTTTTTACGGTGAACTACCTGGGCAACACTGTCGCCGGCTCGGTCTCGGGCTTTGAACTGGGCAGCGATGGCAGCCTGATCCCGTCGCAGGATTCGCCCTACACCTCCAACGCACAGCCCACCGCCGCGGTCGCGATTCCGCACAACGGCAGCAATTAGGCGCAGAACTCCGGCCCGCAGCGATGCGGGCCTTGCCCCCCGGCCCTGGGCCGGATTCGCTCGCACTACCCCGTGTCAGGCTTTTACAATAGGGCGGGGCAACCTAACCAGCACTCATGGGGCTTGTAGTACGGCCCACGACGAAGGAAGCGCATGAAGTTCAGCAAATTGAGCCAGCTCTTTCTGGTCTCTTCTCTCGGCCTGCTTGTGGCCGCTCTTTTGACTGCCTGCCAGCTTGTCACCATCGACTACGTTTTCGTGGCCAACTCCGCGGGCTCGGGACCGAGCAGCGCCGGACAGATCGGGATCTACGCCCTGGACAACGCCTCGGGCGCCATCCGTCCCGCAGCGACCACTGTACAGACCGGAACCTCCGGCCCTGTGGCGATGGCCGTGAGCTCCGACTACGCGCATCTCTACGTCGCCAACACGGGCAACAACTCCGTTATCCACTTCACCGTCGCCTCCGACGGCACGTTGACCAAGGCGGATACGGTAACCCTGGCGTCTGCTCCGGTTTCGCTGGTCGTGAACGCTGCCAATACCTATCTGTACGTAGTCTCCGGAACCAGCTCGGCTACGTTGACCGAGTATGCCCTCTCGGCGGGCGTCATTGGCTCTGCAACTTCCACGCAACAACTCAGAATTGGAAGCGATACAGTGCTTCCCACCGGCGTCTTCGCCTTGGCCAACAATAACGCCGTCTATGTCTCGGCTTATGACCAATCGGCTTACAATCCCGGCTGCACCCCGACCCCGCCGGCTACCAGTTGCATCACCAGCAACGCCAACCCCGGCTGGGTCTTCGCCTTCACCGTGGGCACAAGCGGCGCGCTCAACCCCTCGGCGAACAGCCCCTATGCCGCCGGGATCAAGCCCTCCGCCGTTACTGCCGACCCCACCAATCGCTTTGTGTATGTCACCGATTACGCATCCAGCGAACTGATCGGCTACGCCATCACGGCCTGCAACGCTCCCGTAAGCGCCGCGGGTTGCCAACTGAGCTTCCTCATCAACGGCCCCTTTAAAACCGGCTACCAACCCAGCGCCCTGGCCATCGATCCCCGCGGCAAGTTCATCTACGTAGCCAATGCCCTGGACAACTCGGTCTCAGCCTTTAACATCGACCTGACGACGGGAACCCCTGCAGCCGCGGTTAACCCCACCGGCAGCGCCACCAATTCCACCGACGGGCGGCCTGTGGCGCTGGCCATCGACCCGGCGATTGGACGCTTTGTCTTCACTGCCAATCACGATGGCAACTCCGTCTCAGGCTTCGTTCTGGACCCCACCGCAGGTACCCTGGGCCAGACCCAGGCCACGCCGTATCCCGCCGGCTATCAGCCCACGGCCATCGTCATGGTGCCCCATGGCAACCACTCCGTTCAGTCGGTTACACCGTAGTCGACTGAAGCATGGATAAAAAAGCCCAGCCCCCGCGGCTGGGCTTTTTTGTGGCTGTAAAGGCGCTCTTCAAGCGCTTTTTTTGAACCAGGATGAAATCCAGAAGGCGTTCTTGAACAATCAAAGATAAACGTTTTACTAAGGCGCTTTGCAACGCATATACTGTCTGCTGCCAGAGAAGGCTCGCGGCTGCGGTACTCTATGCGCAAGCGGCCCTTCCAGGACGCTCAAGGAGAATCCATCGTGCCAGCCCGACTTCGCTTGCTCTTGCTGCTCTTGCTTGCCTCGGTCCCTCTTGCCCGCGGCGCCACGCCGCCCCCGCCGCCCAATCACTTTCACGTCGCCATTTACATCACCGTTGGCGTGGTCGAGAAGATGAAAGACCCCGTCTGGTTGCAGCAGTCCTTCGATCAAATCAGCAGTCAGGTTCACGTGGACAAGGTCTACATCGAGACCTATCGCAGCGGCCTGATCGCCGACGATCAGCTGATCGAGACCGTAAAGGCCTTTTTCACCGCCCATGGCGTCGAGGTGGCGGGCGGCATCGCCTACTCTGCCGGCGGCGACAACGTCGGCCGTGAAGGCCCCCTGCACGAGGTCAGCCAGGCCGAGCCCGGCCAGTTCGTCAGCTTCTCTTACACCGACCCCGAGCACCGCGCCTACGTCAAGCGCGTCGCCGAGATCACCGCCCGGCACTTCGACGAGATCATTCTCGACGACTTCTTTTTCAACAACACCAAGCGTGACAGCGACATCGCCGCCAAGGGCGCGCAGAGCTGGAGCGAGTTCCGCGTCAAGCTGATGGACGAGGTTTCGCGCAATCTGGTCGTCGGCCCAGCCAAGGCCGTCAATCCCAAGGTCAAGGTCATCGTCAAGTACCCCAACTGGTACGAGCACTTTCAGGCCAACGGCTACGACCTGAAGGACGAGCCGAAGATCTTCGACGGCATCTACACCGGCACCGAAACCCGCGACCCAGTTAATAATGATCAGCACTTGCAGCAATACGAGAGCTACGAGATCATTCGCTACTTCGACAACATCGCCCCCGCGCACAACGGCGGCGGCTGGGTCGATACCTATGGGACCAGGTACGTGGACCGCTACGCCGAGCAGCTTTGGGACACCATGCTGGCCAAGACGCCGCAGATCCTGCTCTTCCAGTACAGCGACCTGCTGCTGCCCGCGCAGATCGGCGATCGCGCCGCCTGGAGCGCCCTGGACACCAGCTTCAAAGCTGGCGATCTGGCCCAATGGAATGCACGCGGAAACGGTGCGGAGGCAGTGAGTTGGGCCGCAGTGGCCGGCTACTCCCTGAGCAAGGTCAACGAAGTGGTGGCCAAGCTGGGCAAGCCAGTCGCTCTGGCCAGCTATAAGCCCTACCAATCCACCGGCGAGGACTATCTGCACAACTACCTGGGCATGATCGGCATTCCCGTCGAGATGCATCCCGAGTTTCCCAGCGCCGAAAAGACCATCCTGCTCACCGAAGACGCCAAATTCGACCCCGAGATCGTCGCCAAGATCAAAAAACATCTTGAAGAGGGCGGCAATATCGTGATCACCAGCGGCCTGCTCAAAGCCCTGCAAGGCAAGGGGATCGAAGGCATCGCCGAAGTGGAGAACACCGGCAACGTGCTCAACGTTCACGATTACTGGGGCGCATCGGGCTCCGGCGCGGGCGCCAACCTGGGCGCAACGCAAGACATTCTGGTTCCAGAGATCGCCTTCATGACCAACGACGCCTGGCCGGTGGTGCGCGGCACCGCCAACGGACGCGGCGCGCCGCTGCTTTTGCAAGACCACTACTCGAAGGGCAACTTCTACGTCCTTACCATTCCCGAGAACGCCAACGACCTCTACGCGCTGCCGCAGCCGGTGCTGACCTCGATGCGCAATTACCTGCTGCGCGGCCAGCCCTATGAGATCGACGCTCCCAGCATGGTGAGCCTCTTCGCCTACGACAACCACAGCCTGGTCGTCGAATCCTTCCGCGACCAGCCGGCGCAGGTGACGGTGCTGGCCGCACCGGAGACCAAGAAGCTGCGCAATCTGGCTACCGGCGAGCTGGTGGAGGCCTCAGTTGCTCCTCCTGCCCCGGCCGCGCCCTCGCATCATCCCCGCCCCGTCGATCCGCGCAGCCGCTTCGTGGTAACCATCAACCCGCACAGCTTCGCGGCGTTTGCTCAGGAATAGCCAAGGATTCCGGGATCGACCGTTTAACCTCTGGGGTGGTTCAACAGCCACTCCAGGGAAGGTTTCACCGTTTTACTCGTCTGGTCTGTATCCACTGAGTTGCCAACGATCATCTTCAAAATGGAATTCGTAAATAATATTGAAGTTCCCATTCTTGTAGCGACGAGCTTCTCGTATCTGAGCTATCCATTCCAAAGAATTCCCATGTCCATAGATTTTGAAATTCAGAATCTTTGACGATTCCAGCGGACCGAGTCGCGCTTCAATTTCCTGTTGCTGGTCGATGAAATCCTTTTCTGATGTGACCTCGCGGAAATCTGGATCTCCAATCGAATACGCGGTGGCAAAGTCTCGAGCAAGTATCGCATTCGAGAACCGGCTGTAAGTCTCATCGAACTGCTTCTGCCGTTGATGCCCTACCTGCATCAATGGAGACGTCAGGATCTTCAGAATGAGCAAGAGTACAACGAGTAAAGCGGCCAAATAGGGCCATTTACGTTTCATGCCTACCCCCCGGAGACCTTCCTTCTTTAAGCTGCATCTATCATATCTTCGATGGATGGAAAACAACTGACCACTGTTCACTGACCACTGTCGTTACGTATTCGCCGTCATCCACTTGCGCAGCACCTTCTGCGCCGGTTTCTCGATGAAATACAGCGCCAGCAGGGCGAAGATGACCAGAAAAATATAGCTGATCCAGGGGTCGAAGCGGATCAGGCCGGTGCGCTCCAGGATGCCGCTGTGGTGCACCAACTCCCACAGGTTGAAGTGCAAGAGGTAAAGGCAGAAGCTGGCCTCGCCGACAAAGACCAGAGGGCGAATGCCCAGCGCGTGGGCCAGCCAGTTGTCGCCGGCAAGACCCAGCACGATGCAGGCAAAGAGGGGCATCAGCAGGCCGTCGTGCATAATCGCGTAGGGCACCAGCGGCCCCAGCATGAGCAGCCCATAGATTCCTGCAAAGCCGGTAATCCCCAGCAGCAGCCGCAGCCATCCCTGGCGCGGCAGCACCTCGTCCAACTCCGCCAGCAGCACACCAAAGACAAAGCTGGCCAGGTGCGCATAAGGCGTATATTTGAGCGCCTGCAGCCAGGGGCCGTAACTGTAGCGGTCGGGATGGGCGATGCTGTCGGGGTTGAAAAGCATGTACAGCGCCCCCGGCGCCATGCCCAGAACCCATACCGCGCCCAGCTTGCCCAGGTGGTGTGCAATGTGTTCCGGCTTCTTCCAGCGCGCCATCCAGGGAAAAAGGACGTAGTAGAAGCTCTCGGCGGACATGGTCCAGGCCGGGGTGTTGAGGAAGGTGGCGATGGATGGAATCCAGCCCTGCAGGAGCAGCGGCGTCAGCACCACGCCGGTCCAATACATCGCGTGGGTGTGCGCGCCGTATTCCTTGGCCAGCATCCACCAGGCCATCAGCAGGCTGAGCAGATAGATGGGATAAAGGCGGGTGAAGCGCGCCTTCCAGAAGCGCACCGTGTCCAGTTCCCCGGCCCGCGCCCGGCCCGAATAGTTATAGGCCAGCACAAAGCCCGAGAGCAGAATGAAATAGCTCACCGAGACGTAGCCGGCATTGACCACCGGCGCCAGAATGATCCAAAAGCTGTAAGGCTGAGGGGAAAACGGGGTGGGAACGCTGAAGCGGAAGTTGAACCACTGCGGATTGGAGAAATGAAAAAAGAGAATATTGATGGCCGCGAAACAGCGCAGCCCGGTGAGCGCATTAAGACGTGCTGGTTTTTCGATGGCCACTACTTCTTTGACGCCTCAAAGCAACCGTCCGTTGCTGCTCACACCCACCTAAGCCGCAAACACAAGGACGCGGCGTGGGTGGGGCACCCTAGTCCCTGTTCCCTAGTCCCTAGTCCCTGCATTTACGCCGTCACCAGCGAGCCGACCTTCTCGCCCAGCACCACGCGCTTGATGTTGCCCGGCTGGTTCATGTTGAAGATGACCATGGGCAGGTTGTTGTCCTTGCAGAGGCTGACGGCGGTCAGGTCCATCACTTTGAGGCCCTGTTGCAGGATCTCCATGTAGGTGATCTGGTCGTACTTGACGGCGTCCTTGACCAGCACCGGATCGGCGCTGAAGACGCCTTCGACCTTGGTGCCCTTGAGCAGTACGTCGGCCTTGATCTCCATGGCGCGCAGGCTGGCCGCGGTGTCGGTGGAGAAGAAGGGGTTGCCGATGCCGGCGGCAAAGATCACCACCCGGCCCTTTTCCAGATGGCGCACGGCGCGGCGGCGAATGTAGGGCTCGGCGACCTGGTTCATGAAGACGGCGCTCATCACCCGGCACTGCACACCGTGCTGCTCGAGCGAGTCTTGCAGGGCGATGGCGTTGATGACGGTCGAAAGCATGCCCATGTTGTCGGCGCTGACGCGGTCCATCTGCTTGGCCTGCTCGGCCACGCCGCGAAAGAAGTTACCGCCGCCGACGACCACGCCGATCTCCACGCCCAGTGCGTGTACCTCGGCCAGTTCTTCGGTGATCTCCGCAACCTTGGCGGCGTCCAGGCCGAACTTGTGCGGGCCGGCCAGGGCCTCGCCCGAAAGCTTCAAAACGATCCGTTTATACATGCTTTTTCAAGTATCGCACAGGACGGGAGCGGGATGTTCACCGGGCGTGAAGCAGAAGGCCGCATAAAAAGCCCCGAGTATTGCATCTTTGGGCCCTTTCGATCCATTGCTCCAGCGCGATGAAGCTTAGGCGCCGCTTTTCTCCAAATTATCCAACCGGGCCTCGTGCTGGCCAAGAGTACGGTAGAACTCGCGCAAGTCGGCCTCAATGCGGTCGAGACGAGCCTCCAGACGATCCATGCGCCGCTCCAAACCGTCGATGCGGCCGCTAAGACGGCCTTCCAGACGCTCCAGGGATCGCTGATTAAAATAGGCGCCGATCAGCACCGCCAGCGTCGGGACACCCATCGCGAGATAGAGCTGCACGTTGTTCATGCCCATAGCGTACCCCCGATTGCCTGCCCTGTACAGAGCGATGATCGGCAAAATCTGCCCGTCGGGCAGCAAAAAGCCCAGAGCAGTTGCCCTGGGCTTTATGCGTTTTGCCTTGGAAAGAACTACTCGGCGGCTGCTTCCACGGCCTTGGTGGTGGCCACCCAAAGTGTGAAGAACGACAGCACCACCAACCATCATGCACTGCGTTTCTCCAGATTCTCAATCTTTGCGTCGTGCTGACCGAGGGTCCGATAGAACTCCCGAAGGTCAGCCTCAATCCGCTCCAATCGCCTCTCCAAGCGATCCGAAGAGCGCTGACTCAACAGGATTCCTACCAGCACCGCCAGCGTAGGGACACCCATCGCGAGATAGAGCTGCACGTTGTTCATGCCCATAGCGTACCCCCGATTCCCTTCCCTGTACAGTGCGTTTATCGGCAAAATCTGCCCGTCGAGCAGCAAAAAGCCCAGAGCAGTTGCCCTGGGCTTTATGCGTTCTGGATTGGAAAGAACTACTCGGCGGCGGCTTCCACGGCCTTGGTGGTGGCCACGGTCCAGTCGGGAGCGCCAACCTTGAAGCGGGCGAAGCGGCGGACGGTGATGTTCTCGCCCAGCTTGCCGACCTTCTGTGCAATCAGTTCCTTGATGGTGAGGGTCTGGTCCTTGATGAAGGGCTGATCGAGCAAGCAGACCTCTTCGTAGAATTTGGCCATCTTGCCCTCGACGATGCGCTCGATCACCGGCGCCGGCTTGCCGGTGGCGGCAGCCTGGGCGCGGTAGATCTCCTTCTCGCGGTCCATATCGCTGGCGGTGACGTCGTCACTGCGAACGTAACGCGGATCGGTGGCGGCGATGTGCATGGCGATGTCTTTGAGCAGGGTCTGGAAGTCGTCGGTGCGGGCCACAAAGTCGCTCTCGCAGTTGACTTCGATCAGCACGCCGATTTTGCCGCCGGCGTGGATGTAAGTACCCACCGCGCCTTCGTTGGTGGTGCGGGCGGCCTTCTTCTGCGCCGAGGCCATGCCCCGCTTGCGCAGCACCACAAAGGCGCCTTCCATGTCGCCCTTGGTCTCTTGCAGCGCCTTCAGGCAATCGCCCATGGGCGCGCCGGACTTTTCCCGAAGTTCCTTTACCTGCTTGGCATCAATCTTGTCGCTCACTGTCGTCCCTCTCTTGTTTGGGCTAAGCCTCTAGCTGCCAGCTTCTAGCCACTCGCTCGCCGGTGTTGGAACCGGTGGTCCCACGCTGCCAGCGCGCCATGAACAGCCAGAAGCTAAAAGCTGGAAACTAGCAGCTAAAAAAGAAGCGTGGCGCTCGATTCGAGGCGGCCACGCTTCTCATTATGCATACCGCAATACGCAGGAATGATTAAAGACCGGCAACCTCGGCTTCATCCAAAGCCGCAGCCACGGCGGGAGCCTTGCGGATGCCGCCGCCCAGGGCCGCTTCCAGATCGACTTCCTCGGCCGGCGCCGCTTCGGCAGCCACGGCTTCAACCGCAGCCGGAATCGGCATCTCCTCGGCAAAGGCCTTGTCGCCCACCAGGTTCACGCCCTCGGCCGCCGAGTCGGCGATCTTCGAGGTGAACAGGCGAATGGCGCGCAGCGCGTCGTCGTTACCGGGGATCACGTAGTCCACAACGGTGGGGTCGCAGTTGGTGTCGACCACCGCAACCACCGGGATGCCCAGCTTGCGAGCTTCCTTGACGGCGATCGCTTCGTTGTTGGAGTCCACGATGAACAGGGCGTCGGGCAGGCGCTTCATGCTCTTGATGCCGGCCAGGTTGGCCTGCAGGTGCTTGCGCTCGCGCTCCAGACGGATGACTTCCTTCTTGGTCAGCAGCTCGTAGCGGCCGTCGGTGGCCATTTCGTCCAATTCCTGAAGGCGCTTCACCGACTTCTGCACGGTCACCCAGTTGGTCAGCAAGCCGCCCAACCAACGATTGTTGATGTAGGGCATCCCGGCGCGGTTGGCCTCTTCGGCCACGGCGTCCTGGGCCTGACGCTTGGTGCCGACGAAGAGAATCGTCTTGCCCTCCGAGCACAGGTCGGTGACGAACTTGGAAGCGTCCTTGAAGAGCTTCAAGGTCTTCTGCAGATCGATGATGTAAATACCGTTGCGCTCGCCGAAGATGTATTCCTTCATCTTGGGGTTCCAGCGCTTGGTCTGATGCCCGAAGTGGACTCCCGCTTCGAGCAGCTCCTTCATGGTAATCGTGGCCAATGGGCCTCCTTAAGCAAATGCATCCGGGCAAGGTTGAGCCGGGCCCGGATTGATCCCGCTCTTGCGGGGGTTGGTGGAATTGAGCTTCTAGCTTCTAGCCTCTAGCTACTAGCCATTCAAGTCGCGATTGGACTCGTCGGGCTAGAAGCTGAAAGCTAGCAGCTAGAAGCTGAATACTATCTCTTGCTGAACTGGAAGCGTGCGCGGGCGCCCTTCTGACCGTACTTCTTGCGCTCCTTGACGCGCGCGTCGCGGGTGAGCAGGCCTTCGGCCTTGAGGGTCTTGCGCAGCTCGGGGTTGAACTCGAGCAGGGCGCGGGCGATGCCCATCTTGACCGCGTCGGCCTGCGCCGCCACGCCGCCGGAGCGAACCGTGGTGACCACGTCGAAGCTGGACGCCAGATCGGCGACCAACAGGGTCTTCTTGGCGGCAACCCGCTGCTGCTCGGTGACGAAGTACACCTCGAAAGCCTTGCCGTTCACCTTCCATTGACCCGTGCCGGGACGCAGAAAGACGCGGGCGATTGCCGACTTGCGCCGCCCCGTCCCGTAATACTGAACCAGATCTGCCATGTTTTCCTCGTAGCTTCTAGCTTTTAGCTTCTAGCTTCTAGCTAAAAGCGGCAAAGCTCTGAATCTTGAATCTCTGGCTAGCGGCTAGAAGCTAGCAGCTAGCGGCTGCTTTACGCAATTTCCATGGCCACCGGCATCTGCGCCTGGTGGGGATGCTTGTCGCCGCGATAGACCTGGAGTTTGGAGCCCATGGCCCTGCCCATCTTGCTTTTGGGCAGCATACCCTTGATGGACTGCTCCAGGATCTGTTCGGGCTTACGCTCCAGCAAACGCACGAAGGACTCTTCGCGCAATCCGCCGGGGAACCCGGTGTAGCGGCGATAGAGCTTCTGCTGGCTCTTGAGCCCGGTCAGACGCACCTTCTCCGCGTTGATGACGATCACGTGGTCGCCCATATCGATGTAGGGCACGTACTGGGGATTCAGCTTGCCGCTCAACAGATCGGCAGCCTTGGTGGACAAACGGCCCAGCGTTTGACCGCTGGCGTCCAGCACATACCACTTGCGGGCAATATTTTTGCCACTCGGAACAAAGGTCGACATCTCTCTCCTACCCTCTCAATAAAACCTGGCCTGACCGGCCCTTACTCGCGCCCCGCACACCGTTGCCGGTTCTTGAGGCCCGTTGGGCCGCCGTGCAGCCCGCAAAAACGTGAGAATCCAGCGCAAAGCGCCTTCCCTCGCGCGTTGCAGCGCAAGGAATCTCATTCGCCCACTTCCAAACAATCCTGTTCGGGTGAGAAGTACGCGCGTTGGCCCCTTCAGGAGGCTCTGGCCGGCTCAAACCGCGGGAAATCTCCCGCGTCCGCCGCCGGCGGCCTGCTCCAGCCCATCTCCACCGGGAGATCGACCGGCCGGTCCGGGTGGCTTCAGTCACCTCAAGGACGAACTTCCATCCCCGAGGGCCCCTACACACAGACCCCAGGCGCAACACCGCACAAGGACTCCAGAATACGCGATTTGACCCGCAGAGTCAATGCAATTGAATCTCGAAGGCGGCCGTGAATTTTGTGGCCCTCCAGCGTAGAATCACTACCCATGTATAGCGATTACATCGTTTACGTTGATGAAAGCGGCGATCACGGCCTAGAGAGCATTCAAGAGCCGTACCCGGTATTTGTGCTCTCGTTTTGCATCTTCAGCATGGAGAAGTACAGCCGGGCAGTGGTCCCGGCGTTCTTGGACCTGAAATTCAAGTTTTTCGGGCATGACCAGGTGGTCTTCCATGCGCATGAGATTCGCAAACAGCACGGTCCATTTAGAGTGCTGGTGAATCCTGCCATGAGGCAGAGGTTTATGAAAGAGCTGGGAAGAACAC
This sequence comes from uncultured Occallatibacter sp., assembly GCA_964493705.1. Classification (GTDB taxonomy): domain Bacteria; phylum Acidobacteriota; class Terriglobia; order Terriglobales; family Acidobacteriaceae; genus Telmatobacter. The sequence continues at coordinate 21,425 of CAZBPD010000020.1, forward strand.
TGACAAACGCATCTCTGGCTTTGGTCGCCACGGTCATCGACAAAAAAGAGCTTCTCCGTCAATTCGTTACTCCCGCCAATCCTTACGAAATCGCGATGCGCTTCTGTCTAGAAAAGACCTACGCATTCCTCTGCGATCAAGGTCAGGGAGAGCGTCGAACGACAGTGGTCATGGAACGTCGCGGTGCAGTCGAAGACAAGTCCCTTGAATTGACCTTCCAGCGGATTACTCAAGGAGAAAACTGTTATGGGCCAATTCCATTCGATATCGTATTCGCCGATAAAAAGAGCAACTCTACTGGCTTACAGATCGCAGATCTTGCCTCCCACCCAATCGGCAGATACTATCTTGATCCCCTCCAACCGAACAGGGCTTACGATGCAATCGCTTCAAAAATATTCCACACAGCAAACACAGGCAAAACCGAGTGGGGCGTGAAAGTATTCCCCTGAAATGCGAAGGGCCCCGGTATACACCGAGACCCAGCGCCGACCGAGATAGCCCGATCCAACTTAAGGATATTTTCTCTTAACCAGGCCTTTAAGTCAAGAGGTTCTTACGCTACTTTCCCCGCCACTTCCATATCCACGGCGCGGACGCGGAAGCGCTTCATGGTGATGGACAGGACCCGCTCGATGCGCTTCAGGTCGCCGCGTTCTGCCGGGGCGGTGAAGGTGGATGCGATGCCCTTGGCCGAGGCGCGTCCGGTGCGGCCGATGCGGTGGACGAAGTCCTCGGGAACCTTGGGAAGATCGTAGTTGACCACGTGGGCGATGTTGGCCACGTCGATGCCGCGGGCGGCCACGTCGGTGGCGACCAGTACGCGGTGACGGCCCTCGCTGAAGCTGCGCAGGGCGGCATTGCGCTGGGCTTGCGAGCGGTCGCCGTGAATCTGGGTGGCGGAGTGGCCGGAGCGGGCCAGGCGGCGGGCCACGCGGTCGGCGCCGTGCTTGGTGCGCACAAAGACCAGAAAGCTGCCCTCTTCGGCGCCCAGCAGGTGTTCGAGCAGTTCCTGCTTCTTGTCGGCTTCCACGTCAAAGGCGCGCAGTTCGACATTCTCGGCCGGCTTCAAGACCGAGCCGATCTCGATGCGGGCCGGAGTCTTGAGGTACTTGGCCGCCACGTCCTTGACCGCGCCCTCCAGCGTGGCCGAGTAGCAGAGGGTCTGGCGCTCGGCGGGCAGCAGGCCTGCGATGCGTTGAATGGCGGGCTGGAAGCCCATGTCCAACATGCGATCCACTTCGTCCAGCACCAGGATCTTGACGCCGTCCAGGCGGACCAGCTTGCGCTTGAGGAAGTCCTCCAGGCGGCCGGGGGTAGCCACAATCAGGCGCGCGCCGCGGCGAATGGTCTCCAACTGCGCGCCTTCGCTCATGCCGCCGACCACCAGGGCCACGGTTTGGGCGCTGCTGGTGCGGATGGTGCGGAAGGCCTTTTCGACTTGCATGGCCAGTTCGCGGGTGGGCAGCAGAATCAATGCGTGAGCGCCGCGGCCTTCGGTCTTCTGCAGTTGTTCGATGACGGGAATCAGAAAGCTGAGCGTTTTGCCGGTTCCGGTCTGGGCGGTGGCCAGCACGTCGCGGCCTTCGAGAGCGGGGGGAATGGCGGCGGACTGCACCGGGGTGGGGGTTTCAAACTTGTTGGCTTCAAGACGGGCCATCATGGTGGCGGAGAGAGCGAACTGCGAAAACTGAGTGATCAAAATGTACACGTATCCTATGGATTCCGCGAGCCTCGAGCGTTTGCCGAGGCCTGCAAGCGGAACCGGACAGTAGACCGGCACACTCCTGCGGAGGCGCGGGCCTGCTCATTCATTATGCGTTAGGGAAGAACCGAAAACGTCCTCAAGACTGGCTAACGGGCATCCAATTCTTCTTTAGAGGGGAAGAATGCCTGCTCACCCGGAACTGACCTACGCGGCTTCATTGCCCGCCGGCACATCGCCAAGGGGCTACCCTGCTCCCACGCTCTCCGGCCGATCAGAATCGGTCCGTTGCGTCTTCCCGGATCGCTCTCGCACATTCCCATTCAAGGGGGCAAGAAGACTGCTCACCACAAACCCAATTTGGATTTGGAAGAACCACCAGGAGGGAGACTCACAGGTATACGCTGTAGGGGCTTGGGGGAATCTGTTTGAGGCGGGACGATCCAGAGAAACAGGGGACCAACCGCCGCTCACGACCAAATCACTGAGCGCAGATTTCATTCTAGCACAGGTGCGGATTTCGCCTCCACGACGATCGACGTAATCGTGAGCAGCGCGTGAAAAGCACAGGCAGCTACCGCTGGTGTATCCTCCAAATGCAAGAATCATGAACATAAACCCTACAACCCTACCAACTTTGCTTTTGGCGGGATTCCTCTTTTATGCCGGCTACCGGCTCCAGCACCGGCAACCGCGTCTCGTAATCGCACTCGGTGCCGTGTTGGCGTTGCCGTGCATCCTTGCTGTGCTTTTTTACACCCACATCTTTGACAGGGCAGCCTGGTTTTACGAAGTGCACACAATTCCATGCACCGAACTGACTTTCTCTGGGATTGGCTTTCTGGGAGGCGCAATCTATCGCTGGCTTGACCCCGAGAACTGGCGTGAACATTCTCTGGTTATTGTGTTCACCGCACTCTTTTTGCTTGTCCCGTTTATCAAGCCTCTGATTGCCCCGCTGGATACTTCCCTCTTGCAAGACAGATGCGAGGGCGCGGTCTGCCGACAGAGCAGCCCCTCCACTTGCGGCCCGGCGAGCGCGGCGACCATTCTGCGTAATTTGGGCGATCCAGTCACCGAAAAGCAGCTTGCCCAGGAGAGCTTCACCTACCAAGGCGGTACCGAGGCATGGTATCTGGCGCGCGCCCTGCGGAAACATGGTTACGCCACAAAATTCGTTATCGATGGTGATTCCCTGCCCCATCCGGCCATTGCCGGAGTCATTTTGCAGGGCGGGATGGGGCATTTCATTGCGGTACTCGACGCCAACGATTCAACAGTGACGGTTGTCGATCCCGCAGTTGGCAAGTTGACTCTGAATGAAAAGGAACTGCGCCGGCAATTTCGCTTTACCGGCTTCTTCCTGACCGTTGCGCCGGCTCACCCCTGACGACGCGCGCGAGAGCGCGTCCCTAGTCCCTAGACCCCAGACCCTGTTCTCTCGCGTCGGGCAGTCCCATGCGGCGCTTGAGGGCCAGGATCTCCTCGATCTTCTCGGGCGGAATGGGCACCAGCGGCTGGCCGATCTGGCGAGCGATGAGCAGGGTGCGGCAGTAGGTATCGACGACCTCGACAAGCCACTCAGCGTGCGTAGCTGTGTCGCTCCAGCAGACAACGCCGTGGTTGGCCAGCAGGATGGTGTTGTGATCCTTGGCGAAGGGCAGCACCGTCTCGGCGAAGGCCTGGGTGCCGGGGGTTTCGTAGGGGGCCAGGGCGGCCGGGCCGACGAAGATCTCGTACTCCGAGATGTAGCCATTGGGCGGCGCCTGTCCGGCCACGGCAAAGGCGGTGGCGTGGGGCGGGTGGCAATGCACCACGGCGCGGGCGTGGGAGTTGACCTTGTAGATCTCGAGGTGCAGCAGCAGTTCGCTGGTGCGCAGGCGGTTGCCCACCAGGATGTTGCCGGCCAGGTCGGAGAGGCAGATGTCGGCCGGCTCCAGATCCGCCTTGCTCATCAAAGTAGGGGTGCAAAGAACATACTTCGAGCCCAGACGGACGCTGATGTTGCCGCCGTTGCCGTCGACGTACTGCCGCTCCCAGAGCTTGCGGCCCACGCGCACGATCTCCACGCGCAGCGACTCGGCCAGCAGGGAGTTGGCGGCCGCGGCGGGCGTGTCCTCTTCCGGCCGCACCATGCGGTGGGGCGGCTCGGCGGCCTCACTGAACAATGCGTCTGCGATTGCAATCGTCATCTGCTCCATGGCGGCTCTCTCCGGACTCATGCGGAAGGGAGTAAACGGCAGCGTCTGCCCTCCCGCTTCAGCCTTTCACTCCACAGATAACATATAGAACCACACAATTCCGTAAAAGAGTGACTTCGATCACGGCTGCAACGCCCAAAACCGTCATTTTCCCGGAATGGCGGGCAGATCGATGGTGTAGACGCGCTGACTGGCGGTGAGCACCAGCAGCGCGTTCTTCGCCGCCACGATGCGCGCCGCCCGCGGCAGATGGTCTACTGTCACCCGCTTCAGCTCTTTGGCTGTATTGGCGTCGTAGAGGGTGATCTCCTGATCGAGGTTGGTGGCGGCAATCACCCCCAGTTTGCCGTCTCCGGCGATGGCCGTACCATAAAATGCGCCCAATCGCTTGCCGTCCGAAAGACGATAGATGGTGCTGTTGTTAAATCTGCCACGCACCACCAGATAGTCTCCGTAAAGAACAGCGGAGCGAGTCTCCCGCGGCTCACTTTCGAATCCAGCCTGGGGAAGCGCGATCGCCCGTTGTATGGAGCCAGTCTGGCTGTCCAGTTCCTCAACCAGCAATCCATACAGGAGCCACTCGCCTTTTTTGTCCGAGGCGCGGATGAACTTGTCCCGAGCGCGCGCGGTCTCATCGTCGGCTGTCTTCCAGGAGAGGTCGGAGATTAGCAGAAGCGCGCCATCGTCGGAATGGCGAAGAATGGGCATCTGATGCGGGAAGCGCTTGCTCCAGAGCAGCGCTCCCGTAGCCGGATCGAAAGACTCCATCGCCGTGTTCTCAGTAACCACCTCAAACTTGTCCATGGAGCGAATCTTCACCAGCACGTTGCCATATTGCAGCGCGTTCGGATCGTACTTCGCACCCTCGGTCACCTTGCCGGTCTTCAGGTCAATACGCGAATTCTGTCCCGGCTTCAGATGCGATTCTGGATACTGTGCATACATCTGCTCCTGATCGTCGAAACGTACCGCATTGAAGGGGCGCATCAGGGCCACTTGCTTTTGCGCATCCAGATCCCAAATGACGCTCCGCGAACTGTTGGAGAAGGCCAGAAAGCGCCCATCGGGGCTGAATGCCGCCGCTTCCAACTCCGGCATGGGGCTGATGGGAAGATCCACCGATTCCGTCTTCTGGCTGCCCAAGTCGCCTACCGTCACGCCGCCGGCAGCGGTCTCGCTGGCAATCGCCTGATCGTAGAGGTCGAGAGCGTCCATCTTGAAGCCGGCGCTCACTTTTCCTGTCGAGGGGTCTACCAGCGCCGAGGCGCTGTCACGGAAGGGGCCGATCAGCACATGGTTCCCATGAGCAACGGAATCCAACCACTGGTAGCCGACAGTAAAATCGTGAATCAGATTCCCTTCGGGAAAACTCGCCTCGCAAACCTTGGAGGTCTCTTGGCTCTTGTAACCCTTGGCGCGAAGGTCGCACTCGAAGATCAACTTGTTGGAATCCGCAAATGCGATCCTTCCCTGCACGATGCTGGAGAGATCCCCGTGCAAGCCGATAGGCTTGCGCGCCCTGAGATCGTAAGCCATCGTCTTTGTTCCTGTGGCGATGAGCATAGTAAAGCCATCCTGGCTATAAACAACGGTCCCCACTTCGGCCGCTGTGATGTAGCGAAAGATAGCCGTCCAGGGTTGAACCTCCAAATCCGCCTGGTAGAAGTTCTTGTTGTCGTAGAAGAGCTTTCCACTCTCTACGTCCATGAGCTTCAGCCAAACCCCGCCCCTTGTCTGGGACAAACAGACCATCGTCTTCCCGTCCGGCGAGAGGCTGGTCTGCGGACAGCCATCGTAATCGACCAGTTCGAAGAACTTCTCCCGCTTTCCCGTGGCTACGTCCCAGCGCTCGACGCGCATGGTCGGGTAATGGAAGACCACCTGGGTCGAGTCCGGTGAGAAGTGCGCCTCTTTCGCCCCTGGCGCATCGATGGAGAAGAGCCTCTTCAAAGGCGCGCGGCTCAGCACATGGATTCTGCTCTCATCCTGGGCGAGCACGTATTGCCCATTGGGACTGAAACGCACCCGGTCGAGCGCCGCCCGCAGCGGGGGATCCAACTTGAAGGAACTCAGGCCGGGCGTGGCTTCTACCAGCCAGTTCACCGGGGCGGAGAGAATCTTCTGCTGAAACTCTTTGAACTCCGGGCTGGCGCCGGCCACCCGGCGCTTGCACTCCCCGGAGAGCTCGTTGGCCAGCGAGCGCGCCGCCCGAATCCGCCGCGTCTCGATGCTGTTGATGTCCAGCATGTCGGTAAGAAAGCTGCCCAGGCGTCCCTTGTTGGCGCTGATGCGGTCCAGACACTCGGCAAAGGCGCGGGGCGCGTACCCGGCGCGGGTCATGGCATACATACCCACCCGGTCGGCTACGAATTCATCCTTGTCCAGTTGGTCGTCGCTGGGGCCATCGTAGGTCTTTACATGGATGTTCAACAGTTGTTGCAGTTTGTCGTCGAGATCCTCTTCGCTGGCGAAGGAGTTCACATTCATGCGCACCTTGAAGCGGTGCGTGAATTCAATGGCTTCCTGGTGGGTGTAGATATGCCCGATCTCATGCGCCAGCACGCCAGCAATCTCATCCTCGCTGCGCGCATCGGTAATCAGCTTGCGGCTGACGTAGACATATCCGCCGGGACTGGAGAAGGCGTTGGCCTCCTCCGACTCGTAGACGCGAAAGTGATAATGAATGGACGTGGGCGGCAACTGCGCCAGCAGCTTTTGGCCAATGCGCGTCAGTTCCTCGGAATCCTTCTCTGGCAGCAGGATGTAATCCGGCTCCTGTTCGCGGGCCTGGGCATCGCCCAGCCACTGCTCCTGCTGGTCGCTGAAGATATTCGGATGGTTGGAGGTGAAGGGTGGTTCCGGCAACGAACATACGGAACTGCTAACCGCCTGCTGGGCCCTGGAGACCTGTAAAAAAAACAATCCTATGCAAACAAGAGATAGAGCAATCGATCTTTTCATGGCGCGCCGCACACCTAATTTGAGTTGCAGCCATGCTAGCACAGGGGATGCGGCGCAGAGGCGATCCCTTACTCCGCCCGCAGCAGTTTTCTTTGCAGCGCCTCCAGCGTCTGGCCCTTGGTCTCGGGGTAACTCAGCAGCACCACCACAAACTGCACCACGGTCATCGCGGCAAAGAAGACAAAGGGAGCGCCGCGGCCCATCGATGCCGCTACCATGGGAAAGACCAGGGCAATGGCGGTGTTCATCGTCCAGTGGCTGGCGTTGCCCACGCCCTGCCCCTTGGAGCGCACATGGTTGGGAAAGACCTCGCCGATATAGACCCAGATCACCGCTCCCTGGCTGAGCGCGAAGAAGGCAATGTACGCAATCAGCAGCCAGACCAGCGCGCCCGGATGCGAGTGGGTGGAGAAGATCCAGGCCACACCGGCCAGACACGATGCGGTTCCCACCGCGCCGATCAGGAGCAGCGTTTTGCGGCCCACCCGATCGATGACACTCATGCCCACCAGGGTGAAGATGAGATTGGTAAACCCGATGGCGATGGCCTGCTGATCGCCGGAGAACTGGCTGAATCCGGCGGCGCTGAAGATGTCGTTAAGGTAGTAAAGGATGGCGTTGATGCCGGCCAGTTGATTGAAGGCGCCAATGGAGATGGCCAGAAAGAGCGGGTAGCGGTACTTCCAGCGGAAGACCGGCTCGTGGGCGGTGGTGTGCTCCTGCTCGAGCGCTGCGCGGATCTCGGCCAGTTCCGCTTCCGGGTCCGGCTCGCCCATCAATTTGAGTACAGCCAAAGCCTCGTCGATACGATTGCGCGCCGCCAACCAGCGCGGGCTGCGGGGAATGCCGAAGAGCAGCGCCAGAAAGCCCAGCGCCGGCAGCGCGGCAATACCCACCTGCCAGCGCCACTCCGCCGCGCCCAGGTGCAGCAGGCGGATCAGATAATTCGAGGTATAGGCCACCAGAATGCCCAGAACCACGTTGAACTGAAAGGCGCCCACCAGCCGCCCCCGCCATTTGGCGGGAGAGAGTTCCGCAATGTACACCGGACCCAGCACCGACGAGGCCCCAATGCCCAGGCCGCCGATGAAGCGGAAGACCATCAGCGCCGGCCAGTTCCAGGCCAGGGCGCTGCCCAGGGCCGAGAGCACGTAGAGCACGGCGGTGATGCGCAGCGTCTCGCGCCCGCCCAACTTCTGGCCCACCACCCCGGCGGCCAAAGAACCAACCACCGTACCGACCAAGGCGACGGCGACGGTAAGGCCCTTGTCGAAGTCGCTCAGACCATAGAGCCGGACCACCGCGGCGATGATCCCGGAGATCACCACCGTATCGAAGCCGAAGAGCAGGCCGCCCAGCGCACCGGTCAGCGTGGCCTTCATCAGATTGAGGTTGGGACGCATGTTGGTTTCCTTATCGGAATTCCCAACATCCTACAGACCGGGCCGGAAGAGCGGCAAACGAGCGAGCAACGCCATCTCTGCGTCTTTCCTGTTGACGGCTGTATCGACCAGCGATACGGTGGGAGGAGTTGGCCATGCGTATGCACAATCCACCCCATCCCGGCGGGATCATCAAGGAAGCCATCGAGGCCATTCCCATGAGCGTCACTGGGTTCGCCACCCACATCGGCGTATCGCGGGTGACACTCTCCCGCGTGCTGAACGAAAAGGCGGGCGTCACGGCGGAGATGTCGATCAAGATCAGCGAGGCCTTCGGCCAGGATTCTCCCGACATCTGGTTCAATCTGCAGAACGATTACGACTTCTGGCAAGTCGCCAACGCCCCAGCGGGGCGGCGCAAGGTCGAGCCCTTGCAATCGGCTGCCGCCTGATCGCGAGTTCGCGTCCATCCCTCTTCAGGATTCGTCGCCGGCAACTTCTTCCAGGCGGTGCAGGTCACGCACCGCGATGTGCCGCCCGTCGAGCTTGAGCAGGCCCTCGGCGGCCAGGCGGGTGAGGTTGCGCGAGACCAGTTCCCGCACCGTGCCCATCTTGTGCGCCATCTCCTGATGGCTGTCGGGCAGATCGAAAATCAGACCGCCCTCCGGACCCTTGCGGCCTTCGGCCTTGGCCAGACGAACCAACTGTACGGCCAGGCGCTGGCGGACGGTAGTGAAGGAGAGCTCCTCGATCAGCTCGACCAGCTTGCGCAGCCGCGCGCCCACGGCAGCCAGCACTTTGAGCGCCACCTCGGGCCGCTCCAGGCAGAAGGCGCGGAACTCCTCGCGGGGCAGAAAGACGATCTCCGTCGGCTCCAACGCGATGGCCGAGGCGGGATAGTTGCCGCCGTCGAAGACGGGCAGTTCCGCCACCGTACTGCCGGGGCCTTCGATGGCCAGCACCTGTTCCCGGCCGCTGGGCGAGCTCTTGAAGATGCGCACCCGGCCGCTGGCCACGATGTGCAGCCCGCCGCAGGGATCGCCCTCTTGAAAGAGCAGTTCGCCGGCGGCGAAGTGCTTGCGCCGCGCCCGCCGCGCCACCTGGGCACGCTCCGCCTCATTGAGTCCGCCAAAGATCCCCTGCGGACCCAGACACTGCATCCAACCTGCCTGCGCTTCAGCCATACCCGACCAATTCTATCGGAATTCTTTGCCGGAGTGACCAAAGTCGCTGTTGCTGCGGTGCGGGCGGCCTAGCCTCAGAGCATCAGGAGGTTTTCCCCATGCTTACCACCCAATCCACCCTGCGCTCCATCGCTCTAGAGAATCCCGCCACCATTCGCGTCTTCGAGCGCTACCATCTCGATTACTGCTGCGGCGGCCGCCGCCCGCTGGCCGAGGCCTGCGCGGAAAACGGGCTTGACTCCTCCGCCGTTCTGGCCGATTTGGAGGCGACGCTGCGCGGCGCTGCTACCGCCGAGCGCGACTTTACCCAAGCCACGCAGGCGGAGCTGATCGGCCACATCGTCGGGACGCATCATGCCTTTGTGCGCAGCGAACTGCCGCGATTGCTGCCCCTGGCCGAAAAAGTGGCGCGCAAACACGGACCGCTCCATCCCGAGTACGTCGAAGTTGAGCGCCAGCTCCGCCAGTTGAGCGCGGAGTTGCTGGATCACCTCGCCAAGGAGGAGACCATCCTGTTTCCTTATGTGGAAGCATTGGAAAAGAGCCGCAGCGGAGGCGAGTTCCCGCGGGCCTGCTTCGCCACCGTGCAAAGCCCCATTCAAATGATGCTGCACGAGCACGAGGCTGCCGGTGCGCTGTTGCTGGCGATGCGCAGTTCGACCAACGGCTTTGCCCCGCCCGCCGACGCCTGCCCCACGCTGGCCGGCTTGCTCCATGGACTGGCGGAGTTCGAACGCGACCTGCATCGGCACATCCACTTGGAGAACAACCTGCTCTTCCCTCAGGCCATGGAGATGGAGAGGCTGGCTCTGGCGGCCTGATTGCAGCGAGCACGCCGGCCTACGCCCGTGGATGCAGTGGCGTGACGGCCAGAATGCGGCAACGATGTTTGCCCGCGGCGCTCCAGGCCATAGACATCTCGCTCTCCATATAGGCGCAGTCGCCAGCCTCGAGCAACTCGTGCACGCCGCCGGCGTCGATCTGCAACCGCCCTTCCAGCACGTAGACCAGTCCGGTGCTCTCGCGCAGGACCTCGGTCTCGGCCATCGCCGCACCGGGCTGGAACTCGACCATCTGAGCCAGCATGGGCGGCGCTTCCACCGCGGCATTGAGGGGAGTCACTTTGACCGTATCCACGCCGCGGCCGCCGCCCTGCAGATGCGCCTTGCGGGTGATGGAGAGCGTGTGCTTGGCCGGCTCGGAGAAGAAATAGCTCATTCCCACGCCGTAGACACGGGCAATGGTGGCCAGCGTAGGCAGGGTGGGAATCATGCGATCGGTCTCCAGCTTGGAGAGCAGCGCCGTCGACAGCCCCGTCTCGGCCGCCAGCCGCGAGAGCGTCAGCCGCTTCTGTGTGCGCAGCGAGCGCAGCTTCATGCCGATGCAATAAGGCTCCAGAAACCACTGGGCAAACGATACCGTCTTGTTCATGCGATTCTCCCAGAGTCCAGTCTCACCTGCGGCGCACCCTCCCGGTTTCTGGTTTTCTGAAGTTTTTTTGAAACCTGATCAGAAGCAGCGCCGGCGTGGCATCGGGGGAAAGGTGACCTTTTCCCGCTTAGCACAACTCATTCAGACCTTTCGCGTTAGCAATGGATTACTTTTGAAACCTTTCCTTGGTGCGAGTGCGCAACTAAGATCGAAAGAAAATGTCCAAATCTTGGGATTCGAAAGGGACGGGCAAAAGAGAAGATTTGATTCCTCCCACGGTTCAGCGCTGGGATTCGCGGAAGATAAGGCGGAGTATCGTCTTTTCCGCCTCCATGTGGGACTTTTCTTTTCCGCCGTGCGTCTCTTCATCAAGTGCAGTGGCTTTGACCTCTGCACGCAGATGAAATCGCAAGAATTTGGCAGGTGTACGACCTTCATGGAATTCCAGCCCTCGGCCGGATCTCCATTTTTCCTCAGTTGCTAAGCATGCGGTATGCTCTTGTGTGCCGGTCTCCAGCCGTTGTTCGCTGTAAGGGAAGTTCTGACTGGTGAGCGTTCTGCCTGGGCCTCTCCGCTAGAGCGTTGGTTTCAATGAACAGGAATTCAAAAGATGTACTGGGCTCCCCCGATGCGGGGTTTTCCTTCGGACGATTCCGGCTTGAGGCAGATGGAACGCTCTGGCTGGACGAAGCGATTGTTCACCTCACCCCCAAGGAGTTGAGCGCGTTGCGGGTGCTTGCCGCAAACGCCGGCCGGATTGTCTCTCCCCTGCAGTTGAAGCACGCGTTGTGGGGCGATGTGCATGTATCCGCCGACAGCCTGCCCAAGTGTCTCTCCTCGCTGCGCGCCAAGCTGCGCCCTGAAGACTGTATTCAAACCGTCTACAAGCGCGGCTACCGCTTCTCTACAGCGCTGCTCCCTCGCGACGCCGATCCGTCCGCACTGCCCCGCCTGGCCATTCTTCCTTTCGCCACGGGATATGCCGTTCCCGAGCACCTCGGCAGCGCCTTGGCCGAGGAGGCAATCGTGCGCCTGGTAAACCTGGAGCGGCCCGCCGCCGCGATTCTGGCGCGGGATTCGGTCTTTTCTTTGGCCCAACAGTTGAAAACTGCCCAGCAGGTCGGCGAGACGCTCAAAGCCGATTTGGTTCTGACCGGCGCCTTGAGCGCCCTGGCCGCTCACTATCGCCTGCGCGCGGAGATGATTCGCATCGAGGACGGCACTCAGATCTGGGTCGAGGATCTGCTCATTCCGCACAGCCAGATCGCCCATCTCGAGGTCGTCCTGGTGCAGCGGCTCTTGCTGCGCCTCAACCTGGGTGGACTCACGCTCGCCGCCGCCGCCGCTCCCGCCATGGAACGCCATCACTCCCAGAAGCAGCACGAGGCCTGGGACATTTATCTGCGCGGACACCATGAATGGCAGACCCTGGAGCGCCACCGCATGGCGGACGCCCTGTTGCAACTGCAGCAGGCCGCGGCGCTCGATCCAGCTCTGGTTCCCGCCCGCGTGGATATCGTGAATCTCTGTACGGCCCAGGCCATGTGCGGTTTTCTGCACCCGGCCGTGGCCGCCCGCGAAGTGCGCCGCATCGCCGAGCCCTCCGCCGAGAATCCCCCGCCCCCCGACGCAACCTTGCCCGCTCTGGGGTGGGTGCGCTTTCACGTCGATCGCGACCTGCCCGGCGCCGTACGGGCCTTCGAGCAGGCTGAGCACCTGCCCCACGACCTGTGGACCACGCAACTGCGCTTTCTGCTGGCGATCAGCCGCCATCGTTTTCCTGAAGCCATTGGCCTGCTGCGCGCGGCCCTGCATCTGGACCCCTTTTCGCCCTGGCTTCATGCACGCCTGGCCTGGGCGCTGCATCTCGCCGGTGAGGCCGGCGAGAGCGTCGCTCAGATCGAGCGCACCATCGGCCTTTTTCCCCACCACGACGGCTCCATCTTCTATGGCGGGATGATTCTCTCTTTCAACGGCGAAGCCGCGCGCGCACTCGAGCTTGCAGACCCTCTCAAACACCGCATCAAACACTTCGACCTGGCGACAGCCACGCACGCCTATGCTCTGGCCTGCACCGGACGCCGCGATGAAGCCCGCAGCATCCTCGAGCGCATGCAGTGGCTGAGCCGCGAACGCTTCGTCATCAGTTCCTTCATGCCCGCGGTCCACGCCGCTCTGGGCGATGTGGACGCCGCCGTCGCCGCACTGCGCGTGGCCGGCGATGCCCGCTGCCCCTGGTACTACCAGATGCTCGCCGATCCCCGCCTGGCCCGCCTCCATGGCCACCCGGAGTTCGAAGAGATGAGAGCCATCCTGCCCCGCATGGAAGCCAGCTTGGAAGCCGAAAACGAAACAGAAGTTGCTGCATTGTGCTGAACCCGATGTAAGCAAACGATCTGTAAGCAAAAAAATGGCCCCGTTTCCTTCCTCTTTCCACAGCAACATTGGAAAAGGGCAGGATTCGGGGCCGATCTTTTTGGCCGGACGCGGAGAGACTCCGCTCCGGATCATGGAACTATTTTTGCGCCTTCCCGGCCTCTTCGATCACTGCAAAGAAGGCCGGTTTGGGCTGGTCATTACGATCGAAGAGCAGGCAATCGTCGGTGCGCCCCTCGACCGGCCAGTTGTTGCGCCAGGAGTCGGCATCGGTCAGGCCCCACACCGTCACCCGGCTCATCACCGCGCGGTTCTTCAGATACACGCCAAACAGCAAGGCATACTCCCGGGCCAGATCCTTCTGCACCGCCTCGGGAAGGCCGTTCGGATAGGGATTGAGCTTGGGGTCCTGGGCCATGTGCAGGCTCACTTCGGCCGAGCCCGGCGCCACTCCCGGCAAAACATCGACATCGAGCTCGGTAATAGCCACTTTGACGCCCGCGCTGGCCAGTTCCTTGACAGTACGTTCTTCCTGCTCGGCGGAGGGCCAATCCAGGCGCACGTGGGCCTGATTGCCCACCACCGCGATGGGAATGCCGGCAGCCTGCAGTTTCTTGATGAGGGCAATGGCCCCGGCGCGCTTGGCGGGGACTTCCAACGCGTAGTCGTTGTAGTTCAGCTCCGCTTGGGGATCGGCCTCGTGCGCCCACTGGTAGGCCTTGACCAGGTAATCCTCGCCGATGATCTCCAGCCACTTCGATTTGCGCAGCGTGCCGTCGTCGGCCAGCGCCTCGTTCACAACATCCCAGCTCTGAATGCGCCCTTTGTAACGCCCCACCACCGTCGCGATGTGCTCATGCATACGCTGGAGCAGCACCTCGCGCGTCACTTGCTTGCCCTGCTCGTCCTGGAAGACCCAGGCCGGAACCTGGTTGTGCCAGACCAGATTGTGGCCCACGATGAACATGTGATTCTTTTCGCCGAAGGCCACGTACTTGTCGGCCAGATCGAAGGAATACGTCCCCTGCCGGGGATGCACGATCACCCATTTGAGCGCGTTCTCCGGCGAAATGGAGTCGAACTGCCGGGCGATCAGCGCATCGCCGACGGCGTCCGCGCCCGTGATCTGCGCAAAATTGATGGCCACACCGACGTGAAAGGCGCCCTTATAAGCGTCCTTCAGCGTGGCAGGCGACTGCGCCGCAACCGCCAGGCTGGCGGCAAGCAGTGTGGAAAGAATCATAAAACGCCGGTTCAACATGGATGCTCCTGTAGATGGATCGAGTCCTGAGTCTAAAGCTGGTTCATAAAGCAAATCGTCATCCTGAACGAAGTGAGGGATCTGCAAACGAATTGTCATCCTGAACGAAGTGAAGGATCTGCGGTTGTTCTTCGCCAAGCTGTTTTTCGACGCAGCGGAGTCGAAGGACCTGCTTTTGTTCTTAACCTGGTTCGTTTCGTTGGCCAATAAGGCTTCGACCGCATGAAGATGAATTTCAGTTCGTCCTTTCCCCGGTCTCAAAATCGAGACCGGGGGCACCCTCAGTGGTACAAAACTATGCGGTCAAAATCCCAGGCCCTCGATACAAAACGGCCGCAACCGAAAAACGGATGCGGCCGCGAAGAGACTGCGCTTACACGTTTTCCTGCGAAAAGCTTTTGCGCCGTTCACTCAGATCGTGCGAGATGTTGAGGTTCTGCTTCATGCTGATGCCGTAGAAGAGCAGGCAGACCGCGCAAGCAAGGAAGGCCGAGCCGGCATAAACCGAAGCCGTCAGACGAATGCCGAGAAGCGCTTGGGCAGATTGCTGGGCCAGATTGGGTGCATAGCCGTAGAGAGAGGGAAGCCAGGAGGCGACGGCGCCACCGATGGCTACACCCACCCACAGGGCGAACACGATTCCCGATGTCACCGTCGCCGTGGCACGCCGTCCCAGCTTCCATTCGCCAAAGTCGGCCACATCGCCCATCATCGACCACAGCACCGGGCCGGAGCAGCCAAAGGCGAATTGACGCAGGACTTCAAGACCGATAATCGGCAGGATGGCAGTGGGCGGAATAAAGAACAAGACGATACAGAAGAGACCTGTCAGCAACATGCTCAGAAAGAAGAGCATGCGCTTGCCCGTGCGCTTGGTCAGCGCGGTCGAACAGGCCACCCCTACCAGCAGCGCGATCAATCCGAAGCCATTGAACCAACTGAAGAGTATCCGGTTGCCGGCGCAGTTCTCAAAATAGGGCAGCATGATGTTGCCGCGAATGAGCAGGGCGGTGAAATAGAAGATGGTCACCAGGAAGAGCGTAACCCACGGGCCATTGCGAACCAAGTCGCGGAGATCGAGAAGAACATTGGATTTTTGGCGTGTGTCGGGCTGAATCCTCTCTTTGGATACGGCGAAAGCGATCAGGAAAAAGACCATCGAGAGCGCCAGAAAACTTCCCATCGTCAACTGATAGCCCAAGGCGCTATTGCCGCCGCCCAGGAACTTGACCATGGGCACAGCCAGACTGCCCACAATGAACCCCGCGCTGTTGGCGAACATCTGCCGATAGGAGGCGATGCTGTTGCGCTCGATGGGGTCTTCGGTCATGACCGCAGTCAACGACGCATAGGGCACGTTGTTGGCGGCATAAATGAGGCGCAGCAACATGTAAGTAGCCCAGGCATAGATCAGCTTGGCAACGGGAGGAAGGTGAGGGGTGGTAAAGGTGAGAATGCCGATGACACCAAAGGGCACCGAAGTCCACAGCAGCCAGGGGCGGAACTTGCCCCAGCGGGTTTGGGTGCGATCGGCAATCACGCCCATGATGGGGTTGAAGGCCGCCGAGGCCAGGCCCACCACCAGGAACATGGTGCCCGCCTCCAGGAGCGTCAATCCGTAGGTCTTGGTGTAAAAATCCACCTGCAGCGCCATCAAAGCCTGAAAGACAAAATTCGCCGCCAGGTCGCCCAGGCCGTAGCCGAATTTCTCTCCAAAGGAGAGTTTTGTGCTCGAACCATTCATCGACTTCTACTCGCTTTCGCTGGAAGGGGTTAATTCAGAAGCGATTGTAGCGCCGCTGCCCACTCGCGGGTTTGCCCGCCTGGTTCCCCTTGTTGATGCCGGTTTTGCCGGTTTTCCGCGTTCCTGCCCCGAGCCGCTGGACGGGCCCTGGAGCGCGCCCGGAGCCGGGATGGATTCCACCAAAGTAAATCGCATTACTCCATGAGTTGGCAAGCACAAAAGCAAACAAAGATTCTCCTCTTGGACTCTTTCGTGGAGGAACCTGAAAAGGCTACAATTTCAGCGAGGTTCGACCATGACCAAACGTGTACCGCTCTCCTGCCAACCGAGTTTTAATGCTCAGCATTCCCCCATGGGCGCATTCATGAGCTTTACCTGCGGCAACTTCGGAACCCGCGGCGGAATTGGCCTGCAAATCGGACAACCCGGCGATCAGGAAGTCTTTATTGGCTTCAAAGAAGGCGATCGCGCCTCCGACGGCACGCTAAAATGCCTGCCTTTTTACACCGCCGCGGTAAACAAGGCCGCCGACGCCTTTCTTGTGGAGCAGGCCGGCCCCGCCGAGCAGAACGTCAAGCCCGACGCCGTTCCCTTCAGCGCCAGTGAGATCGCCCGCTCCTATGGCTGGGCCAGCGACCAGTGGGCCGCCGAGGGATTGAGCTTTTCCGTCTATTCTCCTTTTGGCGCCATCCCCGATCCCGCTGTGGACGGCGAAGAGCGGATGCGCGAGGGCTTGTTGCCCGCCGTCATCGCCCGCCTGGAACTGGATAACACCACCGGCTCGACGGTCAAGACCGCCATGTTCGCGCTCAACCATGCCCGTCCCGGCAGCCGCATTCTCAACGACGACCTGGGTAGCGGCCGATTGGCCTTCGCCTTCCGCCGCGAGGCGGGCGGCGCGGCCGAGCTTCGCGATTTCACCACTTCGGATGAAGGAACCGTGGTCGAGGATCAGCCCTTCGTCTTCATGCGCTGGTCGGCCAGCGACGGCGTGCGCGAGCGCCACAATCCGATTCACCTGCTGGGTTCCTGTCCGGGATTCGGATTTGAAGTTCCGGCGGGCAAAAAGTACGGCATCACCATCGCCCTGGGCTCCTATCTGGAGGGCTTGCAGACCAACGGACTCGACGGCAGCTATCTTTATACCCGCTACTTCAAGGGCCTGGGTGATGTGCTGAAGATGGCCCTCGACAACTCTGGCAAGATCGTCGCCGCCGCCAGGGCGCTGGACAGCAAGCTGGACCAGGCCGCGCTCTCCGACGATCAGCGCTTCCTGATCGCCCACGCCACGCACAGCTATTACGGCAGCACGCAGTTGCTGGAAGTCGACAGCCAGCCCTTCTGGGTGGTGAACGAGGGCGAGTATTGCATGATGAACACCCTCGACCTCAGCGTCGATCACGTCTTCTGGGAACTGGAGCACAATCCCTGGCTGGTGCGCAATCTGCTCGACAACTTCGTCCGCCTGTACAGCTACACCGACGAAGTGAAGGTCTATACCTCCGAGTTCGCACTGCCCACCGGAACCACCCAGGTCGATCCCTCGCAGGCCCCGCCGCCGCCCGACGAGGCGCAGCTCAATCGCCCCTATGAGACCAAGCCCGGCGGCCTCAGCTTCTGTCACGACATGGGCGCGCACAACAACTTCTCGCCACTTGGCCGCAGCAGCTACGAACTAGCCTACCTGACCGGCTGCTTCAGCTACATGACGGTCGAGCAGCTCTGCAACTGGGTTCTGACCGCCGGCTGCTACGTGGCCAAGACTCGTGATTTTGTGTGGCTTAAGAAAAACCAAGCCGTAGTGGACGCCTGCCTGAGCAGCATGATCAACCGCAGTGGGGATGTGGGCTTTGCGCAGTTCGACTCGACGCGCTGCGCTGGCGGCCAGGAGATCACGACCTACGACTCGCTCGACCACTCCCTGGCGCAGACCCGCAACAACATCTATATCGCCGTCAAGAGCTGGGCCACCTATCATTCGCTGGCGCTGCTCTTCCGCGAACTGGGCGACGCCGCCAGCAAAGCCCGGTCAGAGGAGCTGGCCGCCAAGGTTGCCTCCGTGGTTTGCGAGCAGGCGGTGGACGGCGTGCTGCCGGCGATCTTCGAAAAGTCCAATCCCGGCTACTCCAGCCGCATTTTGCCCGCGGTCGAGGGCTGCGTCTATCCGCTCTACTTTGTTCAGACCGGATTTGCCGGCTGCACGCTGGAACAGGTCTACGCGACGCCCGCGGAGAAGCGCATGTTCGAGGTTTTGAAGGCGCACACCCGCAATCTGCTGCTCGATCCGGAGCGGCGCAACCTCTTTGCCGATGGCGGCATCAAGCTCTCCTCGACCAGCAACAACTCGTGGATGAGCAAGATCTCGATTTTCATGCACGTCACCCGCAAGGTCTTCCATCTCGACGCCGAGCCCGCGGTGGCCGAGGTCTTCCGTCAGGCTGACGCCGCGCACCTCAAGTGGCAGGTCGAAGGCAGCTCCTACTGGGCCTGCTGCGATCAGATTGTCTCTGGCGAAGGCAAGGCCAGCCGCTACTATCCGCGCATCATCACCAGCGCGTTGTGGATGGAGTAATCGCCGGGAACTCCGCTGGGCAGGATAGAATGGGCGCGCAGGGAAACTTCCTGCGCGCCCATTTCACTTGGCATAGCAAGAAACATGCGCGGATCTTCAGTTGCACCCGAATTAGACCGCGCTACAAAAAGTTCAGGAGAACCGATCATGCCGCATCGCCGCCGTTTCCTTTTGTTTCTTGCCCTGGTTTCGATGGGTGCAGGAACTGTCTACGCCCAAAATGCGGCCTCGGATGCAAAGCCGATCTATCTGGACCCCTCCCGCCCCGCCGCCGTGCGCGCTCACGACTTGGTCAGCCGCATGACGCTGGAAGAAAAGGCGAGCCAACTCGAAGACTATGCGGTGGCCATTCCCCGCCTGGGCATTCCCGACTACCAGACCTGGAACGAGGCTCTGCACGGCGTGGCCCGCGCCGGCTACGCCACGGTCTTTCCCCAGGCCATCGGCATGGCCGCCACCTGGGACCCGGCGGCGGTGCGGAACTTGGGCGACGTTCTCTCTACCGAGGGTCGCGCCAAGTACAACCAGGCGCAGCGCGAGGGCAATCACCGCATCTATTTCGGATTGACCTACTGGTCGCCCAATATCAACATCGTGCGCGATCCACGCTGGGGCCGCGGCCAGGAGACCTACGGCGAAGACCCGTTTCTGACCGGTAAGCTCGGCGTGGCCTTCATCCGCGGCGTGCAGGGCGACGATTTAAACCATCTGCGCGCCGTGGCCACCAGCAAGCACTTTGCCGTGCATAGCGGCCCCGAGCCGCTGCGCCACGGCTTCAACGTCGAGCCCTCACCCCGCGATCTGGAAGAGACCTATCTGCCCGCCTTCCGCGCCACAGTTGTCGAGGGCCACGTGCAGTCGGTGATGTGCGCCTACAACGCCGTCGATGGCGCGCCCGCCTGCGCCAACTCCATGCTGCTCCAGGAGCACCTGCGCCAAGCGTGGGGATTCAAGGGCTTCGTGGTCTCCGATTGCGGGGCCATCGTCGACATCAACTTCGGCCACAAGAAGACTGCCGACACGCTGCACTCCGCCGCGCTCGCCCTCGAGGCCGGAACCGATCTCTCGTGCAGCGAATGGGCGCCCGGCTTCAACACCTTAGCCAACGCAGTTCATCAGGGAGTGGTGGCGGAAGATCTCGTCACCCAGGCCGCCGAGCGCCTCTACACCGCCCGCTTCCAACTGGGCCTCTTCGACCCGCAAGGCTCGAGCGCGCTGGACAAGATCGCCGCCAGCACCGCCGCCTCCTCGCAATTCCGCTCCTCTGCGCAGCGGGCCGCTGAAGAGAGCATCGTCCTGCTCAAGAACGACGGAGCGCTGCCGCTGAAGGGCGCGCCGGGCAAGATCGCCGTCATCGGCCCCACCGCCGATCTGCTGGCCTCGATTCTGGGCAACTACACCGGCACACCCTTGCAGCCGGTCACGCCGCTCGACGGCGTCACTCGCCTCTTCCGCGCCTCGCCGATTCTCTACGCACAGGGCGCCACGCTGGCTGCTGGATTTGCCGTTCCCGTTCCCCGCAGCGCATTCGGCTCGGGACTCAAGACCGAGTTCTTCGCCACTCCCGACTGGACCGGCCGCCCCGTGGCCACCACCACCGAGCCGGAGATTCAGGACGATTGGGGGAACGCCTTCCCGCTTCCTCAATTGGAGACCCACAACTACTCCGTCCGCTGGAGCGGTACGATCGCCGCGCCCGCCCCCGGCCACTATGTCTTCAGCTTCGAGATCGGCCACAGCAACCCGTATACGCCCGCCGAAAGCTATCGATTCTTTCTCGACGGCAAACTGCTCTCCGAGGGCTCGCTGCGGGTGGATCATGTGGCCACCGACAATCCACGCTTCGCGCCCGGCGGCTCGCCCACGGCTCCGCCCCTCATGCTGCGCCCCAAGGCCATCTCCATCCCAGTGGACTTTGCCGACGACAAGCCGCACGAGATCAAGGTGGAATACTCGCATAGCGGCGACCCGGCCGGCGGCGGCCTCATCCTCAAATGGGAAGCGCCCGCCCAGGCGCTGCTCGACGAAGCCGTGGAGCGCGCCAAACAGGCCGATGTGGTGCTGGCCTTTGTCGGCCTCTCGCCGCAGTTGGAAGGCGAAGAGATGAAGATCCAGATCGACGGCTTTGTCGGTGGCGACCGCACCAGCCTCGACCTGCCTGCCCCGCAGCAAAAGCTGCTGGAAGCGCTTTCTGCCACTGGCAAGCCGCTGGTGGTCGTTCTGCAATCGGGCAGCGCCGTCGCCCTCAACTGGGCCAACCAGCACGCCAACGCCATTCTCGCGGCATGGTATCCCGGTGTCGAAGGCGGAACCGCCGTAGCCCGCATTCTGGCTGGACTCGCCGACCCAGGAGGACGCCTGCCCGTCACCTTCTACGCCTCGCTCGACGGCTTGCCGGAGTTCACCGACTACGCCTTCAAGCGCGGCACGACCGGGCGCACCTACCGCTACTTTACGGGCAAGCCGCTGTGGGGCTTCGGCTACGGTTTGAGCTATACGACCTTCAAATACGGCCCGCTGAAGCTCTCCGCGGAGATCGTCAAAGCCGGCGCGCCGCTGACCGCCACCGTCACAGTCACCAACATCGGCAAAGTGGGCGGCGACGAGGTGGTCGAAGCATACCTGAAGACGCCGCAGGCCGACGGACCGATCCACTCGCTGGTCGGCTTTCAGCGCATCACCCTGGCTCCCGGCGCCAACAAGGATGTGACGCTGACCATCGATCCCCGCTCGCTCTCCAGCGTCGACGCGGAGGGCAACCGCAGCATCCTGGAAGGCAAGTACACGCTCACTCTGGGCAGCGCGCAGCCGCAAGACACAGAGGTGAAGTCCGAGGCCACTTTTACCGTCACCGGCTCCCTGGCCTTGCCGAAATAGGCGCAGCCAGAAAGGGCAGACTCGAATCTGAGTCTGCCCTCTTGTAAATCCCCGGTGATTCAAGCTTCGCGATCACCGATAGACCTCTCGCCGGTTTCCGACGCGAAGGACCAGGATCGTCAGCGTAGCATCCCGAATCTCGCAGATCACCCGGTAATCACCCACCCGATAACACCGCATCTCGCCCAAAGGTCCTTTCAGAGCCTTGCCAAGCTGGCGTGGATCTTCAAGAAGAGCAACTCTTCGGTCCATGAAATCGGCAACACGGCGGGCCACAGTCTTATCCAGCTTGCACAATTGATCGCGCGCCGACCTGGCGTACTCAATCGTCCAGGCCAAGATCCACTCTCACTGCGGAGGAGGAAAAGACCGGCTCCTCTCCACTGCGGACGCGATCCCGCGTTTCGGCAGCCAGATAATAGTCTTCCCGCTCGCCGATTCCGTCTTCGATGATCTGGCGCAAGGAGGCAGACTTGCTCTGGCCGCTGCGGATCGCCAGTCGATCAAGCCGGTCGTCCAAATCCGGAGTCAGCCGTATCGAGGTCGCCATCGCCTGTGCTCCCCATCCATTCCCGGGTTCATTGTACCCCGGAACAACTGCGAGAAAACGCATTTCTGACAACTCCAGCAGCTCTGCATCGGTGTCCGACTCGCGCGGATCAAAACTCAACCCACTGCCATAGACTCCACGTCAGAGAATCGCCACTGACAGCCTGATACCCTCCATTCCCGGCTGTGACAGTTTTTTTGCCCAACTCCTAAATTTTTAGTTGACAAAAAATCATTTTCCACCTTATAGTCCTAATGATTTAGGAGGAGCCGTGCCGGAAGAACGCAAAACCAAGAGCCAACTGACTCCACTGGAACTCCGCATCATGCAGGTGCTGTGGGCCGGCGGGCCGCTCACCGTGCAGGCGGTGCAGCAGGGGTTGGACCCCGAACTGGCCTACACCACCGTGCAGACCATGCTCAACGTGCTGCAAAAAAAGGGCCACGTCGAGCGGCGTCTGGTGGGCCGCGCCTTTGAATACAGCCCGCTGCAAAGCCGGGAGACGGCCGGCGGCAGCGCCGTGCGCGATCTGCTCAACCGCATGTTCGACGGCTCGGTCGAAGACCTGCTCATGAACCTGCTGCGCACCCGCCAGATTGACGCCGCCAAGCTGGCCGAGTTGGCGCAGAAGGTGGCGCAGGCGGAAGGAGAAGCCAATGGCGAATCTCGTTAGCGTGATTATTGCCTACCTGGTCAACGCCCTCTGGCTGCTGCCCGTGCTGGTTTTGGCAGCGGAGGCGACCACGCGCCTGCTGGGCGGGATGCGCGCCAGCCTTCTACACCGGATTTGGCTAGGTTGCTTGCTGCTGTCGCTGGCGGCCCCGGCGCTTTCGTTTCTTGCAGGTTCGTTTCTTCGTCCTGCATGGGTTGGGACGCAGGCCACGCTTTCTCATTCCATGACCGCGTTGGAGAGAATCCAGCCGCATCCGCTTTCAGCGGCCCCGCCGAGCGTCAGCTTTGTTCAACCGGTGCGACCGGCGAATGGCCCACTGCATCTGCCGGCGAGGCTGGCGGAAGCGCTGTGCATTCTTTATTTAGGTTCGATCCTTTTTGCTCTCTTGCGCCTTGCCGGGGGGCTGGGCCGCACTCGCAGTCTGTTGCGCGACGCCCGGACCGCAGCTCTGACGGATGAGGTGTGGGCCGAATGGCGGAGTTGCCTGGCAGTCTTTGGTGTAGCCGCGATCGAGTTATTGACCTCCCACAGGCTGACCAGCCCGGCCACCGTTCACTGGCCGCGGCCGGTAGTAATTTTGCCCGAGCAGATGCGCCCGTTCGAAGCCGGGGAGATGGAAACAGCCTTTTGCCATGAACTTGCGCACATCCGTCGCAGAGATTTCCTCTTCAACCTGTTCTATGAATCGCTTGCCGTGCTGCTCTTCTTTCATCCCGCATTGCACTGGATGCGCCGCCGCATTCAGGAGACGCGGGAGCTGGCTTGCGACGATCTGGCTGCCGCGGCCATCGGCGGCAGAGTCGCCTACGCACAGAACCTCCTGCGGCTGACCGAAACCTTCCGCTGCATTCCCGAACTGCCTCAACCCACCTGCGCCCTCGGCATCTTCGAGGGAGAAATTCTGGAGAAGCGCATCATGAATCTGATCGAGAAGAAGTCTCGCCTGCCCCGTTTGCGCCTGGGTTTGTCGATTGCCCTGGGCGCTTGCCTGTTGCTGGCCGCCTGCGCCTTGAGCGCGAACTTTGGCCTGAGCCCGCTGTGGGCGCAAGCCGTTGCAGACCACGCTCCCAGCGGCTGGTTCATGGCCGGGAGCAAACCGGCCAGCTACCATACCGGCGTCGATAAGGAGGCGGTGCACGACGGCCAACCCAGCGCCTATTTGCAATCGGCTGTGGCCAAGACCGAGGGCTTCGGCACCCTCATGCAGACCATAGACGCCTCCGAGTACGCTGGCAAACGCGTGCGCCTGCGCGCGGCGGTGAAATCCGATGCGGTGAAGGATTGGGCAGGGCTATGGATGCGTGTCGATAGCGGGCAGAATATGGCGGTCTCCTTCGACAATATGCAGAACCGCGCCATCAAGGGCACACAACCGTGGAGCAGCTACGATGTGGTTCTCGATGTTCCCGCTGACGCTACGAGCATCTCTTTTGGCCTTCTTCTCAACGGCGAGGGCCAAGTGTGGATGAACCATGTCGAGTTCGAAGCCGTCGGCGCGGAGATCGAAGTGACCAGTCCCAAGACTGTCAAACCCAGCCTTTCGAAAAAGCCGGTCAACCTCAGCTTCAGCGAATAAAGAAACCGAGGCGGGCGCGGGAAATCGGCCGCGTCCGTTTTCAGCAATTTACATATAGCCACTCCGCAAATGGGCCTGCGCGTGACCCGGGTCACATTGCAAGCCGTACCGCATCCTGAATAATTCTCTCCAGTCCTTTAGAATGCAAGAGGATCAGCCCTGTCGATCGCACGGTCAGAAAGACCCTCCGGCGCTGCCGGGGGCATTCCCCCTTTTCGCAGCCTCGGCTGAATCGGAGTCCTTCTTTCATGTACAAGATTCTCGAAGCCCGCCCCGTCGGCTTCAATATCAAGCAATTTGTGGTTGAAGCGCCGCGCATCGCGCGCAAGCAGCGGCCCGGCCAGTTCATCATCTTGCGCGTGCACGAGCAGGGCGAGCGGATTCCGCTGACCATCAAGAGCTCCGACCCCGTGGCCGGCACGGTGACCATCGCCGTACAGACGCTGGGCAAGACCACCGCGCTGCTCAACAGCCTGGAGGCGGGCGATTATCTTCAGGACATCGTCGGCCCGCTTGGCCATCCTTCCGAGATTGCCCATTACGGCACGGCGGTGATTCTGGCCGGCGGCGTGGGCACGGCCATGGCTCTGCCCACGGCAAATGCCCTGAAAAAAGCCGGTAATCACGTGGTCTTCATCGAAGGCGCACGCAACACCGAGATGGTGGTCTTTGAAGACGAGGTCCGCGCCTCGAGCGACGAAACCTACATGATGACCGACGACGGCAGCTACGGCGAAAAGGGCCTGGTCACCAAAAAACTCAACGACCTGCTCGCCGCCGGCCGAACGATTGACTTTGTGCTCGCCGTCGGCCCGGTTCCCATGATGCGGGCGGTGGCGCAGGTGACCAAGCCGCTGGGCATCAAGACCATGGTCAGCCTCAACTCGATCATGGTCGACGGCACCGGCATGTGCGGCGGCTGCCGCGTGGTGTTGGGCGAGAAGTCGAGTTTTGCCTGCGTCGATGGACCCGAATTCGACGCCGCCGAGGTCAATTTCGAGGTTCTCATGCAGCGCAACGCCATGTATCGCGACAAGGAATGCGAGTCGGTGAAGCGCTTCGAGGCCAACAAGGAAGAAGAACTGAAGCAGGTACGGGCGCGCGCCGCCGCGCAGATCGCCGCGGAGGAGACCCATCATGCCCGATAAGAACCCCCTTCCCCTCAAAGAACGCATGAAGATCGCCCGCGCGCATATGCCGGAATTAAACGCGCAAGTGCGCGCCGCCAACTTCGAAGAGGTTAATCAGGGTCTTTGCG
Source organism: uncultured Occallatibacter sp. (assembly GCA_964493705.1). Lineage (GTDB taxonomy): Bacteria > Acidobacteriota > Terriglobia > Terriglobales > Acidobacteriaceae > Telmatobacter. Next base: position 47,176 of record CAZBPD010000020.1, read on the forward strand.
TGCTCGATGCCTCCTCCGAGGCCACCCGCTGCATCGCCTGCGCCAAGCCCGGCTGCGTGCAGGATTGCCCGGTGGGGGTGAAGATTCGCGAGGTCGTCGAGCTGATTTACTCCGGCGATTATCTGGCCGCGGCGGCCAAACTCCGCGAAGACAATTCCCTGCCCGCCATCACCGGCCGCGTCTGCCCACAAGAGAATCAGTGCGAGGGCGGATGCGTGCTAGGCAAAAAGGGCGAGGCGGTGGCCATCGGCAACCTGGAGCGCTTTGTGGCCGACTTCGAACGCCAGAGCGGCCAGTTGGGATTGCCCGCCATTGCTCCCTCGACCGGCAAGGCCGTGGCCATCGTGGGCAGCGGACCGGCGGGATTGAGCGCAGCCGGCGACCTCATCCAAAAAGGGCACAAGGTGCGCGTCTTCGAGGCGCTGCACGAAATTGGCGGAGTGCTGGTCTACGGCATTCCCGAGTTCCGCCTGCCCAAGGCCATCGTCAAGGGCGAAGTGGAAAACCTGCGCAAGATGGGCGTCGAGTTCGAGACCAACGTAGTCGTCGGCAAGAGCGTCACGATCGACGAACTGATGCAGGACGAGCACTACGACGCAGTCTTTGTGGCCACCGGCGCCGGCCTGCCGCAGTTCCTGAATATTCCCGGCGAGCACCTGAACTGCGTGTATTCAGCCAACGAGTTTCTCACTCGGGTCAACCTGATGCGCGCTTATCAGTTCCCTGAGTACGATGAGCCGGTCTACGACTGCCGCGACAAGAACGTCATCGTCGTGGGCGGAGGCAACACTGCCATGGATGCCGTGCGCACCGCCAAGCGCCTGGGCGCGAAGACAGCCACACTGGTTTATCGCCGCTCGGCCGCCGAGATGCCGGCCCGCGCCGAGGAAGTCAAGCACGCCCGCGAAGAAGGCATCGAGTTCCGCCTGCTGACCAATCCCATCGCCTTTATTGGCGACGAAAAAGGCTGGCTGACCGGAGCCAAATGTGTACGCATGGAACTAGGCGAGGCAGACAAGGATGGCCGCCGCCGTCCGGTGGTTGTGCCCGGCTCGGAAGAGGTGCTGCCCGCGGATGTGGCTATCATCGGCGTCGGCACCACCGCCAATCCGTTGATTCAGAGCACCACGCCCGATCTGAAGACCACTGCGCGCAACTACATTCAGGCCGATCCCGAGACCACCAGGACCAGCAAGCGCGGCGTCTTTGCCGGCGGCGACATCGTCACCGGCGGAGCCACGGTGATTCTGGCCATGGGCGCGGGACGCAAGGCCGCCGCGGCCATTCACGGCTATCTGCAGGGCGACGGAGCTTGGTAGAGCTTTGAATTCGATGAAATACCTTTGCCAGGAACCGCTTATGCACTCTTGGTAAGCGGATCGATGCGCTGGCTTTCTAGCCGCAATAGTCTCTTGTCCACTTCGTGAAGGTTCTTTACATGCTCGATCTGTAGAAGAACAACTTCATGCCGGCTGACGGCCTCGGCTTTGGCCGCCGAGAATTGGATACTTATAGTCGATTCAAAGTTGTCCATTCGTCGATTGAGCGCTTCCATCTGCACGGCAACCGCTCGCAGTTCGAACGCCAGGAAATCCTGGACAATTTGCCGGACATCTTCAATTACGCTCATGCAACCATTCTGGCCGTAGAGCACCGGCCTGTCTACGGAAACTCGGGGGTTATTGATTCCTGAGAACCGGCAACTGAAAGCTACCTACAAAACGGCGGCTGGAGCTAAGCTCCCGCCGCCGGTTTGCGTGGAACGACTGGGTTGAGTCGCGGTTTACTGGAGCAGCTTGGTGACTTCCTGCTGCACGGTGTTGGCCTGGGCCAGTGCGGCGATGCCGGTTTGACTGAGGATTTCGTACTTGGACATGGCCGAGGTTGCGGCCGCGTAGTCGGTGGCCTGCAGAGCGTTCTGTGCCGAGACCACGTTCTCCTGTTGCGTGGTGAGCACCGAACCGATCGATTGCAGGGTGTTGATCTGAGCGCCGATGTAGCCGTCCATACCGGCCACGTCGGTGATGGCGACGTTCAGATCGTTGAGGGCGCTGGCGGCGTCAAGCTGGTTGAGCAGGTCGGTACCGCTGAGCGATTGACCGGTGGCGTCGGAGTAGCTCATGGTGGCCGTCCCACCCGCGCCGTTGGAATCGGTCGTGATTCCAACATTTAAGGTTCCGCCGTAGGTGGTTCTGTTGTTGACGGTGGCTACCGTGCTGGTGTCCTGAATGTTGCCGGAGATGCCCAGGCTGTAGTAGCCGGAGGTGGTGGTTACGCCGCCCGTCACCGGTCCAACGCTGGTAGGCGATGCGCCGTTGAGAACCGTCTCATAGAGGTTGCCGGTGTTCACGGCCAGCGAGGAGTTCGCCGAAGTGAAGGTCAAGGTATTGCTGGCCGAGTTGTAGGCTGCCGTGACGCCATAGGTGCCCTGGTTGATGGCCGCTGCCAGCGTCGAAGCGGAGTTGTCGGTCGAGCCGATGCTGATGGTGTTGGCGCCGATCTGCAGGCTGCCGCTTAGCGTGTCGGTGTTGGGAATCGCCAGCAAGCCCAGCGTGCTGATGTTGGCCACCCCGTCGGTGGGGATTTCGCTCAGCGTGATGGCTGTCTGCACCGAGGGAGTGGTGTCGGTGAGGATGCCTTCGTTGCCGATGGTCGGCGCACCGGCATCGCCGTTGGTGGCCGTGAAGCTCAGTTGCGTGCCCGCCTGGTTGAGAGTGGCGGTGATGCCGTAGCTGGCGTACGTGACGTTGATGGTGTGAGCCAGATTCGACAGCGTGTCGGTCAAGCCGGTGACGCCCAGAGTGATGGGCGGGAAGGGCGTCAGACCGTTGCCCTCGACGCCGGTGAGCGTACCGCTCAGTGTATCGCTGCCGGTGGCGACCGTAATGGTGCCCAGTTTGGTGCTGGGAGTCAGTACGTCCGCCTCGGAGTCGGTAATTGACACCCCGCTGACCGAAGGAGCCAGGCCGTCGTTCTGGTTTTGGGCAAGGGTCAGTTGCGTTCCCGCCGTGTTGAGGGTCGCCGTGACGCCGTAAATGCTGCTGTCGGTGTTGATGGACTTGGCCAGATCGTGCAGGTTGTCGGTCGAACCGGTGGTGCCCAGCGGCACAGTGTAGACCTGCCCATTAATGCCCGAAGTGATTTTCAGCGCTCCACCCAGCGTATCGGTGGCGTTGTTCACCGAGAGCGTGTCCAACATGGTGCCGGTCTCGACGCTGATAGTGTTCGAGGCCACCGGGATGGTGTCGGCGAGATTCGTGCTGGTCACGTTGGCGTGACCGACGGTCGGCGCCAGCGTCAACGTATTGTTGTTGGTGATGGTTGCAGTAATCCCGTCGCCCGACCAGTTCTGCTGGGCGACAACCGGACCGGTCAGGGTGTCGTTGAAGTTGGCTGCGATCTGCGCAATCGTCTGGTTGGTGAGGGTGTGGCTGTCCAGGCCGCCCGCACTCGTCGAGACATTCAGAATGCCCGAGAGCGTCTCGTTGGAGGCGCCCACCGTCAGCGTGTTCACGGTGGTGGGTTCTGTCATGGTGGTGGTATCGCCGATGGTGCTGTTATTCGCCGGGACACCGGTGGCGTTGACCACCGTAACTTGGGAATTGCTGCCATAGAACGAGATGGTATTGCCGACGACCTTCGCGGTCAGGCCGCTCGTGCCAGCTCCACCGACGGTGTTGATGGTCGCCGCCAGATCGGCCAGGGTGTCGGTCGAGGTATACAGCGCCCCAGCCGTTCCCAGGGTGATGAATGCAGGCGCACCTGCGTTGGTTGTGTACTCCAACGTTCCCGACAACTGGTCGCTGGCATTCTGCACGGAGAACGAACCGATTGCGGTGGTGGCATTGGTATAACCCGCGACAACCGTAACCGGCGTGTAATTGGTGATGCTGGTGTTGGCCAGCCCGGAGACGATATTCGTGACATGCGCCGGAGTAGCGCCGTTGTCCGCCAGGACCAGGGTCGTGCCGCTGTTGGTGAGCTGGGCCGTGATGCCGTAGGTCGAGCCTACCGCGCCGGTGTTGAAGAAGGCCGCCAGGTCGCTGAGCGTGTCGGTGTTGGTGCCCGCCGCGCCGCCGGCTTTACCCAGAGTAATGGCGATGGGATTGCCCTGGTTATTGGTGATGGTGAGCTTACCGCCCAGGATGTCATTGGCGTTGCTGACGCTGAACGACCCGATGGTGCCGCCGGAAACGGTGAACGGCGGAGCAGTCACCGTCACATTGCCCTCGACGCCAAGTCCCAATCCCGGTCCGGTCACCTGATCGGTGTAGTTCATGGGAGTAATCGTGGGTGTGCTGGCATCGCCGGTCTTGGCGCTGAAGGTGAGTGCCGTGCCCGCGGTGTTGAGAGTAGCCTCGATGCCGTAGTTCGTGTAGAGGCCTGTGGGGTTGTCGAAAGCTGTCGCCAGGCTGCTCAAGGTGTAGGCGTTGCCGCCGTTGTCCGTGCCCAGATGAATGGTCTGCGATGTGCTGGCCGCATTGCCCTCGGTGAGAACCAGGTTTCCGCTCAGCAAATCGCCCGAGCCTGTCGTGGTCAACGAACCAAGTCCCGTCGAGACGGTGGCAATGTTGATCGGCGTCGGCGTTCCCGGAACCTGCGTATCGTCGATGGCCGTGGCGTCGGTCACGTTGGCCCTGCCCAGGTCGCCAGCGCTCTGGGTAAAGACCAGTTGTGTGCCCGCGGCGTTCAGGGTGGCGGTAATGCCCAGATCCATCTCGCTGCCGGTGGTGAAGGCCGCCGCCACCTGGCTCAGTGTTTGCCCAGCCAGATTATAGGTGGAGTGGGTGTTGTTGCCGTCGGCGCCCTCGGTGATGTTGAGCGTGCCGGTCAGTTGGTCGCTGGCCCCGCCCACAGTGAGGGAGTTGACGATGTTGCCCACGCTGCTGGAGTCGAAGGTCTGCGCCGAGGTGCTGAGGGCGATGGTATCGATCAGCGGATTTGCCGTGTCGGTGGTGACGGTGGCGATGGGCGAATTCAGCGGCAGGTTGGGACTGCCGGTGGGTTGCGCATCGCCCAGAGCCTGACTGAAGGTCAGCGTGTTGCCAACCACGTTGGCGGTGAGGCCATAGGTGGAGAGGTTCTGATAGCCCGCGCCATAATTCGTGCCATTGAAATCGTCCGCCAATTCGGCAAGCGTGGGAGCGCCGGTGATGGTTACGTTCGCGGTCCCGACTCCTGCGCCGCCCGAGGTGATGGCAATCTCACCGCTCAGCGTGTCGGTGGCATTGGCCACCGTGATGGTGTTCTGAGTGGTTCCCGTCGCCACCGTGGTGTTGGTGGTCTGGCCGGGGGTGATGTCGATGATGTTGCTTCCGGCAACCGCGGAGCCGGTGTTCCCCGCGGCCTGGCCGAAGGTGATGAAGGTGTCGGTGGGATCGAGTGTCGCCGTAATCCCCAACGCCGAGTTCACTCCATCCGGCTTGTTGAAGGAGTCGGCGATCTCTTGCAGCGTTTGGCCGGTGAAGGTGTAGCTCGAGGACTTGCTGCCGGTCTGGGTCGAGCTGGTCAAGCTCAGGGTTCCGCTCAACACATCGCTGGGCGCGGCTGCCAGCAAAACATTGGCGGCAACTTGAGTGGAAGGATTGATGCCCAGCGTGGTGTCGGCGATGTTGGTGCCGGTGGCCAGCGCGCCGGCCGACTGGGTGAACAACAAGGATGTGCCTGCGGGGTTGAGAACAGCCGTGATTCCCAGTCCAAAATTGGCCCCGGAAGAGAGATTGAAAGAGTTGGCGATCTGTTCCAGCGTCTGATCGGTGAAGTGATAGGTGGATGCCACATTACCGGTAGCGTTGGAACTGGTGATGTTCATCGAGCCGGACAACAAATCGCCGGCGCTTGCGGCGGACAACGTGAATGCACTCCCTGCCGCCTGGGCTTTGTTTTCCGTAATGCCGGTGGTGGCCAGGGTATTGCCGTTGAGCAGGAAGTCGGTCTGCGTAGCGCTGGCGGCGATGGCGGTAATTCCGCTCGAACTGTAGGCGCCGCCAGGATTGTTGAATGCGGCGAGAAGATTGGTCTGAGACATGCCCGCCGGCAGGTTGAATTGGCTGCCGTTGATGGTCAGTTCGCCGCTCGCCAGGTCTCCGGCTGTGGCCGCCGTCAACGTTGCTGCCGTATTGTCGCCGATTGCGGTTGTCGAACTGAAATCGTCTGCGGCCAAGGCCACGGATTGAATCGTGATGACGTTGCCAACGAGTGTAGATCCCGCATCTGCCGCGCCGAGTGCTTTGATTTTGTTCAACGCCGAGGTCAGCGTGTCGTTGGAGAATGTGAGCGTACCGCCGGCTGTAAGGTGGATGGTGCCATTCAAGATGCTGTTGGCCGAGGCGGCAGTGATGGAGTTGGTGCCAATGGTAGCGGCGTCATTCACATTGGGAGCAGATACGCCGGCAACGAAGGTTCCCGCGCCATCCGCTGCGCCGAGGGTAGCGGTTGGGGTCTGCACAGAGCCCGAGGGCGCGGTATCGAGGATGACATTGTTGTTGGTAATGCTGGCGGTGCCCTTGTCCCCGGTGCTCTGGGTAAAGGTCAGCACCGTGCCGGCGGCGATTTCCGTGCCGCCCGAGGCTGCTGTCACGCCGCCGTCCGTGTTGCCGACAACACTGTTGCTCGATGCCTGATTGAGCGTAGCGGTGATGCCGTAGCCGCCATTGTTGATCGTTTGGGCAATCTGCTCCAGCGTCTGATTGGTGATGGGAACGTCTGTTACCCTGTTGGCGCCATCGAGGCCTTCTTGGATGGTGAGAACCCCCGTGAAGGTATCGTTGATGTTGTCGGTTGACATATTCCCAGCCGTCAAGGATCCCAGCGTCGAGCCGAGTCCCAGGTCCGGCTGTTCCACAACCGTGCCGGAGGTGATGCTCGGGGGGTTGACTTGGTCCGGTTTGGCAGTGAAGACCAGGCTTGTGCCATCGGGGCTGAGCGTAGCCTGGATGCCGTAGGCCGCGGTGTTGTTGATGGTCGAGGCCAGGTTGGCGAGAGTATCCGTGCTGCCCACGGTGCCCAGGGCGAGCGGGACGGTGGCGCCATTGCTGCCCTGCACAATGCTCAGGGTGCCCGAGGTCAATCCCTCGTTCGCATTGAGGACGGTCAGGCTTCCTAGCGTGCTGCCGGTGCCGGCGACAACGTTGGTGGAAGGCGGCAGCGCGGGAGTGGTGTCGATCGTGGGGGTGCCGGGAATCGTCTCGCTTTCGTTGATGGCAGCCAAGCCCGATCCGGTGAAGGTCAATGTGGAACCGGTGACAGTGGCGGTGATTCCCCAGGACGATCCGGCGCCGGTGTTGAAGTAGTTAGCCAAACTGGCCAAGGTGTTGGTCGCAGCCGGATGGGTGACAGGGACGGCTGGACCGAGCACCACGAATTCGGATGCGCCGCTGGCCGTCGTTACGTTCAGAGTACCGCCCGACATGACGTCATTGGGGCCATTAAGCGCGATCGAACCCAGCGTATCGCCCGTTATCACGCTGATCGGATTGGTCACCGTCGTATAGGTCACGTCGGTCCCGGTGCCGCTGATGGCCGCGGTATCCGCGCCGCTGGTCTGGGTGAAGGTCAGGGTGGTGCCATCCGCGCTCAGATCCGCGGTGATGCCGAAGCTGCCATTGTTGATGGTCTGGGCCAGATCGGTCAGGGTGTCGGTCTTGGCCGTGCCTGTAGTCGTGCCGAGTGTCAGAGTCGTCGGCAGACCGGTCAGACCCGAGGTGATGGTCAGCGTACCGGCCGAGAGTGTATCGCCAGCCGATGCCACCGCCATCGAACCCAAGGTGCCGCCCGTAACAACCTTCGGCAGAGCCTGGTCTTCAATATTCGAACCGCTGATGGCCGGGGTTCCCGGATCGTTGACGGACTTGGAGAAGCTCAGGCTGGTACCGGTGCTGTTGAGCGTGGCGGTGATGCCGTAGTTGACATTTTTGTTGATCGTATTCGCCAGGTTGGCCAGGGTGTCGGTCGACCCCACGGTGCCCAGTGCCAGGGGAGTGACGGTGTTGGCGCCGTCCACACCCTCGGTGATTTGCAGCGAACCGCTCAGCGTATCGCTGGCGTTGCCCACGGTCAACGATCCCAGCCCGGAATCCCCTACCATGGTCGTCGCCGAGCTCGGCAGGGTGTTCTGGGTGAGGTCCGAGGCCGAGACCGAGACCTTGGAATCGGCGGTGGTAAAGGTCAACTGCGTTCCCGCCTGATTCAGCGTCGCTGTCACCCCGTAGCCGGCGCTGTTGATGGTCGACTCCAGGTTGGCCAGGGTGTCAGTGGCGTTGGCCTTGCCCAGCGTGATGTTGTGATTGTTGCCGTCGGAGCCGACGATGGTCAGCGTACCGCCCAGCGTATCCGTCGTGGGCAGCGACAGGGCGCCGATGACGCCCGGGCCGTTGGTCCCCGTGCCGATGCCCTGCGCCGAGATCTCGATGCCGGTATCGATCTCGCTGCCGTTGCCGTCGCTGGCCGCCGAGGCTGTCGCCGCCGCCGCCGCGCCCGCCGCCGCTGCCGTCGAGAAGGTGGCCGTCAGGCCCAGCCCGGAGTTATTGATGGCGCTGATCAGACCCTGAGCGGTGTTGGCATAGTTGGTGCCCGAGCCCACACTGATCTCGGCCGTAGCCTGGGTCAGCGCGCCCTGCGAGCCTTTGGAGATATAACCCACGCTGATAGTCGTCGCGCCGCTGGCGTTCAGAGTGTCCGTGACAGCCGCATTGTGGCCGTCGTTGGACAGGTCGATGAAGACGTTGTCCTGACCGCTGCTGTACGACATCTGCCCGTCGGTATCGCCCACGCTCGACTCGGAGAGCGTATGGATCTTCAGATCGTCGATCGAAGAGCCCGCCGTCGAGGAGTCGCCCGTGTAGATCGCCACCGTGCTGCCGGTAAAAACCTGCTGCTGGTTGTAGGTGGTCGTCGATCCAATGTTGTTGATTTCCGACATCAGGGAGGTGTACTCCTGATTGGCCGCCGCCTCCTGCGAGGAGTTGAGCGTGCCGTTGGAGGCTTCCGTAGCCAGCGTAATGGCGCGGTCAAGCAGGCTCGTCACCTGCGAAAGAGCGCCGTCGGCCACTTCCAGCAGCCCCACGCCCTCGGTTGCGTTGGTCTCCGATTGCATCAGGGCTTGGGAGTTGGCCTCCAGGCCATTCACCAGCGAAAGCCCCGCGGCATCGTCCGCTCCGGAGTTGATCTTGGAACCTGACGACAATTGCTGCAGCACGGTCTGCAAGCTCTTGCTCGTATTGTTCAGGTTGTTCTCTGCGTAGATCGCTGACAGATTGTTCAATACACCGAGGGCCATGGGAGATGCTCCTTCTCGAACGCCTTGTTCGCGCCTGCTCGCCGCTCATTTCTTCTTTTTGCCAATTTCTGGCGGCTGAGCATGGGCGCTACTGCATTTGCACATCTCATCGGAGCCTGGGGGAATATCTTTAGTCACTTTCTGAATGTTTTTCGTACATATTCGTATCGTACTCGTCCACTCTGTCTCGTTATAAGTCATTAGATGTATTGTTTTGATCTACTTGCAGTTCTGTTTCGCTACAGTTTATTTGTCGCGTTTCGCTTCACTTTTTGCCCTTGAAATTGTTCCAGCATAAGAGTCCTCTCATTTGCCCGGCGCTTTTCGCTGCCAAACCAAAAAAATCGGCGGCTGGAGATCTCTCTCCCGCCGCCATGGTTTGACTTCAACCGCATTTTTCTCTGCCTGTAACAACCTCCGATCAGTCGCCCGCTCCAAGCTGGGGAGCGAAGCTCTCTCCCTGGCGCGAGCCCGATCCAACTATTCGGCGCCCAAGCCGGAGCCGGCCGCGTCTGGATCGGGAGCACTTTGGTCCAGACTCTGCGGTCCACCCGCCGGCGGTGCTGGTGGCCCCTGGCGATAGAGGTGTTCGCGCTGCTGGCCGCCCGGACCCTTGCCCTCCCCGCCCCAGCCACGATGTTCCTGGCGGGCGGCGCGCATCTCCTGCAAGCTCTTCCACTGCTCGGGCTTCAACTGGCCGCGCAGCGCCAGCAGGAAGCGCGCATTGGCCTTCTCCAGCTCCGCCCGGGCCTGGGCCACCTTGTCGATCTGGGCCAGGATCTTGGCTTCGTTGGGCTGCTCCTCGCCCATCAGCGGCTCCATGACCAGTTCCGCCTTGTCCACATTGGCGCGTAGATCGATCAGCGTCGTCCGGTGATCGAGCAGAATTTTGTCCATCGCCTTGCGCTGATCGTCCGTGAGCTTCAGCTTCTCGATCACCTCGGGCTTGTTCCAAAACCGTTCGCTCTTGCCTTGCGGGCCGAGCGCCCGTTCAAAGGGAGGGCGGTGCTGTCCGAACCCCGGTCCCATTCCCTGCCCTGGGCCGCCCATCGGCGCCTGTGCCGCCATCGTCCAGGGCAACAGCGCCGCAATGGTTACTCCCAACCGAACTGCCATCGATGCCTTCATTCCCGTCTCCTCCCCCTCTTTAAGCCGAGGGTGCAATGCTCACTTCCAAAATGTGTCAACCCGGCTTGCCTGTCGTACGATCCGCCCGCCCGGCCCTCATTCTTACTCCGATTCATCCTCTGCGACCAATTGAGCCAACGGCTCCATGGCGCTGGGAACCTCGCGCGCTACGTCGCTGTCCACCTTGGCCAGCAACTCATCCTCTTCGCGCATCTGCTGCTCGCGCATCTGCTGCGCGGCCAAACGATTCTGCTCCGCCTGCTGCGCCGCTCTCTGCGCCGCGACCTGGCGTTGGTGCTGCTCATAGAAACCCGTCGAGACGATTCCCGCCGTCAACACGCATCCCAGCGCCCAGCCGGCAGCCTGCCGCCATACCCGGCGGTGGGTAAGGACTGTAACCGTGCGCGGGCGGCTATAGGCAGCCTCGCTGAGAGCGTGAACGCTCAAGCGGAAGGCGTCGAGCGCCTGCTCCAATTCCGGTTCCAGACCCAGATCCAACTCGTCGCCGCGTCCGCCGATCCGCTCTGTCTGTTGCACGTTTTGCTTCAAAAAACTCATCGTCTGCCCCCCAACTCCGTCCGCACCCGCGCCAACGCCCTAGAAAGATGCGCCTTGACGGTTCCCTCGCTCAGCCCGGTGGCCTGGGCAATCTCGCTTAAATCCCGCTCTTCCACAAAGCGCAGCAGAAAGACCGTCCGCTGCCGCTCGCTGAGCCCTTTCACAGCCTTCCACACGTGCTCGACCTGCTCTTTGGCCAGCATCTGCTGTTCCGCAGAGCTTTCCCCACCCGGCAGCCATTCGCTGGCCTCATCCAGGTCCACGGCATTGGTCTGCGTCAACCGCCAGAACTGCATCCGGCGATTGCGCCAGTGGTCCTTCTGCAGGTTGATGGCGATCCGCATCAGCCAGGTCATGGCGCTGGACTCACCGCGGAAGCTCGACCAGTTCCGATGCGCCTTCAGGAAACACTCCTGGGTCAGCGTCTCGGCCAGATCCACGTCTCGCGTCGAGGCCAGCAGAAACCGGAAGATCTGCGGCCGGTGGCTCTGCACAATCTGCGCGAATTCCTCGGCGGCCACTGCCTGCGCCGTCTCCATCGTCATCGCTTCCAATACTGTGCCGGCTGCCATCACTCAGGTAGACGCCCGCACTGGGCGCAAGTTTACAGCACGGCGCGCAATTCATCTACCGCGCGGCAATCAGCGATGAATCGGGAATGCATTGTGGCAAGCCGTGCAGAGCAAAAGGCAAGCTAAACCCTTCCTGGCTGTTAGACTGCGGTAGTAAACGCTTCCCAACTACTCCCCGAGGCCCGCCGCCATGCTGCTCCCGTCGCTCCGCGAAGAAGTTCTCCAGGCCAACCGCGAGATCGCCCGCCGCGGTCTGGCTCCGCACACCTTCGGAAACGTCAGCGCCATCGACCGCGGCCAATCGCTGGTGGTCATCAAGCCCAGCGGCGTTCCCTATGCCGCAATGACCGCGGCCGATATGGTCCTCACCGATCTCGACGGCCGCATCGTCGAGGGATCGCTGCGCCCCTCCAGCGATCTCGACACTCACTGCCTGCTCTATCGCGAATTCCCCCAGATCGGCGCCGTGGTGCACACCCACTCCGAGTTCGCCACCTCCTGGGCCCAGGCCAATCGCGCCATTCCCTGCCTCGGCACCACCCACGCCGATACCTTTCATGGACCCGTGCCGGTAACCGAGATCCTCACCGCCGAGGAGGTCGCCGAGGCCTACGAGCGCAACACCGGCGCGGTCATCGTGCGCCGCTTCCGTGCCGGCAACCTTGACCCCCTGGCGGTCCCTGGCGTGCTGGTCGCCGGCCACGCTCCCTTTGCCTGGGGTAGAACCGCCGTTGAGGCCGTCTACGCCGCCGATGTCCTCGAGTATGTTGCTCGCATGGCCTACCGCAGCACCCTGCTGGGCGCCGATCCCGCCGGCATTCCCGCTTACGTTGGCGAACACCACTACCAGCGCAAGCACGGGCCACAGGCGACCTACGGCCAGCGCTGAGAATGGCGAACCCGTTCGGTGCGCCCGACAAAGTGCTGTACGCCTGCTGTCTTAAAACGATACGTTTTATCATATCGTCATTCCATTTTTTGTATACTGAGCGACTTCTCTTACTTTTTTTCTGAAGATATGTCCTCGACTAGTTGACGATTCTCCCCCTGAACCGTCTCTATCCTGCATATTCTCTATCGGTTGTCCTTCAGTCGCTGGGAGTGGGACAGAGCCTCTGTGCATGGCAACCAACGTGCTAAGCAAGAGGCTAACGCAGAGCGAATCCCCATGGAGACAAGTCTCATTAATCGGTTGCAGGCGATGCTGCTGGCCTTGGCCACAGTTGTACTCTTCCTGTTGGCGATTCTGAACTTCCGCCAGGAGAGCCACTTTCAGCAGCCTGACGATGGGGTGTGGTGGCGTGAAGCGGCGGGCGGCCTGGAAGCGGTCAGGGTGTTGCCCCAGAGTCCCGGCCTGCGCGCCGGCATCCAGCCCCACGATCTGCTCACCGGGGTCAAGGTGCTGCCGCCCGACTCCGGTCAGGGGGCAAACGTCCGCAAACGCAATCTGCTGATGGAGTCCACCGAAGAGACTTCCACCGAGCCTTCCAGCGACCAGCTTACAGGGCTGAAGAAGGTTCCCTCCATCCCCATTCAACGGGTTTCCGATCTGGAGCCGGCTCTCTACCGCAGCGGCAGCTACATCAAGATCTATTACCTCATCACCCGCGACGGCATCCGCCTGGACACCCCGGTCGAGGTGATTCCCGAGCCCGCCGACCGCAGCCTGCAACAGGGCCAGCGGCTGATTGGGTTGATTTATCTAGCTATCGGCATCTTCGTCCTCTTCCGCCGCTGGACGGCGCTGCGCGCCACCCATTTCTACCTTTTCTGCCTGGTTTCGTTCGCCCTGTATGCGCTCAAATACACCGGTGCAATGGATGAAGCGGGCCATTGGGATCAATGGGACCAAGCCGTCTTCTGGTGCAATCGCCTGGCCGAAGCTTTGCAGCCGGCGCTCTTTCTTCATTTTGCCCTGAGCTTCCCCGAAGAGCGGCTGAAGATGCTCAAGCGCCGCTGGCTGTTGCCCGTGGTCTACGCTCCGGCAGCCGGCCTGATCGTTCTGTGGATCTGGGCCATCCACTTTTGGCAGGCCACCGGTCTGCTCCTGCACCGCATGGAGCAGACCGACACCGCCTACGACGCCGCATACTATGTGCTGACCGCCATCCTCTTCCTGCGCAGTTATAGTCAGGCCGATACGCCCCTGTTGCGCCAGCAGTTGAAATGGCTGACCCGCGGCGCGCTGCTGGCGGTGCTGCCCTTTACCCTCTTTTACGCCATTCCCTTCCTCTTCGACCTGCAGATGCCCAGCCTGCTGACCCATGTTGCCGGCTTCTCCATCGTCTTTCTGCCGTTGACCTTCAGTTGGGCCATCGTCCGCTACCGGCTGATGGACACCGACCTGATCTTCAAGCGCGGCGTGGCGTATACCCTGGCCACGGGCGTACTGCTGGTGACTTACTTCGGCGTTATCGCACTGATTGCCGAACTGGTGCACACCAACGTACCGGAGTCGGTGCGCGAGTGGAGCCTGGCGCTCTCCATCGTTCTCTCCGCGGCCGCCTTCGACCCCCTCAAGCGCCGCATTCAACTCTGGGTCGACAAGGTCTTTGACCGCCATCGCTACGACTACCGCAAGGCTCTGGTCGAGTTCGGCCGCGGGCTCAACTCCGAGACCGATCTTGAAGCCCTGCTCGGCTCCATCGTCGAGCAATTGCCCCGCACCCTGCTGGTGGCCCGCGTGGCCGTCTTCCTGGTCAATGAATCCGGGCAGATTCGCCTCGCCGCCGCGCACGGCCTGCCCGTCGAACTGCGCAAGGAACGCCAGTACACCGAGCGCCTGGCGCTGGGCTTTCTCAACTTCGACGAAGCCGCCGGCCACTCCCACATCTTCCTCGAAAACGCCCAGCAGGCTGTGCATCTGCCCGCCGATGAGCAGCGCACCGCCGCCCTGCTCGACCTGAACTACTATCTCCCCTGTCGCGTGCAAGACGGATCGGCCACCCACACCATCGCCGTCATCGGCCTGGGCCGCACCATTGGCGGCGACTTCCTCTCCAGCGAGGATGTCGAATTGCTCGAATCCCTGGCCAGCTACATCGGCATCGCTCTGCACAACGCCAGTCTCTATCGCCGCCTGGAGACCAAGATCGCCGAGTTCGAGCGCCTCAAGGAGTTCAACGAGAACATCGTCGAATCCATCAACGTAGGCATTCTCGCCCTCGATCTCGAAGGCCGCATCGAGAGCTGGAACGCGCAGATGGAGGCCATGTACGCATTGAGCCGCGGCGAAGCCCTGGGCCAGGCGCTCAGCGATGTATTCCCGCGGGAGTTCGTGGATGCCGTCGCGGGCTTCGGCAACGATCCCGGCGTTCATCATCTCTACAAATTTCCGCTGCTGACCCGCGCCGGCGAGCAGCGCGTAGCCAACATCGCTATCGCCCCGCTGCTCTCTCGCGACTTCGTCCCGGTGGGCCGCATCATCCTGGTCGACGACATCACCGAGCGCGTCTCCCTGGAGTCGCAACTGGCCCAGGCCGACAAGCTCAGCTCCATCGGCCTGTTGGCGGCTGGCGTGGCCCACGAGATCAACACTCCGCTGGCCGTTATCAGCTCTTATGCGCAGATGCTCACCAAGCAGTTGAAGGGCGACGAGCGCCTGGCGCCGGTGCTGGACAAGATCGTGCAGCAGAGCTTCCGCGCCGCCGAGATCGCCAACGGCTTGCTGAATTTTTCCCGCACCTCAACTACGGAGTTCCGCGAGACCAATCTCAACCAGGTCATCCGCGATACGCTCTCGTTGCTGGAGCACCAGTTCAAGACCGCCCGCATCACCGTCGATCTGCAACTTGCCGACGCGCTGCCACCCATTCACGGCAACCCCGGCAAATTGCAACAGGTCTTTCTGAATCTCTTGTTGAATGCCAAAGAGGCTATGCCCGCCGGCGGCCAACTGCGCGTGCTCACCCAAGCCAACGGACACGTCGAGGCTCTGGTCGCCGACAGTGGCGCGGGCATCGCTCCCGAGCATCTGAAACGCATCTACGACCCGTTTTTCACCACCAAGACTACCCCCAAACCCGGCGAGCGGCGCGGTACCGGCTTGGGACTTTCCGTATCCTACGGCATCATTCAGGAGCACGCCGGCAAGATCCACGTCGAAAGCGCCGTCGGCGCCGGCACAACCTTTCATTTAGAGTTTCCGCTGCTGAGGAATTCCGTTCATGCCTGAAGTCGAACTGCCCTTGAATCTGCCCGCTTCCGCTCTCTCCGAGGTCGATGCCCGCATTCTGGTCATCGACGACGAGGCCGCCATTCGCGAATCGCTCGAAGTCCTGCTCACCCTGGAGGGCTACACGGTCAAGATGGCCGTGGACGGCGAAGAGGGACTGCGCATTCTCGATCAGGAAAGCTTCGATCTGGTGCTGCTCGACCTGGCCCTGCCCGGCCAGAGCGGCATGGAACTGCTGCCCCAGATCAAGGAGCGCCAGCCCGCCCTGCCGGTCATCATGATTACCGCCTACGGCACCGTGGATAACGTCGTCGAGGCGGTTCGCGCCGGGGCTGAGAACTTCGTCCAGAAGCCCTGGGACAACGAGAAGCTGCTGGCCGACATCCGCTCGGCCGTGGCCCGCCGCAAGGCTGAGGAAGAGAACGTCCAGCTCAAGCGCACCCTCAAGCAGCGCTATAACTTCCACAACATCGTCGGCAAAAGCGAGATCATGCTGCGCGTCTTCGATCTGGTGGCCCAGGTCGCGCCCTCGCGCTCCACAGTGCTGATTCAGGGCGAAAGCGGCACTGGCAAGGAACTCATCGCCAAGGCCATCCACGCCAACTCCCCGCGCAAGGACAAGCCCTTCGTCCCTATCAACACCGGCGCCATGCCCTCGGAGTTGCTCGAATCCACCCTCTTCGGCCACGTCAAGGGCGCCTTTACCTCCGCCGTTGCCTCCAAAAAGGGCCTCTTCGAAGTAGCCAACGGCGGTACCCTTTTTCTCGACGAGATCGCCACCATGGGCATGGACACCCAGGCCAAGATCCTGCGCGTCTTGCAAGATCGCCGCTTCATGCACCTGGGCGGCGTACAGGAGATTCAGGTGGACGTGCGCATCATCGCCGCCACCAACATCGATCTGCGTCAGGCAGTGCGCGACGGCCAGTTCCGCGAAGACCTTTTCTACCGCCTCAACGTCATCACCGTCGATCTGCCCCCACTGCGCGCCCGCCGCGAAGACATTCCCCTGCTCGCCCAGCACTTCCTCGAGTTCTACACCGCCGAAAACGGCCTCGCCCCGCGCAAGCTCTCCCCCGACGCCCTGCGCGCCCTGATGGATTACGAGTGGCCCGGCAACGTGCGCGAATTGGAGAACTGCATCGAGCGCGGCGTGGTCCTGTCCAACGCCCCGATCATCGGATCGGAGCTTCTACCCGGCCACATTACCGGCCGCAGCTTCCAGGACGCCCTGCTCGAACACAATCCCAACGCCTCGCTCTTCGACATTCTGGAAGACATCGAGCGCCGCATCATTGTCGAAAAGCTGGAGCGCTGCAACTGGAACCAGACCGACGCCGCCGAGCAGTTCCGCATCCCTCTATCCACGCTCAACCAGAAGATCAAGCGCCTCAATATCGAGATCAAGAAGAGAATCAGGGATTGACGAGGGATCAGGGGCCAGAGATCGGCGATGAATGATGTTAAGGAAAAACGGTATAAGCGGCGGAGCAAAAATAGACCACAGAACGCCGCGTGAGCGGGTTTTTGTGGCGGCGCAAAAGTAGACCATCTGCCATATTCAGTTTTCACAGAGAAGCGATCAGTTTGTGGTTGCCGAACCAGGTTCAGCGCCGCGAGGATTTGTGTTTTCTGTGGGATACAGGAGGCATGTACACGGTGGAACTCTATGCGCGAGTGCGACGGGCGGTTCTGGTTGAAGGCAAGAGCCGGCGGGCGGTGGCTCGGGAGTTTGGTCTCCACCCCACGGACGAAGACCTGTCCGTGGGGACCCCGGGCTGGCGCGGAAGACGATTGGGAAGATGCAGGAGTATTCTTTGCCGCCTGGTTACCGGAGTCAGAAGCTGGTGCGGCGACCCAAGCTGGGTCCGTGGCAAGGCGTCATCGACGCCATTCTTGAAGAAGACAAGCAACGGCACACCGCCAAGCGGATCTTCGATCGTCTGCGCGACGAGCATCAGTACAGCGGAGGCTACACCATCGTGAAGGACTACCTGCGCCAGTCGAAGGTCTCCGCGCAGGAGATGTTCATTCCGCTGAGCCATGCTCCGGGCGAGGCGCAGGGCGACTTCGGCGAGGCCCTGGCGGTGATTGGCGGCGTGCAGCAGAAGGCGCATTTCATGGTCTTCGATCTTCCCCATTCCGACGATTGCTTCGTACGGGCTTATCCGGCCGAGACCACGGAGGCGTTTCTCGATGCGCACGTGCATGCCTTCCAGTACTTCGGCGGGGCGCCTACGCGCATTCTCTACGACAACACGTCCATCGCCGTGGCGCGGATCTTGGGCCACGGCGGGCGGAAGAAGCCACAAGCCTTCTCCGCGATACAGAGCGCTATAACGCCAAAATCTCTACAGGTTCGGAATCGTTTTCGGACCCAGCCAGCGGTGGGGCACATTACTCCTGTCAATATCGCGACTTCACACGGCTGAATTAGACGACCAGCGGTTCTTTTTGGTGGACAATACGTACACTGCGACCAAGGCGGCAGTAAAACACGCACCGGCACCCACTGCCAGCGACCAGCGCGGACTAAAGTAGTTGGCAACCCAGCCGACGATAGGAGCGCCGATCGTCATTCCTCCAAGTGCGACGCCAACCCGAAGTGCCATCACCCTGCCCCGCATGGAGGTTTCTGTCGAGAGCTGCATGATACTGTTGGTGCCGTTGGTCACGGTCAGAGCAGCCGCGCCGCTGACTGCGAGGGCTGCCGCAAACCACCAGTACCCCGGCGCGAGCGCGGCCATAATAAAGCCCAGCCCTAAGACACCGGCGCCCATCGATAGAGACACCAAGCCAGGTCTCCTTCCCCCGGCAGCAAACAACGCTCCCAAAACTGAGCCCACGGCCAAGATGGACGAAAGCAGGCCAAAAGCGCGTGCGTCGGAGTGGAAGACATTCACGGCCATCGTCGAGATGAAGATCGGAAAGTTGAATCCAAAAGTGCCGATCAGAAACAGCATCACCAGGATTGCCCGGAGGTCCGGTTTGCTCCACACGTAGCGAAGCCCTTCTAGAAATCCAGAGGAAGTGCGATGCGCTCTGACGCTTGTACGCAACTCCGAGAGACGGAAGAACGACATCGAGATCAGCACTGCCGCGAACGAGAGCCCATTGAGAAGAAAAGCCCAGCCGATGCCAACCGTTGCAATCAGCACACCGGCAACTGCTGGACCAATCATCTGGGAAGCGTTGAAGGAGGTTGAGTTCAATGCCACGGCATTGGGAAGGTCCTCATCGCCGACCATCTCTGCCACGAAGGTCTGCCTCACCGGTGCATCCAGCGCAGCAGCGGAGCCAGACAGGAAGGCAAGCACATACACATGCCAGAGCCGAATGGCCCCAGCAATCGTGAGAACTCCCAGGACGAGCGCAAATACGCCCATCGTTGCCTGCGTCAGCATCAGGAGCTTGCGCTGATTGAGGCGGTCCGCAGCCAATCCGGTCCAAGGCAGAAACATAAGCTGCGGAGCGAACTGCAGACCCATCACCATCCCCAACGCTGTCGCATTGTGATGGGTCAGTTGCGTCAGCACAAGCCAATCCTGAGCGACGCGCTGCATCCCCGTACCAGCGTTAGACACCAGAGCACCCGCCGTCCACAAGCGAAAGTTGAAGCTTCTCAGGGATCGAAATGTCACGGTCACAGTGTTTATCATGGGCGCGACGGTGTGTTGCCTCCATGAAACTGGCCGAAGTGCCGCGCCGAAAAGATGCTGATGAGCAGTGCGCCCAGACCGAACGCGAGGATGTGGTTTGTCGTGCGTGGATGGAAAGCACCGACGTGCGCGACCAGCATATATCCAATCGCGGCGTTGAAGAATCCCCAGACGACATTCACCGTAGCTGAGGAGAGCCCTTTGCCGGATGGTTTTGCAAAAGGGCTTTGAAAGGGGTGTCCCATCGTGCCAGCGGCAATATGAGGAATGGCGTTTGCTGCAAAGACTCCCCCAAAAAAGTACGAAAAAAGCCAAAGCCAATTCATAATGCAGTACTCCTTTTTCGGCGAGAAATCATTCCTTTGAGAACACTGTTTCGCCAAGACCAAAGTTCATTTATCAACAAGTCGCGTAATCAGTTCGAGCGCCGCCTGAAGCTTCTCTTGCTCGGCTGCAGAGAGCTTCTGCGAGATGGTAGCGGTAAGCCAGTCCTGTCTCGCTGCCCTGCCATTCTGGAGCCGCTTTAGGCATTTAGGGGTGAGAGAGATCAGAGTTTGTCTGCCATCACTCGGGTCAGGGGAACCGCTCACGAGGCCTGATTCTTGCAGCGGTGTAACGATAGCGCTCATGGACTGCGGTCGCATTCCTTCCGCTCGCGCCAGGCTTGAAACTGTTGCCGAGCCGTCCTTCTCCAATCGAAGAACTACAGCGATTTGTGACGGAGTCAGGTCGTCGCGCCCTCCATGTTCGCGTAAACGCAGTTTGAGCTTACGGGCTACCGAACGAATTTCAGCAGCAAGCGTCGAAGCAAGTCCAATCTGAATGGATGGTTTTCGATTGCTCACCAGATCAATATCTCATATATACAGTCAATCTGTACAGTCGAACTGCGTAAACGCCCACCTCTAAATTGTGAAGCCCTCTGGAACACGATCCGTCAGAGACGTTAGTCCTCATATAGGCCGCAGTGGGTCAGGATTTGTCTCGCTCCAGCTTTGTCCCAGCATGTTCTTCTCGGTGGTCCAAAAGACCGGTGGAGACGGTGCCTCTAAGGTATGTCAATTCAACGCGACGTCAAGGAAAATCCCGGTGGCCAAAAAGGTACATGTTTCGGAGCAATCGATTGCGTCATTTCCTTGTGAACGTCAGAAACCTCCTGGAGAGGTGTCAAAGAACGACTCCAGGCGGATTCTCTCCTCTGTCTCACTGAATGATGAGCGTCACGCTTTATGTGCTCTCTCCCTATCGTCCACGACCAACAGGTACTTTACCTTAGCCGGGCGCGATTCCAATCCATCCTCTCCAAAGCAAAGGATGGGAGCCGCCCAGAATCACGGTTTTTGTTTGGTTACTTTGGCGTCAGGCCGGCCCTGGGCCACCTCAAATGGGAGGCACTGCCTCTCCTTTTTTTCTGCAGGCGAGGACTTCACCCTAGAGATGCTTCCGATGGACCTTTTTGAACGAGATATTCCTCGACTAGAACTGCAACCAGGACGGCGGTGGGGACGGAGACCATGGCGCCGAGGATTCCTTCCAGCGCGGAGCCAAGAAGGAGCGCGACCAAAATTGCCAGGGCGGGCAGATCGACGCTGTTTTTCATGATGCGGGGGGTGAGAAATGAATTCTCAACCTGCATGTAGATTAGGTAGAAAATCGCCACGCCTAGGGCGCTACCCCAGGAGTCGATGGCGGCCACAATGATGGCCAGCGCGATGGAGATGGCCGCCCCCAACACGGGCACGATATTCAACAAACCGGCCAGTACCCCCAGCGCATAGGCGTAGCGAACATGAAGGCCGAGAAACACGATGGTGCTGGAGAAGCCCAGGATGAGCATCAGGCTTCCTTGGCCGAGTAGCCATTTTCCGATGCGAAGTTCTGCCCGCCGTAGAGTTAGGTCGAGCCGATCCCGGCGTTCAGGAGGGAAAAAGGAGAGAAACCAGCGGTACGCGTGGTCGCCTTCCTCAATAAAGTAGACCACCAGGATGATGCCCATGATGAGATCGAACAAGTTGGCCGCCCAGTTTTTGATGGAGAACAACACCACTGAGGCTGCCTGGCTGGCGAAATCCTGCAGCCTGGAGCTGAACTCAGCGGTATCCAGATGTTGAGCGAAGGGGATCTGCTTGGCCTTTTCCAGAATCTCTGGGAGACGCATGGGCATCTCACACGCAAACTCCTGAAGATCGCGTATGACTGGAGGAAGGGCAAGGGAAGCAAATGCGATTAGCGAAGCGGCAGCGGTGAGAAGGAGAATCAGGACGGCGGAGCCTTTGAATGGCTGCCAACGGCCTATGTGGAGGAGTGAAGTGAAGCGCACCACGGGACTGAGCACGACCGCAAAGAGAGCGCTGACGTACAACAAAATGAGCGCGTCCCGGATCAGCCAGGCAAGGTAGCAGGCCAAAGCCAGAGCGAAGGTGAAGATGATGTCGCTGCGGAGATTACGGGGACGGTACTCGGAGGGAGTCATGCGCGGGGTTCCTGTAAATCGGAGCGGTTGGCGTCGCACAATCGTTCGCTTCAGCGGTCACGAATCCACACAAGCCCTGGTGCAAGGTAGATCTGTGCTGCAGAAGCCGATGCATAGAGGGTTTCAGCCATTTCATCTCGCATTATAAGGAGTGCGAGTCCATGCCGGCCCGATAATTGAAAACTCCCCACCGTTTGTATCGACGGGCTTTCAGCTTGGCGCACTGTTCCTCCGTCAAGCTAAGAAAAATCCACCTCGCCCCATGGCAATCGTCTGTTCAACCATGAGGCGACTCTCTTGATCCCTGAACCCAACGCAGCGTTGAACAAGCTAGATGTTCTTGTCTGTGAGGAAAAATGGAGATTACGTGGGAGGTGCGCACGGACGTCCGGTTCAAGGAACTGGCACTGCCAACCATCCCGGTTCTGGAATGACAAGTAACCCGGTGCTGATTGCGATGGCCGTTCATCTTGCCTCCCACCTCATGGGCCGGGCCACCAGTTGCTATGGGGTGCCAAGGAACACCTCACTCGGCCTGTAGCGGCGCCGTTCGCTGCACAGATGCACCTGCACAGAAAGCATTTGACGCGCATCCAGAAACTTGAGAAGCAGCGGAAAGCGGCGGAAGCGCGAGGCCAACTGCCCCATCAGTTGGTCACGGTACTGCTCCATCAATTCACCGATGGTCTGCCCTTTGAGCGGGCCATTGGCAATTTGGCTTTGATGATCGTCGCGATTGCTGAGTAGCCACGCTTCACCAATAGGACCGTCACCCGGCAGTAGCGCGGAAAGCAGGTTAGACAAGCGCCTGCCGCCCCACAGCCGATACTGATAGGTGGGTTCGAAGCGCAAAGGGTACAACTGAATTTGCATCATGCGCTGTTCTTCCTTTTCGTCTTTTGCGCCTTGACATTGAAAGCAATGTCGCCTGCCATTTGTTGCGGAGACGGATTAGCGGGATATGCGACCATTGAATGGGGCAGAACCCTTGTTTTAGATCCCTATGGAAGCGAGTGCCTCGGCACGCCGCGCGGAACCCACGCTAGGTCGCCACTAAGAACATAGATCGCGAGCGCGGCAGCCATAAAGACAGCTCCTACCCAGAATCTCCAGTCACGATCCATCCGTCTCCAGTGAGGACCGGGATCGGTCTCACCCCTGTCACCGCTATTTCCTTCCAGGTTGTGCTTGCTACCGGTCATTGCTTCTCCATATCCGATGAGTATTCTCCGTTGCGTGCTGCCATATTGCAGCGGGCACGATGATACAAGGCCTTCTGTGCCGCCCAAACATTTGTCTTGTGTCCCTGCCATATCTCCAAAGCCGGCTGCTGAATGGCGCGGGCAAAAGAAAATGCCAGCGCCCACGCCAGCCTCGGATAGGATGAAGGAATCGATCCCAAAGTTGCAGCCGACCAACGTGGACACGGAATGGGGGTGAGTCTGGACGTCTACACCAAGTCGGCGTTCAACAAAAAGGTGGGTGCGGCCAACCAGCTTGAAAAGGCAGTACACAGCACTTAACGGAGTGAAACTGGGGTGAAAGCCGATCCTGAGCTTCAGGAAATCATGTAAGTTATTGATTCTTTGGAGCGGGAGACCGGGATCGAACCGGCGACATTCAGCTTGGGAATGTGGCGATCAATTGAAAACAAAGAACATGGCGTTCACCCGATCTCGTTCTGGCGATAGAGAATACGGGAGTTCTTGAAAGCGCTCTTCTCCAAAAATCGAATAGAGCAGAAATGGAGCAGACGGGGTAGAAACTGAATGGGGCGCTGGCCATGTCAGAACGCACGTGAAAGCTGCCCAGCGGATTTCTGATATCGACCGCTGGTGGGAGGCATGCAAGTGGGAGATTGAATGTCTAGCTATGCGTGGTTGAACCTGCGACTTCCACCGTGTAAATCCAACAATTTTGGGCATCACAATAACTTACAAGACCCGGTGGCCCCTTGGATTTCCACAAGTCACAATCTGTCAGTAATTTATCTAAGACCTCTGTACCTAGGCCAAAACTGACATCTGTACCCGAGAATCCGGCCTCTGCGACATCTTCCTCACCGCGATCACATGTTCCCGATTGACACTGTACGTCCGCATGGATATACAATCGTGCCATCTGGTGTTCGGGAAGCGCGGTGCAAATCCGCCACTACCCCGTAACTGTAATCGCTGAGAATTGGACATGGAGCTTGCTCCG
>CAZBPD010000021.1:0-69985 GCA_964493705.1 uncultured Occallatibacter sp.
TTCCGTCGCCTAAAGGCGAGGGGTTTACGGATCCCCTATCGGGGACTCTAAACCCGCCAAAGATACTCACCCTCGAACCCGAGCGCTCAGTTGCCGTTGGAATCTGCGTCTTACTCCGCTTCCAGCCAGCACACCATACGCTCAAGCTGCTTGAATCTTCAAATGGTCCGCGTCGAACGCTTCTCCTTTCTTCCAGATCTTCAGCGCGATGGCGGCCATCTTGCGGGCCAGCGTCAGCCGCGCCATCTCCGGCTGCAAGTTCTTCTTCAGCAGCCCGAGATAAAACTCGTGAAACACCCCGTTGCAGGCGGCGGCCGAAGTCGCCGCGGCCTTGAACAGATTTTTCAGCTCGTGGTTGCCATCTCCTTCCCGTTCTCGTTACGGCATGTCTGACCAGATGTCCGCCCTCGCGATCCGGCGAGTAGGCGAACCAAACGGCTGACGCGCTGTCTTGGCCAGCACTACGGTCGTCGCGCACATATGTTCAGATCGATTCCCCTGCCGTCGTCCGGCACCAGCATTTGCCAGGATTGGGTCGAG
This sequence comes from uncultured Occallatibacter sp., assembly GCA_964493705.1. GTDB lineage: Bacteria > Acidobacteriota > Terriglobia > Terriglobales > Acidobacteriaceae > Telmatobacter. The sequence goes on from CAZBPD010000021.1 coordinate 541, forward strand.
GCGTTTCTGGCAGCCGTCACCGCCTGGCCGCCAACTTCTGCATGAGCCTCAGCGAAAGGCCATCCATAGACCTCGACTGCGATCTTCGACCACCACGCGGGATAGCTGCCCTGGTGCGGGCCAATATGAATGTGCAGAGCCTTGGCTTCCATCGAGCAAGTGCTCTCCATGCGCAGATAATCTCCTTGCTCGAATTTGTAGGAGACGCCGTCATCCTGATAAAGGGTTCCCTTGCAGCCGTCGCCCACGTAGACGCGCAGGGTGAGCGGGCCGTCGGGCTTGTCCATCGTACTTTGCGTCAGCGGCGCGAGGGGTAGAATCGATCCGCCTCTGGCGTAGATCGGCAGCGCAGCCACGCTCGGCGCTACGATCAGGGGTTTGAAGGCCGCGGCGGCGGAGGCCTGAACTCCCTTCAGTTGTTCTCCGTCGCGGCTTTCCACCCCTGCCGAGCGGTCGATGCGCTCCCCGGTCCAATAGTCGTACCAGATGCCGGGAGGCAGTTGCACCTCGTATTTGTCCACTTCGTCGGGATATGAAGGCATGGCCACCAGCAGGTCGGGGCCAAAGAGGAACTCTCCGGGAGCGTCGAGATCGATGGGGTGCAGGTCGCGCGCGGCGTTGGGGAACTCCAGAAAGAGGGTGCGGACAATGGGCAGGCCGGTCCGCGACATCTCTTCGGTCGTGGTGTAGAGATAGGGCAGGAGCTTGTACCGCTCTTCGATGAAGCGGCGGCGGATGGCTTCCTGCGCGGGGCCGTTGGCCCAGGGCTCCTGGTCGTTGGTTCCCGAGGCGGTGTGATCGCGGTCGATGGGTTGAAAGGCTGCGAGTTGGAGCCACTTGGTGAGCAGATCGGGCTGCGGAGAGCCGGCAAAACCGCCCACGTCGGCGCCGCTCAAGGCAAAGCCGCTCAAGCCAAGATTTTCCAGCATGGGCGTGGTCAGGCGCAGATGGTTCCAGGTGGAGCTATTGTCGCCGGTCCAGGTGGCCGCGTAACGCTGCCCTCCCGCATAGCTGGCGCGGGTGAGGACAAAGGGACGGAGGTTGGGCTGCAACTGCTTCAGCCCGTCGAAGGTGGCGCGGGAGTTCAACATGCCGAGAACGTTGTGGATTTCCAAGTGGCTGGCCGTGCGGCGGGCGAAGCCCGGCTCGTCGATGCGATGTTGTATCTCGTCGGGCATGGTCTTGGTGGCTACGCCAAAGATAGCCGGCTCGTTCATGTCGTTCCAGAAACCTGCAATTCCGTCACCGGCAAAGTCCTTGTAGAGCGCGCCCCACCAGGCGCGGGTTTGCTGGCGGGTGAAGTCGGGAAAGACGGAATCTCCGGGCCAGGATTTGCCCACATAGAGCGAGCCATCGGCATTCTTTACGAAGTGATCGCCGGCCATGCCGGTGTCGTACGGCGGGTAATCCGCGTGGGGCATTTTGGCAACGTGCAGATCGGTTATTGCGATCACATGCAGATGCTGCGCGGCCAGATCGGCGATCATCTTGCGGAAGCCGGGAAACCGCTGCGGATTCACCGTAAAGGGACGATTGTCTTGCTGATAGTCAATGTCCAGGTAGATGGCGTCGGCGGGGATCTTGTCGGCGCGCAGACGGTCGGCAACCTCACGCACTCTCGATTCAGGATAGTAGCTGTAGCGCGATTGCTGGTAGCCCAGAGACCAGAGCGGCGGCAGGGGCGTAGGCCCGGTCAGCCATGCGTAATCCTCGACCACCTGCTTGGGAGACGGCCCATAGAGCAGGTAGTAGTCGACCGGCCCGTCGGGAGCGCCAAAGGAATACTCGTTGGCCGACTCCTTGCCGAAGTCGAAGCTGGCTCTCCAGGTGTTGTCGAAGAGCACGCCCAGCACCCGTCCCTGATTCCAGGAGAGAAAAAAGGGAATGCTCTTGTAGATGGGGTCGGTAGACTCCTGGAAGCCGAAGGCATCGGTATTCCAGTCGGTGAATGCCTGGTTGCGCCGGTCGAGAGGACCCACCTTGTCGCCCAGGCCGAAGAAGTGCTCCTCGGCGGCCATCTTTTTATACAAACGGAAGGACGATCCGCGATAAGCGAGCGGAGAGCTGTCTTGCTGCAGGATGTGCCCAGCCAGATCGCTGACCGTCAGCCTCATGCTGCCATCGAAGGCCACGCGCAGATCCTTGGTGGCGAAGCCGTCAGCCTCGGGCGTCACCGCAATGCTTGCCTTGCGGGCCACGTCAAGCACCGCCCAAGAGGCGTCTTCAGAGAAACTGCCGGTGCGGGCCGCCCGCACCCGCAACACATCGTCGCGCAAGGCGGTCACCCGATAGGTAATGCCCTGCCCTGCAACCTCGACTCCGTTGGGCAACGCGCGCACGCTCGACGCCGCTCCCGAGGGCGATTGGGCCGTAACGAGCGACACCATCGACCCCATCGTCGCCGCGCCCAGAACAAACCGCAAAACAGGACTGCAATTGGTAAAACTTTTCATCTCTCTGTCTCCACCGATCTCATCTTTGTTTCATCCATTCCGTTCTGCTCAGTTCTGCCAGGTCACGGAGACCGTCCCCACACCGCTGGCCGGGATCACGTAGCTATGATTCGCTCCGCCTTCCCTGGTCACCGTTCCATCGCCATGCAGGACGAAGAATTTGAATTGCACCGTGCTCCCCGCTGGGACCGAAACCGTCTGCAGCCCGCTGCCCGCCGCAGGAATCGTGACGGGGCCAATGGCAGCATTCCACGCGGCAGCCCAGTTGCCCAACTCCACCACGCTGCCTGCGAGCAGAAGGACGTCGCTGCTGGCCAAAATGGGTGTGCCGGCGACGCTGAAGTCGACCGGGATCAACGGAGCGGTGTTCACCGTAAACGGCGCTGGGGCGGAGGTCGCCGCGCCCTCCGTGACCGTCACCTTGGCTGCTCCAGCGGGAAGCGCGGGAACCACGGCGGTGATCTGCGCATCGCTCCAGTTGGTCACGGTTGCAGGCAAGGTTGTTGAACCCACTGTCCAGTTCACCGTTCCCGCAATCGCGCCGAAACCGGCCCCGTCGATGGTTACCGTTGCTCCAGGGTTTGCCACGCGCGGCGTAACGCTGCCAATCGAGGGCGGCACGCTGCCCTGCGAGAGCCAGATCGACACGCTGCGCAGCGGCAGGGTAAAGTTTGTCACCGGATTATTGCTTCCTGCCGTGCCAGTCACTGCAATGCCGGTTCCGCCCATGGTCTGGGCAAGATAGTCGGTATACGTTCCCGGAGGCAGATCGGTGTACAGGCCGCCGATCGCCTGACTCGCCGTGGGGCTCTTGTTGATCGCGATCAGCACAACATTTGCGCCCAACTGGCGCTCGTAGATGTAGACATCGTCGTTGATCCAGCGCTGCTGCATGGTTCCGTATGCGATGGCCGGATTGGACGCACGCAGCGCCGCCAGATATTGCGTCAGCAGAACCGCATCGGTCGTGTTGAAGCTGGTCATGGGGTTGCGATTATAAGGGTCAGTGCCGCCGGCGGTGTCGTTGTGCAGGTACTGCTCGTCGCCGTAATAGAGCACCGGCACGCCTCGGCAGGTGAGCAGAAAGGCGATCGCCTGCTTCATCGCCATCTGATCCGCGCCCAGCGTCATGATGCGCGCATTGTCGTGATTGTCGAAAAAGGTCACCAGGTCGTTGGGTTGCGTAAATGGCTGCGCAGAGCTGCTCGATGAGCCCGCATCTTCCAACGTCAACTCGTTGTCGATCTCCGTAAAGCTCTTGTCGCTGCCAAAGACATCGGCAAGCTGGTAGTAGAGGGTGTAATCCAGCAGGTTCATGCCACTGTTGTTGGAGTACTTGACCGAGTCGGGATACAAAGCGTCTCCCGAGCCCTCTGACCACTCGCCAAAGATGAACGGACGCGCGGTGGCGTTGGGCAGCGTCGGTGATCCGTTCCAGTTGGCAATGGTGTTTTCTAAACTGTAAGCCCAGCCCCAGTTCACATCTTTAACGGCATCGAAACGAAACCCGTCTGCGCCGTGGGCCAGCAACTGCATCACCGCGTTCTTCAGATACTGGTCTACCCATGGGTTGGTTTGGTCCAGATCGGCCAGACCTTCGAGGGTGTAGTACTGCACCTGATAACGGTCGTTGTAGTTGCCGATGTTCGGATTGTGATGATAGTAGAGTGTTGCTCCGGTATCGGTGGAGTAAGTGGTGATCGGGGTTCCATTTTCATAGAGAGATCCATCTTCTCCGGCGCCGATGGGGTTGGTGTGGTTGGCAACAAAATCCACAAAGACCTTGATCCCCACGGCGTGCGCCGCCGTCACCATGTTGTCGAAGGCCGTCCAGGAGTTGGCGTCGTCGCCGAAGTGTTCGTCGATCCGCATCATGTCGCGCGGCCAATAGCCGTGATAGGCTGTTTCGCCGTTGCTTGCGCCGGCATTCTCTCGGATGGCGTCGAGCGGCGGAGAGATCCAGATGCCGGCCGCACCCAGCGACTTGATGTAATTCATCTTCTGACGGATGCCGTCCAGATCGCCGCCCCAATACAGATGCCAGTCCGCCTGCGCCGGGTTCGTAAAGCCGTTGGTATCGTAAAGACCGGGGCTCTCGGCGGGATTGTCGTTGCTTGTATCTCCATCGAAAAAACGGTCGGTCACGATCTGATAGATAAAGCCGCGATGGATGTCGGTCACCGCCGGTATGGGCGGCGCGGAGGGAAATAGAATGGTGTAGGTAGACTTAGCCACGCTGCTGTTGGTTGCGTCGCTGGCGACAGCAAGCGCCTCGATGGTGGTGGTTGTAGCAACAGCAATGGGGGCCGCGTAGGTTGCCGAGGCCGCTGTCGGCGTGCTGCCGTCGGTGGTGTAATGAATTGTTGCTCCAGCAGTGGCATCCGAGATAGTAACACTTTGCAGCGCGGTATAGGTTCCTGTATTGACCGAGAGCACCGGCGTTGCCGCCTGGGGATTGAGCACAGGGGTTGGGCTGCCGCCGCCCGCGCCTCCGCTGCCGCAACCAGCCAGCAGCACTGCGCATGAAAGCAGCACAGCCTTTGGGTATCCGATTGGCAAGCGCATCCTACTCTCCTTAACCCCGATCACAGCCTGTGATGAAAGCCCATGCAGACGAAGAACATGCATCGGAGGCAGATCATTCCTGCAACAACAATGTTCTTGCGCCGTCCCTACAGGACTCCGTTACGAAGGTTGGAATCCCCGATTCCCCACGCTGAAGCGCGGGGCTCAACAACTCTGCGCCTGCGGTGCGTTGGCGCAAACCTTACTGCACTTGATAGATGGTCATCGACTCCGCCTGCTCATCGATGCGGAGTTTGCCATTGCTGAGAAGAGGAACAGATCCGGTGGTGGGAGAGAGAACACTGAACTGGACGCAGTTCGCCAGCGAAGACTCCGCTACCGGCAGTTCGATAGGGTTGCTGTGCTTGGCCTTGTTGACCACGATCAGTAAGCGCGCAATGGAGTGATCGGACACGCAACCCGCATTCACGGGCGAGCGCACAAATGCAAAGGTGTCGGCATCGGCAAAGAGGTTCTGTTCTACGCCCGTTTGCACCTCGGGATGCGCGCGGCGCAAGGCAAGCAAGCCCGCTGTCCAGGCGAAGATATCCTGCTCGCGCGCGGTGCGGCCGGCCTTGGTGAAGGCGTTGTGCGCGTCTCCGGCAAAGCCGCCGGGGAAGTCGTGTCGGTTATCCGGATCGTCGCCGCCTTCGATTCCGATCTCGTCTCCGGAGTAAATCTGCGGCATTCCCCGCAGGGTCGTGAGCAATCCCAAAGCCAGTTTGAGCCGCGGCACGGAGCCGCCGGCCTGTGTGAGAAAGCGCGTCGTATCGTGGTTGCCGATGAAGGACACAAGGCGCTCGGGATGCGGATAAAGCGCATCCTGGCGCAGAACCTGAGTCAACGCGGTCATGGGCGTTGACTGGGTGAGAACATCGCGCAATGCGAAGTACACGGGAAAGTCGAAGGGGGTATCGAGTCCGGTATCGATGCCGCGATGCTCGGCTCCGCCGGCGAAGAACGAGGTGACCTCCGCGTCGCGATGGAAGACCTCGCCAACGGTGGTCAGATGAGGAAAGACGCCGTGCAGCGCTGCATGAAAATCATGCCAGAAGGCGCGGTCCACATAGGGAAATGTATCCAGACGAATGCCGTCGAGGTTGGCTGTTTCAACCCACCACAGCGCGTTTTGAATCAGGTAACGCGCGACCAGCGGATTCTCCTGATTCAGATCGGGCATGGCATCGGTGAACCAACCTGTGGTAATGGCGCTCCACGCCTGGCGCGGAGCATGAGGATCGACTAACTCATAAAAGTCGTGCTGGGCGCCAAGATGCTGCGCAAGCGTGCCGTGAAACCAGCCGGGCGCAGGCGGATCGGCGATCCATGGATGCTGCACGCCAAGATGATTGGGAACCAGGTCGATAACCAGCTTCATGCCCCTGCCGTGCAGCGCATCGGAGAGATGGCGGTAATCGTCCACGGTACCGAAATGCGCATCCACGGCGTAGAGATCGGTGGCCGCATAGCCGTGATACGACTCGGGCATGGATCCATTGGAGGCTACCGGTGTCGTCCACAGTGCGGTGACTCCCAGTTCTTGCAAATAGTTCAGATGCTGCTCGATGCCGGCCAGGTCGCCGCCATGCCATGCGCGCGGCGCGGTGCGATTGAACCCAGGTTGATTGTTGGCAGGATCTCCATCGGCAAAGCGATCGGTCATGATGAGATACAAAACATCGGCGGAAGAGAATCCGCTGTGCGCATGTGCATCTTGCAAGCGCTCGGCCAGTTGAAAACTGTGCCGGGCCTGGCCCTGCTTGTTGCTGGCCGTCACCCACAGGGTTTGCGGAGCGGCATGGGCGGTATCGATCCAGAGAAACGCCCAATGGCCGTTCTCCGACACCTGGGTGCGGGTGAGCGTTACATCCTTGCCCTCAACGGCGAACTCCGCGCCCTTCAGGCCCTGACCCTGCACCAGCAGCATGGGGTCCGGCATCTGGGACCACCAGCCCGGCGGGTCGATTTTTACGATTTGTGGCTTCTCGCTCTGGGACGCATCGGCTTTGAACGCTTCTACCTTGGGCGCGTCTAGTTTGGGCGTTGCCAGGGGCGAGGGTTGATTTTGTGTAACGGGTTGACGCGAATCTTGAGCCCCACAGGGCGAACAGGCACAGAACAAGGAACCAGCCAGGAGCAAAGATGGCCACATTCGCATGGAGTTCTCCGAAGAACGCGCGTCAAGGCAGCGAGGAAAAACATCTCTCGTCCACCGGGAAAAGGCCGTTGAGGCGCATGCATTGAAAGGCCGCGCCAGAAAGCGAGACGCAAGCGGATCGGGGCAGAAAAGATTGCTCCACGGCGGCAGAAACCGCCGTGGAGCAGGTTGGGAGAGGGTTAGAACGTCAAACGGAGCGAGAGCTGCAGTTGGCGTTGCGAGTTAGCGCGAACGCTGGTGATCTTTCCGAAGTTACCGTCGGTCATGTTGGTGTCTGGATTGGTGAGGGCCGGCGTATTGGAGAGGTTGAAGGCATCTGCGGTGAAATGCGCAGCCACCTTGTCATAGATGGGGAAGTCCTTGCCGATCGAGGCATCCAGGTCACGGTAGCCCGGCCCCGACATCGAATTGCGGACCAGCGTTCCGGGAGCGATGAAAGTACTGTTCTGGCCGTTTGGATTGAGCACCGTCGGGTAAGAGAAGGCGGTGGTGTCAAACCATTCGGTCTGCTTCTTGGGATAGCTGATTTTGCCGGTGAGGTTGGCGCGGTTGGTAAAGCCGCCGCCGGGGTGGGAGACGACACCTGTCGGTGAGGTGTACTGGTAGCTGCCGGTGGTGACGGTGATGGGCGTACCTGTTTCCAGGGTGGTGATGGCATTCAGATGCCATCCGCCTATGGCCTCGTTGATGGCCCAGGGGATGTTGGAGAGGAACATCTTGCCCCTGCCAAAGGGAAGCTCGCCCAGCACGTTGAAGGTGAAGACCTGGCGCTGGTCCTGATCGGAGCTGCCGTAGTTGTCCCTCATGTCGGGCCCGGCCGAGGTGATGAAGATGCCGGCGCCGGTGGTTCCGGTGCTGAAGGGCGCACTGGAATTGTCCATGGCGTGGGACCAGGTATAGGCCGCGGTGTACTGCACGCCGTTGTGCATCTTGCTGTTCAAATACAGTTGCAGGCCATGGTAATTGGATGAGCCGTTGTTGAGGCCCTCGTCGATGGAGCCGAAGTTGGTACCGCCGGCGTCCTTGTAGAGAACGGTGTTGGGCGCCGCATTCATGATCTGGCTATTCACATTGAGCCAGTTGGAGAGGTGCTGGGAGGAGGTGCCAACGTAGGCCACGTTGATCGAAGTGTACGAATTCAGTTGGCGCTGCACCTGAAGATTCCATTGCTGGATCATGGAGGTCGGGCGGTTGGTGGGGACCGAGATCAGATTGGCGTTGATGGGATCGGCACGATTGATGGTGGCGCCGAAGACCGGCAGGGGCAGTGCGCCTTGCGTGGCGGGAAGAGAAAGTCCACCGGCCGCGTTGCAAGCGGCATTGATGGTGTTCCCCTTGGAGTCGACGGTGGTGCAGGCAGGCGCGGCGCCGGTGAAGTCCAGACGCCATCCACCCTGTGAAGGCGAGTCGCTATAGTTGGCGGAACCGTTGAAATCGGGGTTCTCGCTCAACTGGTTGCCCACGCCGCCACGGTCGAGGAAGTAGTAGATGCCGTAGCCGCCGCGAACCGAGGTCTTGCCGTCGCCCAACAGATCGTAGGCGAAACCGATGCGCGGAGCGAAGTTGTTTTTGTTGGTGGCGACGACGTTGGGAGAAAGCCCGTTGGTCCCGGCTTGCTGCAAGGTCAGCGTCGTCAGATTGAAGTTGGACTGGTTGTTGTGGACTTCCAGCGGGAAGGTGTACAGGTCATAGCGCAGGCCGAGGTTCAAGGTCAGGCGGTGGTTCACCTTCCAATCGTCCTGTACATAGTAACCGGTCTCCCAGTTCTGGGTGACGAAGTAGCTGCTGGCCACGCCGATGCTGTAGTCGTCGACAAAAGCCGCCAGCATATCGGAGGTGGCGTTGCCGGTGAAGTTGTTGCCGCTGAAGTCGAAATAGCCCTTGGCGTTATTGCCCTGGAAGAACGAGACCTGGCGCTTTTCGATGCTGGCGCCAGCCTTGAGGGTATGAGGTCCCTTGACCCAGGAAACCGAATCCACAAACTGATTGCTGGATTGGGGAACGGTGTAAGGCCCGCCGTCTCCGGTGTAGGTGCCTTCTGGCCAGCCACCGTTGATGGCCGCGCCGCCGCCGAGCAGCGAGTTGCGGTTGGCGTTGAGAATGCCGAGATCGGCAGAGACCGGCACGTTGTCCATGGGGGGAACGTACCCGTAGAAGTTGTAGAGGTGACCGTAGCGGAATTCGTTGACGATATTGGCCGAGAAGGTATGGGTTTCGCCGACAGCCTCGCCACGCGGATGCATGGGGTTGACGCCGGTGCCGTAACCGGCAGGCAGATTGGGGTACTGGCTATTCTTGGTCAGAATGTCCTGACCGTAGCTGTAGCGCACGAAGACGTTGTCTTTGGAGGTTGCGGTCCAGTCCATGCGGATGTCGAAGTCATTCCATTTCTGGCTGCCTTCGGGGAATGAATCGTAATTCTCGCTCAAGCCGACATTGCCGCCGGTGCCGGTGGTGTTGTTGGGCAGCGGGAAGGCATTCAAATAGTTCAGCGCCGCCTTATTCAGCCGGTTAGCCGGGATCTTGTTGTTCGGGAAGGGCAAGCAGGTGGTGGGATCGTAGATGGTGCCGTTGGGCCCGGCCGTGGTGTTGCAACCGGTAACCTGCTGGTTAGGCACGCCCGTGCTCCAGCCGAAATTGGGGGTCGAAAGCAGTTCGGAGAAGTCGCCGGTGCGCATCAGCGGCGTGGCTACAGTGTTGGTTGCCTCCCCGTCGGGGGTGGTGAAGCGCAGGCCCTGATAGCCGCCAAAGATGAAGAGCTTGTTGTGCAGGAAGGGGATGGGACCACCGCCGGTGCCGCCGAACTGGGCTTTGTGGAAGGTACCTGCCGGGGTCGAGGGGCTGAAGTAATTCGGACTGGCGTTGAAGATCTGGTCGCGATCAAAGAAGAAGATGGAACCGTGATAGTGGTTGGTGCCCGACTTGATCGAGTTCTGCAGGATGGCGCCGCCGGCTTTGCCGAATTCGGCCGGAGCGACCGAGGTGGTCACGCGGAACTCTTCCATGTTTTCAACGGGGGTGATGAGAATCGTCGAGTTGACCAGCCCTTCATTGTTGTCCAGGCCGTCGAGTTCGAAGTTATTGGCTTCCTGGCGGAGTCCATTGGCCGAAATAGCCGAACCGCCGGTCTCCATACCACGCCAAGTCTCGGAGTTGCCGCTGGCGCCGGATGCGTCGCTGCCGTAGGCGCCACGCGTAACGCCTGGGACCAGCAAAGCGAGCTGGGTATAGTTGCGCCCGTTGAGGGGAAGCTCGGCGATCTGCTCGGACTCGACCACATTGCCGGTCGATGAGGTGGTGGTGTCCACGATCGGCGCGGCATCGGTGACGGTGACGGTGGTGGTGGCCGCACCCGGCTTCAGCCGGAAGTTGAGCGCCTGAATCTGCGAAACATCCAGTCGCAGGGACTCGGTCTGGGTCTCAAATCCCTTGACCGTGACGGTGGTCTGGTAGTTGCCGCGGACCAGGGCCTCGAAGTGGAAGTTGCCCGTGGCGTCGGCCACGGTTGTTTGCGTCAGGCCGGTGTCAAGGCTGATCAATTTGATCGTAGCGGCGGGGATCGCCGCACCGGTTTGGTCCTGAACTGTGCCGCGGATGCTCGCCAGATCGGTCTGGGCAAACGTATTGGGCGCCACCAGGAACGGCAGCAGAACCGCAAATGCCATCAAAATCATGGTCATGAACGTGCGGCTCTGTCCTAACGTTAAAAAGGTGAGACGATTTTGCTTCACAATGTCCTCCAAAAGGATGAACGACTCTGGCTCGCGGATGCGGCGAAACTTCGCCTTTCCTCGTAACCTCGCACCACATGACACCTTCGCAACAATCATCGTCAATTCACTCGGCACCTCTTCGCAGTCAATTGATCATATCCAGTTAACATGATTATTTATCAATACCTTGGAAAATCTTATCTCCTGGCAAATGACGTTTTTCAGGGCATAAAACAAACCTTAGAGCCATTCCGATTGCAACTTCTGTACACTAGAATCTTGATTTTCACCGGGCAGTGATGGATATGGCGGAACAGAAGAACGAGAACAGACGTCTGCAATTCGGTCTCTTCGAGGTTGACCTGAAGAGCGAAGAACTGCGCCGGTCGGGCGTTCGGGTCCATCTGCAGAGCCAGCCCTTCAAGGTGCTGGCCGCCCTGTTGGAGAATCCGGGGGAAGTGGTCTCCCGGGAGGCGCTGCAGCAACTGCTCTGGGGTTCGGACACCACCGTCGAGTTCGGCCACGGCTTGGGGATTGCGGTCAACAAGCTGCGCGAGGCCCTGGGCGACCACGCCGAAAACCCGCATTTTGTTGAAACGCTGGCCAAACGCGGTTACCGGTTCATCGCCCCGGTCAGGATCATCGAGCCGCGCTCTGCCACACCTGCAGCGCCTCCCGTCCTGCCCAGCGTGGCTGCGAAGACGCTGGTTCATTGGCACTGGCTGGCCGGATTGCTGGCCTGCCTTTGCCTTGGACTGGCGCTGGTTCTGTTGCTCCGCACACCGCCGCGCAAGCCCCTGCGGGTGGGACAGGTTACCTATTCCGGGCACGTATTGGCCAACGATCCGGAGGTGGAGAGCTTCTCCAGTTCGGCCAGCGACGGCACCCGGCTCTACTTTTCCCATGTCGAGGACGGAGACCCGGTGCTGGCCGTGGCGCTGGCCGCCAACGGCGAGGTCAGCCACTTCCACCTGCCCTCCGAAATTGCCGCTCCACTGATTGCGTCGCTTTCTCCAGACGGGTCCCAACTGATTCTTCACAGTCACTTGCAGGCTGAGCCGGAGCAGCCCCTGTGGATTGTTCCCACGCTCGGCGGCAACGCCCGGCGGGTTTCGAACGTGATGGCGCACGACGCCACCTGGATGCCTGACGGCCATCGCCTGCTCGTCGCCAGCGGCAACGACCTCATTGTGATGGGAGCCGACGGCAGCGATGCAAAAAAACTGGTGACAACCCCAGGCGAGCCGTTCTGGCTGCGCTGGTCGCCGGATGGCAAGCGCCTTCGCTTTACCCTCAACGACCGTAAACGCCAGACCACGGAGCTGTGGGAGGTGGCCGCGGATAGCAGCAATCTACACGCTTTGCTGCCCGGCTGGAACCAGCCGGCATCGGAGTGTTGCGGCAATTGGACCTCGGATGGAAGGGATTTTGTCTTTCAATCCAGCCACAACGGCCACACTGACATCTGGGCGCAGCGGGTGCGCACCTGGCCGTTGCCCAACGCCGAACCCCGCCAGATCACCAACGGGCCGCTGGACTACCAGGCTCCCAGCACCGCGCCGGGAAGCCGCAGCGTGTACTTTATCGGAGTCAACCAGCAGATTGAGCTGTTGCAGGAGCAGCCCAAATCGTCCACATTTGTGGCCCTGGACCAGAATCTGAGCACCGCGGCCCTGGCTCAATACTCGCCCGACGGACAGTGGGTGGCCTGGGTGAATGCCTCCGACGGCTCGCTGTGGCGCAGCCGGGCCGACGGCAGCGAGCGCATCGAGTTGACCAGCCCGCCGCTGCGCATCTTCAACATGAAATGGTCTCCGGACGACCGCAGCCTGGCCCTGATGGCCATCGAGCCGGGAATGCCGTGGAAGATCTACCTGCTCGACGCGGAGGGCGGCAAGCCAACCCCTCTGGTCAACGAAGACCGCAACGAAGCCGACCCGGATTGGTCGGCGGACGGCAAGTCGCTGGTCTTCGGGCGTCTGCCCGACCGCATGGACAGCCGCCAGCCCAAGGCGATCTACCTTTTGGAGATCAAAACCCTCAAGGTGACGGAGATTCCCGGCTCGAGCAGCCTCTTCAGTCCCCGGCTTTCACCCGACGGGCGGTACATCGCCGCCATGCGCCTGGATCAGAAGGCGCTGCTGCTCTTCGACCGCAAGCTAGAACAATGGACCACCCTGACCACCCATGGCGTCGGCGATCCCACCTGGTCCCACGACAGCCGCTTTCTATATTTTCAGGATTTTCTGGAGAGCGGCAAGCCGATTTACCGCATTGCCGTTCCCGCGGGGCGAGCCGAATCGGTGGCCATCATCGGCAACCTGCGACCCATCGCCGCCACCGACTTCCGGCTGATTGGCCTGGCCCCCGGCGACCGGCCCATGGTCAGCGCCCACACCTCGACCGTCAACCTCTATAAAGTCGACCTGAACGAACGCTAGAATCGCATCGGTGGAGCTATTTCCGATTTGGCGACGATCCGGGCTTTATCCTATTCGCGGCCTGCTTCTTGCATTTTGTACGTTTTCCCGCACCGTATGATTGGGATTTTCAAGTCGAGTACCAAACTGCGTGGATGAACCGATAATGCGGTAGGGTCAACCGAAACCACGGAAGACTCGGTTCCAAGAAGGCAGACGCCTGTTGCAGTCCGCAACTTGCGGATTCGTGTTTTTGTCGGTCAATTGTCTTGATCGGCGAGGGAAATCGCAGTAACATGCAGTGCATGTCTGAGACTGCGGAAAATCAGTTAGAGGGCTTTGTCGCCAAATTTGAACCCACTGTGGGTATGCTGATTCGCGGATGCAGGTCGGTAATGCGCAAGCGATTCCCGACAGCAAACGAATTAGTGTATGACAACTATAACTTCTTCGTGATCGGCTATTGCACGACTGAGCGGCCCTCCGATTGCGTTGTCTCGCTTGCGGCAAACTCAAAAGGACTAGGTCTCAACTTCTACCACGGCGCCTCTCTGCCTGACCCGCACGGTATCTTGCAAGGCAGCGGGAACCAGAATCGCTTCGTGAGACTGGGTGACATAGCCTCATTAAGCAGGCCAGAGGTTCAGGAATTGCTTGATGCCGCCGCGGCTCAAGCCGATCCTCCCTTCGCAACAAAGGGACATGGCAAGTTGATTATTCGATCGATATCCGATAAGCAGCGACCACGAAGGTGACCGGGTGAGGAGACTTTATCAAGTCCATCCAGGAGAACGTGAGGGTTTCTGATTCAGCGAACCTGGCTATTGCGCCTGAGTCTGAGTCACCGGCGACCCGGAAACTGCACCATTCCCAGATCTCCTTACCGGAAGGGCCGTCCCTTCACCTGCCCGGCTCCTTCGCGCACGGTGAGGAGTTGGTCGGCGGCGATGGATTTGAGGGACTCGACCAGCCCGGAGGGCCAGTGAATTTCCACGTCCACAGTGGTTGCGGGCCCCAGGCCGAAGTGCAGGCGGGGATCGTTGCTCGATAAGAAGCTGGACTGGCTCAATAACTCCTGGGCCTGCAACTTGCCTGCGTAGCGCACCAGCACGCGTGCGCCGATGGCGCTGCGGTTGCTTTTCACGCCCTCCAGACGGATCTTGATCCAATGGTTGCCGGGGGGAGCGTCGTTGCGCAGCAGCGTGGGCGGCTCATTCACGTTCATGACGAGCACATCGACGTCGCCATCGTTATCGAAGTCGCCAAAGGCCGCGCCGCGGCTGCAGTGACGGGCATTGATGGCGGCGCCGGCCTCCGCGCCCATCTCGACAAAGGTGGCGTCGCCCTGGTTGCGAAAGAGGATGCGCGGCGAGCGCGCGGGAAAAGCCGGCAGCACGCGGCCCACCTCGGGGTAGACGGTTCCGGTGATGAGCAGAATGTCGGGATTGCCATCGTTGTCAAAGTCGGCCAGGCCGGCGCCGAAGCAGACAAAGCGGGTCTCCCCCTTGAGGCCGGCGGGGATGGTTACATCGTCGAAATTGCCTTTGCCGTCATTGCGGTAGAGGCCGGTGGCCTGATTGTAGTAGTGGGTCTTGAGCAGGTCGGTGTGGCCGTCGAGGTTGTAGTCGCCCAGGCTGCCGCCCATGCCGCCCATCAGGCGTCCATCGCCGCTGAGCGCGACGCCGCGAAACAATGCCTCTTCGCGAAAGGTGCCGTCGTGGTTGTTCATCAGCAACAAGGAAGGGGTTGAATCGCAGACGACCAGAATATCCGGCCAGCCATCTTCATCCGCATCGAAGGCCAGGACGGTTAGTCCATAGGACCCGCGAAAGCCGGCGACGCCCGACTCCTTCGAAACATCGGTAAAAGTGCCGTCGCCATTGTTGCGGTAGAGGTAGTTCTGCGCCTTGGGCAGACCTAGCGGCCCGCACAGCGTGGGTACGCCCTGGAAGTTGCAGTTGGGCACGGACAAGGACGGCATGGGCGCCGTGGCCTGATCCATTTCCAGATAATTCGAAACAAACAGATCGAGATGACCGTCGCGGTTGTAGTCCACAAAAGCGCAGCCGGTGCTGTAGCGATTGGTGGGGTGGAGCAACCCGGCCTTGGCCGTAACATCGGTAAAAGTGCCGTCGCCGTTGTTGCGATAGAGGCGATTCTGCCCGTAGTAAGTAAGGAAGAGATCTTCGAAGCCGTCGTTGTTGTAGTCGCCCACGCAGACACCCTGGGCCCAGCCGGTATCGAGCAGTCCGGCCTTGGCGGTTACATCGGTGAAAGTGCCATCGCGATTGTTTTTGTAGAGGCGGTTGCTGGCGTTGGGCGGCGTGCCTTTGAGCCTGCGACCGCCCAGGATGAAGATGTCCATCCAGCCGTCGTTGTCGTAGTCGAAGAAGGCACAGCCGCTGGCCATGGATTCGAAGATGTAGGTGAAGCTGTCGGGCTCGCCATAGATGGTCGGTTCGGTCAGGCCCGCGGATTGGGCTACATCGACAAACTTAGAGAACGCAGGCTTACCCGCCGGCAGCGCCGCGCGCAGTTCGCGAGGAAGCAGAACCGGAGCGAGAGCCGCGGGAAGGGTGTGCAACAAGCGACGGCGCGTCCATGAGTCGGTCTGTTCGTTGCCCTTCATCGTCGGCATACTCCTGCTGCATGGGCTGGTGTTGGGAACCGTTTCAGCGCTAATCCCGCGCGCGCGCCAGCTTCTGACTGAGTTCGAGAGCGGCCTTGTTTTCCGGCTCAATCTTGAGTGCGTTGGCCACGGCGTCCTGTGCTTCCTGGAAACGGTTCTCCATGCCCAGGGCGGCGGCCAGACCGATCCACGCCTGAACGTAGTTGGGAGCCGTCTTTAACGCCAGCCTGAACCTCTGTTCGGCGGCGGTATGATTGCCCTCGCGGGTTTCCAGGTAACCAAGCTGGTATTGTGCGGGGGCAAACTCCGGATCGGCCTGGATAGCCTGCAGCAACGCCGCGCGCTCCCCCGCGCTGTCGCCCACTTCGCCCAGAACCACGCCCAGCCGGTAAGCCAGCGCGGGATTGCTGGGCAGCGCAGCACTGGCCTCGCGAAAGAGGTCGGCGGCCTTGCGGTTGTCTCCACTCTTGACGGCCTCTTCCGCCTGGGTGGATTTCAAAATGGCCAGGGATTTATCCGATTCTTCCTTCAACCTCTGCTGATAGAGCTTGAGTTGCGCCTGCGCCTCTTCTGTTCTCCCCAGCGTGCGCAGAACCTTGGCCAGTTCGAAGCGGAGTTCCGGCTCATTGTCGCCGACTTCGATGGCCCTCTGGAACTGCTCTCTGGCCCCGGCGGCGTCTTGCAACTGCTCAAGCACCACGCCGAGATTGTAGTGGGAGTTATAAAAGCCGGGATTCAGAGCCACCGATTCCTCAAGGTGCTTGCGGGCCGCGCCGTAGTCTCCCGCACCGCGCTCCAGCAGGCCGTTGAGAAAGAGAAGGTCAGCGTCGTGCGGGGCCAGCAGCAAGAGTTTGCGGCCCAGCGGCGTCGCGGTCTGGTTGTCTCCGTTGATGATCAGGGTGCGCAGGTAGATGCGCTGCGCCTCGATGTCGTTGGGCTTTTGGCGCGCCAGTGTTTCGGCCACCGCTTGCGCCGCCGCGCTGTGCGCGATATGAATGTCGAGCGAAACCAGCGCTCCACTGAGACCGTCGGAGCCGGGATAGGTCTTCAGGCCTTCGTTGAGCAGCTTTTGAGCGTCATCGAACATGTCGGCCATGCGATAGGCAATGGCCAGATCGAGGGTCAGATTCTCGTCGAGCGGCGCGGAGCGAAGCTGGCGAATCACCGTCCCGTAATCCCCGGCTGCGAGCGAAAGCTTGGCAAGCCCGTCGAGCGCCTTCTTTGCGGCGGGATCGATCTTGAGTGCTGCCTGAAAGGCCTCTACGGCACAGGAGGTCTGGTGCCTTTCGCTCTGCCAATTGCCCAGTGCGGTGTAGGCATCGGCAGTGGGATGAGCGTGAATCCGGGCCTCGATGGAGGGCGGGCCGGAGCAGTTCTCTGCCCACGCAGTGGGAACGGCGCACAGGCAGGCCGCAAGGATCGTCCAGTTCCTCGCGCGCATCGCCCGCGAGGAGACTTTGTCTACTGAACTCCGCGCACCCGTAAAGCCCATAATGACCAGTGCTGAGAATAATCGAGCGGCTGCAACCCGTGCAAGGAGGAAGCCATATCGCGTATTCTGCGCATTTGGGCTGTAAGAACTCCTAAAATGCGAAAGAGAAGCTGCGCCTCAGAGCGCTGCGAGCCCCCGCAACCAAGCTAAACAACCATGCAGGACATTCGGGAACGTAGACAAGCAGATCGAGGCGGTTCCGGAAATTCGGACAAGGGGTCAAGTGGAGGTTCTATTCTTGCGCAGCCTAAAATGGCTGGGATGAGGAGAGCACGCTCAACGAGGCAAAGCGCCAAGGTGTGAACATGCTTCCCAAGAGAATGCCCCAGTGAGGACTTTGCCTTGGATTACCCCAGGTTTCCCTCCAGGGTCCCCACAAAAGTCCCAACAGTGGCCGTTCAAGATGAACCCACCAACCACGTATACTGTTCATTCTAAATGGTAGGCGAGGCAGGGCTCGAACCTGCAACCCCCGGCTTAGAAGGCCGGTGCTCTGTCCAGTTGAGCTACTCGCCCACGTGCCAACAACTTCCATATTATCAATGCTTTAAAGTGCTGTCCAGTTGGTTTGTCCGGCTATATTGTGGACCGCCGGACAACTCTGCACCACCCTGCCCTCGTGACGCTCTACTGCACAAGGCATTCCGTGGCTCACTGCTCGATCTTTGCAGCTTAGTGAGTGGATCGTCCTTCCCATCGGCTTGCGCCATGAGAAGCAGCACCGTTCTCAGTTTACCCCAAGGGAGATCAGCGCCTCCGCAATCGAGCCCGCCCAGCCGTCGATCTCCTCCCAATCGCGAAAGTCGCCGGCGGGAAAGATCGCGTCGTTCTTGTTGATGGGCAGTTTACGCAACAGGCGGTGAAAGAAGCCCAGTTTGCCGTGGTCCATGACGCCGAAGAAAACATGGTGGTCACGGGGCTGGATTGCCGCGCGCAACTCTGCGATCTCCCTGGCCTCCTGCCGGTACTGCGGGTCATTGGTCTGCGGGTCGCCGGGCTTGAAACCCAGCGGGCCGCTGGAGAAGAGCCACACCGGCAGTTTGGCCAGAGCCGCGCGGTTGCGGCGTACAAACTGCCTGGCCGGCTTCATCCAGTGGAAGAAGTAAGCGGCGCTACCGACCACGACGGCCTGGTATCCGGCCGGGTCTGAGGCACGGGAGGCGGGCTGTAGGTCCGCCTCCAGACCCCGCTCCCGCAGCGCCGTGGCGATGCGCTCGGCGATTCCCTCGGTGGCTCCGTAACGGCTGGCGTAGACGACCAGAACTTTCATACTGCCTCCGCCGCGCGGAAGTTTTTTGCGTTCGAGCGCAAACCATTCCGCGGGCACGACGGCACAGTAGCCCACTCCACTCGTCGCCGCCGTGGCCGCCGTCACAGGAACGCAGCTGCCGAAGAAGATTTGCTCTTCACTCTCTTGGCTCTTGAAAATCCACCGCAGATGCTTCGCTGCACTCCCCTTGAACAAAGTTTGGAGGATAGGAAAAGGATCAAAACAAGTACAGCAAGTCAGCCCCCGCTACGCGGGGAGAGCAAGTCAGCGAGCTTCTTCATATGCTTAAGACTCGAGTCCCTATCGCCCGTAGCGCTTCTGGTGCCAGACCCAGGCGGTGCGCAGGATCTCGTCGAGTTGGGTGTAGCGCGGCTTCCAGCCCAGTTCGGCGATGGCCCGTTCGCTGCTGGCGATAAGCACGGCGGGGTCGCCGGCGCGGCGGGGGCAGATCTCGGCAGGAATCGGATGGCCGGTTACACGGCGGGCCGACTCGATGACCTCACGTACGCTGAAGCCCTTGCCGTTGCCCAGGTTGTAGATCAGGCGGTCCTGCGTTTCAAGGGCGTGCAGGGCCAGCAGGTGGGCGTCGGCCAGATCCGAGACGTGGATGTAATCGCGAATGCAGGTGCCGTCGGCGGTGGGGTAATCTTCGCCGAAGATTTTGATGGCGGCGCGGCGGCCCAGTGCCACATCCAAAACCAGGGGAATCAGGTGCGACTCCGGCTCGTGGGCCTCGCCGCGAGTGATGCCCGCAGGGCCTTCCGGCGCTCCGGCTACGTTGAAGTAGCGCAGCGAGGCGTAGTGCAGCCCGTGGATACGGTGGAACCAGCGCAGCATGTGCTCGACCAGCAGCTTGGACTCGCCGTAGGCGTTGGTCGGCTCCAGTTTGGCGTCTTCGCGGATGGGAACCGTCTCCGGCTCGCCGTAGACCGCTGCCGTCGAGGAGAAGACCAGCCGTTTGGGGCCGTGGGCCAGCATGGCCTCCAGCAGGCTCAGCGTTGAGGCGGTGTTGTTGCGGAAGAAGATCTCCGGCTTGACCATGGACTCACCGGCTTCAATGAGGGCGGCAAAGTGGAGAACGCCGTCGAAGGGTTGGCCGGCGGCTTTGGCCTCGATGAAAAGATTTTCGATCGATTCCCGATCCGACAACTCCCCTTCGACAAAATCAACCCCCGGCGGCAACAAATCCCGCCGTCCGTGGCTCAAGTTGTCGAAGGCAACCGCCCGGTGGCCCTTTTCCACCAGTAGCCCGGCCACCGTCCCGCCAATGTAGCCCGCCCCGCCCGTCACCAGAATCTTCATTGTCGTTTTCTACCCTTCCCCAAACGCTTTTCTGTTCTCCGAGTCTATTCTATGGGAGGGTCTTGTCGATTCGGCAGGTAGGGCTTTCGCCAACCGCCAGAGGTCTGCAACAATTGAAGAGAACAATTCACCCCGGAGTGCTGGTGATTCCTCCCGGCGCCAGGGAATGGGATGAAAGAGAGCATTCCCGCTGTGGTTTCCCCACCGCGCGCCGATGCATATACTGAGCGATGCAGAAGTTTGCAGCAAGAATCGTATCCCTGAGCGCGCCAAACCGCCCCTATGGCATGGTGTGCGAGGAGCAAGTCGCTTCGAATGCGTCGTTTGGATCACAGTGCGCTCTGCGCCAAGGACAGGAACCATGCCGGTGAATCGAGATTCTGGAAGCAGCAGTTTCGGGTTGTTGCCCGAGCCCGAGGGCCGGTCGGGATCGTTTATCACCAGCATGGTGGTCAACGGGTTGATTCTGACGGCGGTGCTGGTCTTCAGCCTGGTCTTCAAGCCGGTCATTGTCGAGCACCATTACGAGCAAACCACGCTGATTCTGCCCAACACCCCGCCACCGCCGCCCAAGACCAAGATTCTGCCGCCCAAGCTGCCCGACCCTCCCAAACTTCCTGAACTTAAGCTGGAAGCTCCCAAGATCGTGATGCCGCATCTGGAACCCAAGCCGGAGAAGCAGCTCCAGATGGAGGCCAAGCTGAATGCCCCCGTTTTGAAGACGGCCAAGCCGGCTGTAATTCTGGCCCCGCAGCCCAAGGCTGCTCTCACCGCCGCGATGCCCGCCCAGGACAGCCACGTCAAGCCCTCGACGGCGCCGGTGCATCTGGGCGAGACCTTCGGCGTCAAGCCCAATCCCAACGCCACGCGCCCGGCGACGGTGGCGGCGATTGGCAATCCTTATGGCGGCATGAACGGCCCCTCGGTGGCCCCTCACGGGGTGGTGGGGTCGACGGGCATCGGCAACGGTCTCAAATCCGGCTCGAATGCCGGTATGGTGGGCAAGGTGGCTTCGGCGGGCATTCCCGCGGCCGCGGCTGCCGGCCCGGCCAGCATGGGCAAGGTCGCCGCGGCAGGAATTCCGGCACAGGTGGCCCTAGCCGCCGCGCCAAAGATGACGGTGGCCCCGGCGACGACCAATCTGGAAGTTCTCTCCAAGCCCCCGGTGCAGTACACCAGCGAGGCCCGGCAGTTGAAGGTGCAGGGCGATGTGGTGCTGCGCGTCACGTTTACTGCCCGCGGCCAGGTGCTGGTGCAGTGCATCGTGCATGGGCTGGGCCACGGTCTGGACGAGGAGGCGCGCCGGGTGGCGCAGCAGATTCGCTTTCGTCCCGCCACCCGCAACGGTCAGCCGGTGGATCTGACCACCACCATCACCATTTCTTTTCAACTGGCGTAGCAGCCGTGTGTCGTAGCATCATCTGTAGTCCAGCAAGCGAACTTTGAACTCTGCCGCGGAGCACCTTTGGGTCTACGCGGCGCGAGCATGGTGGCACTCTTTTAGGAGCCGGTAATGACGTTTCGAAAGCTCTACCTTCCCTTCCTGATTTTGGTTCTGGGCGTGGCCTGCGCGTCTGCCAAGAAGCAGCCCAAGTACGAGCAGCTCCACCCCCTGACCCCCGAGCAGGCGGCCCTGGTCAACAAAGCCATCGCCCGGGAGAAGGTCCTGATCAAGAACATCCAGCAGCGTACGCCGCTGGTGGAGACCTACATCCAGAACGTCAAGCCCGACGTGAAGCTCTACCAGGTGCCCATTCAGGACGAGTACATGCTCAGCCGCATCGACTTCGGCAAGGGCTTCTTCGACAAGAGCTACGTTCCGCGCACCATGGCCAAGAAGGGCTTCTTCAAGAACTCCGTGGCCTCGGTGACCGGCCTCTCCAAGGCTCTGCACCTGGACAAGCACGTGACCACCAATCCTCTCGGCTTCACCGAGATGATGTTCCTGGACCCCAACAACTTCGACACCCAGCACTACGCCTTCAATTACGTGCGCCGCGAGTTCCTGGGTTCGGTGCGCACCTGGGTCTACGATGTGCAGCCTAAGGTCAACGGCAACGGCCGCTTCTACGGGCGCATCTGGGTCGAAGATCAGGACGGCAATGTGGTCCGCTTCAACGGCACCTTCACCCATCCCAACCCCGAAGAGGCCTCCAAGCTCTACTTCCACTTCGACAGTTGGCGCATGAATGTGCAGCCCGGCATCTGGCTGCCCGTCGAGGTCTACGTCGAAGAGACAGAGCGCATCGAGGGCAACAAGTCGGTGGGCCTGAAGGCGCAGACGCACTTCTGGGGCTATTCGCTGAAGCTGCCCACACGGGAGAGCGAGAACGTCAGCGTCAAGGTCGACGACGCGGTGGACAAGAGCGACGACGCCCAGGATGTGGGTCCGCTGCAAGCCACCCGCGCCTGGATCACGCAGGCCGAGAACAACGTCATCGATCGCCTGGTCGAGGCCGGACTGGTGGCTCCGCTCAATCAGGGCGGCTACGAGCAGACCGTGCTTGAGCAGATCGTGGTCAACCTGGCCGTGCCCAACAATCTGGCCTTCACCGATCCGGTGCACTGCCGGGTGCTGCTGTCGACCACGGTCGAAACCACCACGGTGGGCAACACCATCCTCATCAGCAAGGGGCTGATCGACTCCCTGCCCAGCGAGGAGGCCATCGCCTCGGTAGTGGCCATGGAACTGGCGCACATCGTCATGGGCCACCACATCGACACCCGCTACGCCTTCAACGACCGCCTGCTCTTTCCCGATGAGGCCACCTTCCAGCGCATCGATATGGACCACTCCGTCCACGACAACGCCGAAGCCGCCAAGCGCGCCATGGAGTACCTGAACGCCTCGATGTACAAGGACAAGCTGCCCAACGCCGGCCTCTATTGGGAGCAACTGGCGGAGCGCGGCAAGGTGCTCAAAGGCCTCAATACGCCCAAGTTGGGCGACTCCCTGCTCAAGCAGGACGGCACTCCCTGGATGGCCGATCTGGCCCACTCGGCCCCCAAGATCAACTGGGACGACCTGGCCCAGACCGCGGCCCTGCCCCTGGGCAGTTGGCTCAAGACCGATCCCTGGGACGACAAGGTGCACATGCTCAACGCCAAGCGCTATCTGCCCATGAATCCGCGCGACAAGATGCCGTTGGAAGTGACGCCGATCTACTTCAAGCTGCAGCGCTACGACGCCAGCAAGCTCAACCCTGCGCCGGCAGCCGCACCACCCGCTGCTGCGCCCACGACGCCGCAACCGGAAGCCGCGCCGCCTTCGCCCACACCCGCGGGGACCGATCAACAACCCCCCGCCGCTTCGCCCACCTCTTAGTGGGATTGCACATCTTCTTTGGCCGGAAGCGCTTTAACCCGGCTATTGACGCTTTTCGAGCGCCGCCGTACCCGTTTTGGGCGCTCCGACCTACCCGGATCAAGACGTACAGAGTGCCCATGAAACGATCTGTTGCGCTTCTCGCCTGTTTCGCGCTTGCGGTTTTCAACGCCGGCGCGCAGGCGGTCCACTCCGCCCAAGTCAATGTCCGATCTTCGCTCTCCGTGGGCCTGATGCTCTCGGACTTCCAGCCTTATTCCGGTGCAACTACCGTTGGCTCGACGCAGTACTGGTCTTCGCACCACGTGCTTCTCGGCGAGGGCGCCTGGGTGGATTACCGCTATTCGCACTGGCTACAATTGGAGGCCGAAGGCCGTCTGCTGCAGTCGGATAAACACGAATCCGACGCACGCACCACCCGGCCGGCGGGTTACTCGGCTTTTGGCGAAGACAGCTTTCTGCTCGGTCCGCGGGTGCCCCTGCATTCTTTTGGCCGCGCAACGCCCTACGCCAAGGCGCTCTTCGGCTTCGCTTATTCCACCGGCGTCGCCAGCTACGCCACCAAGACCACCAGCGATGTGGCCTATATGTACGGCGGCAACGCTTCTTCCTTCGCCATGGCCGTGGGCGGGGGTGTGGATTATCGCCTCTCGCGGCATTTGAACTTTCGCGTGTTGGACGTCGAATGGCAGAGTTGGAATCAACAGATCGCGGCTTCCAGTCCCGCATCGACCTCCAACTTGACCATTCATCCCTTTGGCGTGAGTACCGGCCTCGCCTACAGGTTTTTTTAGCGCAGATTCCTGTGAGCCTCTGCCGCTTCCAGGGCAGCCGCTCATGTCGGCCGCAAGGCCTGCCAACCAACTCCTCCGAACGGCACGATGGCGGGGACTTTTTAGACCGATGGTGCACTTTTCTCCCTTTGGCGCACCCTTGACCAATTGTTGTATGCTCCTGGAGCCGCACAAGTACGATGAAAAGACTTGCCGCAATTCTTCTTTGCTGGATGCTTGCCGGCGCCGCTCTCCGCGCCCAGGCTGTCCCCTCCGCCACTACCGGCCAGTTTTCCATCACCGCCGGCGCGATAGGCTCCATCTTCCAGCCCGACTACCTGGGCAGCAACATGGCTCAAACGAATGGCCAGAGCATCCGCTTCGGGCTGGTCGGCGTGGGTACGTTTGTCGATCTCCGATTCAGGCGCTGGATACAAGTGGAGGCAGAGGGGCGCTGGTTGCAATTCAATATCAACCCGGTCAACGCCAACGTGCAGGTTTCCGGCACGCCTCCTACGGTGAATGACCCCACCCACGAAGTGACAGAGAGAACCTACCTCATCGGCCCGCGTATCCCCTTGCACCGCTTCGGGCGCGTC
This sequence comes from uncultured Occallatibacter sp., assembly GCA_964493705.1. Lineage (GTDB taxonomy): Bacteria > Acidobacteriota > Terriglobia > Terriglobales > Acidobacteriaceae > Telmatobacter. The sequence continues at coordinate 25,240 of CAZBPD010000021.1, forward strand.
ACACCCTACGTCAAAGCACTGGTGGGTTTTGGCCGCACCAGCCTCAATCCCGACCTGTTTCCGACCATTGCAGGTTCGCCAGACTTCGGCGGCTTCGCTCAGGCCTATGGCGGCGGGGTCGATTACCGCCTCAGCAAACACATCAACATCCGCGTCTTCGATGCCGAGTACCAGAGTTGGACGCTGTCGATCCTGAACACCGCCACGAGTCAGACTTGGAACTTCCCCATCCATCCCTACGGCGCCAGCGCCGGCATCAGCTACCGGATTTTTTAGACGAATGGCTAAATACCATCCCCCGCTTTGCCTTCTCTCCGATGAGAGACGCAAACCGGGGGATTTTTCTTGGCCGAATCAACCTGAATCCAGCAGGCTTCCTCGGGTTTGGGACACTGCTTTGCGAGAAGACATCCAAAGTTCCAAGTATCCAAAGTTCCAAGTATTTGTCATCCTGAGCGAAGCGAAGGATCTGTGATTCCGGCATCGCCCCATGGGAGAACGTAATACCGCAGATCCTTCGCTTTGCTCAGGATGACAAACGATTTTGAATAGATAGTTCCTCCATCCTGGACTCCGGCAGCGAAGGAGTCGCCGGATTGAGGATCAGAGATACCGGGCGCAATGCAACATGTCTGATCCCGGTTAAAGGGACAGTGGTATTCCTACCGTTTCTGCATCGCCGATTGCAATTCCAGAACTTGCAGTTGCACCTGTTTGATCTCGGTCAGCATCTCGACGCGGCTGCGATTGATCATGTGCTTGAGGATTTCCATGGCACCACAGGTAAACAGAACAGTCAGGCCGATCATGAAGCGGTGGCCGTGCGGCGTTTCTGCAAAGCTCTCTCCGCGCCAGAGAAAGACCATCAACAGCGCAATCACATAGACCCAAAAGGCGCGGGTGAACCACTTTTCGATGCGCAGACGGCGGGTGTGCCGGGCCAGCGCCGTTTCGACATCCTTGCGGTAGTCCTCCGCACGCGCCGGGTCGGGCAGGTGGGTCAGTAGACGGTCGCGCAGTGTGCTAGTTTCCTTGGCCATTGAATCCTCCTTGCAGAATCTGTTTGAGAGCTTGCTTGGCGTAGTGCATCCGCGATTTGACCGTGCCGACCGAGCAGCCAACGATCTCTGCAATCTCGGCCAGCGGCAGATCTTCGAGAAAGTGCAGCACCAGAACCTCGCGATGGCGCAGCCCGATCTCAGCAAGCCCGCGATGAATGGCTGCGGCGTCCTCGGCCGCAAACGACGGCTCTTCGGCCTCCTGGAAGTCTTCCAGGTGGGCCTCTTCGGCACGCTCGCGGACACGATCGCGGCGGACCGAATCCACCGCCAGACCGTGCGTCAGCCGATAGAGCCATGAACGCAGTGCGCCAGGATCGCGCAGCGTGTGAATGCTCTTGAAAACCTTGACCCAAACCTCCTGCATAACATCCAGGGCCCGGTCCCGGTCGCCGGTCAGAGAGGCCGCATAGTACAGCAACGGGCGCTCCATGACGGCGATCAGATCTTCAAAGGCGCCCGGCTCATTGGTCTGGCAGTGCAGCGCCAACCACTCGTACCGGGCTCGATCTGGGCTTTCCATAGGCATTCGTAACTTAAGTCGCAGGCGGGGTTGCAAAGGTTCAATGCAAGCAATTCTATGGATTCAAAAAAGAATGGGCCACCCGCGAAGGGTGACCCGGTCTGTTTGCGCTTCATTACATGCAGAGAAGGTTACAAGGCGGCGAAGCCGCATCTGCCCCACCGCAGGTGGTTTAGGCGGGCGAGGGCGATCCTTCCGGAAAGCCCGTGCCGGCGCGGGTTTCAGGTTTGAGCACCTGTTGGCCGCCGCCGCCCGTATCCGACGGCGAAGCCAGCACCGAGCGCATGGGGGGCAATTCCAGGCCCTCGATGAGCATCCGCACCTCTTCGGCGTCGATGGTCTCGCGCTCCAGCAGCGCGGCGGCGATGCGGTGCATCGCGTCCTGATGAGTCTCGATGATGCTGTGTGCCGACTGGTAGGCCTCGTCGATGAGGCGGCGCACCTCGAGATCGATCTGCCGCGCCGTCTCTTCCGAGAAGTCGCGGTGCTGGGCGATCTCCCGGCCCAGGAAGATCTGCTCTTCCTTCTTGCCGAAAGTCAGCGGGCCCAACCTGCTCATGCCGTACTCGCAGACCATGGAGCGGGCCAGTTCGGTGGCGCGCTCAATGTCGTTGCCTGCTCCGGTGGTCATCTCGCTGAGGAAGATCTCCTCGGCCACACGTCCCCCGTAGAGCGTAGCCAGCCGCGTCTCCAGGTAGGAGCGCGAGTAGCTGTGGCGATCGTCGGGCAGGTACACCGTCACGCCCAGCGTCATGCCGCGAGGGATGATGGTGACCTTGTGAATGGGGTCGGAGTCGCCACGCATGAACGAAACCAGCGCGTGGCCGCCTTCGTGATAGGCCGTGTTGCGCTTCTCCTCGTCGGTAAGCAGCATGGACTTGCGCTCGGCGCCCATCAAGACCTTGTCCTTGGCCAGCTCGCAGTCGTACATGGTGACCTGCTTGCGGTTCAGGCGGGCGGCGTTGAGGGCGGCCTCGTTGACCATGTTGGCCAAATCTGCGCCGCTGAAGCCCGGTGTGCCGCGCGCCAACACGTTCATGTTGACGTCGTCGGCGATGGGAACCTTCTTCACATGGACGCGCAGAATCTCCTCGCGGCCGCGGATGTCGGGCAAGCCCACCACCACCCGGCGGTCGAAGCGCCCGGGGCGCAGCAGCGCCGGATCCAGCACGTCGGGCCGGTTGGTCGCCGCCACCAGAATCACGCCATCGTTGGACTCGAAGCCGTCCATCTCGACCAGCAATTGGTTGAGGGTCTGCTCGCGCTCGTCGTGGCCGCCGCCCAGACCGGCGCCGCGATGGCGGCCTACCGCGTCGATTTCATCGATAAAGATGATGCACGGCGCGTTCTTCTTGCCCTGCTCGAAGAGGTCGCGCACCCGGCTGGCGCCCACGCCCACGAACATTTCCACGAAATCCGAACCGGAGATGGAGAAGAACGGCACGTTGGCCTCGCCGGCCACGGCCCGCGCCAGCAGCGTCTTGCCGGTTCCCGGAGGCCCCACCAGCAGCACGCCCTTGGGAATGCGCCCGCCCAGCTTCTGGAACTTGGCCGGCTCGCGCAGATATTCGATGATCTCCTTCAGCTCTTCCTTGGCCTCGTCCACGCCGGCCACATCTTTAAAGGTGACCTTCTTCTGCTGCATGGAGAGCAGGCGCGCACGGCTCTTGCCAAACGACAGCGCCTTGTTGCCGCCCGACTGCATCTGCCGCATCATCAGGAACCAGAAGGCGATCAGCACCACGATGGGTCCGACATTGATGAGCAGTTGCAGCGGGAAGTTGCCGCTCGGTTCCTTTTTGGGGAAGTAGACCCCGGCGTCGAGCATCGCCTTTTCCAGATCCTCGAAGTGCTCGCCGACGTAGGTATGGAACTGCTCATTGGGCGAAGCCTTCAGGTGGCCGTGCAACTCGGTTCCCTGGATCTCCGCGTCCTTGACCAGCCCCTGTTTCACCTTGCCGAACAAGTCGGAATAGGCGATCTCCGTAACCTTGTTCACGCTGGCAGTCCTTTGCACCACGCTCCCAAGAAGCACGAGGCAGACCAGGATAAAGACCCAGAAGATGATCGTTTTAACGGTCGAATTCACCAGGATTCCTCTTTTCGTCGGGGAAGAAAATACTCATCGCACCTTCAACACCACCCGCTTCTTCCTTAGACGCTTGGCTCGGCCCATAGGTTCCAGGATCGATACCAAGCCCCCCGGAGGCAGACACAAGTCTCCCTCTGCTTGGACGAGCAGTTCTTCCGATTGTACTCTCAAGGCGAGGAATCTTGCAGCCTCGAAGAGCGGCTGTCTGGAGTCGTTTCTTCTATTTTCAGGCCGCTGCGAACGCTCCAGCAGCTTGGACTAGGAAGATCATCCCATCGTGTCCGTCAATGTTGTTGCCATGACGGAGAGATCGCTCTCCGGCTCCAGTTCCACGCCCTTCATCCAGACGATGCGCCCGTCCACTTCCAGAACCGGCCACTGCTCCCGGTCCGATCCCGTAACCCGCAGCCGCTCCAGCACTTCTTTCACCTTGCGGGGACGGCTCGTATGGCGTGGGCGAACCCGGTCGCCTGGCCTCCAATTGCGCAAGAGGGCGGTCAGGCCGGCGTGGTTGAAGCCGTCCGTTACAATCCGCAGACGAACGCCGAAACCCTCGATCTCACCCGGCACGGGACCGCGCACTTCCATCTCCGCCTCGGCCTCTGGCGCGGCCGGCGGGGTCATGCGCAAACGCAGTTCGCGGTGGGTCCGCTCGGCGCGCAGCCCCCCGGCCAGCTCCCGCTTCTGCCCGGCCCGGCCCTTGATGGCCAAATCCCGCAACGCTTCGGTGGCGGCAAAGTCCAACGAAACGCCCAGTTGTCCCGACGCAGCCCGCAGCAAGCGCCGTTGCATCGCCGTCGGCTGCTTGGCTAAACTGAGCGCCTCCAGCGCCACTCCGGTTCCCGCGGCGCGTCCTCCACCCCGCACCGGACTGCCCGGCAAGATCAATTGCGGCGCCAGCCAGGCCAATTGCCCCGCCCACCAGATTTCTTCGTCGCGGGCCAACTCGGCCATCTGCGCCAGATGCTCGCGCAGGCGCGGGTTCCAGCGCTCCAGCTCCGGCAGTAATTCGCGGCGGATGCGGTTGCGGGTAAAGCACATCTCCTGATTCGAGGAATCCTCGCGCCAGCCTTGGCTCAAGCCGCGCAGATACGCCTCGACATCGGTCCGCGTGGTGGCCAGAAGCGGTCGCACAATCCGCCCCTCGGGATGCTCGACGACGGGATGGATGCCGCTCAGTCCCTCGATCCAGGCGCCGCGCAGAAGTTTGTGCAGCACCGTCTCGGCCTGATCGTCTTTGGTGTGCGCCGTGGCCACGGCCTCCACATCGTCCATCGCCATCAGTTGACGAAACCAGCCGTAGCGCACCCGCCGCGCCGCTTCTTCAATGGTTTCGCCGCTCTTGCCGGCTACCGCGGCTACCTCCACGCGTTGGGTGAAAAAGGGCACGCCCAACTCTCGTGCCAGATTGCGGCAGAATTCCTGGTCGGCGTCTGCCTCGACGCCGCGCAGTCCATGATGCAGATGGGCGGCGCTGACCACCAGCCCCAATTCCCTGCTGCGCTCAGCCAGAACGCGCAACAGCGCCACCGAATCGGCGCCTCCCGAGAGGCCCACCGCCAGCCGCATCCCCGGCTTCAAAAAGGTCGTATCGATTGGAAACGAGAGGGTCGTACTTCGCCGCATGGCAACCATCATATGCGGCGGACGGCTACTCTCGCAGAGGTTTTTGCACTTTAGTGCTCTATTTGAGTTACTTGCGGTGTAGGCCGCCCCAAAACGATTCTTGCCTCTTTCTCAGCCTTCAACCCGATTCGCACAAGGTCCGCTCTTGCTGATGCTTAGCTGCGGGCCGGGCTGCTATACTCTGCGAATTATGCAGGTATTTGCGATTCTCCCCGCCGCGGGGCTGGGAACCCGGATGGCCGGCCCCCAACCCAAGCAGTTTCTGGAGTTGGATGGCGTGCCCATCCTCATTCACTCCCTGCGCGCCTTCGCCGCCGTTGCGCGGGTAACGGCCATCTATGTGGCCGTGCGCGCCACCGAGATCGAGCGCGTCCAGGCGCAAATCGCCGAGTACGGCTTTGCCGGTCGCGTGCGCGTGGTCCAAGGCGGCAGCAACCGCCAGGAGTCGGTGGCCAGTGCTCTGAGCGCCCTGCCCGCCGCTGCAGACGACGTTGTTCTGGTGCACGACGCGGTGCGCCCGCTGATCGACCCGGCCACCATCGACCGCACCATCGACGCGGTACTGCAGCACGGCGCGGCCATCGTCGGCCTGCCCGCCGTCGATACCATCAAACAGGTCGAGCGCACCGCCCACGGCGCTCTCATTACCAGCACCATTCCCCGCGAGTTCGTGGTGTTGGCGCAGACCCCCCAGGGCTTCCGCTACGGACTGCTGCAAAGCGCCTTTGCCGAGGCTACCGCCGATGGATTTGTGGGCACCGACGAGGCCTCCGTCGTCGAGCGCGCCGGACACCCCGTCGCCGTCGTTCCCGGCTCGGCGATCAACCTCAAGATTACCCAGCCCGGCGATCTGGCCCTGGCCGAGTTCTACCTGCGTCAGCGCGCCCGCTAACCACCCGCGGCAACTGCGGTGCGGCAGACGCCTTCGGCTCTGCCGCGCCGAGAAATAAGGCGCAGGGAGGAGGGTGTCGAGTAGAAAGACTCTCCTGCCGCGCAAGCGGCGTCTGCCGCACCGCAGGTGCTTGAAAAACGGATCGTAATCAAGCAAGATACAGCTTGACAACCTGTTTCAGGAATAGGCTCGGCGACCATGGATATACGCATCGGATTCGGCTATGATTCGCACCTCTTCCAAGCGGGCGTGCCCCTGCGCATCGGCGGACTCGCCCTTGACCACCCCGAGGGCCTGGCCGGCCACTCCGACGGCGACCTGCTGCTGCACGCCATCACCGACGCCCTGCTGGGCTCGATCGCCGCAGGGGACATTGGAACCTTCTTCCCCCCCGGCGACCCGCGCTGGAAAGACGCCGATTCGGCCATCTTTCTCCGCCTGGCGCTGGAAGAGCTGAGCCACGCCGGCTACCGCATCGTCAACATCGACACCACACTGATCATGGCCAAGCCCAAGATTTCGCCCATCGCAGGCGATATGCGGGCCCGCGTCGCCGACCTGATGGACATCGAGATCGACCGCGTCAGCATCAAGGCCAAAACTCCCGAGGGGCTCAACATGGACCACGTCGCCCAGTGCCACGCCGTCGCCCTGGTCGAACGCATCCCGGTGGACGATTGCGAAAAGAGCATGAGCGCCGTCATCGAAAGCCAGCGCCAGCTCGAAGATGTGGTCGAAGACCTGCTGGCCAGCGTCCACGGCGTCCCTAAAAAAGGCTCTGTCGGCCCGCTCTACGACACCGAAGACATTACGTAGGGGTTAGGGGTCAGGGGTCAGGGGTCGGAGATAAGGGGCCGGGTATGATTCGTTCACCTTCCTCACAGCTCCGCGATGGATGAAACTTGTGCCGATAGCCCGCCGGGCCAACTTGCCGACTCGCTATCCCCGCGCAGCCGGGGCTGACTCGCTGCATTTGTTTTGTTCCTATTTGCATCACCCAGCCGTGTTCATAGAAAGAGCTTGCGATGGGTAGAATCAGAGAATTGCAAAACAGGTTCGGCTTCTATTGGCCTCTGTGCGCTGCAATTAGTTTGCCACTCTTGTTGATTCTTTCCGAAGCATCTCCGCTCGGATTGGATTTTGCTTTCGTAATGTTGGGTATACCCATATTGCTACTTGCGTGGGCGATCCTGGGCATCTGGGCTGGTGTTGTTTCCATCCGTCAGCTCGACCGAGGAAAATGGCGTCTGGCTCTGGTTTCTTCGACATTGCCAGTATCTATCCTGCTTACTATTTTGTTCTTTCTCTCCTTCATTCATTTTTGTAATGACGCTGGAGATTTGCTTCACTTTGCGTTTTATCGTACGAATTATCTCAGTGAAATCCAGGCAACCCCATCCGGCGGACAACCTCGACTCGTGGTCATAAATCGGGGGGGAATGATTTGGGCTTCGCGCGGATACGTGTACGACGAGGGCGATGAAGTCATGCTCGATCCGTCATTGCAATCGCAGGCGTGGAAAGCAATATCCCAATCGACGGAACTCAGCTGCGGATATTCTGCTCAAGCGATCCCTGGCCATTTCCAAGTCACTCGGCATTGGTATCTTGCTTCTTTTAATTGTTAACGATGCCATTTTTGCCGGGTTTTCTCTGTGTCTGTCTGGGGCAGACCCCGACAGACGCAGAGGAAACTGAATCTCTCTTTAAACCAGTAGAATCGGCACTCCATACTGAAGCAGTTTTCCGTCCGTCGTAACCAGAATCAACCCCTCCACTAGGGCCTGCGCGATCAACATACGATCAAATGGATCGCGGTGGTGGTAAGGGAGAGCTGCGGCGGCTTCCGCATGTTGGAAACTTATCGGTAATTCTAGAAATCCATAAGTTCGTACCATTTCGCTGACCGGAACCCGCAGATCCAGCTTGTTCGAGGCAAATTTGATGCCCAGTTCCCAGGCTGTCGCCGTACTTACATATCCCTCAGCGGTGGGCAGTAAACGCAATAGGGGAGTTCCAGCCAGCCGTTCTGGTTCGTAATCGATCCAAAGCAGCACCTGCGAGTCCAGCAAATAGCCTGTCTGGCTCAACGGAGAACCTCACGGAGTGGATCGTCCTTATCTCCCAGAAAATCCTCCAACGGTAGATCTTCGTAGAATGAATCCGGCAATTTGGATAGCCCAAGGAGATTCTGACCAAAGGCGATTGATTTCGATGCCGCTTCCTCGTCAGATTTCGTCAGCTTCGCCATTGGCTTGCCCGCCTTGGCGATGACAAACTCCTCACCCCTGGCCGCGCGCTCCACCAGGCTGGAAAGCTGCGTCTTGGCCTCATAAAGATTCACTTGGATACTCGCCATGATTGCCTCCAACTCCTCGATTGTGGGCCGATTCCGCTCTTTGGTCAAGTTGGTCAAAGCCGTCTATGAAAACCGTCAGGTTGACTGTCTGACCCCTGCAATCCCCTATCTTTCAAAATTTTGTTTGCAGTTTTTGCGCGCAAGCCTTACCTTGGCTCGAAACCATTTTTCGACTCAGGAGCTACTTCTATGCACGATCCGCAACAATTGCAGGGGATTATCGCCGCCGTTCTCGGCTTTTACGCTGTGATGTATGTTTTGACGGCCATCGCCTTCATCGTTCCCACCTGGTTCATCGCGAAAAAGGCTGGGCTTTCGCCCTGGCTTTCCTTGCTCTGCGTCTTTCCTCTCACCGGCCTGATTCTTTTCTACATCCTGGCTTTCTCGAGTTGGAAAGTCGCTCCCGTGCCACAGCCTGTCTATGAATCGCCGGTCTTTCCGCCCCAGCCCCCGCCGCAGGCCTGAGCCGGTTCTTCCTGAAACCAAAAGTCCGATTCTCCACTTCTCGGAGAATCGGACTTACCTATTGAACCCTGATTCAGCAGACCAAATCATATGATCTATTCGGAGGCAAGATGGGCGATCTACTTCAGCCATGGCACCTTATCGTTCTTTCCTTCATCTTCCTTTTTCCATTTTTTGTTTTGTTGGGGGTCATCCCCTACTGGGTCATCTTCAAGAAGGCCGGATTCAACCCGCTCCTTTCCTTGTTGATGTTGATCCCTGTGATCAACCTCATCGTGCTCTTTGTGGTGGCCTTTTCAGATTGGAAAGTCGCTCCCGTGCCACAGCCTGTCTATGAATCGCCGGTCTTTCCGCCCCAGCCCCCGCCGCAGGCCTGAGCCCGCCGCAGCGTCCAAAGTGCTAGCATCGTAAGGGAAATGACCTTTACGATGACCGATCCAACTGCCACCGCCCAGACCCCGCGGGTGCGTTTTGCGCCCTCGCCTACCGGCTTTCTGCATGTGGGCAGCGCCCGCACCTTTATCTTCAATTGGCTCTATGCCCGCCACAACCAGGGAACCATGGTGTTGCGGCTCGACGACACCGATGTCGAGCGCAACACCCAGGCCAGCGTGCAGTCCATCTTCGCGGGATTGCGCTGGCTGGGCCTGGATTGGGACGAAGAGTACAAGCAATCCGAACGCCTGGAGTTGCACCGCAAGGCCGCTGAGGCAATCTTCGCCCGAGGCCTGGCCTATCGCGACTTCACCCCCGCCCACGCGGGCGACGATTCCTCCAGCGCGCAAGGCGCCTGGCTCTCGAACCCCGGCATGAGGGAATTGTCCAAAGAGGAGTCCGACCGCCGCGCCGCCGCCGGTGAGCCGTTCGCCCTGCGCTATCGCGTTCCCCGCGGCCAGGACCGTGTGCTGCGATTTGTCGATGCCGTCTATGGCGAGCAGTCCAAACTTGCCGACGAGGTCGAGGACTTCGCTCTGCTGCGCTCGGCAGGGGCCCCCAACGACAGGTCTTCGACGTTGGGGTTGTGGGATGGGATGCCGACCTACCACCTGGCCTCCTGCGCCGACGACGCCGATCTCGGCATCAGCCACATCATCCGCGGCCAGGACCATCTCACCAACACCTTCAAGCACCTGCTGATCTTCGAGGCGTTGGGCGCCATATCGCCCCAGTTCGCCCACCTTCCCCTGCTCGTCGCCCCCGACGGCGCCAAGCTCAGCAAGCGCAAACACGGCCCCGTCGTCAGTGTGACGACCTATCGGGATGCGGGCTTTTTGCCCCAGGCATTTATCAATTTTCTCTGCCTGCTGGGCTGGTCGCCCAAAAATGATCGCGAGTTCATGCCGCTCGACGAAATCCGTGCGGCTTTCACCTTCGAGGGTATCAACCGCTCCAACGCAGTGATCAACTTTACCGAGGAAGACCCGTTCGATCCGAAATCCGTCTGGCTCAACGCCGAGCACATCCGCGCCCTGCCGGTGGACGAACTCACCGCCGCACTTCAGCCGTTTTACCAGGCGGCCGGCTACCAGGCCGCGGCGGAGAAGTTCCTCGCCGTCACCCCGCTGATTCGCGAACGTATCAAGCTGCTCGGCGAGGCAGTCACGGCAGTCGACTTCTTCTTTATCGAAGAACTCGCGCCCTATGACCCTGCGGAGTTGATCCCGGCCAAGGGCGGCGATGCGGCCATGGCTCTGCGGGTTCTGCTGCACGCTCAAGAGGTTTTGGCCGAGACGGCATTCGATCACGATGCACTGGACCAGGCGTTGCGCGCCTCCGCCGCTCACCTGGGCCTGAAGGCCGGGCAGGCCTTTCAACCCATTCGCGTGGCCGTTTGCGGTCGCAAGAATGCGCCACCGCTCTTTGAAACCATGACGGTGCTGGGCCGTGAGACATGTCTCGCCCGCATCCGCCAGGCCGCAGCCAAACTCGAATCGCTCGCTTGAACTGTTGTGCGTGCCCAGGTCCGAAAATCCGGACCTGGGGCGCCAGCACCCGACTCCAATGTTCCTACACAAACCAGACGAGCAAGATACTTTTCCCTTGATTCTTGCTTGACCTTCCGTAATCGTTCAATTACACTCCGAGCATGTTTTCCGTCAAGCCACTCCCCGCATTCACCGCATGGCTGGGTGAATTGAAAGACAGCAGGTACGCGGCGCGGTGGTGGAACGGATCAAGCGCCTCAGCTTCGGTTTGCTGGGCGACTTCAAAGCGGTTGGCGATGGCGTGATTGAATTGCGCATCGACTATGGCGCGGGCTGGCGTCTGTATTACTCGCAGTGTGGCGCGCAGCTCGTCGTGTTACTGGTGGGCGGTTCCAAACGCTCACAGAAGAAAGATCTACAGCGGGCCAAGGCTTTGGCCGCATTGCTGAAGAGCGGAAGGAACAAAGATGAGTAAAACCATCGATGTGGATGAACTCCCTGAATTCGATCCCACGCAGTACCTGGACAACGAAGAGAGCATCGCCGCCTATCTGACCGGGATATTGGAGGCGAATGACGCGGCATTGTTGGCCTCGGCCTTGGGGGATATTGCACGCGCGCGCGGCATGACGGAGATTGCCAAAGCCGCTGGCATTACCCGTGAAGCTCTCTACAAAGCCCTTCGCCCCAATAGCTCGCCGCGCCTGGATACCATCAGCCGCGTCTGTACGGCGCTTGGTGTGCGTTTGGTGGCGCAGGCTATCCCTACCAGCGCAGCAGCCGCTTGAATGTTCGTCCGCGGAGCCGAGAACGGGCTACCGCGCTTTGAAACCATGACGGTGCTGGACCGTGCAACCTGCCTCGCCACATCCGCCTTCCGGATCGCTCAGACTTGCATTTCTCTTTCAACATTTGCCCAGACTTCGGAAGCGGTGAGGAATTCGCCCCCCTCCGCAGCATCCTGTCCGGCTCGCACCGCAGTGTGCAAGCAAGCCTCCTCGAAGAGAGAGCGATCTACCGCCTCGCGCGCCAATTCATCCACTCCCCTGCCCGCCAACGCGGCCATCTGAGAGAGTTGCGCTTCTTGCTCGATGCTGAGCCGAACTTCCATCGCCTGAGATCAGGAGTCTCTGGGCGGCATGTCAACCATTCTCCGCCTTTTGCACTGCTCGATTTGGCCCTCGCAGGAAAGGCGCATTCGCTTGTGGAATGCGCCCTCCGCGGAGTGCCCTACGCTTCTTCCGCCTCGCGCAGGATGGCGATGGTGGAGAAGTCTTCCAGCGTAGTGGTATCGCCGCGAATCTCGCCGTGGGTGGCCAGTTCGCGCAGCAGGCGGCGCATGATTTTGCCGGAGCGGGTCTTGGGCAGGGTCTCGGTGAAGCGAATCACATCTGGCTTGGCCAGCGAGCCGATCTCCTTGCCCACCCACTTGCGCAATTCTTCCTTGAGCGCCTCACTGGGCTTGTTGGGATGCTCGAGGACCACGAAGGCGGCGATGGATTGCCCCTTCATCGCGTCGGGACGGCCCACCACGGCCGCCTCGGCCACCAGCGGATGCGCCACCAGCGCCGATTCGACCTCCATCGTTCCCAGGCGATGGCCGCTGACGTTGATCACGTCGTCGACACGGCCCATCAACCAGTAGTAGCCATCCTGATCCTTGCGGGCGCCGTCCCCGGTGAAGTAGCAACCCTCCACATCGCTCCAATAAGTCTTCCGGTAGCGCTCGGGATCGCCGTGAATGGTGCGGGCCATCGCCGGCCAGGGCTTGCGGATCACCAGCAGGCCGCCGTGGCCGGCAGGAACGGATTGGCCTTCCTTGTTGACCACGTCGGGAACAATGCCGAAGAAGGGCCGCGTCGCCGAACCGGGCTTGGTGGGCGTGGCGCCGGGCAGCGGGGCCAGCATGATGGCCCCTGTCTCGGTCTGCCACCAGGTATCGACGATGGGGCAGCGGCTCTGCCCGATCTTGTCGCGATACCACATCCAGGTCTCGGGATTGATGGGCTCGCCCACGGTGCCCAGCAGGCGCAGCGAATCCAGATTGTGCCCGTCGACAAACTCGTCGCCCCACTTGATGAAGGCGCGGATGGCGGTGGGCGCGGTGTAGAAGACGCTCACCTTGTGGCGCTCGATCATCTCCCAGCAGCGGGAGAAGACCGGCCAGGCCGGCGCGCCTTCGTAGAGCAGAATGGTCGCCCCGTTCTGCAGCGGCCCGTAGACCACGTAGGAGTGGCCGGTGACCCAGCCGATGTCGGCCATGCACCAGTAGATGTCCTCTTCTTTGAGGTCGAAGATGTATTTGGTGGTCAGGTAGGTCTGCACCGCGTAACCGCCAGTGGTGTGCACCAGCCCCTTGGGCTTGCCGGTGGTGCCCGAAGTGTAGAGGATGTAGAGCGGATCTTCGCTGTCCATCTCCTCGGCCGGGCAGACCGGCTCGGCCTTGGCCATCAGCTCGTGCCACCAATAATCGCGTCCTTCAACCATGTCGACATCGATGCCGGTGCGCTTCAGCACCACCACATGCCGCACCATCGAGCAATCCAGGCAGTTGGCCAGCGCCTCGTCCACGGTACGCTTGAGAAAGATCTCGTTGCCGCGGCGGTAGCTGGAGTCCTGCGTAAGGATAGCCACGCAGCCGGCGTCGTTGACGCGGTCACCGATGGCGGTGGCCGCAAAACCGCCGAAGATCACCGAATGCACCGCGCCGATGCGCGCACAGGCCAGCATGGCAATGGCCAGTTCCGGCGTCATGCCCATGTAGATGGCCACGCGGTCGCCCTTTTGCACGCCCAGCCCCTTGAGCGCGTTGGCGAAGCGCTGCACCTCGGCGTACAACTCGGCGTAGGTCAGGCGGCGGATCTCGCCCGGCTCGCCCTCCCAGATAATCGCCGTTTTGTTGGCCCGTTCGCCCAGCGCGTGACGGTCCACGCAGTTGTAGCTCAGGTTCAGTTTGCCGCCCACAAACCACTTTGCCCAGGGCAGATTCCAGTCCAATACCTTGTCCCAATGCTTGAACCAGTGCAGATTCTCGGCTGCTTCGGCCCAGAATTTTTCGGGATCTTCAATGGATTGCTTGTAGAGTGTTTCGTACTCCTCGATGCTGCCCACCAGGGCCTTGGCGCTGAACTCGGCCGGCGGCGCAAAGACGCGCGTCTCATGCAGTGTAGAGTCGATATCCTGGCTGGGCGCCGCCCCCGCCGGAGGAGCCGGCAAGGGCGGGAAGAGCGGGGAAATGGGGGAGATGGGCTGGGTCGTCATCGTCGTTCCTTTTGCTTGCGTGCGCTGCTGCGTTTTCGTTCTGCCCGCCACGCGGCGAGCCGTTCATGCTGCGGGGAACTGGGAAGAGATTCAGGCCTCGTCGGGAACCGTCACCAGCGGAGGAATCTTTGCCGCGGGCTTCACTTCGTCCCAGATCAAGGTTCCGTGGGTCTCCTTGAGCAGGAAGATGCCGCAGACAAAGCACACCGCCGCCACCCCGATGGGGTAATAGAGTCCGGCATAGATGTTGCCCGTCGAGGCGCACAGCCCCAGCCCGATCAGCGGTAAAAGCCCGCCAAAGACCCCATTGCCAATGTGATAGGGCAGAGAGAGCGAGGTATAGCGCACCTTGGCCGGGAAGGCCTCGACCAGGTAAGCGGCGATCGGACCGTAGATCATGCAGACGAAGATCACCTGCACCCACACCAGGAAGATCAGCATGGGCTGGTTGGCGTTGACCGCCTCCTTGGCAGGGACCAGCAAGCCGGTCTTTTCGTCCAGGGTCTGCGGCGTCAGCTTGTGCGCGCCGGTCACCTTGTCGGTCACCGAAGCGACATGCACCACGTTGTTGCCGGCCGCCTGCTGCATCGCCTTGTAGATGGGGATGTAGCAGAAGACGGAGAGCAGCAGCGCCGCCATCATCAGCTTCTTGCGCCCGATGCGGTCGCTCAGCGCCCCAAAAGCGGTAAAGAAGGGCATGGAAAGCAGCAAGGCGATGGCCACGATGATATTGGCCATCTTGGGGTTCACCTTGAGCACGGTTTGCAGGTAGAAGAGCGCGTAGAACTGCCCCGTGTACCAGACCACACCCTGCCCCATGGTCGCGCCCACCAGCGAAATCAGCACCCGCTTGAGGTTGATCCACTGGATGAAGGCGTCCTTGAGCGGCTGCACCGAGCTCATCCCCGCCGACTTGATCTTGGCGAAGATGGGCGACTCTTTCATCTTGATGCGGATGTAGAGCGAGATGCTGACCAGCACAATCGACAGCAGGAAGGGTACGCGCCAGCCCCAGGCCTGGAAGGTGGCCGGGCTCATGCTCTGCTGGGTGCACACAATCACCGCCAGCGACATGAACAGCCCAAAGGTGGCCGTGATCTGAATGAAGCTGGTGTAGAAGCCGCGCCGGTTGTCGGGCACATGCTCGGCCACGAAGACCGCCGCGCCGCCATACTCTCCGCCCAGCGCCAGCCCCTGCAAGATGCGAATCACAATCAGAATGATGGGCGCGAACCATCCCGCGGTTTTGTAGGTCGGCAAGAGGCCGATCAGCGCCGTCGAGCCGCCCATGATGCTGAGGGTGAAGATGAATGCAATCCTGCGCCCGACCAGATCGCCGATGTGGCCGAAAAAGAGCGCGCCAAAGGGCCGCACCAGGAATCCCACCGCAAAGGTGGCCAGGTAGGCGATCAGGGCAAAGGTGTCGTTGCCGGGAGGATAGAACTTGAGAGACAGCACTGCCGTCAGGCTGCCAAAGATGTAAAAGTCATACCACTCGATCATGGTTCCGGCGGAAGAGCCCAGAATCACACGCGGAAGACTTACCGCAGCCTCGGCGCCAGGGCGCAAGGCAACTGTACTTGCCATAGACTTTCGACCTCACTCGGGCGCCGCTCGTCCGCGTCGGGAGGGGAAATGGGGAAGAGGCGACGGGGAAGCCGCGGCTGGGAATCCGATTCTTCCCTCACGTTGCTCCCAAAAACACACGTCTGTCAAGGGGTTTTGCAAATATCTTTTTTAGATCGTTACAGTCCGGTAAATGTCCTCTATCGGCTCCGGCTCAGGTAGACTTGTGCTGCGAACAGCGTAATCGACAACCATCCCCTGCAGGCTTAGATCGATCAAGCCGAAATCGCTTCGTTCAAGCGAATTCAGAGAGGTTGGGTTTGCGTCAGGTAACTCTCAATGGCCCTGGTCACCACGGTATTGAGTTTTTGCCGGTGGGCTTCGGCATAGAGAGCGGCGCGCTTGTGCAGTTCGGGTCCAACGCGAACGTTGAAGCTGCCCTTGAACGGTTGATCGGGCGCTTTGCCCTCTTGTGCGCAAAAAGCCAGATATTCGTCCACCGCAACGCGGAAATTGGACTCAAGGCTGTCTACATCCACGCCTTCATACACCACGGCATCGCGAATCCCCAGCAGTGAACCGTGCAACAGACGATCCTCCGCACTGTATTCGACAGAACCGTCATAGTCCTTGTATTGCAGCGTCTGGCTCATGGAATCCTCCTCTCCCGGCGCAAAAACTGAATCACCGCGCGAATCTGATAGGCCTTGAGAATCTTGGCTGGGTGCGGTTCGTGCAAAAAAAGCAACGATCCCGCAATCGGGTCGAAGAACTTGCGGCTGGATCCCCCCGAGGTGCGCAGCTCGAAGCCCAAAGCGGCCATCAGCGGCACCAACTCCTCCCATGTGTAATCCATAGGCTTGGCAAGGATCCGCGCGATGGCCTTTTGCAGTTTGGACACAGAAGATCACCCGAATCTGCAACCGATTTCAGTCACAGATTAGCATCCTTCCAGAGGAATTTTCAATGCGGACGTTTGCCTACCGCGCTTGCACGCCTCACCAAGCGATCCAATGCAGGCGTCGATCTCCCTTCGCATTGCGCCACCCGTACGATCAGCGGGCACCGGCCCCAGTGCTGGCGGTTTTCTCGATCTTGGCCCAGGAGTCCTTGAGCGGAAGGGTGCGGTTGAAGACCATCTTCTCGCTGGTGGAGTCCCGATCCAGGCAGAAATATCCCACGCGCTCGAATTGGAAGCGGTCTTCCAGCCGGGCGTTGGCCAGAGACGGCTCCAGCTTGGCGCCGGTGAGGATCTCCAGGGAGTTGGGATTGAGATTGTCGAGGAAGGTTTCGCCCTCCGCGCATTCGTTGGGATCGGGCTTGAGGAAGAGCTTGTCGTAGATGCGAATCTCGGCGCCGATGGCGTGGGCGGCCGAGACCCAGTGCATGGTGGACTTGACCTTGCGGCCGTCGGGCGAGTTGCCGCCGCGGCTGGCCGGATCGTAGGTGCAATGCACCTCGACGATGTTGCCTTCCGCGTCTTTCACAACGCTTTGCGCGGTGACAAAGTAGGCGTTGCGCAGGCGCACCTCTTTGCCCGGCGAGAGGCGGTAGTACTTGGGCGGAGGAACCTCGCGGAAGTCGTCCTGCTCGATATAAATCGTTCCCGAGAAGGGCACCTGGCGGGTCCCGGCGGAGGGGTCTTCGGGGTTGTTGGCCACCTCGACGAACTCCTCCTGCCCGGCGGGGTAGTTGTCGATGACCAGTTTGAGGGGATGCAGAACAGCCATGGCGCGACGGGCGCG
Organism: uncultured Occallatibacter sp.; assembly: GCA_964493705.1. Lineage (GTDB taxonomy): Bacteria > Acidobacteriota > Terriglobia > Terriglobales > Acidobacteriaceae > Telmatobacter. The sequence continues at coordinate 42,752 of CAZBPD010000021.1, forward strand.
GCGGTTCAGGTCGTCGCGCTGGAAGTGCTCCAGCATCTCGATGTCGGTGGTCCCGTTGGTGCGGGAGGCGCCAATGGCGGCGCAGAAGGCGCGGATGGCCTCGGGAGTGAAGCCGCGGCGGCGAATACCGCAGAGAGTGGGCATAGAGGGATCGTCCCAGCCGCTGACGCGCTTCTCCTGCACCAACTGGAGCAGTTTGCGCTTGCTCAGCAGGGTGTAGGTGAGGTTGAGGCGGTCGAACTCGATCTGCTGCGTGGGAAAGATGCCCAACTGCTCGATGTACCAGCGGTAGAGAGGCTGGTGGTCGGCGAACTCCAGGGTACACATGGAGTGGGTGACCTGCTCGAGGGAGTCCGACTGGCCGTGGGCGTAGTCGTACATGGGATAGATGCACCAGGCATCGCCGGTGCGCTGGTGGGCGGCGTGCAGGATGCGGTACATGACGGGGTCGCGCATGTTGAGGTTGGCCGCGGCCATGTCGATCTTGGCGCGCAGCACGCGGCTGCCGTCGGGGAATTCGCCCTGCTTCATGCGCTCGAAGAGATCGAGATTCTCTTCGACCGAGCGGTTGCGATAGGGACTGTCTTTGCCGGGCTCGGTGAAGTTGCCGCGGTGCTCGCGAACCTCTTCGACGGAGAGGTCGTCGACGTAGGCCTTGCCGGCCTTGATGAGCTGCACAGCCCATTTGTAGAGCTGGCCGAAATAATCCGAGGCATAGCAGAGGCGGTCCCACTCGAAGCCCAGCCAGCGCACGTCGGCCATGATGGAGTCGACGTACTCCTGTTCTTCCTTCTCGGGATTGGTGTCGTCGAAGCGCAGGTTGGTCTTGCCGCCGAATTCGTCGGCCAGTCCGAAATCGATGCAGATGGCCTTGGCGTGGCCGATGTGCAGATAGCCGTTGGGCTCGGGGGGAAAGCGCGTCTGAACGGCGGCATCGCCGTACTTCTTGGTGCGCACATCCTCGGCGATGATCTCGGCCAGGAAGTTGGTGGGAGTGCGAAGGTCTTGAGCTGGAGCGGCAGGGCTATCCGGAATCGAGTTGGTCATGGCTACGATCCATTATCCCACCGCAGGGCGGGCTCAAAAAAGCGGCGATTGTTTCGCTTGCAGGGCAAGAAAATCCGCTGAAAAGAGACAGGGCGCGCATCGACAGGCCGCCCAGCCGTAATAATCTATATTTTCAGGTTTGGGACCCCCGATGCCGATCGACAAACAACTCGAGCGCAGCCAACGCCAGCGGCTGCGCAATGCCGAGCGCAAGCTCAAAGAGGCGCAACAGCGGCTGGCGCGAACCGAGCGCAGCGTTACCTACTGGTCGCGCATCGTGGCCGATCTCAAGCACGAGCGCACCCGCGCCGTTCAGCATCCCTTATGGCCGGAAGAAGAAGCTGCGCAGAATAGCTAACGCGGGCCAGATTCGGAATCAGGGCCGGCATCCGCTCCTTGCCGTTTCCGTGGTGTTTCCGATCCGGCGACAGTTGCAAAAAGCAGTTTTCGGTAGCGACTCTACTCCACCCGAAATTCCCGCCGATTCACAGTTCGTCCAGCTTTTCATTTTCCGCCTGAAGCGCTTCGATCAGCCGCTCCAGATGGACGCCGCGGGAGCCCTTGATCAGCACCACGTCTCCCGAGCGCAGACGCTCGAAGAGCCAAGATGCGGCGGCTTTGGCGTCGGGCAAAAAGAGCGAGGCCACGCCGCCCCGGCAGCCGGCAATGGCCAGATGTTCGGCATTTCCGCCCACCCCGGCGATGAAATCGATGCCCGCCTCGACCGCGGCCTGACCACAGGCGGTGTGTAGCGCCGGGCTTTGCACGCCCAGCTCGAGCATCTCGCCGGCCACCAGAATGCGGCGGACGGCGGGGCGCGCGGCCAGGGTGCGAATCATCGAGCGCAGCGCCTCGGGGTTGGAGTTGTAGCAATCGTTGAGGATGGTTGCGCCGGCGATCTCCAGCACCTCGCCGCGCTTGTCGCCGGCGGTCAGGGTCTCCAGGGCGGCAACCGCGGCCTCCAGTTCCACCCCTGCCTCCAGGGCCACCGCCAGGCCGGCCAGGGCATTGGCGGCGTTGTGCCTGCCCAGCAACCGCAGCGTAAAGAGCCCCTCGCGCTCCCCGGCGCGATAGCCGACGTGCAGCCCGTCCAGATCCTCGGTAACGTCGGTGAAGCGCGGATCGGCGCAGGGGCCGTCGCCAAAATAGACCACCCGGCCGGGAAAGTCGCGGCCAAATTGCGAGACGTAGGGGTCGGCGGCATTCAGAAAGACGACGCCGTTGGGCGGCAACGCATCGACCAATTCAAACTTGGCGCGGGCGATACCGGCCTGCCCCTCGGCGAAGTTCTGCACGTGGGCCGTGCCCACATTGGTCACCACTCCCCAGTCGGGAGAGGCGATGCGGGCCAGGGCGGCGATCTCGCCGGCGTGACTCATGCCCATCTCGACCACGGCAATCTCGTGCTGCGGCTCCAGGCGCAACAGTTGCAGGGGCAGACCGAAGCCGTTGTTAAGATTGCCCTGGGTTTTGAGCACGTTGAACTTGACGCCGAGGGCGGCGGCGATGGCGTCCTTGGTGGTGGTCTTGCCGGCCGAGCCGGTCACCGCAACCACCCGCCGGCCCCACTGGCGTCGCACATGGGCGGCCAGCGACTGCAAGGCCAGCAGAGGGTCTTCGGCAATCAGCAGCGGCGCAGCCAGAGCCGCATCCGGCAGGGTGGCTACACGGGCACGCGAGACCACCGCGGCCGTAGCGCCGCGCTCGATGGCCGCGGCAACATAATCGTGCCCATCGTGACGCTCGCCGCGCACGGCGAAGAAGAGCTCGCCGGGAGCCACGCTGCGCGAGTCGATGGAGTAGCCGCCGACCACAATGCCGCCCGCATTGGTCACACTGGCCGGAGCCTCCAAGACCGCTCCGGCCCCAATCGCCGCTTCCGCCAGGGTCAGTTTCATTTCCCTTCACCATATCCCAAACCGGCCAGGGCCGCGAGCGCCACCTCCGCATCGTCGAAGGGGATGGTGTGGCCAGCCAGAATCTGTTCTTTTTCGTGGCCCTTGCCGGCCAAAAGCACAACGTCGCCGGCCTTGGCCATTTGCAGCGCGGCCTGAATCGCCACTGCTCGGTCCGGCTCGACGATGTACTTCACGCCGCTGGCCTTCAGTCCCGGCTCGACTTCGGCCAGAATCGCCGTGGGCTCCTCGGAGCGAGGATTGTCGCTGGTGGCTACTACAAAGTCGCTGCCCTTGCCCGCCGCCTGGCCCATCTTGGGGCGCTTGGTGCGGTCGCGATCGCCGCCGCAGCCGAAGAGCGTAATCACCCGTCCGCCGCTGGCAGCCGTCATCTGCCGCGCCAGCCAGGTCAGGTTGCGCAGCGCATCGTCGGTGTGAGCGTAGTCCACGATCACGGTAAAGGGCTGGCCCGCGTTTACCGGCTGAAAACGGCCGGGAACCGGCTGCAGCAGGGGAACAAACCTGACCAGATCGGCGAACTCGACACCGCGTGCATGGGCCGCCGCCAGGGCCGCCAGCAGGTTGAGAATGTTGACCTCGCCGGCCAGACGCGAAACCACCCGCGCCGCGCCCGCGGGAGTCTCCAGATCGATGACCGCGCCGCCCGGCGTGAGTGTATGGCTGGCCGCGCGCCACTCGCCCTGGGCGATGCCATAGGTGCGGACTTCAGCGCCGGCCTTGCGTGCGGCTTCGGCCAACTCCACGGCGCGATGGTCGTGGGCGTTGATCACCGCCACGCGCGGCGCGGGATAAGCCGATCCATCGAAGAGCAGCCGCTTGGCGGCGAAATACTTCTCCATGGTGCCGTGGTAATCGAGATGGTCGCGGGTGAAGTTGGTGAAGACGGCCACGTCGAAGTTCACTCCCGCGGCACGGCCCTGGTCGAGAGCGTGGCTGCTGACCTCGGTCACCAGTTCCGTTGCGCCGCGGGCAACGCCCTCGGCCATCAGTTCGAAGAGGTCGCGCGACTCCGGCGTGGTGTGCAGGGAGGGCCGCACTTCGCCCGCCACGTGGTATTCAATGGTTCCCACCAGCACCGTGGAGCGCGCCGCGGCGTTGAGCAGGGCCTCGGTCAGAAAGGCGACGGTAGTCTTGCCGTTGGTCCCGGTAATGCCGACCGTGGCCAGCTTGCGCTCGGGGTGTCCATAAAAGGCGGCAGAGGCCTGGGCCAGCGCGCGGCGGCCATGCTCTACCTCGGCCAGCGGCAATTCCGGCCGGTAGACCAGCAGGTGGTCGAAGTTGTGCGCCGAGTCGGTGATAATCCCCCCCGCACCACTGGAGATTGCCTTCTCGATAAAGCGGTTGCCGTCGGTCGAGCCGCCCTTCATGGCGACAAAAACGGAGCCGGGGCGCACCCGGCGCGAGTCGTACTCAATGCCCGTTACCGGCGCTTCCGAGCCGCTGCTGGCGCCCACACATGCTACTTCTGCGATCAGTTCATTCCACGTCATCACGTGCTCCATTGTAGATGGATTTACCCCGGCCTACAGGATTTGGCGATGAGGTCCTTGCGTCGACGGGAAAGGAGGAACAATCTCCAACAGTGAATATGGGACAGGCTTTCCCTGTAAAAGAACGGCCCGTCGGGCCGCGTTGAGCCTGAAACTCTGCTACGCACTGCACGCAAGCCTCGAACGCCTCACAATCCCAGATCTATCGCTGTTTCCCAACCGGATGCACCCGCCCAACGGTTGGTGGCGAATCTTTCATAAATCGCTTGCAACTCCCCGGCTTTGGCCGGACAATCGGATCATGAATGCGAGCATCCGCACCTTCGCCAGCCGGAAAGAGATGAAGGCCGAGGAATACCGATCTGGCAAAGCCGCCCCACCCATGAGCGCATGAGCGCGGTCACTGAAATCTCCCTTGCCGCCTTCAGCATGAAGGAGCCTATCCCTGATGTTCGACGGCTTCCTAGAACGCTTGTCTGCCTTCAACGCCCACAACGTTAAATACCTGGTGGTTGGCGGATAAGCGGTTTCTTTTCATGCGCAGCCCCGCGCCACAAAAGATCTGGATCTCTTCATCAAGGCCGATCCTGCAGATGCAGCAGCGGCCTACGCGGCTTTGGCTAGTTTTGGCGCTCCGCTGACTGGAATCGAGAAAAACGACCTTGCGGACCCGCAAAAGTTCATCCGCTTTGGACATCCGCCGGTGGCTATCGATATTCTCTCTGGAATCGACGGCGTGGATTTTGACGCAGCTTGGGAACGGCGGATCGAAGATGTGATTGACCAAAAGAGCGGATTGATCGCCTCCATCATCTCCAAGACCGACCTGATTGCCTCAAAGTTGGCGGCTGGACGGATGCGCGATTTAGCCGATATTGGAGAAATTCGGGAAGCGGAAGCCAACTTGCCGAAGAATGGCACAACTCCATCCTAGAGCGAAGGGAGGCGCTTTCTGCCTCTGGTTTCAGCTTGGGGAGAATCCAGATTCCCTCGATCTAATCCGCCAGCACAGCATTCAACCCTTCGAGAATGTGTCGCCAGCCCTCCTCGGTGCGGCTGGCGAGTTCCTCGGCGACGCCCTCCTGGGCGACCACCACCTCGCAGCCGGCTTCCATGGGCAACAGGCCGACGCTGACCCGCGAGCTGGCCGTCGAGTAATAGGGCACGCGCAAGAGGAAGGAGAGCCGCCGCGGACGGGCGACCTCGAGGAAGACGCCGATGTGCTCGACGCTGACGTCCCCGCGCCGCTCGACGATGAGGAACGGGCCGCCCACGCGTGCGTCGATCTCGCAGCGCAGCATCTCGCCCGCGGGCGTGGCAAAGAGGAACTTGCAGGCCAGACGCGGATCGGTCCAGGCGTCGAAGACCCGCTCCGCGGGAACTGCAAATGGACGGCTGACACGGACCATCACCCCAGATCCTGGCTTCAAACGTGCCCCCTATCTTGCCTGGAATCCTATCACTTCAGCGTCCGCAGCGGACGACAATCTGCGTTCCCGGAGCGACCATCGTTCCCGCCGCGGGGGCTTGTTCGCTGCCAGCGCTCTTGCTCGCAAGACCAGGCCGCAAGCCCCGCCCTCATGCCTGTTCCCCGCCTTCAATGCCAATGATCCGGTCGAAGATCAGCAGGGCGCAGGCCACACAAGCCGACTGCACCGCACTCCAATCGCTCCACCTCGGCGTCAGATGCTTGTACTCGGCAAGATCGACTTCGTCCAGGTCAAACGGCAAGGGCGTCGCCAGTTGAATCTGGAGTTGCTGCAAGGCCGACTCTTCATTTGGTTGCTGGTAGATGCTGTCGAAGGAGCGCAGGGCCAAAACCGTCTCATCCTCGCCCAGACGGTCGGCCAGGGCGGCGAAATCGAGGTAATCGCGTGTAGCGTTGCGCTTGAGGATCAGGACCGCCTTGATGCGCAGCATCTCGGCCAGAGTCGGAAGGGTGATTTGCAAACCGAATCGTTCGATCTCGGCGGTATCTAAAGGCCGTTCTCGAATCAGTTGCCGGACCCCGGTCTCGATACCATCAAGGCTGCCCAGGATCAGGACGGGCCGCCGAACACGCGCTGTCTTCCAGCCCGCCACCGATTCCAACTCGGCCAAGACATGATCGAAATGCTCACGAAGATCGCTCAGAACATGATCGGCATCTGTAGACAGCCGGTGGGCGGCATAGATGGCCGCTGCCGTGCCCCCCACAAGAACGGCATCCGGCAGAATGCGCTGGAGATGGGCCGCAGAGGAGAGAACCTGTTCCCACTCAGGCAGCTCTGAGGTGCTCTTCTGCATACCGCCTCCAGAAGTGATACCGCTGGGCGTAAACATCTTCGGCATGGGCCAGGGCAACGCGCAGGATCTTCTCCATGAGGGCGCGGTCGGCAAGCGCCACGGAGCGCAACTGCGCCCAATCCGCACGCTTGCCGCGATCGATCACGTCGTCGAGCGCGGCCAGCGTATACTCCTCATGATTCAGATGCCGATGCTGCATGGTCAATCCTTCCCAAGCCTCCGCCGCGCCTTAGGGCCTGCACGAAAGACCGATCACAGACCGCCCTTTGCATTCGTGCGCATTCAGCGTCTTACTGATCCAACAATTGCCTAACTGACCACCAAACACTGACCCCTAAACCCTACCATGTTAAATCCGTCTACCGTCCGCAGCGGACGACAATCTGCGTCCCCGGAGCGACCATCGTTCCCGCCGCGGGGGCTTGTTCGCGCACCGTGCCGCTGCCGGAGATCTGCACCTCCAGCCCGGCGGCGGCGGCCTGTTCGATGACTTTGCGCACGGGCAGGCCGATCAACTGCGGCACACGCAGCTTGCGGCTCTCGGTGAGCACCACCGCCGTGGACGGCTTGGCCGGAGCGGATTGAGGCGTGGCCACTTGATTGGCTGCACTGTTGGCTGGCTGCTTGGCGGTGGACGCCGCTCCCGGCTTCGACGATGCTGAATTCCCCTTGGTCGCTGCACCACCGGAGCCGCTGCTCGCTGGCTGAGCCGCGTGCGCTGCCTGTGGTCCGCCCCCAGGCGAGGCTTGAGTCCCGCTACCACGCAGGGCTTCCTGGCTGCCTCCCCGCAGGTCTTGAGTCCCGCCTCCACGCAGGGCTTCCTGGCTGCCCCCCCGCAGGTCTTGAGCCCCGCCTCCACGCAGTGGATCGTCGCTGGGCAGGTCGTTGACGGCGTTGAAGAGGGCGTTGATGTCGCCGGTATGCTCGCTGGACTCGTCCTCGGTCAGACGGACGGGATTTTTGGCCGCGGCGCGCGGGGTACGCACGTCGATGTCGTGAGCGATGCCCAGATATTCCAGAATCTGTTGCGCCACCTCGGCAAAGACCGGCGCGGCTACGGTGGTGCCGTAGTACTCGCCCTTGGGGTTGTCCAGAACAATAGCCACCGCGATCACCGGGTTATTGACCGGCGCAATGCCGGCAAAGGAGGCGATGTGCATGGTCTTGGAGTAGAGATGGGTTGCAGGGTCGATCTTCTGCGCCGTGCCCGTCTTGCCCCCGGAGGAGTAGCCGTTCAACTGCGCCTCTTTGCCGGTGCCGTAGAGCACCACGCCCTCCATCATTTTGCGCATCTGGGCGGCAGTGATCGTCGAAATCACGCGATGGGCCCCGGTGGGCAGCGGGTTGGGCAGCTCCCCGCCGGGCTTGAAGGGAGCGGCTTGCGGCGTTTGCGCGGCGCTGCCCGCACCCTCGACCTGCCCCGGCATCAGAATGTGCGGAGGCAGATAGACGCCGCCATTGGCAATAGTCGAGACCATGGCGACCAACTGAATGGGCGTCACGCCCACCTCCTGGCCCATGGCGATGGAGCCGATCGACGACGACCCCCATTTGTTGACCGACCGCAGCAGGCCGCGCGTCTCGCCGGGCAGTTCCGTTCCCGTGCGGCTGCCGAAGCCAAAGGCGCGAATGTACTCATAAAAGCGCTCCTGGCCCACTTTGAGCGCCAATTTGACCGCAGCCACGTCGCTGGAGTGCTCCAAGGCCTCGTGCACTGTGATCTTGCCGTAATGGTCCGACTTGTCGTCGTGGATGACGCGTCCGGCCAGCGTCATCTGGCCGCCCTGGCAGTCGACGATGTCGTCGGGGGTCACCGCGTGCTCTTCCAGCGCCGCCGAATAGGTCAGCAGCTTGAAGGTCGAGCCCGGCTCGTAGACGTCGCTGACGGCGTGGTTTCTGAGCAGCTCCGGCGTGGTGTGGCGGAACTGGTTGGGATTGAAGGTGGGGCGAATGGCGAGGGCCAGAATCTGCCCGCTGTGCACGTCTTGCACCACCACCGTGCCGTTGGCCGCCTGGGTGCGCTCCATGGCGTGGTCCAGCGCCCGCTCGGCCAGAAACTGCATCTTTTCGTCCAGGGTGAGCACCAGATTGCGGCCCGGCGCCGGCTCGCGCTCCGAGGAGCCCAGCACATGGTGGCGGGCGTCGACGGCGGTATACATCCGCCCCGGAACCCCGTGCAGCAGCGGCTCGAACTTCTGCTCCAGCCCGCCCAGCCCGTTGTCGTCCACGCCCACGTAGCCCAGCACCTGCGCGGCTATCTGGTTGTCGGGATAGAAGCGCTGAAACTCTTTCTGGAAGTAAATGCCTTTGACCGTCCCGGCCTTCACCAGTTCCTGCACCTTGGCCGCACTCTCGGCGCTGACGCGGCGGGCGACCCAGGCAAAGTTGTGCCCCGCCGCCAGACGGCTGGCGATCTGATCTTCACTGCTCTGCGCGTCGTCGGGATCGGTGTGGACGATGGCGGCCAGCTCATGTGCGGCGGCCTGCTTGTCGTCGATCTCGCCCGGCACCGCGTAGATGGAGTCCACCTGCACGGTCATGGCCAGCTCGCGCAGGTTGCGGTCGTAGAGCACGCCGCGCCGCGGCGCTACCTCAAAGGTGCGCTGCTGCTGCTTCTGCGCTCGCTCCACGTACTCCTGGTGACGCACGATTTGCAGCCAGAAGAGGCGGGCGACAATGGCCAGCGTCCAGAGCAGAAAAAAGAGACAGATCAGCCAGAAGCGCGTGCGCCGGAAGGGGACGACGGCGCGGGCCGCGTGCAAACGGTTGCGGTTGGATCGGGCGGCTGGCTGCATGAGAATCGCTCCGCGAACGCCTATTGGCCCGCGGGCGGCGGCGGCATGGCCTGCGCCAGCGCCGGAGCTCCGGCTTCGCTTGGCGCGTTGGCGGGGTGAATCACCTGGCCCGGCTGCGGCTCCATCAGACCCAGTTCACGGGCCATCCGGTCGATGCGCGCGGGCTCGGTCAACTGCGCCTCGCTGAGCCGCAACTGGCGATTCTCTTCGCGCAACTGATCCAGCGTCTGCTTCTCTTGCTCGACGCGGTAGCCGCTCTCGATGGCGCTGAAGTGTTGCAATCCATAAATCATGATCAGCGAAAACAAAACGGTGACGGCGGCCGAGAAAACCCGCATCTGGCGCATCCGCGCCGGATCGGGCGCTTTCACCAGCCGGGAGTTGTCCAGGCGCTTGAGAAAGAAGAACTCCGGCGTGCGCACCCCGCGGCGGCGCAGCGGCTGCTGAGCGATCAGCTCGGCGTTCCACTCCGCGACCCCCATACCCCGGCCGCGGCCCGACTCGAAATAGGTTGTTGCCATCGCCGCCATGGTAGTTCTCCTGAGGGGTTAGGGGTTAGGGGTTAGGGATTAGGGATTAGGAAAGGCAATGCAACACCGAGATTACTCTCCCCACACATCCAACCGACCGTCTCACTCCCGCTCACCCTTCTAATTGAAATCCAGTGCTCTTTCCCTAACCCCTAGTCCCTTTTCCCTGCTTTTCCGCCGCTCTCATCTTTGCGCTGCGCGAGCGGGGATTGCGATCCGTCTCTTCATCGCTGGCGGTGACCGGCTTCTTGGTGAGAATCTCCCAGATTCCCTGCCGCGCACCCTCGCGCAGGCTGTCTTTCACAATGCGATCTTCCAGCGAGTGAAAACTGATGACGGCCAGGCGTCCGTGGGGCTTGAGCAACTTGGGCGCCGCCTCCATCAGATCCTTGATCTCGTCCAATTCGCGGTTTACGAAGATACGGAGTGCTTGAAAAGTTCTGGTCGCTGGATGAATCCGGTCCGATTTCATCGCCGGGGCGGCTGAAGCAACGATACGGGCCAATTCCCCCGTCGTTGCCACAGGCCGCCCACGGACAATGGCTCTGGCGATTCTCCGCGACCTCCTTTCCTCTCCGTATTCGTAAATGAGGTTGGCGAGCTCGTGCTCGTTTTCCTCATTCACCACTTGTGCGGCGGTCGGACCCTGGCGCGTATCCATGCGCATATCCAGTGGCCCATTGCGATCCGCCGAAAAACTAAATCCTCGTTCAGCCTCGTCCAATTGCAGGCTGCTCACCCCGAAGTCGGCCAACAAACCATCCACCGAAGCCAGCTCGATGTGCTCGGCCGCGGTGCTGAAGGCCTCGCCCACCAGCGTGATCCGCGGCGCTTGGCTGCCCAGCTCTGCGCAAACCGCCTCCAGCCGCTCCTTGGCCAGCGCCAGCGCCTGGGGATCGCGATCGAAACCGATCAGATGCCCTTCCGGCCCCAGCAGCCGAACCATGGCGCTGGAGTGCCCGGCCATGCCCAGCGTGCAATCCACATACGTGCCGCCCGGCCTTACCCGCAGATACTCAAGCGCTTCTTGCAACAACACCGGCACATGGCGTTCGCTCGTCTTCGTCATGCGCTCCCCCTGGGGGGTTGTGTGGAGTTAAAAGCTACTAGCTACTAGCTGCTAACTCCATCCTTTTGAAACTCGCCGCTTGAGCTTTCCGCGCAGCCAAACAAATTCAGTTTCCACTCGCCAACGCCCGCCAATGGTGCCAAGTGCGTTGCGTTTATTCCGTAGTCCCTAAGTCCCTAGTCCCTACAGCCCAATGGTGGCCATAAAGTCTCTGTCCTGCGCCCCAACCGGCCGGCTCTTGACCTGTTCGCGGAGCTTCTTCAGGCTGGTCACGCGCAACCGGTCGCCTTCGCCTGAAACCATCACATCGCCCGCCAGAACCCCTTCATCGCGCAGCGCCTCGGGAATCAGCAAACGCCCCTGCGGGTCCATCGCCACGCGCGCACCGTACAGGTTGTCCAGATCCAGCAGCTTCATCCTGGTTTCGTTGCTGGGCGGCAGCGACATGATCTTCGCTTGCCGTTTGAGCCACTCGCGCTTGGGATAGATCTCCGCGGTCTCCCCGTCGAGGCTGGTAATGAAGAAATTGCCGCCACCCTCGCTGTACTTCTTGTCGATAAAGCTGCGGAACTCGGTAGGCATCTTCAGGCGGCCGCGCTCATCGAGCTTGGTGCGAACGCTGCTGCTGAAGCCCAGATCGAGATCGTCCCAGCCGGCTTCCACAGCTCCGGCGGTAGCCTCTGTCGAGGTCTCCTGCTCGCCGGCCGGAAGGTTCTCTGGGTTCTCAATCATTGCTTCACCGGGGCCGCTGCTTCTGCCCACAACCGCTGTTGCTCACTGCTGGATACCGCCTAAGCGGTGGTGCCCAGCATGAAGTCCACAATCTTGCCGGCTACGGCCGAGGCCGGAACCGAATATCCGCCCCGCGCCATCGCCGCCTGGATGCCGGCGATCTTGCCCGGACGTACGCCGGAGCCCGACATGGCCATGGCGCTGCCCATTCCGCTCAGCGTGGCCTGGTCTTCGCCCATCGAACTGGCGCTGGTGCTGGCCGGGGCGCTGGTCCGCGCCGGGGTAGAGACGGCAGAGGTCTCACCGACTCCGAAAATCGATCCCAAACCACCGAGGCTGGTGCGAATACCCATAAATGCCGGCTCCATATCCCAAATAGGCCCGTCTTGGCCCGCCTTGACCCAGTATCGCGCAAAATTCCGCCGAGCGATAGTCCTAATGCCGGTGGAAAACTCGGATCGCCGCATGGATCGCGGCAAAGAACGCCCCGCAAGAGGAAAAGCGCAAGAGATTGGGATGGGAGGAAAAAGAACCGCTAGGGCTTGTGGAGTTTACTCTTCAGGTTCCCCTGCACAAAGGAGGCACTTTTTATGCACTGCCAGACTCCATAGCGAATTAAAAGCGAATATAATGCAAAGATATAGCGTTAGTCGGTAGATAAAGTTTTTTTTCTGCTCCGTCTCCGCTCCAGCAATAGTTTGAAGAGATAAGCAAAGACCAGGAAATTCACGGTAAAAAGGCCCATTCGGACCCAGGTGACGCGGCGCACGATCTCGAAAACCTCCCAGGGAAGGAAGGAGCCGGTGATCAGGAGCGTCAGGTACTCCGCCCAGATCTTTTCCAGGTAGAGGCCGATGCCCTCGGCCAGATCGAGTCCCGCTTCGATGAATAGAACGGCCCCGATGCGTCTGAGCAGGCGATCGTCGAACAAGTCCGCCCGCTCCAAAACGAAGTGCACCAGGCGCGACTCGGGATTGAAGTGGAGATGGTCGGCAAGTTGCGCCAGTTCGTCGCCCACGTCCTTGCCCAGCAGCTTCAGCAGCCCCACCCCGATGGAGACAAACAGCAGCGCCTGCGCCAATTTAAAGATGGCGATCAGGACCAGCCACGAGTTGTGATGGGAATGCGGCGCGCGCCGCCAGGGAAGTCGGATCATGGCTTTCGGGGAACGCGGCAAAACCTCTGCCTGCTCTTAGGTTAAATGAAACGCCCTGCTTCTGCTTCCAGTCTTCTCGAATAGCGAAGAGCAATCGCACTCGAACTCTGTTGGAAAAGCAAAATGGTTCTTGAGAAATGCTTGTTTCAATGTGCTTTGTAACAGGGCACGACTTGAGTCGTGCCGCAAGCTGCCCAAAGAGGGTAGGGCTTTAGCCCCTGTAGAAAACATCTTCAAGCCATTCCAACTCCTCGCGGCGGCGGGGTCGAATGCAGCGAATGAGCGGCAAAAGGCTTTCTGCAGGGCCTAAAGGCCGATTGTTTATCGACCTGAACGGCACGACTAAAGTCGTGCCCTGTTACAAAACTTGTCCAAATAAGCCATTTTCCGTAGCCTCTGAAGTCGCGCCCTGACATGGTCGATGGCCTGATGGTAATTGTGCAAGAGGCTCTTTTGTTCAGGAGATTGCCCAGAGAACTCTTGGATGAACGACCCCGCCGCAAGCAGCGGGGTATCACCGTAGCCCGCAGAGAACGCGCCGCGAGCGGCGGGGAATCAAACCCAGAAGAGATTGAAAAAAAGGGCCCTCCCGGCAGGATCGGCAATTACCATCGGAACCATGGCCCAGCGATTCACCACCAGCCAGTGGCTTCCCTACCCCGTCGAGATGGTTTTTGCCTTCTTTGCCAATCCCTCGAATCTGCCCCATTTGATGCCCAAACTGTTGGAGACCCGCATCGAGGACGCGCGCCTTCTACCGCCCCCGCCACGTCCCGTGGCCTCCGACCCGGCGCGGCGCTTTCTCAGCGTTGCCGCCGGCGCTGGCTCAGAGATTCTGATCAGCTTTTTCCCCATTCCCTGGGTTCCCCGCCGGGTTAGTTGGCAGGCGCGCATCGTCGAGTTCGTCTGGAACAGCCACTTCGTGGATGAGCAGGTGCGCGGACCTTTTTCCAGCTTCCGCCATCGTCACGGTGTGGAGGCAGAAGTCCGCGACGGTATTGAGGGAACGCTGATTACCGATGAGATCGAGTTTGAATTGCCGTATGCTTGGCTGGGTGGCCTGGCGGGCGTTTTCGTGCGCAGGAACCTGGCTCGTTCCTTTGCCTACCGGCAGCAGCGCCTTCCAGAGATTTTGACGGCGGTGGCGCGGCAGGCCGTGCGGCGGGGATAAGCCTTAGCGCTTCAGATTGAGCAGCCCTTCGCGGTCCACCACGTTGCCGTCCATCAGAATCGTCGAGATGCGGCGGGCGTTCCAGATGCTGGCGGTGGGGTCGCCGTCCACCACCAGCAGGTCGGCGCGGCGTCCGGGGGCGATCAGACCCAACTCGTTCCAGCCAAACTGCACGGCGTAGTTATTGGTGGCCGCGGCCAACGCCTCGCGGGGGCTGAGGCCCAGCCGCACCAGCAATTCCAGCTCGGTATGCAGAGAGATTCCCGGCATGGTTCCCTGCACCGGCGCGCCGGAGGCAGCCAGATAGTGGGGATAGGAGGCGAAGATCGCCTCGTTGATGTGCCACAGGCGCAGAGCCGACTGATCGGCCTTTTTGCGCTGGCCGTCTTCCATCCAGCGCTGAGTCATGGCGGGCAGGTGACGCACCCAGGCAGAGACGGGATAGGTCAGCTCGCCGCTGGAGCGGTCGGGCGGATTGTTCAGGTGGCTTGGGTCGAGCAGCGCCGCCGCCGGCTCCTGCCACAAGTTGCGGTGCCCCGGCAGTTGCAGAAAGTAGAGGCTGAAGGTGGGCATCAGCGCGGCGCGGTGAGTGGCGATGAGCTTGGCATAGGCGCGCAGATGCTGATCGACGGGCGGCAGACGTTCCGAGTAGTCGTAGGCGGTTACTGCTGCGCTGCCCTCGGCGTCGTCCACCAGCGGCTTTTGCAACTCGTCGGGAATCACGCCCAATTCGTAGCGGCCCATCTGCGGCAGCGCGTCCACGCCGGCCTCGATGCCCACTTTGTAGGGAGTGGAGACGAACTCGCCATAGGTGATCAGCCCAATCTGGTGGGCGTGGGCGATGATCCACTGGGTATTGGCCGCAGTCAGATCGTGGCCCAGAAAGAGCACGCGGGTCCCCATGCGGGTGATGTCGAGCAGTTGGTGAGCGGTATCCTCGGGGCTGAGCTCGGCGGGGTGCGCGCCCTCATGCAGTTTGACCGCCCAATTCGTCCCATTGCCCTGACGCACGGCGGAGTGGCCGCGATGGCCGAGCAGGCTCCAATTGTCGGTAGTGCCCACCGAATCCATCAGGTAGAGGTGCGGGCTGGGGCTGGCAGCGGTGTCGACGAAGCCGCGGCGGCTGTCGCTGGCGGCTACGACTGTGGTCACGCCCATGTACAGGAAGGCGTTGGCCTGGCCTTGGCTGTTCATGCCGGCGTAGCCATCCACCAGACCGGGAATCAGGTACTTGCCGGTGCAGTCGATGACCCGCGCGCCCTTGGGAATGGTAACCGCCATGCGCGAGCCTACCTCGGCAATGCGACCGTCACGGATGACCACGATGGCGTCGGGCAGGTCCTTGGCGGAGTGGCCCCAATCGGTGACATCGACCACCGTGCCGCCCGCCAACACCAGCGGGACGGAGGGCTTGGGGTTCAAGGAAAACGGCCCCTGCGCCCCAGCCAGCGTACCGGCCAGAGCCATTCCTCCGATCCACACCTGCAAATAGAGAGCAATCCGCATAGAAAATCTATCTTGTGGGATTCTCGCACAACGGCTCGGCGGGATTCGTCCAATGTGCCGTTTCAGGCTACAGGCAGAGGTCAATTCTCGATCAAAAAAGCGGAGGAAGCGCCGCAAGATGGAGCAATATCACCTTGCAGGAATATCACCTTGGGGGTATATTGAAGCCATGAAGTGGGAAGTCGAAGCCAGCGATGAGTTCGTGGAGTGGTATAACACTCTGGACGACGACGAGGGAAAGAGCGTTGACACCGGTGTTGACATGCTGGAAGTCTACGGCCCCTCACTTCATCGGCCCTACGCAGACACGCTTTCTGGGTCCAAGTATGCAAACATGAAGGAGTTACGTATTCAGCACCGAGGCCGCCCCTACCGCATTCTCTTTGCCTTCGACCCGCGCCGTAACACTTATCTGATTCTGGGGGGCGACAAGACCGGGAAGGACGGCTGGTACGCATGGGCAATTCCAAAGGCAGACAAGATTTACGCCCAATACATCAGGGAGATTGGAGAGTAAAACAATGGCTAAAAAGTGGAGCGAAATACGACGCAAGCACTCCCCTGAAGTAGAGGCTGAGATACTCCGGAAAGTGAAGCAGGCGGCTGGGGTGATGACCCTTCATCAACTTCGTGAGGCACGCAGTTTCACCCAGGTCACGCTGGCAAATGCTCTGAAGATCAACCAGGGCGCCGTCTCAAAGATGGAAAAGCGCACCGACATGTACCTTTCCACAATGCGCAGCTTCATCCAGGCAATGGGGGGACAGCTCCAGATTCAGGCGGTGTTTCCTGAAGGGGTCGTACAAATCGAGCAGTTTGGCGATGTGGCAGCGGAGCCGCAGTTGAAGGAGACGGTAAACGCTTAGAGTTCGTGTTTGGCCAAGCCGTCCCGATCTGCAACCGGAAGCATCAACCTGCGACCAGGGCGAGCTGTCCCTTGCGCGCCAGGAGCGGCCGCACCTGTTCCAGCGCGGCTTCGACGGTAAGGCCGTGGCGGGCGCGCAGGTCGTCGATCTTGCCGTGCTCGATGAAGCGGTCTGGCCAGCCGATTCTTACCACTGGAACCTTGTAGCCCATCTCTTCCAGCGCCTCGGTCACGGCGGTGCCGAAACCGCCCATCTTCACATGATCTTCAAAGGTAACGAAGGCGGAGACGCGCCCGGCGTAGTCGGCCAGCACCTCCTTGTCCAGCGGCTTGACGAAGCGGGGATTGACGACCGCGGCCGAGTACCCCTCCAGACGCAGCAGTTTGCCCAGTTCGCGGGCCATGGTCACCATCGGCCCCAGGCCCAGAATGGCCACGTCGGCACCGTCCTCGAGCACTTCTGCCTTGCCCACGGGAATGGCTACCGGATCGATCTTGCGCTTGACGCCGGCCACCGTGCCGCGCGGGTAGCGAATAACGCTGGGCAGGGGCAGTTCCAGGGCGGTCTTCATCATGTCGGCCAGCTCGTCTTCGTCCTTGGGCGCCATCAGCACCATATCCGGCACACTGCGCAGGTAGGCGATGTCGAAGAGACCATGGTGGGTGGGACCGTCGTCGCCGGAGAGCCCGGCGCGGTCCATGCAGAAGACCACCGGCAGCTTCTGCAGAGCCACGTCATGCACGATGGGGTCGAAGGCCCGCTGCAGGAAGGTCGAATAGATGGCGCAGACCGGGCGGAAGCCGCGCGTGGCCATGCCGGCGGCAAAGATCACCGCGTGCTCCTCGGCGATGCCTACGTCAAAGTAGCGCTTGGGGAAATGCGGGCGAAAGAGATCCAGGCCAGTGCCCGAGGGCATGGCGGCGGTGATGGCGACGATCTTCTCATCCGTTTTGGCCAAATGTGCCAGGGTGGTGGCGAATACCTCGGAGTAGGTGGGCAGCCCGGCCGGTTCGGTCATGCCGGTCTCGGCATCGTAGGGGCCCAGGCCGTGGAACTTCTTCTGCTTGTCCAGTGCCGGCTGGTAGCCGCGGCCTTTCTGGGTCAGCACGTGCAGCAGCACCGGGCGGTCGACGGTCTTGAGAAACTTGAAGGTCTCGATCAGCAGCGGCAGGTTGTGGCCGTCGATGGGGCCAAAGTATTGCAGACCGAACTCCTCGAAGAGCAGCGAGGGCCACAACATGCCTTTGGCCGCTTCTTCGGCCTTGCGGGCCACGGTGGCGGCGGTTTTGCCGCCGAAGCGCTCGATGAGCTTGGCCGCCGAGTCGTGCAGCGTGCGGTAGCGCTCGTTGGTCACGATACGGTGAAAGTAGCGGGCGATGGCGCCGACGTTGCGGTCGATCGACCACTCGTTGTCGTTGAGCACCACGATCATGCGCTTGGTCTGCTCGGCGATGTTGTTCAGCGCCTCGAAGGAGATGCCGTTGGTAAAGGCTCCGTCGCCGGCCACGGCGATCACATGCTCTTTGCCGCCAGCCAAATCGCGGGCCACGGCCATGCCCAGGGCGGCGCTGAGAGCGGTGCCGGCGTGACCGGCGCCAAAGGCGTCGTGCTCGCTCTCGGTGCGCAGCATGAAGCCGTTCAGCCCCTCGGGCTGGCGAATCGTATCCATGCGCGCGCGGCGGCCGGTGAGGATCTTATGGATGTAGGCCTGGTGGCTGACGTCGAAGAGCAGCTTGTCCTGGGGAGTGTTGAAGACCGCGTGCAGGGCCAGGGTCAGTTCGACCACGCCCAGATTGGGACCCAGGTGGCCTCCGGTCTTGGCCAGCGTCTGGATCAGGAATTCACGGATCTCCTCCGCCAGTTCGGCCATTTGCGCCGGATTCAGGCGCTTCAGATCGGCTGGCGAGTCGATGGTTTGCAGCAATGTACCCATGCGTTCCCTTCTCCCGGAGCCGCGCCGGGCAAGAAAAAAGCCCCCTTCCGCTGGGGCTTTGGCGCGGATGCCGTCCTTCAGCAGTATACCAATGCCCCGCCTTGCCTGCCGCGGGACTGAATCCCGGCCGGGGCCTTGGACGCCGCCCAGTGCCCAATTGGGATTGACACCGCTAAACGGCCGTCGCGGCGCTCAACAAAAACCCGCCCAAGCCGATGAGAAGTAGGGTGAGGGAAAACCTTGTCTGGACAGACTGCATGGGACAACGCTAGCGAAATCGGGCCCGCCAGCCTGTTCGCTGCCGTGGAGCAGGCCGCCGATGGCATCGTCATCACCGACAAGAGCGGGAAGATCCAGTTTGTGAATCCCGCCTTCACCGCCATGACTGGATACGCGCGCGAGGAAGCCGTGGGCAGGAACCCGCGCATGCTTAAATCCGATCGCCAATCGCCGGCATTCTATGAAAAGCTCTGGAGCACCATCCTCTCCGGCCATGTCTGGCAGGGTGAAGTGTGCAACCTGCGCAAGGATGGAAGCCTCTACGACGAGGAGATGCGGATTGCGCCCATCCTCGGCGCAGATGGCTCGATCAGCGGCTTCATTGCCACCAAGCACGACGTAACCGAGAAGCGGAAGCGCGAGGAGGCGCAGGCCTTTCTTGCCGCAATTGTCGAGGGGTGCGAGGAGGCGATTATCGCCGTCAGCCCCGCCGGACTCATCCTCACATGGAACAACGCCGCGGAAGCGCTCTTCGCTCTCCCTGCGCAGCAGGCCATCGGACGGAAGATGTCCAGCTTTGTCCCACCCGACCGTTTACCCCAACTAGCCCGATTCATCGAGCAGGTGTCGCAGGGGAAAACGCTGTCGAATTACGAGGGGCAATGTCTGCGCGCTCATGGAGAGCGGGTCCATGTAACGGTCACGGGGTTCCCGGTCCGCGATGCGGCCGGCCAAATCGTGGCCGGAATCGCCATTCTGAGAGACAATACCGAGCGCAAGAAGGCGGAACAGCGACTGATCGAGAGCGAAGCACGCTTCCGCTCCATGGCCGACAGTTGTCCGTCGATGATGTGGGTTGCCGATGCCGACGCCAACCTCGAGTTCGTCAATCGCGTTGGCCGGGATTTTCTGGGAATCAGCACAGACCATCTGGCAAAAAGTGATTGGATGGCGACGATCCACCCCGACGATGTCGCCGGGTTTGAGACCTCCTACACCAGCGCAGTCCAGGAGCGCGGCCGCTTCAGAATGGAGCACCGCGTACGCCGGGCAGACGGCCAATGGCGGCTCGTGGGCGCCACCAGTCATCCGCGCCTGGCGCCGGATGGCTCCTACATGGGGCATGTCGGCCTCAGCGCCGACATTACCGAGCGCCGCATCGAGGAACAGGCGCACGCCTTTCAGCACTCTCTGATTCGCACCATCCAGGAGGTCGCACTGGACGGAATCCTGGTCGCGGACAACGAAGGCACGGTCCTTTCGTACAACAAAAAGCTGCTCGACGTTTGGCGTATCCGGGACTCGGAGCTTCCCCGCCCGCTGCGCGCCATGAGCGCCACCGGCCCGGTACAACCGCTCATGGCGGCTATCCTCAAGCGCGTCAAATATGCGGAGTTCCTCTTGCAGAGGATTCGGGATCTTTACACCAACCCGGGCGTCACCGACCAGTGCGAATTGGAGTTGAAGGACGGGCGCACCCTCGAGCTGTACTCCACCAGCCTGCGCGATGAGCAAGGCAAGTATCTGGCCCGCGCCTGGTTCTATCGCGACATCACCGAGCGCAAACAAGCCCAGCAAGCCCTCGAAGTCAGCGAAGAAAAATTTCGCCAACTGGCGGAAAACGTGCGCGAGGTCTTCTGGATCAAGGATGCGGGGCGCGAGGAGTTTTTCTATGTCAGCCCCGCGTATGAGCGCATCTGGGAGCGGAGTTGCGCCAGCATCTATCAGGACCCGCTCTCCCGGCTGGAGGCCATTCACCCCGAGGACCGGCAGCGCTCGTCCTCGATCTTTAAACGGCAAATGCAGGGAGAGACGATCGATTCCGAGTATCGGATTCTCACTCCCGGCGGGCAGGAGAAATGGGTTAGCGACCGTGCGTTTCCCATCCGCAATGCGGACGGGGTACTGATTCGTCTGGTAGGAATCGTCGAGGACATCACCGAACGCAAGCATTACGAGGCCGAGATCCTGCGCGCCGGCGATGAAGCCGAGGAAGCCAACCGCCGCCTTTCCTTCCAGAACACCACCTTGGAGAACGAGCGCAGTTTCCTGCGCGCCTTCTTGGACAATATTCCCGACCTGATGTATGTCAAGGACACCGATTGCAGGTTTATCGTCG
This sequence comes from uncultured Occallatibacter sp., assembly GCA_964493705.1. Taxonomy (GTDB): domain Bacteria; phylum Acidobacteriota; class Terriglobia; order Terriglobales; family Acidobacteriaceae; genus Telmatobacter. Next base: position 63,587 of record CAZBPD010000021.1, read on the forward strand.
CCAATTCCGCACTCGCACAATTGGTGGACGCCAGAAATCCCGCAGAACTCATTGGAAAGTCGGACTTCGATTTTTTCCCGCCTGAAATGGCCAAAGCTTTCTACGAAGACGAGCAGAACGTCATCCGTAGCGGACGGCCCCTGGTCGATCGCGAGGAGTCCGTCAGCCGGACCAAGACCGATAAGATTCGCTACGCCCTGACCACCAAAGTCCCACTCTTTGACAGCCAGGGCTTTTTAACCGGAATCGCCGGCATCGGTCGGGACATTACCGAGCGTAAATTGGCCGAGGAAGCGCTGCGGGAAAGTAACTGCCAACTGCAAGAGGCCACCGACCGTGCCAACGAACTGGCCCTGAAGGCGGGCGCGGCCAATGAGGCCAAGAGCCGCTTTCTGGCCAACATGAGCCATGAGATCCGCACCCCGATGAACGGCGTCATCGGCATGAATCAACTGCTTCTTGAAACCAATCTCACCGCCCAGCAACGGCGCTTCGTCGAGGTGGCCCAGAGCAGCGGACGGGCGCTGCTGGCCCTGATCGACAACATTCTCGATCTCTCCAAAATCGAGGCCGGCAAGATCGTCCTCGAGAATCGCAGCTTCGACCTGCACCGGACGGTTGAAGAAGTAGTCGAAATCCTGCGCGTGCAGGCCGGCGCCAAAGGACTCCACATCGATGCGCAGGTCTCTTCGAAAATCCCGCTAACCCTGCGCGGCGATGCCCTGCGCCTGCGCCAGGTGCTGACCAATCTGGCCGCCAACGCCATCAAATTCACTGAACGCGGGGCCATCACGCTGGAGGCGGAACTGGTGAGCTTGAACCAGGGCGCGGCGATGCTGCGCTTCACCGTGACCGATTCTGGAATTGGTATCACCGAGGAACAGATCGGCAACCTCTTCACTCCCTTTGTACAAGCCGATGCCTCGACCACGCGCAAGTATGGCGGCACCGGACTTGGACTGGCCATTTCGAAACAAATTGTGGAACGGATGGGCGGCAGTATTGGGGTGAATCGGCGCGACGAGCAGGGATCGGTCTTCTGGTTCACAGCCGCCTTCAAGGTCGGTCCCGCCGCTGAGGACCCGACCGCACGGCATCCGCGAAAGGTTGCCCGGGCGGCCCACGAGGCTTCCGCTCGAACCCCAGGTCTGGCCAATGGACATGGGGAGAAAATCCTGGTGGTCGAGGACAACTTCACCAACCGCGAGGTGATTCTGGCTCAATTGAAGATGATGGGTTACGTGGCCAGCGCTGTCGGCAACGGCGCCGAGGCCCTGGAAGCGGTGGGACGTGGCAAATTCGACCTGGTGCTGATGGACTGCGAGATGCCGGTGATGGATGGCTACGAAGCCACCCGCCGCATTCGTCAATCGATCCAGCAACACATTCCCATCGTTGCCCTCACCGCCAACGCCATGACCCAGGACCGTGAGCAATGCTTGCAGGCGGGGATGGACGACTACCTGGCCAAGCCGGTGGAACTCCAACAGTTGGCGACCGCGCTGGACAAGTGGATACAGGCGGCAAAGGCCGCCGTCCCGCAGCCCTCCCTCGCGGAGCCTGCCCCAAAGCCTACAATACCCGTGTTTGACGAGGTCTCTTTGTTGCGCCGGATGATGGGCGAGAAGCGCCTGGTGCGGATCGTTCTCCACGGTTTTATCGAGGACGCACCCGCTCAACTCGAGCAAATGCGCATCCGCCTTGAGGCCAACGATGGCCCAGGCACGCGCTTGCAGGCGCACACCCTCAAGGGTTCGGCGGCCACCGTAGCAGCGGAGGCTCTGCACGCCGCCTCCCTGGCCATGGAAATCGCCGCTCGCGCCGGGGAGTTGGACAAGTGCCGCGAGCTTCTGCCCGGCGTATGCGATGAATTCGAACGCTTCAAAACAGCCCTGCAGCGGGAGGGATGGCTTTGAATCTGAACAGATGTAAGGAGAACGGAAGATGAGCAATCTGGACGGCGAACTGGCGCAGGATTATCTTGCCGATTGCGAAGAGTATCTGGCCACCTTGGAGACCGAGGTGCTGGCCGTGAAGATGGGCGCAAACGTCCTTCAAGAAGAGAGGCTGGATCTCATCTTTCGCACCGCCCGCGCCATTGGCGGGCCCGCGGCCTATTTCGAACTGGTGAAGATCCAGGAGCTTTCCCGCCAGATTGAAAATCTGGTGGCGCTGCTGCGCTGCCGTCACTCTCTCCCCACCGCCGAGCAAACAGAAGTTCTGCTCCAGGCCTGCGACGGATTGCGCGCACTCTTTGCCGACCCCGCCGCCAGCAACCAGGCAGATACTGCCGCGATCCTGAGCGAATTGCACCGCCTGATCGGGCATCATCCGGCTCCTGCCGCCATTTCGGTTGCGTCTTCCTCGACAGCCACCGCGCTCGCTCCCCGGCCGCTGCGCATCCTCCTGGCCGAAGACGACTTCGCCTGCCGCCTGCTTTTGGAGACCTATCTCGCCCGCCATGGGCAGTGCCATGCAGCCGTCAACGGCAAGGAAGCCGTGGATGCCTTCCGCAAAGCGCTCGAGCAGGAAAAGAAATTCGATCTGATCTGCATGGACATCATGATGCCCGAAATGGACGGCCGCGAGGCTGTGCGCCAGATTCGCGCCCTGGAAGAAGCCCGGGGAATTCTCTCTTCCTCGGGCGTCAAGATCTTCATGACCACCACCGTGCAAGAGGTCAGGGAGGTCTTTCTCTGCTTCCGGGAACTCTGCGACGCCTACCTGATGAAGCCCATCGACCTGAGCGATCTGCTGCGTCAAATGAAGGCCTTTCAACTGATCCCTTGAGCCGGCAACGGCGAGCGTTGAAGCTGCTTCTCTGCGTGCGCCGTCCCGCGACCCGCCGTTGTAGGATGGGCAGGGAGATTCTTCTGCTCATGGGGAGGGTTGAAAGCGTCATGGTGAACCTGTCTGGAATGCGGAGAAAGTTCTGCTTCGGCGTCGTTTTGGCCGTGCTGCTGGCCGCGCCCCGCGCCGGGTTGAGCCAGCTTGCCTTCCCCAGCGGCGAGGCTGCCGCGCCCAATCCCCTCATCGACCCCACCGCCAACCCCGGCAAGATCTTTCTCTATGGCCTGGAAGCGCGCTTTGCCAAGGATGTGCTGGAGCGCGGCGGCGCAGGGTTTGCCGCCTGGTTTGCCGACGACGGCGTGGCCCTGGGCAACGGCGCCGCTCCGCTGATCGGCAAGATAGCCATCGCCCAATCCGCCAAATGGTCGCCCAAGGTCTACCAACTCACCTGGACCCCCATCGCTGCGCGGATGGGACCCTCCGGCGACATGGGCTACACCTGGGGCCACTTCGAGGGCCGCAGTAAAGACGCCAACGGCAATCCCGTAGTCACCACCGGCCGCTATATGACCATCTGGCGCAAAGACCCCGACGGCCAATGGAGGGTGGTGCTGGACGCCGGCGCCAATGAGCCCCCCGCAGCCAACGACTGCTGCCGTCTCGACCCAGCAAAATAACAGCTTTGCGCTTGCCGCGGCCCTTCCGAGCCGGTTGCACTTCCTTCTGGAAAAATGAGTGTGGACCGGGAGATCCACGCAACAGCCGGCCGGGAGGCCGTCGCTACAGTTTCGGTGTCCCTTGGGTCGCCAAATCTCGATTTTCAGCTTTTTTTCGCCCGCAAAAAATCGTCCCTGGTTTTCCACATCGGAATTGACCCAAAACGATACACTTGCTCGCCTTTATGATCCGATTGTCAGGGTTTCTACACCCTTTGTGTCAGAGTCAAACTCTGCAAATTGGCGGATACTGGATGCGTGACGAAGTCATCCACATCCGTGTACGCGTTGCGCGCTGCATCGGGACAGGGGAATGCTGCGAGCCGGCGTGTGCTTTCCCGCTCGGAGTTCGATGTCTTCGACCGCAACCCTGACCCGGCTCTGGACGAGCTGACCGAGTTGGCCGCGGTGATGACCGGCGCGGACTTCGGCTACGTAGGCTGGATGGACTTCAATCGCCTGTGGTTCAAGTCGCGCTTTGGATTCCAGGCCGCCGAGCAACCGCGCGCCTCCACCGCCTGCCAGTGGATGCTGGAGAGCGGCGAGCCCATGCTGATCGGCAACGCCGCCCAAGACCCCCGCTTTCCGCCGCAAGGCATCCTTTTGGCCAACGGTCAGCCCTGCCTATCGTATGCCGGCACACCGCTGTTGACCGCCGACCAGACGCTGGTGGGCACCTTCGCCATTCTGGCCCGCGATGCCCAGCGCTTCAGCCTCGAGCATCTGACCTTTCTGGAGATTCTCGGCCGCCAGGCGGTCACCCGCATCGAGCTCTACAACCGTATGCAGGCCCAGGAGAAGGCGCAGCGGGCCTACAAGCGCATCGAGCACACCCTGGCCATCGAGCGCTGCTTTGTCGCCGCCACGCTGGATTCCATTCCCGCCCTGGTGGCGGTGCTGGACACCGCCGGCCGCGTCGTCCGCCTCAACGACCCTTGCGCCAAGCTGACCGGACTGAAGACCTCCGGCGCCGCGGGCCTGCCCTTGATCGAAGAGATCTTCCAGCCCGAGGATCGCGACTGGGCCGCCGGCAAGCTGCGCGACGCCGCCGCCGGACAGGTCTCTGGACCCCACGAAACCGCCTGGCGCGTTCCCGGTCCCGGCGTCGAAAAGCAGCTCCGCCAAATCAGTTGGACTCTGCGCCCGCTCAAGGGACCCAACGGTGAGATTCAGTACCTCATCGTCAGCGGACAAGATGTAACCGGCCAGCGGCAGATCGAAGCCGCCCTGCATTCCAGCGAGGTGCGCTATCGCCAGGTGGTGGAGAACAGCCTGGGCTTTGTCTTCACCTGCACCCAGGAAGGCCGCCTGACCTCGATGAACGCCTTCACCGCCGAGACCCTCGGCTTCCGCATCGAGGACCTCACCGGCCACAACATCGGCGAACTGCTCGATGCCGCCGGGAACGCCGCCTTTGCGGAGTGCCTGAAGACCCTGGAGAGCCGGAGCGAATGGCAGGGATCGATTCCCCTGCGCCGCCGTGACGGCATCTTCCGCAGCATCGCCATCCGCAGCCGCCTGATGACCCTGCCCGGAGAACAGCCCTTTGTGCTGCTCCACGGCATGGACGTCACCGAGCAGCACCAGGCCCAGGAGGCGCTGCATCTGGCCAACCGCCAGCGCGAGTTGATCCTCGAGTCGGTGGGCGACGGCATCTTCGGCATCGACCTCGAGGGCCGCTTCACCTTCATCAATCAGGCCGCCGCCAGCGCCCTCGGCTACGCCCCCCAGCAGTTGGCCGGGCGCGATGTACACGATGTCATTCATCACAGCCACATCGACGGCACGCCCTACTCGAAGTCCACCAGCCCCATCCTGCAGGCCATGCGCCGGCGCGAAGCGATCCGCATGAGGGACGAGGTCTTCTGGCGTCAGGACGGAAGCTCGATTCCGGTCGAATACACCGCCAGCCCGCTGCTGCAAGAGGGCCAGATCTCGGGCATGGTCGTCGCCTTCCAGGATGTGAGCGAGCGGCGGCGTCTGGAGCGGATGAAGGACGAATTCATCTCCACCGTCAGCCACGAGCTGCGCACCCCTTTGACCTCGCTGCGCGCCTCTCTCGGCCTGCTCTCCTCGGGCGCCCTGGAAAAGCGTCCCGAGAAGCGCCAGCAGATGGTCGAGATGGCCATCGGCAACTGCGACCGCCTGGTGCGTCTGGTCAACGACATTCTTGACTTCGACAGCGTGGAAAAGGGCCGCCTGCCCTTGCAGCGCGAGCCGGTCGAGGCCATCGACCTGCTGCGCCGCGCCGCCGACGTGGCCCACAGCGCCGCCACCCAGGTGCATATCAGCTTCCGCATCGAAGCCACGCCCCTCAAAGTGATGGCCGACGAGGAGCGCACCCTGCAGGTGCTCAATGAGCTGGTCTCGAACGCCATCAAATTCTCGGCGCCCGAGACCATGATCCGGCTCTCCGCCCAGGCCGCCAATTCCGCTGCCGCGGTGGACTCCGCCGACGCCAACCTGGCCACATTCATCGTCGAAGATCAAGGCCGGGGCATTGCCGCGGATAAACTCGAGCACATCTTCAACCGCTTCCAGCAGGGCGACGCCTCCGACTCCCGCGCCCTGGGCGGCACCGGCTTGGGATTGGCTCTCTGCCGCTCCATCGTCGAGCAGCACGGCGGGCGCATCTGGGCAGAAAGCACCCCCGGCGTCGGCAGCCGCTTCCTCTTCACCCTGCCCCTCGCCAGCAAGGCATAAGCTCGGCAATCCGTTTTTTATCGATCTCTTTTGGCCGGAAACAAGAGGTGCAACAATTTCCCTGTTTCTCGCCAGGATTGTCTTCTACCGCTGTTTCTTGATTGCCGATAAACTGGCGAAATTGTTCGTTACTTTTTGCGGTGGTCCCGGTTGTTCGGACAGTTTTCCTTGGTTCTTAAGTGGAAGTTCT
>CAZBPD010000022.1:0-69262 GCA_964493705.1 uncultured Occallatibacter sp.
CCTGGTGGCTCGCTTCGCCACTCAGACGCTTCTACAGAACTTTAAGGACTCAATCGCGAGGATCTCCTTCGCCCAAAATCACAAGGCAAAGAGAGTGCTAAGAATCAAACGGAAGGAACGCTATCGATCAAGGAAAGAAGTAGAGCAGGGACAGAATTCCACTCCAAACCAGTGGAGCCTGGATTCAAGAAGGAAACTGGATGCTTCTGGATTTCCGTTCTCTTTTGATTTCTTCTACTCGGGAACCAGCATGTTGGCAAGTTCAAGCTAAAACTACAAACTGCGATTCATCTTAGCCTGCAATTGCCTCAATAACGATTAATATCGGAATCAATCTCAAAATGCGCTACGTTACTTCGGTCATTCCCAGGTTAGACCGGCCTGCCCGGTTGCTTGCAGGAAAGGTGCGCCAAATTACGTTATCCAGTTCTCTGGGCAGGACTGAGCACGCCGCTCCTGCGATCCCCAGTTGGAGTTGCTACGCTCCCTCAGTCTTCATTCCCTGCTCGATGGTAGGCATGGGCAAGATCAGGCGCATCGACTCGGGCAGTGGAATGAACCCATGGGAGCAATAAAAGCGCGCGGCGTTCTCGTCGATTGCATCCACCACCACCATCGACGAGCCGACCACGGCGGCGTTTTCGTAGGCTTTGGCCAGCGCCCGCGCCAGCAGAATCGTACCGACGCCCTGCCCCTGCAATTCCTTGCGCACGGCAAGCCGCCCGATCAGCGTAGCGCTCACCATGGGATAGCGAGGAATCAGCTTCCGGGCGGCGTCGGGAACGGTTCCCGGCGGCAGCGCGAAGGCGCACAGGGTGAAGTATCCGGCCACCGTACTGGGAGCGGCGAGCGGCGTCAACACAAAAACCGCGTTGGCCTTGCGCCGCATATCCTGGGAGGCTTGGGTCTTCAGGTAAGCGTCCAGCGCTTCGACGCCGCAGTGGAAGCCTTGCCGGTCGTGCTGGGCAGCAAGCGGCTCAAGACGGTAGAGGCTCTGCTTCATGGCGAGACAACCCGCTCCTTGGCCGATTGAAACGCTTTGCGGAGCCGTTCATTGGGCTCTGGAGGGTGAACCAGGGCATCGAAAAAAACTTCCCGGTCGCGCGCGGAGAGGATCAGGCTCTCATGGCGGTCGATGGTCTCACGGGTCGCCTGGGTCAGCGCGGTCAGGCAAAAATCGGTGAGGCTGCGCCGCTCCAGTGCCGCGGCATGTTCGACCAGCCTTTTGGTCTCTTCGTCGACGCGAAAACCAAACCGTGCGCCGCGGACGCGACGTTGTTCTGTCTTCGACGAAGCCGCTGGTTGCGCCATGGCGATTCCTCCGAGCCAATCTTCAGCCCTAGTGTACGTCCAATGGCATAACAAATCAACCGCGAGAGCAGACTTGACAGGGCAAACGCGTCCTAATTCCGCTGGCTTAGCAGTTTTGGATTGCGAATCGAAACAAAGGGGAGTTTGCGGAGGGAGCAGGGGCCTTCAGGCCCCTGAATAGGGCGATGGATGGGCCTTCAGGCACGGGCCATTTTACAGATGCGAGCAAAGACCCGAGGCTAAAGCCTGTGGTTTTTGCCGCTGCTTCAGGGGTCTAAAGACCCCTGCTCCCTCCGTAAAAATAAACAAAGCAATGGTTACAACTGTTTCACTCTGAAAACGGCCGGTCTATTAAGATGCGCTTGCCCTGGCAGCCCTGATTGCGCAGCGGCAACCGCGCTTAACCGCCTATTTTTGCCAGGCGGAACTCGCTGACCAACTGGTTCAGGCTGGCGGCGAGTCTTTCCAGTTGTTCGCAGGCCGCGGCGGTCAGGTCGGAGGAGTCGGCGGTCTCGCTGGCGGTGTTGGCGATGGAGCCGATGGTCTCACTGATCTCGCTGCTGGCGGCGCGTTGCTGGTTGGCTGCGGTGGCGATCATAGTGACCCTATTCTGGGAGTCGCGGGCCATCTCGACGATGGCGCCGATGGCGGCGCGAGCCTGGTCCATGCGCTCGATGCCGTGTTCGACATCGGCGCGGCCGCCCTCGACCATTCCCACCATTTCGGTCATCTCATGTTGGATGGCCTCGATCATGCCCCCGATCTCGACGGCGGAGCTGCCGGCACGCTCGGCCAACCGGCGCACCTCGCCGGCGACCACGGCGAAACCGCGTCCCTGCTCGCCGGCGCGCGCGGCCTCGATGGCGGCATTGAGGGCCAGCAGGTTGGTCTGGGCGCTGATCTCGCGGATCTCGGTAACCACCTTGCCGATCTGGCGCGAGCGCTCTCCCAGGGCGGTGATGCGTTCGGCTGTAGCGATGGTCGAGGCAGCGATGCGGTTCATGGTTTCGGCGGTCTCGTTCATCAGCTTGCCGCCCTCTTCGGCGCCCTCGAGCGAGGTGCGGCTGGCCTGAGCGGCCTGCTCGGCGTTTTGCGAGATTTCGCCGATGGTGGCGGTCATCTCCAGGCTGGTGGCGGCCACCTGCTGCACCTGTTCAGAGAGGGATTTCGCCCCGTGCGAAGAATCGCCCGCGCTCATGGTCAGCCCCAACGAGGCAGCGGCGAGCATGTCGGCGTTGTTGGTCACGGTGCGGAGAATCTCATTGAAGAAGCCAATGGTGGTGTTGACGGAAACGGCCATCTGGCCCAGTTCGTCGTCACGGTCGAGTTCGATGCGATGGGTCAGGTCCTTCTCGGCAATGCGGCCGAGAACCTCTTGAGCCTGATGCAGAGGCGTGGCGATGGCGATGGTCAGCAGCCGGCCCATGGAGATGCTGCCGCCGACGATCACCAGCAACAGCACCAGGGTGGCGGTCCACATCTGGTGGTAGATCTTGGCCGCCTGGGCGGTGGCCATCTCGGCGCCGCGGCGGTGCAGGGCGATGTCTTTCTCGATGTCCGCGGTCACATGCTCGAAGGCCGGCCCACTGACATTCCGCATCACCAGAGTAGCCTGGTCGCGCTGGTTGACGCCCACCAATTGCATGGTTTGCTCGCTCAGGGGGCTATAGGCGGCCAGATCGCGGTCGAATGCGGCATCCAGGTCGCGGCTCTCGGCGCTGCCGTAGACGGCGGCGATGCTCCCATACCGCTCGCGTTCCTGGCGCAGCGACTCGAGTTGCGCCAGGCGGGAGCGGATGAAGCGCTGCAGGCAGGCGTCGTCGCTGCACAGGATGGCGTTGAACTCCTGACGGCGCACGTCGCCCAAGTAGATGCGCACCTGCGACAGGGTCGCCACCGAGGGCAGCCAATTGGAATCGATTTCTTTTGTAGTGCTATAGATACGGCTCAGGCTGGCGAGCGAAACCAGACCCAGGAGGGCGCACAGCAGGCTGACGGTTCCGAAGACCAGCACCATCTTTCTGCCGACATTGAGGTGGTGCAGAAGATTCAGATTCATTACGCAATCCAATCAAAAGTTTCGACCAGTTAGCATGACATACGACCATGGTAACCGCCAAGAACACTAAAGGCACCTGCGCCCAACTTCTCTTCTACCGGCGGGTGCGAACCTTGGCTGGAAGCGTTTCCGCGCCGGGGCATTCAGGGCAAACGAATCTTAATTCCGCAGTCGTACCAGTTTTGAATTGCGAATCGAAACGAAAGGGTAGTTTGGGGAGGGAGCAGGGGCCTTCAGGCCCCTGAATAGGGCGATAGATGGATAGGCCTTCAGGCACGGGGCAATTTGCAACTGCGAGCAAAGACCCGAGGCTAAAGCCTGTCGTTTTTGCCGCTGCTTCAGGGGTCTGAAGACCCCTGCTCCCTCCGTAAAAACAAACAAAAGCAATGGTTACAACTGTTTCACTCGGAAAACGGCCGATCGATCAAGATTCGTTTGCCCTGCCGAGGCATTTCCTCTGGGTGACACGTCTGGCCTTGCCGGGTTACCCTGTAGGGTATTGGCGTCTGGCGCGCCAAAGGAGTCCCATGCCCATTCAAACCACGTCCAAGATCTGGCACAACGGCAACCTCATTCCCTGGGAGCAGGCCACCATCCACGTGATGAGCCATGTGATCCACTATGGCTCGAGCGTTTTTGAGGGCATTCGCTGCTACGGACAGCCGCACGGCTCGGCGGTTTTCCGCCTGCCCGAGCATATGCAGCGGCTGCTGGACTCGGCCAAGATCTATCGCATGGAGCTGCCCTTCACGCTGGACGAACTCTGCGCCGGGGTGGTGGATCTGATCGAAGCCAACGGTGTTGCTCCCTGCTACATTCGCCCCATCGCCTTGCGCGGCTACGGGGAGATCGGGGTCAGCCCCAAGGGTTCGCCGATCGAGGTCTATATTGCCAACTTCCCCTGGGGCAAATACATGCCCGGCTCGAACGGGGTCGATGTCTGCGTCTCGAGTTGGAACCGCCTGGCTCCCAACACCATGCCCAGCCTGGCCAAAGCCGCCTCCAACTACATGAACTCGCAGTTGATCCGCATGGAAGCCGACATCAACGGCTACGCCGAGGGCATTGCACTCGATGTCAACGGGCTGGTCAGCGAGGGATCGGGCGAGAACATCTTTATCGTGCGCAACGGCGTGCTGTACACACCGCCGCTGGCCAACTCCGCGCTGAGCGGGATCACCCGCGACAGCGTGCTGACCATCTCCCGCCATCTGGGCCTGACGGTCATCGAGCAATCCATGCCCCGCGAGATGCTGTACATCGCCGACGAGGTCTTCTTCAGCGGCACCGCCGCCGAGGTGACGCCGATTCGCTCGATTGACCGCATCGTGGTCGGCGACGGCAAGCCCGGCGAGATCACCAAGCGCATCGGCGACGAGTTCTTCGGCATCGCCAGCGGCCTCAAACCCGACCGCTTCGGCTGGCTGACCCCGGTCAAGGTCAACACCTCGGAGGTTGTGCCAGCGTAGCGTTCCCTGATTCCACGCATTCGGTTGCGGGCATTCCATGCAAGTGGAATGCCCGCCGCCGTTTATAGAATTATTTGCGGACCTTTGGTTACTACTCTGTAATTATGTCTTTCAAAACTCCGCGGGATCGAATCGAGTTACTACTTTGCAAATACCTCTTTTACCCTTGACTTACCAACCCATCGGGGGCATAATTTGCGCGTTTCACATTCCCCGCAACGAGGTCAAAACATGTCTTCTATCGACTGGAACCAGGCGATCCGCTATGCTCGCCTGGTGAATATCGCGTATAGCGTGCTCCCCGCCGCCGAGTATACCGCCGAGACTATTGCGGCCATCGAGCAACAGGGCTACACCTTTCTGCAAACCCTTTACGGCAACGAGTTAGCCACCGACATCGATCCCCATGCCGGGGAGACCGTAACTTATGGCTTCTTGGCGGTCTCGAATGCCAGGGAGCTGGTAGCCATCCTGCGCGGGACCGCGACCGTTCTGGAGTGGGTGCAAGATGCCGCTTTCCTGATGGTTCCCAACCCGGTACACAGCGGCGCGGGATTTACCGAGGATGGATTCACCGCCATCTACAGATCGCTGCGGGTTGGCCGCGACCCCAATGCGACCACCGCGGTCGGTTCGGTGGGAGCGTATGTTCATGCCGGGCAGGCGGCTTCGGTTACCGTTTCCGGCCACAGTCTGGGTGGATCGCTGGCCACGATTCTGACGCTGGATGTGGCGCTCAACACCGAATGCCGCACGCCGACCGTCTACACCTTCGCCAGCCCGCGCACCGGAGACCATTTCTTTGCCGGCGCCTTCAACTCCGTCGTCCCGCTGAGCTATCGGGTTTTCAACCGCTTCGATCTGGTTCCCAATCTGCCACCCATCCTGCCGCTACCCTACGAACACACGAAAACTCCCTTTGAATTGCTGGAACCGCCGGGCGCGATCCAGCAAACCGTGCTCTGCGCACACCATTTGGACACTTACATCTGGCTGATGGGTCAGTTGGTGGGCGGTAACCCCTATCCGGTCGATCCGGATTGCCGCGGCAAGTGTTATCCCGGCCCGGTTTAGCCGAGGGCGGCCGGGAAATGAACAAACAGTGAATTGATCCCTGGCGGTGGAGGCCTTTGAGTGGAATCCACCGCCGCGATCTTGTCCTTTTCCTATAATGACAGCATGAAGACCCAATGCCGCTCTCGCCGCTTGCCGATCGCCTGTGCGCTGTTTCTCCTGCTTGCCGTTCTGCTGCCCATGGGGGTGCGGGCGCAGGCCTATGTGGGCAAGCCCAAACTGATCGTCATCGTGGTGATCGATCAGTTCCGCGGCGATTACCTCAACCGCGACCGCGACAAATTCACCGGCCGCGGCTTCCGCCTCTTCATGAACGAGGGCGCCTGGTTCACCGACTGCTATTACGACTACGCCAACACCAAGACCGCTCCGGGCCACGCCACCATCGGGACGGGCGCCTATAGCGACGGCCACGGCATCGAGTCCAACGAGTTCTGGGACGTGACCAGGGGCTACGACCACAAGGTCAGCTCGGTAGAAGAAGAGCGTTACCAGCTTGTCGATCTGCCGGCTGCTTCGATTCCCGCTAACCAGCCGGGCGCGCCCGACACGGCGGCCAAGTTTCTTATCGGATCGTCGCCGCGCAACCTGCGAGCCACCACGTTGGGCGACGAACTGCGCCTGGCCACACAGGGCCGCGCCCGCGTCTACGGCATCTCGTTGAAGGATCGCGCCGCCATTCTGCCGGCCGGTCAGTCGGCCAACGGCGCATTCTGGATCGACAACTCGAGCGGCCACTTCACCACCTCGACCTACTACATGGAACACCTGCCGGCCTGGGCCACAGCCTTCAACGCCGGCGACCGCCCCAAGCAGGCTGCCCGCGAGGCGCTGGTCGAGGGAACAACCCAGTTCTTCGATTTGGTGGGCCGCATGCCCGCCGCCAACAGCTATGAACTGGACTTTGCCAAGGCCCTCATCGAGGGCGAAAAACTGGGGCAACATGGCGTCACCGACCTGGTGGTCGTCTCGCTCTCGGCCAACGACATTCAGGGCCACCAGTTCGGCCCCGACTCGGTCTTCGAGGAGCAGATGATCCTGGGCCTGGATCACGATCTGGACAGCTTCAACACCTGGCTCGACAAGACCTATGGCCTGCAAAATGTCTGGCTGGCGCTGACCGCCGACCACGGCATCGCGCCGATTCCCGCCGACGCCGCGCAGCTGGGGATTCAGGCCGCCGAGGTCGACATGGACAAGCTCTACACCAAGGTCAACGGGGAATTGAACAACCGGTACTCTTCGGGAAGCAAAACAGCGTACCTGCTTCCCGGCGCCGATCTTCCTTACATCGTGCTCGACCAGCGCGCCTTCCGGGCGGCCGGTGTGGACGAAAAAACGGCAGAGGAGACGGTGGCCGCGATTCTGCCGGGCGCAGTCGCCGCCCAGGCCCCGCAAACGGCGGAAGAGCTGCCCGCGCAGCATCGTTTGACGCCTGGACCGCAGGTTGATAAGGTCTATACCCGCCAGCAATTGTTGAGCGGCCAGCTTCCCCCGTCGGAGTGGGGCCGGCTGCTGGCGCACAGCGCCGCCGACCACGGCAACTGGTATGTGATGATGGTGCTGAACCCCTACCAGATGGCTTATTTTGGCGGCGGCACCAACCATTTCACGCCCTGGTCCTACGATCGCCACGTGCCCCTGGCCTTCTATGGCGCACCCTTTGCGCCGGGCGAGTATCATAACCGTGTGGCCCCGGTGGATCTGGCGGCTACCTTCGCCTCGCTGGCCGGTGTCAATCAGCCCTCGGCGGCGGTGGGCCGGGTGCTGACGGAAGCACTGAAGAAGAGTGGACAGTAGGCAGTGATCAGTGGTCAGTTTTCCTGACGCTCGGTAACCATGCAACTGACCACTGACCACTGTTCACTGTTACCTGTTACCTGAGGTATTGCCGCTCGTGAAACCCGATATGAAAGTCAGGCTGGCCGGATTGGAGCTCACCAGTCCGGTCATTGCCGCCAGCGGCACCTTTGGCTACGGCATCGAGTTCGAAGAGATCGTGGCCCTGGAGCGCCTGGGCGCCTTTGTCACCAAGGGCATCTCGCTGGAGCCGATCGCCGGCCACACCGCTCCGCGCATCGTGCAGACCGCCGCCGGCATGTTGAACGCCATCGGCCTGCAAAACGTCGGCGTCGAGGAGTTCATCCAGAAGAAGCTGCCCCCGCTGGCCCGCTATCCGCGCTGCCACGTGATCGTCAATGTCTTCGGCTACACGGTCAACGAGTACATCGATGTAATCGAGCGGCTGAACGACGCTCCGGGCATTGCGGCCTATGAGCTGAACGTCAGTTGCCCCAATGTTCATGCGGGGGGCATGGCCTTCGGCGCGGACCCCGGCTCGCTGGAATACCTGATGGGGCGGGCCAAATTTGCCTCCAAGCGGCCGCTGATCGTCAAGCTGTCGCCCAACGTCACCTCGATCGCGCACATGGCCAAGATCGCCGCCAACTCGGGCGCCGATGCGGTCAGCCTGGTGAATACTTTCATGGCCATGTCCATCGACGCGGAGACGCGCCAACCGCGCCTGACCAATGTAACCGGCGGGCTCTCCGGCCCGGCCATCAAGCCCATCGCACTGCGCATGGTCTTCGAGACGGCGCGCGCCGTCGATATTCCGGTCATCGGGATGGGCGGCATTGTCAGCCCGGAAGACGCGGTCGAGTTCCTGCTCGCCGGAGCCACGGCGGTCGAGGTGGGAACGGCCAGTTTCGCCGACCCCCGCGCGGCCGAGCGCCTGGCCAGCGGCCTGACCTCCTGGTGCAAAAGCCATGGGGTGGAGAAGGTATCGAGCCTGACCGGGGCGCTGCAGATTCCCAAGAGCTGATCCTCCACCTTTTCTTTGTTTTGGCGCTCGCTTTGCGGGCGAATCGGGACTATTATGGTCGCTGCGGAGGGTGCTGTTCCGCGCCCCTGCCTGGAGATCCCGATGAAAGACAAATCGGAAAAGAAGTCCGCCAAAAAAGAGCAGAAGCACAATCACGCCGAGAAGATCACGGCGGATCAGGACTACATCATCGAGAAGCAGGTCGCGCCCGCCGACCCCGCTGAAGTCCTGCGCCTGGGCAAGGACTGCGACTACGAGAAGGAGCTGATCCGCTTGCAGGTCGAGCTGGTCAAGCTGCAAGAGTGGATTCGCCACGAGGGCCTGCGGGTGGTGGTGCTCTTCGAGGGCCGCGATGCCGCCGGCAAGGGCGGCGCGATCAAGCGCATCACCGAAGATCTGAATCCCCGCGTCTGCCGCATCGTCGCCCTCACCACGCCCACCGAGCGGGAGAAGACGCAGTGGTACTTCCAGCGCTATGTGGCCCATCTGCCCGCGGCCGGCGAGCTGGTGCTCTTCGACCGCAGTTGGTACAACCGCGCAGGGGTCGAGCGCGTCATGGGCTTCTGCACCGAGCAGCAGTACCAGGAGTTCATGCAGAGCTGTCCGGAGTTCGAGCGGATGCTCCTCCGCAGCGGCATTCATCTGATCAAGTACTGGTTCTCGGTGAGCGACGAAGAGCAGGAGCGGCGCTTTCAGGACCGCATGGACACCGTCACCAAACGCTGGAAGCTCAGCCCCATGGATCTGGAGTCGCGCAAGCACTGGGCGGATTATTCGCGGGCCAAGGACGAGATGTTCGCCGTCACCGACACCAAGCAGTCGCCCTGGTTCGTGGTCAACGCGGAGAACAAGAAATGCGCCCGGCTCAATGTGATTCGCCACCTGCTCTCGCGCTTCGACTACAAAGACCTGACCCCCGAACCGCTGCCGCTGCCCCCGCTCAAGAAGACGAAGTACATTCGCCCGCCCATTCAGGAACAGAACTTCATTCCCGAGGTTTACCGGTAAACGCAGCACAGAACGCGAAGCGCCGTCCCTACGGGACTCCGGAGGCGTTTTTGGATCGCTTTCCCAGCGCTGAAGCGCTGGGCTAATTACCACTGCGCCTACGGCGCGGGTGTTGGATTAACAACCACTGCGCCCACGGCGCGGGTGCAGGGCAATCGCATGAATCCCCTCTGGCGCACGTAGTGAGATCGCATGAATCCTCTCTGGTGCAGGCAGGGCAATCGCATGAATCCGAATCTAAGAGAATGGCCCGATTTTTACCGCGCCGTAGGCGCAAGGGTGGCTTTCCCAGCGCTTCAGCGCTGGGAAAGCAGCCAGTAAAGGCCTCCGGAGCCCTGTAGGGGCGGCGCAATACGGCGATTTTGTCATGAAAATTACGTTCCTGCGATTGCCCTGGGCGCGGGTGTTGGGCTGCTACCAGCGCCAGGTCTCTGACCGCGTGAAGATGTATTTCAGTTTCTACTTTCCCCGGTCTCAAAAACGAGACCGGGGGCACCCTAAGTGGTACAAAACTATGCAGTCAAAGACCTAGCCGCAAAAAAAAACGTGACGAGGGTGGGGCACCCCGATTTAGGGGTTGAAGAGCCCACATTCGCATTTCCTGGAAGTGCTCGCATCTCTCATTTGGCGCGGAGCAGAAGAACGGGGACGCTGATACTGTGCTGCACCCGGCTGGCGGTGGTGCCGAGAAAGATGTCGGCCAGGAAGCGGTGTCCATGGGTGCTCATGGCCACCAGGTCGCAGTGCTTCTCCTCGACCCACTTGACGATCTCCTCATAGGGATCGCCGTAGGCCAGCTCGACCTCGGCGGGAATGTTCAGGTCTTCAAACTCCTTGCGCACCTCTTTCAAATACCTGGTGTCTTCCGTTATTTCGGGACTGACGGCATCCGGACCAAAGGTTCTGGCGGCCCATCCATCGGCCACGTGCAGCAGCACCAGGCGGCTGTGCATGAGCAGCGCGAGCTGCTTCACATGGTCGATGATCGCCCGGTCGGTGGGCGTGCAATCCAAGGTCATCAAAATGGTCTTGTACATGGTTCTTCCGTTTCTGCCGGCCATTGCCGCGGGGCGTTATCCGCCGGTAATTACCTTCCAGGCATCCCGCAGGGAGTCTGGAAGTCCATACATGTCGAGAGCGGTGATGAGAATCGCGCTGCCCCATCCGGCAGCCAGCAGGAACCATCCGTTCTTCCATCTCCCCATGCGCTTGCGCGAACTGGTGAATTGCAGCAGGGGAAGCATGGCGAAGGGCAACTGCAGCGCCAGGACGACTTGGCTGAGCGTGAGCAGATCGGTGACGCTGCTGTCGCCGCGCAGGCCGATGATGAGGATGGCCGGCAAGATGGCCAGGGTGCGGGTGATGAGACGCCGCACCCAGGGCAGGATGCGCCAGTTCATGAAGCCTTCCATGACCACTTGCCCGGCCAGTGTGCCGGTGATGGTGCTGCTCTGGCCGCTGGCCAGCAGGGCCACGGCAAAGAGCGTGCTTGCGATCGTAGCTCCCAATAGGGGCGCCAGCGTCAGATAGGCAATGCGAATCCAGTCGCTATCGGCGCTGAAGTGAATCAGCACGCCCCCCGGTCCCATCACGCTCTCTTTGGCGAAGAAGACCATGGCCGCCAGCACCACGATGGCGGCATTGACAAAGAAGGCGATGCTCAGAGCCACGACCGAGTCCACGGTGTTGAAGTGGATCGCGCTGCGAATCGACGGCTCGTCTTTCTGAAATCTGCGGGTCTGCACCAGGGCCGAATGCAGGTAAAGGTTGTGGGGCATGACGGTTGCGCCGATGATGCCGATGGCCAGGTAGAGCATTCCGGCCTGATGAAAGTGCGGGGAGATCAGGGCGCGGCCCATTTCGAGGAAACTGGGCTGGGTCTGGGGAAGAACGAAGATCTCAATCAAATAACAGATGGCGATGGTGGCCACCAGCATCAGGACGACAGCCTCGATGGTGCGCATCCCCAGGCCCTTCAAGCCCAGCAGCAGCAGCACGTCCAGCCCGGTGATAATCACCGCCCAGAATAGCGGGATATGGAAGAGCAGGTTGAGCGCAACGGCGCTGCCCAGCACCTCGGCCAGGTCGCAGGCGCCGATGGCCACTTCGCTCATCAGCCAGTTGGGCCAGCGGCTCCAGGCTGGGTACCAGTCGCGACAGCACTGGGCCAGATCCTTGCCGGTGACCACGCCCAGGCGGGCGGAGAGGATCTGCATGAAGATGGCCATCAGGCTGGCCAGCCCGACCACCCAGAGGAGGCCGTATTTGTATTGGGCTCCGGCTTGCAGGTCGGTTCCCCAGTTACCGGGGTCCATGTAGCCGACACTGATGAGGATTGCCGGACCGACGAAGGCCCGCCACTGCTTCCAGAAGCCCTCATGGTGCTGTGGCACGGCTACCGAACCATGCACGTCGTCCAAAGATCTCTGATTGCCCAACGCGGACTCCGCGGCGTCGAGGCCTGCGGTCTCTTCGATTTTTGACGGAAGATCGTCGCGGCTCATGGATACGTTCCTGACGAATGCGCTATTCGGTTGACGGTCAGAGTTCGATTCCGCCCTGCAAGGCAATCATACGCCGGGATCTCTCCAGACCCGTAGAACCGCTCAGCCGGGTAAGCCCGCTTCAATACCTTTGCTCAACTGGTGCAGGAACGCCTCGAATTGGTCCAGCGGCAGGGGACGGCTGAACAGAAAGCCTTGAAAGTAGTTGCAACCGGAACGCAGCAGGAAGTCGCGCTGTTCGACCACCTCGACACCTTCGGCGATCACGCCCAGTCCCAGGCTCTGACCCAGGGCCACCACGGTTTTGGCCAGCACCGCGTCATTGGGGTCGATCATGGCATCGCGCACGAAAGATTGGTCGATCTTCAACTGGTCCAGCGGCAGGCGTTTCAAATAGGCCAGGGAGGAGTAGCCGGTGCCGAAATCGTCGAGGGAGAAGCTCACGCCCTGAGACTTCAAGGAGGCCATTTTGTCGATGGTCTCTTCCACATTCTCGACCAGCAGGCTCTCGGTCAGCTCCAGTTTGAGCAGGTTCGGATCGGCGCCCGCCGCGGCGATCACCGCCAGCACCTCGTCGACAAATTCGGGATGGCGGAACTGGCGTGCGCTGACGTTGACCGCCAGCGTGAACTCCCCCATCCCCGGAAGACTGGACCAGGCGGCCAATTGCCGACAAGCGGTCTCCAGAACCCAGTGGCCCAGAGGCAGAATCAGTCCGGTCTCCTCGGCCAGGGGAATAAACTCGCCGGGAGAAACGAGGCCGCGTTCGGGGTGTTGCCAACGCACCAGGCATTCGGCTCCGGTGGGCCGTCCGGCGCCGTCCACCTGCACCTGGTAGTGAAGAACGAACTGCTGGCGTTGAATGGCGCTGCGCAGATCCGCTTCCATGTCGGCCCGCGCCCGCACCGCGATCTCCATGCCGGGGTCGAAGAAGCGGATGGTGTTGCGCCCCGCCGCCTTGGCTTTGTACATGGCCAGGTCGGCCTGTTTCATCAGATCGCCGGGGCTGGCGTTCATGCCGCCGAAGATGGTCACGCCGACGCTCGGCGTACAGCGATAGGTGATGGATTCCAGCATATAGGGCTCGTTGAGCACCGCCACCACCCGTTCGGCCAGCGCCTCGGTCTCGATGGCCGCCATCCCTACCGTCGCGCCAATCGACGGGGTCATCACCAGGAATTCATCCCCGCCCAGCCGGGCCACGGTATCGCCGGTGCGCACGCACTGGGTGAGCCGCTCGGCAACCTGCTTCAACAACAGGTCGCCCATGGAGTGCCCCAGCGTGTCGTTGAGCGTTTTGAAGTCGTCCAGGTCGATGAACAGCAAAGCCCCCTGTTTGGAACTGCGCAGTCCGGCGGCCATCGCTGTCTTGATGCGATCCAGCAGCAGCGTACGGTTGGGCAACCCGGTGAGCTGATCGAAGAAGGCCAATTGGTTGATCTGTTTCTCGGCGTTCTTGCGCTCGGTAATATCGCGCGAGGAGTTGAACAGGAGGGGGTGGTCGCTGGCGCCGATGCGGCAACTGCTCACCTCCACGTCGAAGACGGTGCCGTCCTTGCGCCGGTGCTGTGTTTCAAAACGGATTGTGCCGGGATGCTCGAATTCCAGACGAATCGACGCCTCCTCTTCGGAAGTGCTCTGCCCTATATCCCAGTCGCTGGGGTGCAGACCCATCAACTCTTTCCGCGTATAGCCCAGCATCCTGCAAAAGGAGTTGCTGGCCTCGATCACCCGGCCCTGGGCATCGAGGATATGGATGCCGTCGCTGGCCTGCTCGAGCAGAGCCTGAAAACGCGCGGCCTCGCGGGCAACGTGCTGCTGCGAGGCGCTCAGGGCCAGCCTTGCTTCTTCCCGCTGGTAGATGAAGATGGCGACGCCAAAGGAGCTTAAAACCACAAAGAGAAAGAGCGTATAGCTGGCGATGCGCGGCGGGCTGAAGGGGGATTCGGAAGCGATCCAGCCGCCTTTCGGCTCGCCCACAATGCGCCAGTTGGCATAGGGAAGCGCCATCTCCAAAGAGATTGGATTATGGTTGAAGACCGAGGGGTCGCCATAGATCAGCTTCTGCCCCAAAGGGGGGGCGCCGGCGGAGAGCACAGCCACGCGCATCGTCTGCTTGCCATCCTGGAGACCGGCGTTAGCGAAGATCCTGGGAATATCCAAGATCATGCTCACGATGCCGAAAAAGCGATCCTTGCCGCTCTTCTTGTCGGTGATAAACACGGCCTCGCGCAAGGCCAGGCCGTTAAACCCCTGCAGCAACATGAAAGGGCCGTCGAGTACCGGCTTTCGCGTCCGCATGGCCATCTCGATGGCCGGCAATCGATCGGGAGTTAACTTGTAGTCCCTCCCCATCACGGTTTTGTTTTCCTTGTTTTCCGGGTAAACCATGGAGATTACCAAGCCGCGGGAGACGAGGAAATCGAGAATGGCAGGTTCGCCTTCGGTCATTACTTTGGCCTGGCGCATGAAGTCTTCGTGGCTGATGTCGCCGTGCTCTTCAATCTGCGTGGCCATCGCCCGCGACCCCAGCAGCGGACCCACCACTTCCCTTTCCAGCCGTATGCGGACCAGTTCCAGATCTCTCTGAACCTGTGCTCGCTCCGCCTGGCGCAACTGCTCACGCCGGTAATCGTCCAACTGAATCAGGCCCACGCCGGTTAGCGCGGTCGCCAGCACAGCCATCGACAGGGGCAGCAACAGGCCGAATCGACGCCTCAGCCAGTGGGTAAGCCTCATTCCCGCATCCTCGAACAACTTTCCGCCTTTGAACTTCTACAAGGAATCGCAGCCACCACTCCCTTGCGCCCGTTTGTGACCCAGGTGAATTCACGCCTACCCCGCCCCGGGCGGTTGCCTTGTTAACCGTAATCCTCAGATTCCTTTATCGGCATCTAGACCTGCAACTTCACCACCGCAAAGTAACCTCGGTTTGAGACACCTGGAACGAGTGCATTTGTTGGGAGTGTGACCCGAGCCGGGTTTCGGCCATCCGCATTTCAGCATAAAGACGGATTTTTTAGAGGCTGTATCCGGGCCTATCTAAGAGACGCTTAATTTTTCCTGAAATCATCGAAATCGGCGCAAATCTTTCAATAGAGAAGATCGTTCCGGTAAAAACCGCTCGTCCTGCATTTCCTCCCTATCACCCCTGACCGGCACTCCCAGGGCTCTGCCGTTTTGCCGCCTGCGATTCTTCTGCATTCTCTTTTTTTCCTACGCGGAGTCCAATCCCTGCCTGGCAATGACCCGTTTTGAGACAGCCTTCACCTCTCAGAAGCTGCGATTCCTTTCCTGAAGCCGGGGATTTCACTTTGAATTTACCCCCATTGATGTGTGATGCCGCTCACAGTCAGTCGTTCTTCCAGATGACTACCGTGAGGCTCATCCATCGGTGAACCTCTCGCGAATCTGGCTTCCCTGTTTTCTTCTCCCGAGGTTCTTCCCGGTGCCTCCACATCGAGCGAGGTAGGCATGGGTCAGTCAATTTGGCAGTCAATGCAGCAGAAGGGCTATAGCCGCAGAGATTTCATGCAATTCTGCGCTGCGGCCGCAGCTATGGCCGGGCTGGAGCGCAGCGCCGCCGGCCAGGTCGCCGCGGTCTTCGAGAAGAAGGAAAAGCCCGCTGTCGTCTGGATGCACTTTCAGGAGTGCACATGTTGCAGCGAGTCGTTCATCCGCGCATCGCACCCCATTGTGGCCGATGCCCTGCTGGATGTCCTCAGCCTCAATTACACCGAAACCCTGATGGCCGCTTCCGGCTTCCAGGCCGAGAAGAGCCTCAGCGACACCATCCGCGACCACAAGGGCAAGTACATCGTCCTGGTCGAGGGCGCGGTTCCCACCAAGGACGACGGCGTCTATTGCATGATTGGCGGCAAGACGGCCGAATCCATCCTGCAGACGGTAGCCGCCGACGCCGCGGCCATCGTGGCATGGGGCAGTTGCGCCAGCAACGGCTGTGTGCAGGCCGCCAAGCCCAATCCCACCGGCGCCACGCCCATCTACAAACTGGTGGACAAGCCGGTCATCAACGTCCCCGGCTGCCCGCCCATTGCCGATGTGATGATGGCCATTGTCACCCATTTACTGGTTCTGGGGCAGGTTCCGGCGCTGGACAGCCTGGGCCGGCCCAAGGAGTTCTACGGCCGCCGGGTGCACGACACCTGCTACCGCCGCCCCAACTACGATGCCGGCCTCTTCGTCGAGTCGTTCGACGACGACAACGCGCGCAAGGGGTATTGCCTGTACAAGATGGGCTGCCGCGGGCCGGTCACCTACAACGCCTGCTCGGTGGTGCGTTGGAACGAGGGCACCAGCTACCCGATCCAGTCGGGGCACGGCTGCATCGGTTGCAGCGAGGCCGGCTTCTGGGATAACGGTCCCTTCTACCAGCACCTTTCCTCCTTCCCTGGATTCGGCATCGAAAGCACGGCCGATACTGTCGGCACCGCGGTGGGAGTCGCCACCCTGGCCGGAGTCGCCGCTCATGCCGTGGTCACCAATATCCGCAAGCACAAGGTGATCGCCGAGGTCCATGCCGAAGAACAACCCGACGAGGCCAGCCTCGGCGAGACCAAGGAGTAGGAAACTATGGCACGCATCGTCGTCGATCCGGTAACACGCATTGAGGGCCACCTGCGCATCGAAGCGGTGGTCGAAAACGGAGTCATCACCGACGCCTTCAGCGCCGGCACCATGATCCGCGGCCTGGAGAAGATTCTCATCGGCCGCGATCCCCGCGACGCCTGGGCCATCACCGAGCGCGTCTGCGGCGTCTGCACCACCGTTCACGCGCTGGCCAGCGTGCGCGCTGTGGAGGATGCCATCGGCGTCGCCGTTCCTCCCACCGCCGAGCTGATCCGCAACATCATGATGGCCACACTCTACGTCCAGGACCACGTGGTGCACTTCTACCACTTGCACGCCCTGGATTGGGTGGACATTGTCAACGCCCTCAAGGCCGATCCCAAGAAGGCCGCGGAGCTGGCGCAGTCCTTCTCCAAATGGGACAAGAACACTCCCGCGTACTTCTCGGCGGTGCAGGACAAGATCAAGAACTTCGCCGCCAGCGGTCTGGGCATCTTTGCCAACGGCTACTGGGGCCACCCGGCCTACAAGCTGCCTCCCGAGGTCAATCTCATCGGCGTCGCGCACTACCTCGACGCTCTGGAATGGCAGAAGGAAGTGGTCAAGATCCATACCGTCTTCGGCGGCAAGAATCCGCACCCGAATTACCTGGTGGGCGGCGTTCCCTGCTCCATCAATGTGGATGAAGTGGCGGCCATCAACAGCGAGCGCCTCAACCTGGTGGGCAAACTGATCGCCCAGGCCGATGAGTTCGTCAACCAGGTCTACATTCCCGACTTGCTGGCCGTGGCCTCGTTCTACAAGGACTGGGCCAAGTACGGCGGCGGACTGAAGAACTATCTCTGCTACGGCGAGTATCCCACCAAGGGCTACAGCCGGCCGGAGTCGTTCAAGTACGCGCGCGGCGCCATCCTGGGCCGCGACCTGAGCAAGGTCTATCCGGTCAACCCGCGCGACGCGCAGGAGATCAAGGAATACATCTCCTCGTCGTGGTACGAGGGCGATGGGGCCGATGGCCTGCATCCCTGGGCGGGCGAGACGAAGATCAAGTACACCGGCCCCAAGCCTCCCTTCGAGACGCTGGAGGGCCACGAGAAATACTCCTTCCTGAAGACGCCGCGCTGGAAGGAAAACGCCATGGAAGTGGGTCCGCTGGCTCGCCTGCTGGTCTCCTACGCCTCGGGTCGCGCAGACGTGAAGGAAACGGTAGGCTGGGCGCTGGGCAAGCTGGGCGTTCCCGTCGATGCGCTCTTCTCAACCCTGGGCCGCACCGCCGCTCGCGGCGTGGATGCCGCGCTGGCCATGATCTGGCTCAAAGAGTTCTATGCCGACCTCATGGAACGCGTCAAGACCCGCGAAACCTCAACCTTCAACGGCGAGCGCTGGGAACCCAAGAGCTGGCCCGCGGAGTGCGAGGGCGTCGGCCTGGTCGAGGCGCCGCGCGGTTCGCTGGCGCATTGGATCAAGATCAAGGACGGCAAGATCGACAACTACCAACTGGTCGTGCCGACCACCTGGAACGGTTCGCCCCGCGACGCCAAAAAGCAGCGCTCGGCCTTCGAGGAGTCGCTGATCGGCACCCCGGTGGCCAACATCGAACAGCCGGTCGAGATCCTGCGCACCATTCACTCCTTTGACCCGTGCCTGGCCTGCGCCGTACATCTGTACGATCCGCAGGGACGGCATCTTCACCAGATTTCCTTCGAGTAACGGATAGGAGCTCTCACTATGGGTACTCACAATCTGCTTGCGGCGAATGGGCACGATCCGGTGGAGTTTCGGCGGGTCTATGTGTGGGAGCTGCCGGTGCGCGCCTACCACTGGATCAACGCCATAGCTTTGGTGGTGCTGTGCATCACCGGCTATCTCATCGGCGCTCCCATTCGCATGTTCTACGCCGCCGAAGCCTACCAGCAGTACTGGTTCGGCGCCGTGCGCTTCATTCACTTCGTGGCCGCGTACGTTTACGTCTTCAACTTTTTGGCGCGGCTCTACTGGGGTTTTGTGGGCAACAAGTACTCCCACTGGAACGCCTTCTTCCCGCTCCAGCGCTGGCAGCGGCGGGAGATCGTCGATGTCATCGAAGCCGATGTGCTGGAGGTCAAGATGCACGGCCCCATCTCGACCGGCCACAACGCCCTTGCGGGCTTGATCTACTTCTTCACCTTCCTGGCCTTCGTGGCCCAGTCGGTGACCGGGTTCGCGCTTTACTCCAGCATGAGCAATTCCTGGGTGCCGCGTCTCTTCACCTGGATCGTGCCGCTGATGGGCGGCGAGATGGGCGTTCGTTACTGGCATCACCTCTTCCTGTGGTTCTTTGTCACGTTTATCATCGTCCACGTGTATCTAGCCTTCTATCACGACTACATCGAGGGGCGCGGTACGGTATCCTCGATCATCGGCGGATGGAAGTTCGATCGGGTGGAACGTGACAAACACTCCTAAGAAGACACTGGTCCTGGGGCTGGGCAACGTGATCATGGGCGACGAGGGCGTCGGCGTGCACGTTGTCCGGGCCCTGGAGAAATACGCCTTGCCCGAAGGCTTGGAATGCCTGGACGGCGGCACCGGCGGATTCGTTCTGCTGGAGCCGCTGGAAAACGCCGACCGCATCGTGCTGATCGACGCGACCGACGATGGCAGCCCTGTGGGGACGGTGACGCGCACCACGCCGCGCTTCTCCCGCGATTACCCCCCCACGCTTACCGCGCACGACATCGGGGTCAAGGACCTGCTGGACGCTTTCTACATGCAGGGCGGCAGCCGCGATGTCGTGCTCTACACCATCAGCATCGATCCCCATCAGTCGATCTCGCTGGATCTCTCCGAGAGCTGCGCCCAGGCCGCGCAGGAAGCCGAGCGCCTGATCGCAGCGGAGCTGGGAATCTAGCTTGCGGCCTGAATTGAGTCTTCAATTCGCAAAAAGCTGTCATCCTGAAGGAAGCGAAGGATCTCGGTTGCTTTTCATGGCTCTCGAAGACGGCTTTATCCTGATCCGTGCTTATTCGAATAGACTCTTCAGATTGCGCCGCCCATCGACGATGCGCACGATTCGACGGTTTCGATGGGACCATCGTCGGTATCGGGATGCGTCTCGTAGAGAATGAGATAGGGCCCCTCGACGAGCATGCGGTTGAAGGGCGAATCTCCGTACGCCGCACCCCAAGCCGCGGATCATGAAAGAGCAGTTCAGCCTACTTCTGCACTGCGTCGAAGATGCGTTTCGCCGCAGATGGATTGTCGAGACCGATATAGGTATAGATCTCGATCAGGTCCTCGCGTGCTTGCGGGGCCAGACAACCTCATAGAACACGGGATTCGTCCTCTGCCGCAACGGCTAATCGCCGCCGAGCCTCGTGCCGTGCAGTGTCAAAGCCGGCCGGCGTAGCTGCTCCGCTGACCTTCCCTTGATCCCACATCTGGCGCAAGCGATTCAGGTCTTCCTGACGCAACGCGCGCTTGAATTGCCAATCCCTGATCGCCTCGCGAACGATCTCGCTGGTGGTGGCATATTCTCCCGTCTCCACGGCAGCCTTAATGGCGACAATCTGCTCCCCGGTTAAGGCGACACTCACTTTTTGAACTTCCGGCATGGCGGCCACCTGGTGTACTTGGAGCATATATTACTACTTTTTGACCCTTAGTGCATGCTCTCCCCAACCACGTTGGCCACTTGCCGGGGCAGCGCCGCGTGTCCGGCTCTACAGTTGGCCCATTTCCATGGCCTTTTTGCGCCTCTTGTTGGTGTACATGGCGGCATCGGCGAAGCTGAGCAGGTCGTCTTTGGTGACGCCGTCCTCGGGGTAACAGGCGATGCCGAAGCTGGCCGCGCCATCGAGCATGATTCCTTCCACGAGAAAGGGCGAATCGAAGCAACTCTTCAGCCTTTCGACGACGCTCTCCACCTCTTCGCGGCTCTGCTTCATGGAGATCAGGGCGGCAAACTCGTCGCCCCCCAGGCGGGCCAGGATGTCGTTGCCGCGCAAACGGCTCTTCAAGCGCAGCGCCACCTGTTGCAAAAAGATGTCTCCGGCATGATGGCCATACTGGTCGTTGATGGGTTTGAACTTGTCGAGATCGATATAGACCAGCGCGAAGAGGCGCGGGCTGCGGCGCAGATCTTCAAGCAGCGCATTCAGGTGCTTATCGAGCGAAAAGCGGTTGTGAATGTCGGTGAGCAGATCGAACTCGGTGCGCCGGCGCAGATCGTTGTAGAGCCGGCGCGTCTCGATGGCCAGTGTAGCCAGACGCGCCGCGTTGTCGAGATCAATCATTTCGCGCCCGCTGGACGGCGTCGCCGCATCGAGTCCGGCGAAGATATTCCCCAGCGGTTCCCCGGACCTTCCTTCGATACCGGCGGAAACGACCCTCAAGTCTTGGGGGTCAGTGGGGCGATACCCATGACGCCAACCCTCGCCGATCTCGCACCAGCAGGGCGCTCCATCCAGCGAGGTGGAGAGCATCTCCGTAATCTTGTCGAGGATCTCTCCCTGGGGACGCGCTCCGTTGATGTCTTCGAGAATGCCGCTGCGGATATGCTCGAGCCGGGCGGCGCGCCGTTCCTGTGCGGCTTCCGATTCCTTCACCTCGGCCAGGGCGACGGTCTTCTGCCTCACTTTGTGCTCCAGCATCCAGCCGCGGGCGCCCACAACAGCGATCAGCACCAGCAGAAAGAGCACCAGGATCACCAGATTGCGCACATTCAGCGGAGATGGCCTGTCTACCATGGTCATATCGTCGTAAGAGCGCATCAGAATCTGGAAGGGAACTTCGGGATCGAAGGGGTTGGCATTGACGAGAAAGCAAATGCCGGTGATGCGCACCGTCGCTCCCAAGGGAAACCGCTTGATGGTGGCGGGCGGACCGTCGTGATGGCGATAGATGGCGGAGAACTGCTTGCCGCCTACCTCCAGCACAAACTGATCCTGGTAGGCTTCTCTGAACTCGTTGACTACCCGGCCTTCGATGGAGACCAGGTCGAAATGATGCCCCAGGGAATTGAATCCGTTGGGTGTAAGAGATTTCCAGGTCGAGGGCAGGGGGGTGACGGGGGCGTAGACGAGGTTGTCTCTGATCTCGGCATGCTCCAGATTGAGAAAGCCGTCATGGGTATCGGGAAAGCCGATGGCGTCTGCCTCATCGCCAATACGCAGGGGAGCGCGCGTCTGGGTCGCGATCCAGGTGCTCTTCTCGCCATCCTGCAAGACGACCGCCGCTCCCGGTTCGTAGTAGGTGAGGATTCCATGCACGCGAATCCGCGGCGTCGCATCGTGAACATGGTAGACGGAAAGCAGCCGGTTCATCGGCGTCAGAGGAAGCGACCAGGGATCGATCGTAGCCTTTTGCAGCACCTGCACGGCGGAGCCCTGTTGGACGTGCAGCAAGATCCCGGTTTGCTGCATTTTGCTGTCGAAATCCTCGGCCGCGACCCCGGTGACCTGGACCTCGGCATCCAGCAGGCTATCGATAAGGCTGGCATCGGAGCTATCCAAATTGATGTTGATATCGCCCCCCTCGACAATCATCCGCAAGCGAATGGATCGCATCGGGGAGGTCAGACTAGTAACCATGTCGGCGGAGCGGACAGTACCGCGGATGGAGACGAATTTGCAATCGAGATCCCCATGAATCAACGCATCGAAGTCGGCCTTGACGGGCGTCGGCAGGTCGCCATGGCGCACGAGCACGACACTGTCGGAGAGGACGATCGGATTGAAGCTCCCCATCGTCTTTCCCCGCACCAGGACGCGATCGCCGGGAAGAAACCTGGCATCCGGAGGCGCACTGACAAAGATCCCGTCGTTGCCGTCCTGGACAAAGAGCGTCGATTCATAGGAGCGATAGTAGGTGACAGTGGCCTCGAAGACGACGGGGAGACGCTTGTCGGCCTGGGCATTACTCAGGGCGCGAACGGCGTGCACGGTCGTCAGAAGCTGGGGCGCGCCGGCCCAGGAATTCGATACCCATCCGCAAAGGAAGGCACATGCCAGAATTGCTTTCTTCATCGACGCGGCCCCAAACCAGCCGGCGCTGAAAATTACCGGCTCCCAATTACCTCTTCGGCAGTAATTGGAAAAACTTTCGCTGTACGCGTTGCATATCTTGCTCTCGCATCGAGATATGAACTCTTCGAACGCTACTGACTCCCCGGCAGCTCAACCACCGCGATCCTGCAGCGATTCCAAAATTGGTGTATCTAGAAACCATGCAATCAAGTCGGCGCGAGCCTCAGTGAGTGACGACCTGGCACAAAGGTTGCAGGGTATAGCCATTCTGGAATCGCTCCAGGCCTTGGTTGGAACAGACTGATTTGCGCGCGTCCAACCAACCTCTGCTATGGTTGGGTTTTGCCGAATTCCTCCTCTCAGGAGTGTTCCGCCATGTTCTCTGTGCGCGCCGTTGCCTTGCTGCTGCTCACGATGGGAATCTGCTGTTGCCGGTCGCTTCCCTCCTCCGCGCCCACGAGCGCCACGCCGCCCACCCGAGCCGATTATCTGCGCCTGGCCGGCGAGGTCGAGAGCGCTCTGCACACCGATGTCATCGATGCCTGGTTCCCCCGCTCGCTCGACAAGGAACACGGAGGCTTTCACTCCCACTTTGCGCGCGACTGGCAGTGGGCGGCCAACAACGGCAAGTTCTCTGTCTTTCAGGGGCGCATGACCTGGGTTGCGGCGCAGATGGTGCTGCGCGATCCCCAACGCAAAGCCGAGTTTTTGCCCATCGTCCGCCAGGGCTTGGACTATCTGAAGAACACTCAGTGGGACAAGGAGTACGGCGGCTTCTACTGGCTGCTCGACGACAACGGCAAGATCGATCCCCGCATCGGCGACCGCAAGCATCTCTACGGCATCGGCTTCTGCATCTATGGCGCGGCCGCTGCCTACCAGGCCACCGGCGACCCGGCGGCGCTGGCGCTGGCCAAGGACGGCTTCCTGTGGACCGACAAGCACGCGCACGACGCAGCCCATGGAGGCTACTTCGAGTGGCTCAACCGCGACGGCACGCCCGTCGTTCCCCAGGCGGCCAATGGGCAGGTGCAAATGGCTCCCATCGGCGTGGCGGGCTACAAGTCGATGAACACCCACATTCATCTGCTGGAGGCCTTCACCCAACTCTACGAGGTGTGGCCCGATCCGCTGCTGCGCGAGCGGCTGGAGGAGTTGCTGGTTGTCGTCCGCGACCGCATCTGCGTTGCGCCGGGAGCGATGAACCTCTACTTCACCAACGACTGGCGCGCCCTCCCCGACCACGACTCCTATGGCCACGATGTGGAGACCGCCTACCTGATGCTGGAGACCGACGAGTTCCTGCACCACCAGGCCAGCCCAGCCACCGAGCGCATGGCGCGGATGCTCGTCGATCATGCTCTGGCTTACGGCTGGGACCACGAGCATGGCGGCTTCTACCGCGAAGGAACCACCTTCGGCAAGCCGGAAGACACGCTCAAGGAGTGGTGGATTCAAGCGGAAGGCCTGAATGCTCTGCTGCTGATGCACGAGCGCTACGGCAAGCAGGACGGGATCTACTTTCAGCGCTTTTTGGAGCAGTGGGAGTTCATCCGCCTGCACACCATCGACAGCCAGCAACACGGCCTCTACAACCTGACCAAAGCCGACGGCACGCCCGTCATCCTGGATAAAGGCAGCATCTGGAAGGGCGCTTACCACGATGGCCGCGCTTTTCTCAATGTCAGCGAACGCCTGCGCCGGCTGGCCGCCGCGAGCGCGCAATAGCGGCAAGTCAGAGCTTCAAGCCTGATAATCGCAACCTTCTCAAATTCCCTTTCTCAGTTCACCGCCACCGAAACCGTGCTACCCTACCCTCGTATGGCCACGCTGACGTCCATCCCGCTCGACGCATACCTCGGCTCGACCTATCGGCCGGACTGCGAGTATGTGGATGGCGAGGTCAGGGAGCGCAACGTGGGCAAATGGGAGCACGCAAGGGTGCAGTGGCTTTTGGCTGCATGGTTTGGCAGCCACGAAAAGCAATGGGGCATTACCGGCAGCACCGAGCAGCGGGTTCGAGTCTCTCCAAACCGGGTTCGCGTGCCGGATCTAGTCGTGCTCACGGCAGGCCCCCAACCCGATGTGCTGACCGAACCGCCGCTGCTGGTGATCGAGATTCTCTCCCCAGACGACAGCTACTCCGACACCCAGGAACGCGCCCAGGACTACCGCGCAATGGGCGTCGAGACGGTCTGGATCGTCGATCCCAAAACCCGCACCGGCCGCATTTGCAGCGGCGCAGAATGGATCGAGGTGCAAAGGCTGGAGGTCAAGGGAACACCGCTGTTTGTGGATCTGGCGGAGATCTTCAGTCAAGTGGCCTCCGCCTGAGAATGCCCCCTCCCAGGTCCGAAAAGCCGGAATTGGGCACCCGCATTTCAGGGATGGGGAGATGGTCCACACGCCGGGGGGTGAATTTTACCGCGCCCCTACAGGGCGCGCGGATCATATTGGCCTGTTTCCCAGGGTTCCGCTGCGCTCCACCCTGGGCTATTCTCGCTGCCTCCCTGCAGGAGGCAACCCGTTCCTTCCTGTGGTAACTCTCTGAAGCAGGTAAAGATTCTATTACGCCCTCCCAGGTCCCGCTTTGGGGACCTGGGGTCGAATTAACTCCGTGTGTTACTTCGCACGCGCGTTCATCTTGTCGAGGACTTGCTTCAATGCTTCGAGTTTGAGGCCGGCGTCGGCGAAGCGTCCTTCGGCGTTGAGGCGCTGGTACTCATTGAAGTCCTTGCCGGCTTCGGCGATGAGGGCGTGCATATCTTGCGCCGGTGCGCCGGGGACGCTTGCTCCCGTTGTGGATGGGGTGGGTGCGTTGCCCGCGGCCTCTGCGGTTCCCAGCGAGTTGAGACTGTTGCCGAAGAGCGAGGTCAAGGCAGCCTCAAAGGTGGGTCCGTAGGCCAATTTGTCTTGCAGCGCCAGCACAACAAGCCTCAGTTCGGGCATGGGGCTGCGCTCGGCCTGCAGATAGATGGGCTCGGCATAGAGCAGGGCCTTGCCCGAGGGGATCACCAGCAATGTGCCGCGATGCACGTGCGAGCCTTGCTGGTTCCACAGGGTGAGTTGGCCGCTGAGCTGCGCGTTCTGGTCGATGCGCGATTCGATCTGCTGCGGGCCGTCGACCAGGCGGGATTTGGGGAAGTTGTAGACCACGGATTTGCCGTAGTTCTCGCCGTCGCTGCGGGCGGCGATCCAGCCGATGAGGTTGTTGCGGTTGGCGGGCGTGAAGGGGAGAATCTCAACAAACTCGACGCCCTTCTCGCCGGGCAGCTTCATCAGCACGAAGTTGGGCTGCATGGCCTGCACGTTCTGCGCGCCGCCGCTGGAGCCGGTCTCGGTGGCCACCGTCCACAGGTCTTCGCGGTTATAAAAGACGCTTGGATTGGTCATGTGATAGAGGCCGTAGACCTCGGCTTGCAGCTTCAGCATCAACTCCGGATAGCGCACATGCTTGCGCAGCCCGGCGGGCATCGCTGCGCCGTCTTTGAAGAGCGAGGGGAAGATGCCGCGCCATGCGGCCAGGATGGGGTCCTGATTGTCGAAGACATAAAAAGTCGTCGTGCCGTCGTAGGCGTCGACCACCGCCTTGACGCTGTTGCGCATGTAGTTGATGGAGTCTTGGCCGAGCGCGTTGTGGGTCGAGTAAGGATAGCTGTCGGAGCTGGTGAAGGCGTCCATGACCCAGGTGAGGCGGCCGTCTTCGCCAACCACCATGTAGGGGTCGTGATCAAAGGTGAGGAAGGGCGCCAATGTGGCCACGCGCTCGCGAATGTTGCGGCGCATGAGCAGGCGGCTCTGCGCGCCGATGTCGTCGCTGAAGGGCAGCTTGGTCAGGTCGCCGCGCTCGAAGGCCAACAGCACGCGGCGCAGAAATCCGCCCAGCTCGATGCCGCCGGTGCCCTCATAGGAAGTGAGATTGTTGCTGTCGCCCTGCGGGTAGTTGAACTCCTGCTGGCGGGTCTTGACGTAGACGTCGGTGTCGGTGAGTTCGCCGAAGTAGATCTCGGGCCGCGTGACTTTGAGGCTGGCCGTTGAACTTTGCACCGGCATGTTGCTCAACAAGAGCGTGGGCAGGCCCTCGGCGGTGAAGCCGTTCACCGGGTTCATGGTGATGCCGTAGCCGTGGGTGTAGATGAGCTTCTCGTTGATCCAGTTGCGGCTGCTCTCGGGAAGCTTCTCAACATTGAGCTCGCGGGCAGCCAACATAATCTCGCGCTGCTGACCGTCGATCACGTAGCGGTCGATGTCGACATCGGGAAAGTCGTAGTAGGTGCGGATCTCCTGAATCTGGCGGAGGGTGTCTTGCAGCGCGGTCAGATCCCAGAGACGAATGTTCTGCAGCGTGGGCTGATTGTTGGCGGGATCGGTGGCGTCGACGGTGGTTTCGGCAGGAAACTCGCGCTGGTCGAAGCGGTCCAAACCGTAGGCCTGGCGGGTCATCTCGATGTTGTGGGTGATGTAGGGCTGCTCGCGCACCATCTCGTTGGGCTTGACGACGAAGCTGGCCACATACCAGCCCACCACGCCCACCAATACCATGCACACAGCGGCGGGAACAATGGAGGCGGCGAGCCACAGCCCGCGCGGCTTTTTGAGCGCATTGACGGCGGCGATAAGCGCTCCCAAAACCAGAGCCAGAGCCACGATCAGCTTGCCGCCCAGCGTAACGTGATCGTCGGTGTAGGTGACGCCGTCGAAGATGGTGTGATGGGCAAAGAGCAGATCGAAGCGGGCCAGATAGACGCGCGCCGCAACCACCAGCAACAAGAAGGAGACCGCTATGGAGAGACTGCGGAAGGGCAGCACGATCTTGCCCAGGCTGCGCTCGCGCACGGCGCTCGAGCCGCCGGCGATGAGCAGGAAGAGAGCCGCCATGATGCAGACGATCACCGCCAGCATGAGCAACCAACCAGAAAGCATGTTCCAGGCGGGCAGGGTGAAGAGATAGAAGTTCAGAGGCCGACCGAAGATGGGATCGGCGGGGCCCGCGGTCTGCGGAGCGTAATGCCAAAGAGCAAGTGTGGTCCAGCCGCCGGCCATGGCCGCCGCGCTGACGAAGGAGATGAAGAGAGCGCCGGCAATGCCGGCGATGTGCAGCACCGGGCGGACGGAGAGCGTCACCGGCTTGCCGTTGAAGTAGAGCGTGTGGTCGGCGGGCAGGTCGGCGTCGTGGACGCGCTTGAGTATGCGGAATGCTCCATAAAGGAGGACGAAGGTGAGCACGGCAAAGGCGGCAAAGATGCCCCACTCGAGGCCGCGGGCCCTCCAGAAAGCGTCGCCAAAACCCAGCGATTGGAACCACAGCATGTCGACCCAGAAGGAGAGCGCGGTGCGGCTGCCAAGCAGAAGGATGGCGACAATCGTCACAATGATCAGGGTTCTGACGCGATGTTTGGGACGGGGCTGCTGATGCAAGGGCCAATCGATGGTTTCGGGCACAGACTCACCTCACGCGATCCGCATGCGGAGCGGGTTCTCAGGAAGTGTACACCTTGCGGGTGTTGGAGATAAGAACCGGAAAGGACAAAGCAGGAAACCATCCAATAAGCATCCATGAGCCCGCTGCCTTGGGAAGATCAGCCCCCTGGATTCACGGCTACACCTGATGGAATTGTTTAATACTGACCTCGCCTTCGGGAAATGAAGCCGTGACGCGAAGATTGCCACCCATGGCTTCGATATAACTGCGCAGGGTGCTGATATACATATCGGTTCTCTGTTCCATTTTAGAGATGGACCCCTGATCGACGCCCAAGGCAGCAGCCAGCCCCGCCTGCGTGAATTGACGCGCCTTGCGCAACTCATTGAGTGCCATCTCCGCGATGGCCTGCTGGACACGTTCTTCGGTGCGGGCGCGCCGCTCGGGGGGAATCTGCGCCTGTAGTTCCTTGAAATTCCTAGCCATCTTCAGTTCCCTCCCTGGGATTCCAAGCTGCTCAAGTGCCGCCGATAGATTTCATCGGCCCTGGGAATGAATTCCTTATACCAGCGGGGATTTCCGGTCTTATCGCCGCCCAGAAGCAGAAGGCCCACACGGCGAGGATCGAAGGCATAGAGCACGCGGTAGGGGCGGCCCTCATGCTGGATACGCAACTCGCGCATATTCGAGTAGTTGGAACCCTCCAGCGTATCGGCGTAAGGCCGCTTGAGGTTGGGGCCTTGCTCTTGCAAGAGCCTTACGCAGAAGTTGACGCTGTCTTGCTCCCCGGCGTCGAGCGCATCCCACCAGGCAGCGAACTCACAGGTGAACTCGACCTCCCAGTCCATGCTGAAATAATGGACTGGAGTGCATATTTTTGTCAAGGAGGGAGGGTGGCATTCGATCACGCATCCAATGCACCCGGAGAAGCAAAAAACCAACGCCCCCGGCCATGGTGACCGGGGGCGCTTGTACTGTTTGCTGTTGAAAAAAACTACCGCTTGTACTCGGGCAGGACCTGGTAGCCGGTGTGCAGCAGCTCGTGGGCCTTGTTGCCGGCGGGCTCGCCAAGGAACTCGGTGTACAGCTCCTTGATGTAGGGGTTGTGGTGGGAGCAGCGCCAGAGACCGGCCTGATCCTCGCTGTAGAGGCCGGCGGCTCGCTTGGTGCGCAGTTCGTTGGTGGCGCCGTAGGGCTGTCCGCCGCCGCCCACGCAGCCGCCGTTGCAGGCCATCACTTCGATGAAGTGATAGGGAGTCTCCTCGCCCGCGGCCTTGGCCGCCCGCACCTTTTCGAGAACCTGTTCGACGTTGGCCAATCCGTGCGCGATGGCGATGCGGATGGTCTTGCCGGCGATCTCGATGGAGCCTTCCTTGACGCCCTTGAGTCCGCGCGTCACTTCGAAGTTCACATTGGCGGCGTCCTTGCCGGTGACGTAGTAGTGCGCGGTGCGCAACGCGGCTTCCATCACGCCGCCGGTCGCGCCGAAGATGGTGCCCGCGCCGGTGTAGGCGCCCAGCAGGCAATCGGGCTGCTCTTCGGGAATGTTGACGAAGTCGATGCCGGACTGCTTGATCATGCGCGCGAATTCACGCGTAGTGATAGAGACGTCCACGTCCTGATGGCCGCTGGAGCGCATTTCCTTGCTGCGAATGATCTCCGACTTCTTGGCCGTGCAGGGCATGATGGAAACCATGTAGATCTTGGCCGGATCGATGCCCATTTTCTCCGCGTAGTAGGTCTTCGACAGTGCGCCGACCATGGCGTGGGGAGACTTGCAACTGGAGAAGTGCTGAATCATGTCGCCATGGAACTTCTCCATGAAGTCCACCCAGCCGGGGCAGCAACTGGTGATGAGAGGCAGCTCGCCCTTGCCTTCGAGCAGGCGGGCCTTGAACTCGGTGGCCTCTTCGATGATGGTCAGGTCGGCGCCGAAGTTGGTGTCGAAGACCGCCTTGAAGCCCATGCGGCGAAGCGCGGCATAGATCTTGCCGGTGAGGTTTGTGCCGACCGGGAAGCCGAAGGCCTCGCCGATGGCCACACGCACCGCAGGCGCAATCTGCGCGACGCAGACGGCGTCGGGATCGGCCAGCTTGTCCCAGACTTCGACGGACTCGTCGTACTCGGTGATGGCGCCGGTGGGGCAGTGCGCGGAGCACTGGCCGCAACGGACGCAGGGCGAATCGGCCAGCGGAATGTCGCCGGCAGCGGCAATGCGCGTCTCGAAGCCGCGATTGAGGAAGCTCAGCGCCCAAACGTTCTGATCCTGCTGGCAGACCTGAATGCAGCGTCCGCAGAGGATGCACTTGCGGGGATCGAGGACGACGCTGTGCGTGGAGTCGTCCAAGGGCAGATCGGGAACGATGTTGTCGAGCCCGCTGCCGGTGAGGCCGAAGTCGGCGGCCAGCGTCTGCAGTTCGCAGTTCTGGTTGCGCAGGCAGGTGAGGCATTCGTTGGGGTGACGGGAGAGCGTCAGCTTGAGCACCGAGCGGCGGACCTGCACAATCTCCGGCGTCTCGGTGAGGATGTCCATCTTGTCTTCGATGGGCGTGCAACAGGCGCGCATCATCCTGCCGTTGCTCTTGTTCTGCACCACGCAGATGCCGCAAGCCGCGGTTGCATCCAGATCGGGGTGCTTACAGAGCGTGGGGATCTTCACGTTCACCTTGCGCGCGGCATCCAGAATGGAGGCGCCGGGCAAAACTTCAACGGACAATCCATTAATCTTGGCGTGAATCGGTTCAGTCATGGCAGCTTCTTCTCAATTCCTGTTCTTCAGGTCTTGTTGATCCATCTGGTGGTCAGGCTTTGCTGGTGGTCAGGCTTTGGCAGTTACAGCCGGCTGCAGCCGCTCTGTGAACTCCGATTCGAAGTGCTTGAGCGCAGAGAGCGTCGGATTCGGCGCGGTCTGCCCCAAGGCACAAAGCGAGGCCTTCTGCATCGCCTTGGCAACCCTCTTGATCTTCCTGATGTCTTCCGAAGTGCCGGTTCCCTCGACAATGTGATCGAGCATCTGCAGCATCTGCGTACCGCCGATGCGACAGGGAGCACATTTGCCGCAGGATTCGTCCACACAGAAGTCCAGATAGAAGCGGGCCAGTTCGACCACGCTGTCTTTGTCGTCGATCACGATCAGCCCGCCGGAGCCCATCATCGAGCCCAGTTGCTGCAAGTGCTCGTAGCTGACCGGAGTATCGAACTGATGCTCGGGAATCATGCCGCCCGAGGGACCGCCGGTCTGGATGGCCTTGATCTTGCGCTCGGTGCCGGTGCCGCCGCCGATGGTCTCGACGATCTGGCGCAGGGTGATGCCCATAGGCACTTCGACCAGGCCGTTGTTCTTGATCTTGCCGGTCAACGCGAAGACCTTGGTCCCCTTGGATTTGTCCGTGCCCTTGGCGGCAAACCACTCAGCGCCGCGAAGCATGATGCGGGGCACATTGGCCAGCGTCTCGACGTTGTTCACGCAGGTGGGCTGGTTCCACAGGCCCTTGACCGCCGGGAAGGGCGGACGAGGACGGGGTGTTCCACGCAGTCCTTCGACAGAGGCAATCAGAGCCGTCTCTTCGCCGCAGACGAATGCGCCCGCGCCAAGACGAATCTCGAAGTCGAAGGCCCAGCCGGAGTCAAGAATGTTCTTGCCCACCAAGCCGGCCGCGCGCGCCTGGCGCAGAGCCTTCTCGATGCGTTCGACGGCCAGCGGATACTCGGCGCGAATGTAGAAGACGCCGTTGGTGGCTTCCATGGCGCGCGCGGCAATCAACATGCCCTCGATGACCGCGTGCGGATCGCCTTCCAGCACCGAGCGATCCATGAACGCGCCGGGATCGCCTTCGTCGCCGTTGCAGATGACGTACTTGACGTCGGCGGTGACCTTGCGCGCGAAATTCCACTTCATGCCGGTGGGGAAGCCCGCGCCGCCACGGCCACGCAGGCCGGAAGCGAGCATCTCGTTGCAGACCTCTTCGCTGGTCATGCCCAGAGCCTTGCGCAGACCCTGATAGCCGCCGTGGGCCAAGTACTCGTCCAGCTTCTCGGGATCGCTGCGGCCGTTGTTCTCGAGCACGACGCGGTCCTGCATGGTGAAGAAGGGCTCTTCGAGGTCCAGATAGTGGGCTTCGAGCGCGCCGGTGGGCTGCTCGATCTTGGCCCCGCCAATCACAGGAACCACCACTTCGTCGATGACCTGGGCGGCCATCTCCGGCTTGATGTCGCTGAAGAGCACATCCTTCTGCGTCTTGGTGGTCATGCGGATGAGCGGACCCTTGCTGCACAAACCCATGCAGCCGGTTCCGGTGACTTGCACCTTGGTGTCGAGTTGCTTGGCCTTGAGCTCCGCCTTGAGTCCGGCGATGATCTCGAAGGCGCCAGAGGACTGGCAGCCGGTGCTGGAGCAACACACCAGGCGGGCATCGAATGCCTGCTGCCTGGCGATCTCCGCGGCAGCCTTGATTTCAAGTTCTTCGGGTTTCATATCGATCCTGTGTCTTCGCTTGGAAAGGTCCCGCGATGGGGAGGTTACTCGGAAACAGCTTCTTCCTCGTGGGCGGCGATCATCGGCTTGTCCAACTGAGTGCGTTCGATCACGTAGTGGCTCTCGGCGGTGTTGAGCT
Organism: uncultured Occallatibacter sp.; assembly: GCA_964493705.1. Classification (GTDB taxonomy): domain Bacteria; phylum Acidobacteriota; class Terriglobia; order Terriglobales; family Acidobacteriaceae; genus Telmatobacter. The sequence goes on from CAZBPD010000022.1 coordinate 32,880, forward strand.
TGCCGTAGACCTTGCCGTTGACCGAAACCAGCGGCGCCAGACCGCAGCAGCCCAGGCAACGAACACCTTGCAAGTGATATTCCTTGTCGGGCGTACTTTGGCCTTCCGTGACGCCCAGTTCCTTTTCCAGGCCCTTGAGCAGCTCGCCCGAGCCCTTGATGTGGCAGGCGGTGCCGGTGCAGACCGAGATGATGTACTTGCCCGGCGCTTCGAGCTTGAAGTAGTTGTAGAAGGTGACCACTTCGTAGATGCGCGCCAGCGGCACATCCATCTCGCGGCCCAGCTTCATGGCCGACTCACGCGGCACATAACCCAGGCGGCCCTGCAGATCGTGGAGCGCCATGATCAAAGTGCCGCGCTTCTTCTTCCACTTCTGCGCCAGGGCGACGATCTCGTCCTTGGGCGCCGCCGCGGGCTTGGGGGCCGCGACTTTCACAGTCGTTTTCACTTCCATCGGTGTGCTCATGATTTCCTGTCCGCCGTCTGTTCGATGCCCACACGGCATTGGCTGCCGGGCCAAGGCTCTTGCCCGAAAAGGTGCGCAAAGCTCCCCTGGCAGCGTGAATGCCGCTTACAGATCTGGCTTGCGCGCGAATCTTCCGTTGCTATGAACTGTACGAGGCAAACCGCCAGGAACTTAGTGATAGTTGTCACGGGAGTGCATGTAATCTGCATCACATAAAGGTTCTAACATCTAAGATTTACAGCGAGTTAGGGGGATTCTGCCTAACTCGCATGATGACGCAAAGTACCATATTACGATACTTCCAAAGTTGTGTTCAGCAGATCCCTTCAGCGCGGCCCTGCGGGACGCGCATCTTGCATTGGCCGCATTCCCGGGGTTTTCCATCGCTCTGCTCAGGGTCCACCCCGGGCTACTCTCACAGCCTCCCTGCGGGAGGCGTCTCCGGATGTTCATCACCGCTGAAACGTGCTAGAGCGAGTCGAGATGCTTTCTGCAAATCCCCGCTCCGTACTCTTTTCATGCTGCGTCCAGGCCACGGAGTGCTCGGTAGCGAGCCATGGCTGCCGGGAAGGGCTCGAGAGCGCGGGCAAAGATGCCCAGGCTGTAGGCGATGGTGAGGCCGAAGTTGGTGATGGGGACGCCGGCCTGCTGACATTCGACGATGCGGGTCAACATCTGGCGGCGGTTCCACATGCAGGCGCCGCAGTGGATCACCAGCTTGTAGCTGGAGAGGTCGGCGGGGAAGTCGCGACCCTGCATGGGGACGAAATCCAGCTTGACGCCGGTGTACTGGGTCAGCCAGCGGGGAATCTTGACTCTGCCAATGTCTTCACCGATGGGGTGGTGGGTGCAGGCTTCGGCAATAAGGACGCGGTCGCCGGCCTTGAGCTTCTCGATGGCCAGAGCGCCCTCGACCTGGGCGCAGAGATCGCCCTTGAAACGCGCCATCAGGATGGAGAAGCCGGTCAGCAGTACCTCGGGCGGGGTGTCGGCGGCAACTTTGAGAAAGGCTTGGGAATCGGTCACCACCAGCTTGGGCGGCGTCTTGAGGCGGTCCAAGGCGGTGCGCAGCTCGCGCTCCTTGACCACCATGCACAGGGCGTCACTATCGAGAAGGTCGCGGATGGTCTGGACCTGAGGAAGGATGAGACGGCCCTTGGGCGCTTCCTTGTCGATGGGAACGACAAGAATGGCCAACTCGCCGGGGCCGACCAGATCGCCGACAATGGCGGGCGAGTCGATGAAGTCGGGAGGGGCCAGATCGAGCAGGGCCTGACGAAAATCGAGAATTCCCTGCCCTGTCACTGCGGAAACCTGTACAAAACGGGTTTTCTCTCCGCGCAGGCGCTCTAAAAGCTGCGCGCTTGGAGAACCTTGATCCGTCTTGTTGAAGACGACAAGGGTTGGAATCTTCAGAGCAGAAAAGTCGGTAAGCAAGTGCTCTTCGAACTCGCCCCACACGGCGGGCTCGGCGACCAGGACGGCGATCTCGGTGCGCTCCAGGGCCTTGCGGGTCTTTTCGACGCGGAGCGCGCCCAGGCCGCCCTGCTCGTCGATGCCGGCGGTATCGATGAAGAGCACCGGGCCGAGGGGAAGCAGTTCCATGGGCTTCTCGACCGGATCGGTGGTGGTTCCGGCGACCTCCGAAACGATGGAGACCTGCTGCCGGGTGATGGCGTTCAACAGACTCGACTTGCCCACGTTGCGGCGGCCAAAAAAGCCGATATGAAGACGAAGACCCTTGGGGGTGGTGCTCATCATTTTCTCCTGCGACCTCTTTCATACTTTCACAAGGACAAGAGCATCGACTATAACCCCATGGCCTTGCGGATCAGTTCGGTCATTCGCTCATTTTTTCCTAGAAGATGACTTTCTACCGAGGCGGCAATCATCTCCTTACGATCTGTCAGGCTCCAATTCAGCCTGAAACCTGCCTCTGCAGCCAGTTGCCGGAAGAATTCCCGCTGGGTACGGCCATTTCCTTCACGAAAAGGATGAAGCGCATTCAATTCCCCCAGAAAATAGGCAGTGCGCTCGACGTATTGTTCGCGCTGCAAGCCTTTCAGGCGATTCTCTTTCTTCAGCTTAGCGAAGAGATCATCCAGATTCTGGGGCAGAAACTGCGCCGTGGCAAAAGGGAACGAACCGGGCTTCTGAATATTGACCTGGCGCATCTCGCCAGCCCAGGCGTAGACTTCCGCGAAAATTGCGCGATGAATCGCCTGAAGATGCTTTCTGTCAAAGCACCCTTGTACAGGATTGAAATGGAGCCGGGCCAGGGCATCCGCAGTAGCTGCTCCCTCATAACGATCGAGAAGAGACTGCTCCGTTATGCCGGGGATATTGCGCAGCACGCCGTGCTCTTTATCGAAGTGGGGATCGGCACAGATCGGATCGATACGTATGGGATTTATACGAGGGAGTTCAAATAGCCGCGAATTCTCGTCGACATTTCATCCAGATCGATACGCCCGTTGGCAAACGAGTCCAAGGCGGCTTTGACATCGCCTTCAAGTTCGATGCCCTCGATGCGCAAGGAGCCCAGTGTGGATTCGACCGCGTAACGGCGCTGCTCCATCTCGGCGGGCGAGAGCGAGGTCTGCGGACTGGCAACCGTGGCCATGGAACCATCCCCTTCTGGACACTTTCATTTTACGCCGATTCTTCTTGCATCAGAAGGCAAAACCGGCGTTTCAGCGCGGCATCGGCGAGCCCAGCCGGCAGACGGCCTCGGGGCTGATGGCGGCGTCGAATTCGGCTTGGCTCATCCATCCGTTTTCGACGACCACGGCGCGCAATGTTGTGCCCTGCTCCTTGGCCGCGCGCGCAGCCTGGCCGGCGCGTTCGTAGCCGAGTGCGGGAACGAGCGCCGTGGCCGCGGCAGTGGAGTTCTCGACGTGCTGGCGGCAATGGGCCTCGTCGGCTTCGATGCCGTCCACGCAATGCTCGCGCAGCATTTTGCCGGCGCGGGTGAGCAAGTCGAGATTTTCGAGCAGGCAGTGGGCAATGAGCGGAAGAAACGCATTCAGTTCCAGAGAACCCGCGGCGCAGGCCATGGCGATCACGCTGTCGTTGCCCATGACCAGCATGGCTGCCTGGGTCGCCGCCTCGGGAATCACCGGGTTGACCTTGCCGGGCATGATCGACGAGCCGGCCTGGCGGGCGGGCAGACGAATCTCGCCGAAACCCGCATCGGGACCGGAACTCAGCAGGCGCAGGTCGGAACAAATCTTCCACAGCGAGACGGCGTGGGCCTTGAGAATACCGGAGACTTCGACAAAGACGTCGGTATTCTGCGTGGCTTCGACGAGGTTTTCGGCGCGGGCAAAGCCGATACCCGTGAGAGCGCGGAGCTGCTCCGTCGCCTGAAAGATGAATTCGCGGGGAGCGGCCAAACCGGTGCCGATGGCCGTGCCGCCCAGGTTGACGACGCGCAGTCGCTCTTCGCACTTGTAAATGCGCCAGCGGTCGCGGTTGATGGCCTCGGCATAAGCGCTCATCTCCCGGCCCAGAGTGGTCAGCACCGCGTCCTGGAATTGCGTGCGGCCCACCTTTACAACGTGAGCAAATCGCTTCTCCGCTGCCTGCAAGGCTTCTTGCAGCGCAACGACCTGGTCTTCCAGCGCTTGCAACAGGCGGATCGCCGCCAGCCGCAGCGCCGTGGGATAGGTGTCGTTGGTGGATTGGTGCAGGTTGATGTCGTCGAGCGGCGAGATTTTTTTGTACTTTCCCAACGGCTCGCCGAGGATTTCAAGGGCGCGGTTGGCCAGCACCTCGTTGACGTTCATGTTGGTGCTGGTGCCTGCGCCGCCCTGGAGCGCATCCGAGACGAGGTGCGCATCGAGTTGGCCCTCGGCCATCTCCCGGCAGGCGCGCTCGATGGCCTCGGCCTTGGCGGGATCGTCCTTCCAGGCACCGAGGGCGCGGTTGGTCAATGCACAGGCCAGTTTGACCTGGCCGAAGGCGTGCAGCAACGCGGGGTGCACGGGGCGGCCCGCCAGAGAGAAATTCTCCAGCGCGCGGGCAGTGTGAATGCCATAGAAGGCCTCGGCTGGAAGAGCGCGCTCGCCCAGGGCGTCGGCTTCGGTGCGATCGGTCGGCATCAGACATTCTCCCGTTGAGCGGTTCTTCGTACCATATTATGCGACTTCGATTCGTTCCACTGTGACCTAGGTCGCAATCGCGGGCTCCCTGGCAGGCGTACGATCAGAGACCAGATGTGGTACGAATTCTCTCAATGCGGTACATATTCACGCGGCGAGAGGCTTGTCGTATCGCCCAGGATGGACGCCAGCGGCGCGCCTGTCGCAGCGCAGGTGCTTCCATCCTAAATAGGAACCGCTGCCGGCGAAAGGAATTGCATGAAAAACGCCATCGAAGTTCTACGCGCACGGCGCAGCATCCGCACTTATGCTCCCCGGCCCGTGGAACGCTCCATCATCGAGGAAATTGTCGATTGCGGCCGTCTGGCGCCGACGGCGATGAACGATCAGCCCTGGGATTTTGTGGTGGTGACGGCGAAGGATGCACTCGCCTCGATTCCGCCGATGCTGGGCCACGCGGAGTTCATTGCCAACGCCGCCTTCGCCGTGCTGGTGCTGGCGCGGCCCACCAACTACGCGGTTGAAGACTGCTCGGCGGCCACTGAAAACCTGCTGATTGCCGCGGAAGCGCACGGGATCGGCTCGTGCTGGGTAGCGGGAACCAAGCAAGCCTATGGGCCGGTGGTGGCCAAGGCCTTCGGAGCACCAGAGGACAGGCAGTTGATCGCCATCGTCAGCTTTGGCTATCCGGCGGAAGAGGTCTCCATGGAAAAGCGGCCGCTGGCCGATGTGCTGCATTGGGAGCGGTTTGAGGGTTTGGATCGCTCGAGTTGATCATCCATCATGGGCAAGCGTGGACGAGGACGTCCGCGCAACAGCCGGCCGGGAGGCCGGCGCTACGGGCGGTGGCAAGCCGAAAGGTGATTTGAATCACTTCCCGACCCACCCCAACAATGCCATGCTGAGGATGTTGCCGCCCGCGTCCCCAACGTTTCTTCGAGTGCAACAGGTCCCGGTTGGCCTGCCGCAAGGGCAGGAAGGCAGTTCCACCCACCCGCGCCGCAGGAGGTTCCATTGTCCGCAAACGCCGAGCAAGCCACGTATATCGACGATCAGGTCATCTTCGACTGCCTTAAGGCAACCGCCAAACCGGAGGCCGCACGGGTCCAGGCGATCTTCGCCAAGGCCAAGGAGCTGCAAGGGCTGAGCTTCGACGAGACGGCCACGCTGATCGCTCTCGAAGATCCGGAGTTGATGGAAGAGCTCTTCGCTACCGCCCGCGGCATCAAGGACGAGATCTACGGCTCGCGGCTGGTGATGTTTGCCCCGCTCTACATCAGCAACCGCTGCGCCAACGAGTGCAGCTACTGCGCCTATCGCGCCAGCAACAAGGAACTGCACCGCATCACGCTTTCGCAGGAGCAGATCGCCGCCGAGACCAAGGTGATTATCGAGCAGGGGCACAAGCGCATCCTGATGGTGGCCGGCGAAGCCTATCCCGATCACAACAGCCTCGACTACGTTTACAAGGCCATCGAGACCATCTACGCAACCAAGAGCGGCAACGGCGAGATCCGGCGCTGCAACGCCAACCTGGCGCCGCTGTCGGTGGCGGACTTTCGCAACTTGAAGGCCACTGGCATCGGCACCTATCAGTGCTTCCAGGAGACCTATCACCGCGACACGTATGCCAAGGTGCATGTGCGCGGCAAGAAGGCCGACTACGACTGGCGCTGCACGGTGATGGATCGCGCCATGGAAGCGGGGATCGACGATGTGGGCATCGGCCCGCTCTTCGGCATCTACGACTGGCGCTTTGAAGTGCTGGCCATGCTGCAACACATCAAGCACCTGGAAGAGCGCTTCAACTGCGGCCCACACACCATCAGTATGCCGCGGCTGGAGCCGGCCTCGGGCACGGATTTTACCGCGAACACGCCGTGGAAGGTGAGCGACGCCGACTTCACCAAGCTGATTGCGATTCTGCGCCTGACGGTGCCCTACACGGGGATGATTCTGTCGACGCGCGAATCGGCGGAGATGCGGCATAAGTGCTACCAACTCGGCATCTCGCAGACCTCGGCGGGCAGCCGCACCGACCCCGGCGGCTACGAGCGCGCTCAAGGCGACTTTCACACCGCACAGTTTGCCGTTGGCGATACGCGCCCGCTGGACGCGGTGGTGCAGGAGATCGCGGGGATGGGCTTCACGCCATCGTTCTGCACGGCCTGCTATCGCACCGGGCGCACTGGCTCGGACTTCATGGATATCGCCAAGCCCGGAGCCATCAAATATCACTGCGAGCCCAATGCCCTCTCCACCTTCACCGAGTATCTGGAAGACTACGCCTCGCCAGCTACCAAGCAGGCCGGCGAAGAGCACATTTTGAACCACGTTGCGACCATGGACGAGAAACAAAAGAGCATCGCCCAACCGATGATGGACCAGGTGCGCGCGGGCAAGCGGGATGTGTTCGTGTAGAGAGCGGAGTTAGCGGGGCTAGCCGCGCTGCGCGTGTTAGCGGAGTTGGCGGGGCTAGCAGGAAGGCCGTGCGCAGCACAAACTAGCTCCGCTAACTCCGCTAACCACGCTAACTCCGCTGCATGGAGAAGGATGACCCGAATGACCCACAACGAGATTCTCCGCTGGCTGCGCGAGAGCGATGCAGCGGCGCTGGCGCTGCTCTTTGCCCAGGCCGACGAGGTGCGGCGCAGGCATGTGGGCGACGCGGTGCATCTGCGCGGGCTGATCGAGATCTCCAACTACTGCGTGCGCCAGTGCCACTACTGCGGGCTGCGCGCCGAGCGCAAGATCGAACGCTATCGCATGAGCCACGAAGAGATTCTGGCTGGCGCGCATCATGCCGTCGAACTGGGCTTCGGATCGGTGGTCTTGCAGGGCGGCGAGGACTTCGGGATCGAAGCGTCGTGGTTCGCCGCAGTGATTCGCGCCATCAAAGCCGAGACGCCGCTGGCCGTAACCCTGAGCCTGGGCGAGCGCCTGCCCGATGAGTTGCAATTGTGGCGCGAGGCCGGCGCGGACCGCTACCTGCTGCGCTTCGAGACCTCGAACCCGGCACTCTATGCGGCGATTCATCCCCGTCGTGGCGGCGCCATCAGCGATCGAATCGGGCAACTGAAGTTGATGCGCGAGATGGGCTACGAGATCGGCAGCGGGGTCATGGCGGGCATTCCCGGACAGACTTTCGAGATGCTGGCGCGAGACATCGAACTCTTTGCCGAACTCGATCTGGATATGGTGGGCATTGGCCCGTTCCTGGCGCATCCCGGGACGCCGCTGGGCCGGCCCGATGCGGCGAATGCTGGCGCGGAGCAGGTTCCCAGCAACGAATGGATGGTGCTCAAGACCGTCGCCCTGACGCGCATGGTCTGCCCCGAGGCCAATCTGCCCGCGACCACCGCACTGGCCACAATCAACACCGTCGATGGCCGCGAGCATGGGCTGGAGAGCGGCGGCAACGTCTTCATGCCCATTCTTACCCCATCGCCTTACCGGCAGATGTACGAGATCTATCCCGGCAAGGCCTGCATCGACGAAGACGCCACGCAGTGCAATCGCTGCCTGAGGGCCCGCATCGACCGGCTGGGACGGTATGTGGGCGAGGGACCTGGGGGCCGAACCACACGCGAGGCTCCGCGCAATGCTCGATCAGCGCGTCTGGCTCCGCGCTGGACGCCGCAGCAGGATGCGCCCGCGCTGCTGGAAGTGCTGAAGTAGTTTTCACCAGCGCCGGGTCAAGTTGCTGGGGATGACGGCGCAATGGTGAATGCAAGACAGAATGTAGCCAGAAACACAGGGGCCTCCCGCATGGGGAGGCCCTTGGGATTGTTGCGCCACTGTAACATCAGCGGGGACGCAGGCTCTTGATGGCCGCGGGCAAACGCGCTTCAATCAACCGGGCGCGCTCGACGGCGATGCCGCCCAAATAGGAGGGCGCGGGCGTAGCCATCAGCACCAGCGCAAAAGCAATCACCGAGAAGAAGACTCCAGCCACAGCCGCCGACACCAGCATATGGTAGATGTCCGCGATGTCCAGGCCGAAGATGTTGAAGGCCACATGCTCCAGCGGCTTGATGTGCTTGAGTACCGCCAACGCGAAGAGGGAAAAGAAAACCGACAGCGAGGTCAAAACGACCAGCGCCACATCCAGGCTGCGATGGAACTTCTGCCTGGAACTACAGTGGGGACATTCGATGAAATGCTGCTCGTAATCCTTGCGCATCTCTGGGAAGATCCCTGAAATGTCGTATCGCCAGCTTGCCAGGATGGCGCCCACGACTCTGTCCGTACAACTGGTTCTAGCCATAAGAGGAAAGACTCACTTTGCAAAGGATGTGTTGATTCGCGCACGATTGCGCGTCCCACGTGGCGATGGGGCCTACCGGTTAGACGCGCCGCCGTAACCATCGGATACGTCCTGCCGCTCTGCCTGACCACGACCCAAGGTCCTGGCGTTTCCCTTGCCAACCTAACCTGAAACAGAGTGATGCCCGTATCTCCCCATTTTAAACGTCTTTATTCAAAAGTAAATAGAAGAAAGTGGCTCCTGTTGGGAGGCCAAAAGCAGGCGATTGGCCAAGAGGCTGGCGTGGCCCGCCAGGGCGCGCTCCGCGGCCACCCGCGCTAGATCTGGAAGATTATTGCTTTCAGACAGATGCGCCAGAATCACGTAGGCTGCCTGGCCGTCGTAGTCGTGCTCCAGGAAGGCCGCCGCCGCCTCGTTAGACAAATGTCCTACACGGGAAAGGACCCGCTGCTTCACCGACCAGGGGTAAGGACCGTCCCTTAACATCTCCAAATCGTGGTTGGATTCGAGCAGCATGAGGTCCACAGCCTTCAATTGCGCTTTGACGTTGGGCGGCAGATAGCCCAGGTCGGTGGCGTAGGCCATGCGTACCCCTTCGGCCTGGAAGACAAAACCCACCGGATCGGCGGCGTCGTGCGGGGTAGTGAAGGGGCTGACAGAGAGGTCTCCCAGAACAAAGGGCTGGCCTGCCTGAAAATATTCGACACTGGGCAGCCAAGTGGGGTCCTTGGGGGCTGGGGCCGCGGGCTCTTTGGGGTCATTGACAGCTTCATCCACGGTTTGCAGCGACTCGGCGGCGGCCAACTCGGCCATCGCTGGCGAGGTGGGCGCCGCGGCATCCTCTACACCATCGGATTCGTCCGCATCCGGCGCTGCGCCGGCTGCCTCGGCTTCGGCCTGACGCTCGGCGGCCTGCTTGCGGACCAGTTCCAGCCATTCTGCGTACGTCATCTGTTTGCGCGGACTGAGCCAGCGCATCCAGGCGCGATGGGTGGCTTCGGTGAAATAGACGGGAATGCCCAGTTTGCGCGCGGTGACGGCGACGCCGCCGACGTGATCCGCGTGCTCGTGGGTGATAAGAATGGCGTCGAGGGTGGCAGGATCTTCGCCGGCCAGCTTCATGCGCCGGAAGAGCTCGCGGCAGCTCAATCCGCAATCGACCAGAATGCGCGTATGGCCACCGGTGACAACTGTACTGTTGCCCTTGGAACCCGACGCAAGCACCGTGAATCGCACCATTGTTCAAGCATACCGCTTGCGCGGCCGGAGCATTGAATTCCATTGGGAACGATGCGTCTTGGAGTTTTGTTCGTGAAATGTCAAAGCTGCAAAGAACAACCGCAGATCCTTCCCTTCGTTCAGGATGACACTACACCGCAACCCCATCTTGCGGTGAGCGGAGAACGGGCGGATACTGAGTTCATGGCAACCCTGCCCATCGCCGAAGGTCTGGTTCCGCTGGAGGAGTACCTGTCGCGTTGCTACGAACCCGACTGCGAGTACGACGACGGTCTGATCGTGGAGCGCAATGTGGGCGAATTCGAGCATTCTTTTGTGCAAGCCATTCTGGCCATGATCTTTAACCAGAAGATGGAAACTTGGGGCGTGTATGCGTTGACAGAGCAGCGTGTGCGCATTGCGCCACGCAAATATCGCATTCCCGATGTGTGTGTGCTGCGCCGGAGCGCGCCGCGGGAGAAGATTCTGACGCATCCGCCTCTGATCGCCATCGAAATTCTCTCTCCCGAGGACAGGATGCGCCGCGTCGAGGCCAAGGCAGCCGAATATCTGGAGTTCGGGATCGAACACGTTTGGATCGTCGATCCCAACAAGCGTACAGCCTGGCGGGCCAGCGCTGCTGGACTGGAAAAGATCGAAGACTGCGTCTTCACCGTACCGGCATCGCCGATTCTCCTTCGCGCCACAGAGATCTTCGACCGCCTGGACAGGCTCTGATTCTGCTGCTTTTTACTGCGGCTGCGCGTAGAGTGCGGGAATCTCGATAATCACCCGCGTTCCCCGCCCTGGGCTGCTCTGAATCTCGAATGTGGCCTGACCGCCATAGAGCACTTCGAGACGCTCCTGCACATTCTTCATGCCGATGCCGGCGCCGCGGCGGCTTAGCGCCGTCTGCGAGCGGACGCCCATGCCGACGCCGTCGTCGGCCACTTCGATGCGCACGCGGTCGCCCACCAGGTGGCTGCACAGAGTGACCGTACCACCTTTAATACGCGGCTCCAGGCCGTGCTTGATGCCGTTCTCGATCAGCGGCTGCAAGAGGATGCTGGGCACCAGCACGCCCAGCGTGTCGGAATCGATCTGCTTCTCTACCCTTAGATTTGCGCCGAAACGGACGACCTCGATGTCCAGATAATCGTCGGTGAAGGCCAGTTCCTCGCGTAGCGGGACGAAGGTGTCGTGATCCTTGAGCAGGGCGCGCAGGATGTTGGCCAATTTGACGGTCATCTCCCTGGCTAGCTCCGGCTTGGTGCGTACCAGCGCGGCGATGGAGTTGAGGGTATTGAAGAGGAAGTGAGGATTGATCTGGCGCTGCAAGGCGTCGAGACGGGCTTCGAGCAGCAATCGATTCTGCTCTTCGAGCTTCAATTCGATGCGCAGAGCGTTCCACACCTTGAGCGCAATGCCCACCACCATCGGCGCACAGAGCCAGACCAGCACCTGAAAGCTCCAAACGTCCGTGGTCAGGGCAAAGAGGCGCTTGGGATCGAGCCGAGCCACCCACTCGCGCAGGATCTCCATGGCGGCGATGAGAAAGAGCATCAGAATCTGGCGGTCGACACGCGGCTGTCGCAGGTTGCGGCGCACCCAGCGGTAGAGGCTGAGATCGATCAGCGGCGAAAACGACCAGATCTCCTCGGTTTCGACGAATCGGCCCAGCGTGCCGGCCGCCAGACCCAACGCGGCGTTAAAGGGCAAGGCGAGGAACTCATGATGGTAGAGCGCGGGCAAGGACAGCACCGCTCCGCCCAGCATCGCCCATCCGGGGCCGACCAGCAGACCGAGCAAGATCACCGCTTCAAAAGAGATGTCGGCAGCCAAAAAATTGGGCACCGCGATCCGCACCCAGACGCCCAGGGTCAGGGGAATCAGGAAAAAAGCCAGCATCGACGCAGTCTCGCGATGGCGGCGATGCTCGGCAAAGAGCAGCCGCTGGAAGGTGCGCGAACGCGCCAGCGCACTGGCCACCGCCGCGGCCACCCCCAGCTTGACCAGCAACGTAATGAGAATCAGCTTGTTATCGACCACGCATCCACGATAGCAGGACTAGGGACGAGGGAACAGTTCTCGGTTGCCAGTTCACAGTTCTCAGTTGTCAGTTCACAGTTCTCAGTTGTCAGTGACGGCGGAACGCGGAATATCGGTTTCACCCTAATCCCAAGCCCCCCCAGTCCCCAGGGCAATCGCAGGAACGTAATTCCGATGAGAAAATCGCCGCATTGCGCCGCCCTTACAGGGCTCCGGAGGTGTTTTCTGGCTGCTGTCCCAGCGCTGAAGCGCTGGGCTAACAAACATTGCGCCTGCGGCGCGGTTTAAATCGAAGCCTGTCTCCTCAATCCAGATTTATGCGATCGCCCTGCCTTCGTCCCTCAGTCCCTCAGTCCCTGGTCCCTCAGTCCCTCAGTCTCTCAGTCCCTTAGTCTCTCAGTCCTTCAGTCCCTTAGTCTCTCAGTCCCTAGTCCCTAGTCCCTAGTCCCTAGTCCCTAGTCCCTCAGTCCCTTAGTCTCTCAGTCCCTCTCTTCCTGTCCCCTGTAAAATGGAAAGATGGGATTTGAGAGCGTCAAGAAGGTGGCCGAGGCGGATTTTCCGACGCGCTGGGGAGCCTTCCGCATTTTTGGGTTCGAGGGCACGATGACCGCCGTGAATGGCAAGGCGGGCGAGGTCGAAGGCCTGGTCGCTGTAGTCATGGGCGATATTCACGCCGCACCGCCGGTGGTTCGCATTCACTCGCAATGCCTGACCGGCGACGTCTTCGGCTCGCTGAGGTGCGACTGCCGGCTGCAACTCGAGCTGGCCATGCGGCGCATCGCCGCCGAAGGCGCGGGCATCCTGCTCTACGAGCAGCAGGAGGGCCGGGGGATCGGATTGATGGCCAAGCTGAAGGCCTATGAGTTGCAGGACCAGGGCATGGATACCGTCGAGGCCAACGAAGAGTTGGGTTTTGCCGCCGATTGCCGCGCCTATGAGTTGCCCGGCGCGGTGCTCAAACTGCTGGGGGTCACCCAGGTGCGGCTGATCACCAACAATCCGGAGAAGGTGGCGGCGCTGGAGACGGCCGGCGTCGAAGTCATCGAGCGCGTTTCGGCTGAAGTCGAGCCTCACGAGAGCTTCGAGCGCTATCTGCGCACCAAGCACGAGAAGATGGGCCACATCCTATAACCGCCATTTTTTCCATGAGCAGGCAGAGTTGTGCGCGGGCTAGTCTACAAGATGCTGCGCCGGCTCCCTCGTGCTGAAACTTATTCCACTCTCCAGAGACGATGCGGCCGTAAGCGGCTGCACACGGGCCCAGGTCAACGCCCACCGTCTCTGGAATATCTTCGAAGATGTCTTTCCTCCACTGCGGGGCGTGGACTGCTCTCTTGAACGGCAGCGGTGCTGACGCGTTATTGGATGGTGAGCCAAACGCCTCCCGAGGTGTTCACCTGGTGCGTGGGGTTGACCTGAGTCACCGGCGTTGATCCGCCACTGCATCCGACCACCGACACAGCCCCTACCAACATGACCAGCGCCAGACAAATGGTCAACCAGATTCCCCGACTCAGCATCTTCCTGCGCAGGAACAGGTTCATGATGATCTGAAGATCCTGGCCAACAAGGGCATCGACCCTGTATCCATCCTCTACCCCCTGGCTCATCTCAGCCTGGCGCGCGCCTACTCGATGGAGAAGAACTTCCTCAGAAGCCGGGATGAATATGACCGCTTCTTCGAACTATGGAAGGACGCGGATGCGGATCTTCCGGTTTTAAAGCAGGCTCGTCTGGAATACTCCCGCCTCAGATAGTCTTCAGCGCAGCCCTGCGGAAGACGAATCTGAGCGTCCAATCCTGCCGCAACGCTCCCAAGCGCGCTGGGCAGCTCCCTATGAACAAAGCAGGGAAGATGGGATCAGGATTGGGACAAAGACAGCAAGTCAGTCTCCGCTTCGCGGAGTGAACAAGTCAGCAAGTTGGCGGGATGTTGGTGGGGCCGAATGGATGTTCATGGCCGCCGGAATGCGCTCGATTCCGTCGAGATGCCGCGGAGCAGGCCGGATCAATCCGGCTTGGGCTTGGGTTTGGCGTCGAGATCGATGAAGCGCTGGGGCAGGTCGCGGAGTTTGGGGGGCAGTTCCTTGCCCACCTCGTGGGCGACCAGCGGGCCTACGCCCAGCGACGAGAGCTGTTTGAAGAGATCGGCCGGTTGCAGTTTGGCGCGGTCTTGCAAGTCGACCAGCAAGGGGTCCAAGTAGGCCCAGTCGTCGCCCTGGACGATCTTGCGCAGATCGGGCGAGACGAGCAGGCGCAGATTGCCCTTTTCGTCCTTAAGCACAAGCAAGATGACCGGCGCGTTGGCCGACGCACCCTTTCCCCAGCCCCGCGGCCTGTACTCCAATGCGCAGAACTGGTAGGGAAAGCTCTCGTCCGTCTTGCCGTCTGATTTGCTCACGCCGTTCGCCCTGTTGAATCGAGTGCAGCATGGTGTCCAGGATGTCTTCGAGCAGGAGTGGACTGGCCAGCCTATCCATGCACCGCGCAAAGCCCTGGAGCGCCGTAACTGTCTTCCATTGTTCCGGCAAGGTCTGCAATTTTTTGCCCAGCCGTTCCGCATCGAGGCACCGCACAATCCTGTGAAGATTCAACAGATATTGCGACGATACACTTGCATAGATGCGGGCATCAAGATAACGGGATGCCTGAATGGGTAGACGCAGTTCCCCTTTGGGACCGCCGAAGAGATGTCCGAAATCGACAAAGAAGGCGTCCAATTCGCCCGAGGGTGCCTGGCGGAAGATGGCCTGGCGGTTGTCGGCGTGTCCGGCGCAGATGTCGATCAGCCAGGCCAGCCAGAAACTGGCCTGGTTGGTGACCCGCTTGAAGCTGGAACCGGGCAGGATCTCGAGCAGCCGCTCCCCGCCGCCGCCAAGAAAGCGCGAACCGAAGCACCAGCCGGCCTGGGGACGGCGCGGCCCTTCGGCGGTCTGCATCCAGCAGGCGGGATTGCGGTCCAGAAAGGCATCGGTCAGCAGCAGCGGCTTCCACTGCGGCGCCGCCAGGCCGCAGGCGCGGAAAAGTTCGCTGCCCACGCTCTCGTTGAAGAGCAGGTTGGGGCCCTGAGGATTGTCGGCGAACTTGACGACATATAACAACCCGTCGCTGGCGCGCGCCAGAATGGGCTGTGAACCGCCGCGCAGATTGTTGACATGGCTGCTGAGCGCAACCCCATTTTTCTCCAGGCCCGGCATGAGACTCCTCTAGGAACGCAACGAGTATGAATCGGCTCCAGCATCGTTCGCTGGAGAAGGATGAGCAATTGGCGGTTCGTAATGAAGGGTCCTCAATGGGAGATTTCTCATCCGTAAGCCCTGGCCGCAAAGCTGAATGTGCGGCATATTTTCCCGTCCTCTGCGAGACAATAATGTACTGTTTTTGCACATTTTTCTCGAAGTAATCTTACCCTAGATGGTTACTTATGCCCTGTCAAGAGAATTACCGAATAATTCTTTGAAAAAGGTAACGGGCAGCTCCGGGATTCCCATGAAGGCCCGCCCATCTTCGCTTCAATGAATCAAAAAGATTAAAAATCGTCAATTTTCATGCATGTGAATGACTCTAGAGGCACTCCCGGGCAGAAAGAAAATGGGAGAGTGCGCCACAACACGCACTCTCCCACATTTCTTCCCAGATCTACACCAAGGTAACACGAAAGTTGTATTTTCTTAGCTCGCGCTCTTGACGCGCACCACGGTAATCTTGTCAAATCCCTCTTCAAAAACCGGCGGCTTGAGCTTCTCCGCCATCTTGCGCATGATCTCCTCGCTGACCGAACGGTCGCGGTGACTGTTGCGCTGCAAACAAACCTCCAAGGGAACATCGAAGAAGACGGCCTGGGTCTCGTAGCCGAAACTTTTGGCCATCTTGATCCACTGGCGGCGCTCATGAATGGAGAGGTTGGTGGCGTCGACGTAGTTCCAGGGCATGCGGGCGATGAGGCGCGCGCGCAGGAGCGAACGCAGGGTGGAAAAGACCAGCCCCTGATAGCGCTGCTCCTCGACATCGTCAAAGAGGATGCCGCGCAGCAGGTCGCTGGAGAGCGGGGTGACGCCGCGACGCTGGAACCAGGTGGTCTTGCCGGAGCCGGGCAGGCCGATGGCCAGCACGACGTGGCCTTTTGGCTCCTCGGGGGAGCGCTCGGCGGCCTCGGCGGCGGGTACGGACAATTCGGGCTGGGTTTCGACCTCGAGGCGTCCGGAGCCGGCGGGTTCGTTCCACTCCGGCCGGACCGGGCGCTCGGGGCGCGCCGGACGTTCAGGCTTGACAGGATGCAGCGGCGGCAGGGGACGAGGAGCGGCGGCGCGGGTCTCGGCCGGACGGCGTTCCACCGGTTGCAGGGGCGCTGGGTCGGGCGTCCGGGGCGTGCGCGCGGGCGCTGGATTGTCGTCGGGGTAGAGCGGCACCAAGGGCGCCAGTTGGTTGGAAGGCAGTTCCTGACCGATCTTGCCAGTGGACTCGGACGTATTGGGGGCGCGTCTGGAGCGTTTTCTCATGCTTGCTTCAACACCTATTCTTGTTACGGGAATACCATACTGAGCGGGGGCCTGTCATCTGCTCCCGGCAGGGTAGAACCAATCTGGATAGCCTCGCCGGGCGGGCTCGGCGAAAGACTGTGCACACCGTCACATACGATTCTGCATACGAAAGAGCAGACTGTGGATGAGGGAAGTTGCACTCGACGGGCTGGGTGAATCGGCGTTCGATTTCGCCGGGCCGGGGCGAAGTGTTACGATTTAGGGTTTGGTGGAATTGCCCGCCGGGGTGCACCTGGCCGCCGAACGCCGTTCCCGCGGATTTTAGCCGCGCCGAGTTTTTGTTGCATACCGTTCGCTGCAAATCACCGCACGCTCAAACCACCGTCTCATCGCAACCGAAGGAGAAGAAACACATGGCAGTTAAGGTTGGTATCAATGGCTTCGGCCGCATTGGCCGTAACGTTTTTCGCGCCGCTCTTGGCAATCCCGAGATTGAATTCGTTGCCGTCAACGACTTGACCAGCCCGGCCACGCTGGCCCACCTGCTCAAGTACGACTCGATTCTGGGCAACCTGAAGAACGAAGTCGTCGCCGGTGAGGATTTCATCGCGGTCGATGGCAAGAAGATCAAGGTGTATGCCGAGCGCGACCCTGCCAAGCTGAACTGGGCCGAAGTGGGCGCACAGATTGTGGTTGAGTCGACCGGCTTCTTTACCGACGCCACCAAGGCCAAGGCGCACCTGGGCGCGACCGTGAAGAAGGTCATCATCTCCGCTCCCGCCACCAACGAGGACCTCACCCTGGTGCTGGGCGTCAACGACAGCAAGTACGAAGCCGACAAGCACAACATCATCTCGAACGCCAGCTGCACCACCAACTGCCTGGCGCCCGTGGTCAAGGTTCTGCTGGCTCACTGCGGCATCGTTAGCGGCATCATGACCACCATTCACAGCTACACCAACGATCAGGTCATCCTGGACACGCCGCACAAGGATCTGCGCCGCGCCCGCGCCGCTGCCCTGAGCATGATTCCCAGCTCGACCGGCGCCGCCAAGGCCCTCAAGCTGGTCATTCCCGAGACCAGCGGCAAGCTGGACGGCTTCGCCATCCGCGTTCCCACGCCCAACGTCTCCATCGTCGACCTGACCTTCATCAGCGAGAAGGTGACCGACGCCAAGGCCGTCAACGCCGCTCTGAAGGCTGCCGCCGAAGGCGAGTTGAAGGGCATTCTGGGCTACGACGAGAACCAGCTGGTCAGCAGCGACTTCAAGGGCTGCCCGCTCTCTTCGATCGTGGACGCTCCTCTGACCAAGGTGGTCGGCAACAGCGTCAAGGTGCTGAGCTGGTACGACAACGAATGGGGCTACTCGAACCGCGTCGTCGATCTGATCGGCTTCCTGGTCGCCAAGGGCCTGTAAATTCAGCAGACAGTGGACAGTGAACAGTGGACAGTTGAAACGGCTGCCCACTGAACACTGTCCGTTGTGCGTAGAGCCGGATTCCGGTCCTGCATTGCAGTTCACTGACCACTGTTCACTGACCACTGTTCACTCTATTCAAGGAAGGCGCATTCCCATGTCCAAGCTCTCCATACGCGACATCGAACTGGCCAACAAGCGGGTCTTCATCCGCGTCGACTTCAACGTGCCGCTGACCGAAGACGGCTCGACCATTACCGACGACACCCGCATCGTGGCTACGCTGCCCACCATTCAGTACGCGCTCCAGCACAAGGCCAAGGTGATTCTGGCCTCGCACCTGGGCCGCCCCAAGGGCAAGGTCAACCCCAAATACTCGCTGCGCCCGGTGGTCGACCGCCTGCGCGAGCTGCTGGACAAGGCAATGGGCGAAAGCGTGAACGTGGCCTTCGCTCCCGACTGCATTGGCGACGTGGCTACAGAGTTGAGCCGCAAGCTCGAATCCGGCCAGGTGCTGCTGCTCGAGAACCTGCGCTTCCATGCCGAGGAAGAAGCCAACGACGAAACATTCTCGAAGGCTCTTGCGGCGCTCGCCGACGTTTACGTCAACGACGCCTTCGGGTCGGCGCACCGCGCCCATGCCTCGACGGAAGGGATTACCCACTTCGTCAAGCCCGCCGTCGCCGGCCTGCTGATGGAGAAGGAAATCACCTACCTGGGCAAAGCGCTTGAGGCTCCCGAAAAGCCCTTTGTGGCCATCATCGGCGGCTCCAAGATCAGCGGCAAGATCGACGTCATCGACAATTTGCTCGACAAGGTCGATACGCTGGTGATCGTGGGCGGCATGGCCTACACCTTCCAGCGCGCCCTGGGCGTGACGACGGGCCGCTCGCTGGTCGAGGAAGACAAGATCGATATGGCCAAGGCGGCACTGGACAAGGCCAAGGCCAAGGGCGTCGAACTGCTGCTGCCGGTGGACAATATTCTGGCCGACAACTTCACGCCCGACGCCAAGACACAGACATGGGATTGCTCGGTGAACTTCCCCGCCGATTGGCAGGGTCTGGACATCGGCCCCAAGTCGATTGCGGCGATTGAGAAGGTTGTCGCCACGGCCAAGACCATCGTCTGGAACGGCCCGGCCGGCGTCTTCGAGTTCCCCCGCTTCGCGGTGGGCACCAACGCCATCGCTCAAGCGGTTGCGGCCAACACCGGCGCCATCAGCATCATCGGCGGCGGCGACTCGGTGAGCGCCATCAACCAGGCCGGCGTAGCCGACAAGATTACCCACATTTCAACCGGCGGCGGCGCTTCGCTGGAATTCCTCGAAGGCAAGAAGCTGCCGGGCGTCGAGGCGTTGACCGACAAGTAGCGCCTGCGGTGCGGCAGGCGCCTTCGGCCCACCCACCTAGCAGCATCCAAAAAGCCGCATCCGGATGGAGTTCAGCGCCGGATGCGGCTTTTTCTTTTGCACGATACCTTTCACAGCAAGAGTAAGACTGCCAGCGTCAGACTATTGGTGAATAATTCCTTCGCGGTGGGTTTATCCAACATCCCTCTGTAGCGGACGGGCTGGATAAGTCCAACCGGGACCGGGGTGGTTCCATTCATCAACACCGGATTGAAGCGCAAGTGCTCGACCATGGCGACCGTATCCAGGTCCAAACTCGACTCCAGGCCCTTGACGACGTGCACATTCCGCGGCACGCCGTCAGTATCGATCACCAGCGAGACGAGCACGCGCCCGGAGACGCGGCTCTGCGGCATGTAGCGTGCAATCACTTCGTCAAGGTTGATAGGTTCCAGGATGGGGCCCTTCGTCCTTTGGTTTGGAATGCATGCCTGCACCTTCTCAGGCGTCTCCGGGATGAAAATGGCAAAAGCAACCGGTTCCTTCTCGACATACCCGAACCTAGCCGCGACCGTTCCTGCAACGGCAACCGGAACGCCGCCATCGCGAAGCGCCGGCTTGAAACGCCAGCTTTTCACTGCTTCTATCGCATTATTGTCAAGTTCGGGGTCAAGGCTGCGGACCACATGAATATCTTGCGCAACACCGTTCGCGGCTATGGTGACGCCGAGTAGGCAGAGACCGCGCTTCTGGAATTTTCGGGAGACAGGGATCTGCGGATCGGTAACAACGATTGGGATGGGGGCACTGATATGTCCTCCTACCTGTTCGGTAGTGGCAGCCTCGGTGCGCACAGGCGAAACAATATCTTGAGTCAGCGGAGGTGTCACAACCGCAAGCGCGATCAGCGGGTGTGCGCGGAGCGCGATCTGGTAGAAATCCACATCGGCCGGATGCTTTTCGCGCTGCGCGCAGGTGTGCAAGCCGACGGTTAACTCGACAGTAACTGCTACCGGCGCGCCAGCGAGGACGGCGGGCTGGAAGCGCAGAGTTTCGACGAGATTCGTTGCAAAGCCAACCAGACGCCGGTCGCTGGCTTCGAGCATTTTCACCTCGCGCGGAAGACCGGCTGCATCGATGTTCGCGGTGAATTTGACGACGCCGTCAAGTGCATCGCAGTGTTTTGGCGCCGAAACCGTCAGACTAGGCGGCAACAAAACAGGTGCTATGGGTTCCACGCCGACAGGGCGAATGGACTGCGCTTCTTGCTGGCCGGCTACAGGGAGCCGCGCAAGCAAGAATAGAGGGATAAGTATAAATCTGTAGCGCATGAAAGATCTCCGAAGGTCTGGGGACAATGTAGCACATCGAATCAACAGCCCCGTGTGCCTTAGATTCCCCTTCTGAAAACTGGGGGCTGGCGCATGAGATCGATTTCCAGTCAATTGTGTCGTCAGCGGTTCTGGCGTATATTTCTCTCATGGCCACGACCTCCAGATGCTGGAACCTTGTTGTCTCGCAGGAGACCGACGAATCCGTGCGCCAGTTTCTGGCCTCCGAGAACGGAAAAGACAACGGCGATCTTTCGCTGTTTGTTGAGGATGCCGTGAAGAAGCACATCTTTGAGACAACCCTCAGAGCCGTTCGCGAGAAAAATGCGAAGGTCAGCCAAGAAGAGATCGAGACTGCGGTCGAAGAGTCTCTGGCCTGGGCGCGTGCACGGCGGCGTTGATGCTGGTTCTTCTCGACAGCAACATCTTCTTCAGCGCCCTGCTCAAAGCGGGAAGCGCCCCCGCTCGGATCGTTGACCATTGGCTTGACGGCGGCTTTCATCTTCTCACCTGCGGCGATCAGATCGACGAAATACGCACCGCCTCGCGCAACGTGAAGTTCCGCAAAATACTTTATCCTCACGACGTTGGCGTCCTGATCAACAGCCTCCATCGCGCCGTGGTTTGGCCCGGTCCTCTGCCGCGCAAGCATGAAGCTTCCGACCCGGCAGATAGCTACTTGTTGGACTTGATGGAGGCGGCGCAGCCCGATTATGCCGTAACCGGGGATAAGCGGTCCGGGTTGCTGCACATCGCCAAACTGGGGCGAACCAAGATCCTCGACGCCAAAACTTTCGCCACGCAAGTACTGCATTTGTGACGACCCGTTCCTCAATCCGATTTCAAGCCCTCGCGTCCAGGGCGCGGAAATGCCGCTTCGCCGCATAGTCCAGCAGGGCATCGTCGGCGGTGACCAGGGTTGCGTTCAGGCTGCGGGCGGTGGCGACGAGGATGCGGTCGGCAGGGTCGGGGTGCATCTCCCAGGGCAGGCGGGTGCTGGCTACGGCGATCTCCGCGCTCATTGGAGCCAGCCGGAATCCGGGTACCGAAAGCGCGGAGCTTACCCAGTTCATCACGTCCTGATAAAGATCGATCTTTTTCTTGTTGGCCAGCACCCCAACCTCCCACGGCGTAATGACCGAGACCAGTGCGCGATCTTCCCGGCATGCTCGGTGAATGGCCTCCCGTGCCCGGCTTCCCAACTTCGGATCGCCGAACATGAGCCAGACCAGCACGTGCGTATCGAGCAGTAGCGGAGGCTCTTCGTCAAGCAAAACGGTCACTGCGCTGCCTCCCACTCATTCTCCAGAGGCGAAATAATGTCGCCAACGATGGTTCCGCTGCCGCGCAGGTAGCCGAAGGGATCGACGGCGGGCGGCATGGGGACCAGTTGCGCCACAGGGCGGCCATGTTTGGTGATCACCAGCGTCTGCCTGTCGGCGGCCACCTGATCGAGCAGTTTGAGGCACTTGGATTTGAACTCGCCGGCGGCAATGGTGGTAGGCATCGCGAATCCTCTCATAGTCACAGACTATAGTCACATATTAACGCAATTTCTGTTGTCTTACATTGCGCAAGAGAGCGATTCGCCCTGTGCCGCCCCTCTCTTGGTTCTGAAGCGGGATAAACTCAGGTATTGGCGTCACTCGGCGTCGATCAGGAGAAATACCGTGGACCATTTCACACGTGTCTTGTCAAAGGATGAGGAGTTCCCTTCCCTTGAGGAACTGGCGCAGGTGTTGGAGGGGGATCACTCCGGCTTCAAGCTGGTGGTGGAAGAAGGTGGCGAAGCGGCGTGGGAGACGCTGCTGCTGCTGAGCGAGGACGAGGTCGAGGTGGCGCTCGTGCAGCGCATGGCGGTCTGGGCGGGATCGAGCGGCGAAGATGAGATCGCCGACCTGTGGGAGGATTGCCGGGATTGCAAGCCGGAGAGCGGAGTGGCCTGGCTGCGTGCATATCTGGACACGGTGCGGACGGTCTACGTCTTCGAGCCGCTGCAGGGCGCGGATATGGTGGACGGCAGCAACGCCCTTCATGCGCTGCGCTCGGCGCTGTTTGAGCGCGGCGACGCCATTTTGCAGGCGGACGATGAGGGGTTCACCAACGAAGAGGGATTTCACATTGTCTGGCAGTTTTCCGACTCTGTCTCGGGGCCGTGGAATATGGGTGTCTACCAGGACGACGTGTGGCACCACTTCAAGATGGATCTGGGCGACCCGGCACATCGCGCCGCGTTTCTGGAGGGGGAAGTGCCGGACGATCTGACGGAGATTCGGAACTCCCGCGATTGACCCCGCAAGCATTTACGCGAGAAACGGTCGAAGACGAAGCTCCGGACTTCATGCACGGACAAGGACTGAGGCTGCATCGGCCTTCAGCTTGCGGCGCAGCAGATCCCACACGTCTTTGATGCCGAAGACAAAGTAGGATTCGACGATCAGAAGCAGTGTCCCCGCTGTTGCCGCCGCGCCCATCCACAACAAGGAACGATGCGCGGTGAGGTGCAGCAAACCGGCGCAGAAGGGCGTCGAGATCAGCAGGACGAGAATCATCTTCAGGACCGGCATCAGGGTGATCGACGGGTCGTTGTCGAAGAGCTTCTTGTTTTCGCGATAGAGCAGGCCCATCTGGGTCACTTCCGAAGCCAGCCAAACAGAGAGAAAGCCATAGAGCCCGAAGCGCAATGAAACGGGAATGCTGACGGCGATCATCAACAGATTGCCGAAGAAGACGATCAGGGCAAAGCGCTGGTGGGTGTTGGTAGAGAAGTGGAAGAACTGCTTGTGGTCCCTCATGCTCATGGCGACCGAGACCAACGTCATCAATCCGTAGGTGTAGGCATCGAAGAGCGAAAGTCTATGCAGCCAGACGGCGAGCAGAAGCGGGGAGAAGAGAAAAGCGGAGAGATTGGCGACGGGGATGGTAGAGAAGACAATTTTCTCGGAATAGTGAAAGATCTGGAGGAGTTTAACGCGATCGCGCGCGGCAAAGGCGAAGGTGATCTCGGGGCGAATCGAATCGGTGATGGTCTGCAAAAGTTGACGGGCCGTGGCCAGAACGGTGCGGCTGATAGTAAAGAGCACGACCACTTCCGGTCCCAGAATCCACTGCAAAAGAATGACGGGGGCCTGGTACAGGAAGAAGAGCTGCATATAGACCATGGCGAAGAATCCGCTGGGCGCCAGGGAAGCTCTGGCGACCTTCCAACTGGCGCCACTCAGGCCCAGCGGCAAGGGCCCCATCAACCGCTTCAGGTCGAGGATCGTTAGCAGCGAAAACAGCAGCACTGCGATGAACTGTGCCAAAGCGACCACGGAAAAGGGAGCGCGCAGCATCATCAGAGGCAGGCAGAGCAGGGTCGCCGCCAGACGCCGCGCATTGAACCAGTCGGCGCCGCGATGCGTCTTGCCCACCACCATGAAGAGGTTGCTGTAATAGCCGCAGAAGATTTGCATCATCGCTTGCAGGCCCAATAAAAATGCGGTCCAGCGGGCATCGGCGGGAGTCAGAATGTGGAGATGCAAGAGCGCGTTGAGCGGCAACAGAAAAACCGAAGCGCTGAGGAGTGTGCCCAATGCGACCATGGCTAGCAGAAGCGCCAGGGTACTGGCCTGGAGCACCCGGTACTCTTGA
The DNA here is from genome assembly GCA_964493705.1 of uncultured Occallatibacter sp. Taxonomy (GTDB): domain Bacteria; phylum Acidobacteriota; class Terriglobia; order Terriglobales; family Acidobacteriaceae; genus Telmatobacter. The sequence goes on from CAZBPD010000022.1 coordinate 57,197, forward strand.
CTGCGATGGCGGCCATGCAAGATGGTCAGTTCGTTGCCGGCATAAATGCCGATGCCGAAGTTGAGATTGGAGAGATAGCCGAGAGTCGCGGAGAGCACCAGCCATTCGCCAAAGGGCCCGACACCGTAAAAGCGGATAAATGCGGGAGGGAGGATGAACTGCGTGACAAAGGTGATGGCGAAACCCGCACCCGTAGCGCGCAACATCTTGAGAATTCTTTGCAGCATCTTCTCTCCATTGCATTCCATGGTTTGGGGAGTATTGAACCTTGACCCATTCCTCTGCGGGGTTCATGTTGGGCCGAGAACAAAGCAAGGCCGCTCAGGAACGGGTCAACTCCTCAACCGAGCCGACCAGCCGGGGAGCGGATCTTTTCAGGTTGAATAGTTCGTCGAAGCATTTGCGGCTGCGACGGCCCACCTCTACGATCTCCTCCTCGGTCAGCTCCATCCATCGCCGCAGAGAAGCGCTGGTGCCTTCCATCGTGTCGTCGTTGATCAATCCCGCCCAATAGCTGGCCACCTCGCGCCAGATGTTGATTTTGTTTGAGAGGATGACGGGCAGACCGCAGGCCTGCGCCTCCGCCACCACGATGCCGAAGTTTTCTTGATGGGAGGGCAGGACAAAGACCTCGGAAGCAGCCAGAGCCCCCCACTTGAGAGTTCCCGTCAGCATCCCAATCCAAGTGATGCGCTGGGTGACGCCCAGGCGAGAGGCGATACCCTCCAACTCTTTTTTCCATCCCACCTGGTCGGGACCGACAATGACCAGATGCCACTCGGGGCGCTGGGCCATGGTAGCGGCAAAGGCTTCAATGAGGATGTCGGTCCCTTTCTTGGGATGAATGCGGCCCAGAGTAATGGCCAGGCGTTTGCCGTTCAACTCCGGCCATTGCTTCAGGAATTCATTTGCGGCCAAGCCGGTATCGACATCCGGACCGAAGGTCCCATAGGGGACGACCGTCTCCCGCACCCGATAGTTGGAAAACGACTGGCGCGCCAATATCTTTTCTTCTTCGGCAGTAAAAAAAACTGTCTTTGCATCGCGCATCAACCTGCCCAGGAGGAGATGCCAATAGATCGACTTTTTCACATGCTTGAGGGGAAAACGGTGCTTGAAATAGGGATCGAGCATGCCGTGGGCAAAGACGCCAAATGGGATCGACGTGGCGCGCAGTGCGACATAGGCGGCGACAGTGGAGTATTGCCAGATGGAGTTCAGGATGACCACATCGTAGCGAGCGATGTTCTTTTTGAACCAGGGAACCGCTCGGGAGGCAAAGCCATATCTTCCCAGGGAGGGGCCCAATCCGATGACCTGAACTGGAAAGGAGAACTGCGCGGCCTTTTCGGGTGAATCCAGCGTCGCCACCTCCACCTCGTGTCCGCTGTTTCGATAGAGACAGCAAAGCTGTCTCAGTCCTTCAATCGGCCCGCCCAAGGTTGGATCGGCGGAGGGAATGACATGGAGTATCTTCATGAGTGTCCTTGCCGCCCCTTCTTCTCGACTTGGAATGCCGAATTGTGTCTGTTCAGAACGCCATTGGGGAGTTCAACTCAACGTCCGACTCCTGTACCGGCAGATGGTGCAGAGAACTGCCGAAGAAATCGGGGAGGGAAAAGAGCAATGCCCAGATGGACACGGAGAGGATCATCTGGCGAATCGATGCCATGTACCCATTGATCTCGTTCTCCGTCAACATAAAGATCCACAGAGTGAACAGAATGCAAAACAATTCTCCCTCTGCGTTGACGATCAATCCGAGAAGGTGCAGGACCCATCGATAGCCCAGGCATAGGAGCAAGGGGTAGGCGATGACGCCGGGCAATCCGAAATCGATGATACCGGCGGTCAGAATGGAGTTGGCTTCGTCTTGGACAGGCAGGCCGAAGTGTTCGTTGGCCAGTTCTTCCTCCGAGCCGATTTGCCGCACCGGGGCCTTATCGAAACCAAGAACCGAATAGAAAAGGTCGGGAGTAATCAGTTCAATCGCATGATAAAAATCTTCCCCCCACAGCGGCGAAGGCGTATCCCCACCACGCGCCAGCAGCGCCAGGTAGCCGATGACAAAGGTCCGGCTCTTCATGTTTTGAGCGATCTCGCCCTGAACGCCCCTTTGGTTGGTGAACATGTTTTCGATCGCGACGGGAAGCACATCGAGCAGCGAACCGTTGGCGTTTTCCAAGTCAGGCGCCGATTGCGTGCTGTTCAACGAAACGCGAACCGCCATATACCCATACGAAGACAGAGCGAGAAGAACCACCACGACAATCGCAATCAGGAATTTTCTGGCTGCGGATAGCTGCAGTTTCCACCCCGATAATCGCAGTGCAGCAAAGGCTGCCAGGGCCAAACAATATAAGACCGCGCGGCGACCCATGGGAAAGACAGCCAGCAACATGAATGCAGCCAAAACCACAAAGCGGATGCGCCTGCGCCCGCGGGTTTGAAGGATGCCGATGGTGGCCAGCGAAACCGAAATATTGGGGAAACCCTGCACCAAGGTGCCGAAGATGGAAGACCGATAGGTTTCGGCGGTGTAGGCGACGCCAGCAAACCCCAGGTCTCCATGCGCATAGGCCAGCGCAACCAGGGCAGCGACGGCCCACAGGAAGCGCTCCTGTTTCCAGCCCATCGTGATGATATGGCGGTCACGAAGAAGAGGCGGTTCCAGGTAGCCTCCAGCGAGCAGTGCGGCGCAGGAGATCAAGACCAGCAGGATGGCATAGGCGACATACTGCTTGGGAATACCCATGGCCGCCAACCCATCCTCCCCCGACATAGCAAAAGAGAGCATGGTGTTCATGGTTCCGGCGCCATAACCGAAGAGGAGCCCCCCTGCCAGAACCCAGGTCAAACGCACACGAAAGGCGCCGCTGGCAAGCAGATAGAAGATCGTCCCCGCACATGTGGCGGCCACGGCGCTGGCGAAAAAGATCGCGAGCGTGCCCTGAAATCCCATCAGCAGGAAGGCGGTGACGAGGAGCGCGTTGATTAAGACCAGAACAATCACGAGTACACCCTATTCAACAACGAAGTCGCGGCAGCAAGCGAGACGCCGGCGGCGGGCAGGGAGCGTTCATTTCATTTAAGTGTGGCTTCGGCGTAGGTCGCTCCATAGAAGAGACTCTCGGCTACGCCCACGCCACCGGCGGCCACGACGGCCTTGAAGGTATTGGCGGGGACAAAGAGGATGTCGTTGGCGGCCAGGGCGACATCCTGTTGTTTGCCCTGCATCAGCTTCTTGAGGTCGAGATCGATCTCGATGCGTTGATTGTCGGCGCTGGTGCGGATGATTCTGGCTTTGGAGAGGGCGGCGCTGTAGCGCAGACCTCCAGCCATGGCGATGGCGCGCATCACCGTGATGGGAGCATTGGTGGCGGCAGGGAAGGAGGAAACCGTCTTTACCTCGCCCACGACGAAGATGTTTCCCACCTTGGAGACGACCACCGTGTCGCCGGGCAGGAGTGGAATGTTGGCCAGGTTAGCGGCCTTTGGATCTACGCCCAAATCGACCGTAATCGGGTCGGCAACGCCGCGGCGATGAACCGTCACGGTGTGGCTTGCCAAGGGCGTAAACCCTCCACAGGCAGAGATCGCATCCATCAAGCGCAGTTGGCCGAAGGCGGGTACGGGAGACGGCCGCGCGACCTCGCCCAGCACGGTAATCACGCGAGTGGGCGACTCCACCAGCCCGACAATCACTTGCGGGTCGGCGAGAAAGCCGCCATCGAGGAGAGCCTTGCGCAGATAGGCCGAAGCCTGGGCGGGGGTCATCCCCGCCAGTTTCACGGTTCCCAGAAAGGGCAGCGTCACTTCTCCCAGGCCGCCCACTTTCATGCCGCCGACGGCGCCGGCGGTGGTGGTGAGGGACCCGGTAGAGGTGGTGGCGGCGATGGTCAATTCCGGCGCGCCATAGGTAGTAATGGAAATCACATCGCCAGGCACGATGACCGCGTCCACATAGGAGATGTGCATGGCCGCCAGAGGCGCGTCGGCCCCGGTTGCGGGCGTCACCGCGGGCCCCGCGTACTGAGCCTGGGCAGAGAGGCAAGCGGTGGCCAGAAGCGCGGCGGCCAACATATTGCAGCGCCTGGGGCCGAACAACGAATGTGTCATCATCCTCATCGAGCGATCCCTTTCCATAGGCGTCATTTTCTGTAGTCGTAGGAGTAATAGCCGAGATAGCCGTAGTACTCCGGCAGGCTGGCATCGACGCCGTTGAGAACAAACCCGTAGACCTTCAACTCGACGTCGCGGAAGATCTCGGCAGCCCGGTTGAGCATGGCGCGGGTGCAGTATCCCTGGCGGATGACCAGGACCACTCCGTCGGCCTGGGAAGCAACAATCAGCGGATCGGTTACCGACAGCACCGGCGGGGAATCGAAGAGAACATATTCGTAGCGCTCGCGCAGTTGCTGAACCAATTGCTTCATTTGTTCGGATGCCAGCAGATCGGCGGGCAGAGGCGGCGAGAAGCCGGAGGGGATCAGATCCAGCGTGGGCAGGGATTTGTGGGTCTGGATGATCCCTTCCAATGTTTCGTTGCCGGTAAGGTACTCGGACAATCCCTTTTTGGCGGTCAGGCCGAGGCGCCAGTAAACGCTGGGCCGGCGCATATCGGTATCCACCAGGATGACCCTTTTTCCGCCCTGGGCGAGGGCCGCAGCGAGATTGGTGGCGATGGTGGATTTACCCTCGCTGGGCTGGCAACTGGTGATGGCGATGACCCGCGACTGGCGGGCGGCGCTGGAGAGTTGAATGGATGTGCGAAAGACGCGCAAGGATTCGGCGAAGGAGGAACGAGGGTCCCACAGCATCTCCGGCCCCACCGGCGAGTCGTTCACCTCCTGTTTGTTTTTCCAGTTGGTTTGGGGAACGATGGCCAAACCGGGCAATCCGAGAAGATCCTGAATATGCTTGGAGTCTCGCACCCTGGTATCCATTCTCTCCAGCACAATAGCCGCCACCAGGCCGGCAAAAAAGCCTGCCAGCAAGCCCAGCAGAGCCATGGTCCGCAGGGGCATGCTGGAGGGCCCGGTAGGCAGCGAAGCCAGATCCACTACGCTGATGTCGGCCGATTCCAAACCTGCGTCCACGGCCGCCTGGCGAAGCTGGGCGAGGATGTTCTCATACATCTGCCGGTTCGATTCATAATCCTGGGTCATCAATTCGTATTGAACGAGATCGTCGCGCTGGCCATACAGTTCCTGCACCCTGGTATCGAGCATCTTCTTGGCTTGGATCTCGGCGGCGACAGCCACACTGACGGCATCCTTGGCCTGCAAGACAGTACGCTGCGCCTGACTGGCGATCTCCGCGTCAATGGCCTGCAGGTGGGCGGTGAGTTGCTTGACCTGGGGATAATTTGGGCCATAGACGGGCCGCAATCTAGCCAGTTCGGCTTCATCGGCGGCACGCTGCGCGCGCAGTCCAGTCAGCAACCCCTGGACTCCTTCCGAACCCAAAGGCGTGTTGGTGTCGAGAATCTGGTCGGGCGGCAGCGACTGGAGAATCCGATAGCGCGCCTCGACCAGGACGCGCTGTTCGGCGGCATCGGTAGCGGCCTTCTCCAGATTGGTAATCTCCTGCACCAGCACGCTGTGGTTGGGATCGAGGGCCGAAATGCCCAGCTTCTTCTGCAAGTCCACCATCTTGTCTTGGGAAACCTGCACCACCCTGCGCAGGTCGTCAATCTGTCCCGTCAGCCAGTTGGAGACCTGCTGCTTGTTGCCGAAGTGAACCACGAAGTTGTTCTTGATGAACTCGCTCTGCAGGGCGTTGACAATATCCGCGGCCAGTTGCGGGGAAGAGCCGACATAGGAGATGGTAATCATCTGGGTGCGCGGCACGCGTGTCACCGTCAGATGACTGCGCAGCAAGCGCACCAATTTAACGCGCACAAAGGAATCGTTCAGGTCTCCATGCAGCAGTTCAACCGCCACCCCACCGCGGATGGGATTGACCGCCTTGTTCTTGCCTTCGAGAAAGTCCGGATTATCCTGCAGTTTCAGCGTGCGCACCACCGTCATGAGCAAGGTATCGCTCATCAGGATGCGGGTGTCGCTCTCCATGATTTCATCGAGCGAATTAGGGCCTCCCAGGGCCGAAGACAACGACGACTTCAGATCCGATGCCGCGCCGGGCTGAATCTCCAACTCACCCGACGCCGTATATTGCTTGCCGCGCACCAAGCCATACCCCGCGGCCAGCAACGCCATGCCCAAAGAAATACCCGCCAGCAGCGCGCGGCGCTTGCGCATCACCAGCCAGATATCGGCAAGAACCAACTCTTGCCTTGCCGGAGCTAAAGAGACATTGGTGGAACGTTTCGATGGCTGCAATCGGATCTCTCCATCATTCGAATCAAGCCAAGCCTCTCCCAGCACAGATTCGCGATGCGAAGCTGCAGAAGCGCAACCGTGAAGGGTGACTTGCTGCTTACTCTGATGCCCGGTTGCAGCAGGGAGATGCCTCGGGCGCTCAGCGCGCCGCGACGCCAGACCGGTGCAACCATCGCCATTGAAAAGGCCTGGCTTCGCTTCGGCTTGGCGGGAATCCGGCCGAGGGGCGGGGATGTTCATCCGCATCGGAATCCGTTGGAGTGCGCCGGTATGCGCGCCACAAAACAGCCGGGCCGCGAACTGAATGTTCGCGGCCCGGCGTATGTGCAATTGCGGCAAATTGAAATCAGTACTTGACGATGGCGGTGAAGGAGTCGGGCTTGAGGCTGGCTCCGCCCACCAGGGCGCCGTCGATTTCTTCTTCGCCAATCAATGCGGTAGCGTTGTCGGGCTTGACGCTGCCGCCATAGAGGATGCGGATGTTGGCGGCCACCGCAGCACCGAGCAGCTTGGCCACTTCGGCGCGGATGATCTTGTGCGCGTCGACGGCCATCTCGGGGGTGGCGGTCTTGCCGGTGCCGATGGCCCAGACCGGCTCATAGGCAATCACGATGGGCGCAGCGGCTTCAGCGGTGATGCCGGCCAGGGCGCCGGCGATCTGGGTGGTGAGCACCTGGGCGGTTTTGCCGCTTTCGCGCTCGGCCAGCACTTCTCCGACGCAAACCACGGGAACGATGCCGTGCTTGAGGGCGGCGTGCAGCTTCTTGTTGACGATCTCGTCGGTTTCGGCAAAATACTGGCGGCGCTCGGAGTGGCCGATGAGGGTGTGGGTTCCGCCCACGGCCTTGAGCTGGCCGATGGAGGTCTCGCCGGTGTAGGCGCCTTCCTCGGCAAAGTGGATGTTCTGCGCGCCGACGGCGACGTTCGATCCCTTGGCGGCGGCAATCACCGTCGGCAGCAGGACGGGCGAGGGAAAGAGGGCGATCTCGTCGCGGTCGTGACCGGCAACGAGGGGCAAGAAGGCGGCGACGAACGCCTGCGCTTCGGCGGGCGTTTTGAACATCTTCCAATTGGCGGCAATCAGGGCTTTACGAGACATTTTTTCGAGACTCCTCGAAGGCGATTTTAGCCGATCCACCTCAGATGCAGGGGTGACGGAGGGCACAGGGAGGGAGATAGGCAGACCTTCTGGGCGGTAACCCGTCTATAATCTGGGAGCCTGTATTCCATCTTGTTGCCTTGCGGTTTTACAAAAGGAGCACGACTGAAATGATCGGCAAGACACGCGCGAAAACCTTGCGGAGACACTGGATTCTAAGTATTTTTATTGCAACAGCCTGCAGCGGAGCGATGGGCCAGCACACAGGTGCTGCTCCTGCCGCCGCTCCCCCGCCTGCATCCACTCCCCATGGTTCTGCGCCCGCTCTGGGGGCTCCGAACACGCTCACTGTCGGAGAAAACGCTTCGATCCTGCTGCAAACGCAGGAGGCGATCAGCAGCCAACACTCCAAGGGTGGAACCCCGGTCCAGTTTCTGGTTGCGGAAGATGTGATGGTCGACGGCAGGCTGGCGATTCCACGTGGTGCTGCGGTTCGTGGATTTGTAGTTGAAGCCAAAAAAACCGGGGTTCTCGCCGGAGAGCCGGAACTCTCGCTCGATTTGATCTCACTGGAGATGGGTGGGGTGAGCTACCCCATCAGCGTCTATACCTACCGGGTGAAAGGCGGCAGCAAAACGCCGCAATCGAAGAAGGTTGTCGCCACCGGCATGGAGGCTGGGGCGGTGACCGGGGCAGTGACCGCCGCTACCCGAGCCCAGCGGGGGAATACAAATCCCTCGGATATGGCCGTCCGCACCCTGGCCGGATCCGCTGCCGGAGCGGGCGTGGGAGCGGTGGTTGCCGTTGCAATACCGGGTCCGGAGCTGCGCATTCCTGCCGAGTCGCAATTGGAGTTTCAATTGGCCTCTTCGTTGACGGTGACGCCCGTCGGGCAGGCAGAGGCCGCCCGGCTGGCAGAAGGGCTCAGGCACGGTGGAGCAACCCTCTACCAGCGCAGCGATTCGCACTGATCGACCACTCGGTGCATCTGCCTATGTGCTTTTGCTTTCACCGCGAACAGAGAATTTGGGCGCCAAATGGCCAGTGCCGATTTGCGTAGTAGACAGTTTTTGTCTACGATGCAGTCATGATGCCCTGCTCCTGTTGTCGCTGCCTCCGTTCCCCTCGCGCGCACAGGTAGACCTGGGTTCAAGACCCGATCGAACGCAAAAGGTTCACCGAAGCCCGCGATGCAGCTTAGGCTGCCGCGGGTTTTTTATCGCCCCCAACGATGTTCACAAAGAGGAAAAATGACTCCTGCCGATCCCCTCCCCCTCGACCCGGTTCCCGCTGCGACTGTTCAGCCCCCCGCCAAAGAGACCGGCGCACAGCGCGCCGAGCGACTCAAGCGCGAGAAGAATCCCTGGGCGGCCTTCGACGACGTCTTGGGCTTTGCCCGCGAGGGCCGCTCGAGCGTTACGCCGGAGTGGGCGTCTACGTATTTCAAGTGGTGGGGCATCTACACCCAGGGCGACGGCGTGGGCGCGACCGGCGGCAAGGGCGGCGAGGGGGTGGTCAGCGACTACTTCATGATGCGCATTGGCATTCCCAACGGCGTTTTGACCGCCGTGCAGTTGCGCACCATCGGCGATCTCTGCCGCAAGCACGCCCGCAATCTGGCCGACATCACGGTACGCCAGTGCATTCAGTTCCATTGGCTGACCATCGAGTCGCTGCCCGAGGTGATCGAGACGCTGAAGGCCGTGGGACTGTCGCCCATCGGCGCCTGCGGCGACGTGGTGCGCAACGTGACCGGCTGCCCGCTGGCCGGCGTGGCCCACGACGAGCTGATCGACGCCTCGCCCATCGCCCAGGAGATCTCCAAGCTGCTCAGCGGCAACAACGACCTCTTCAATTTGCCGCGCAAGATCAAAATCTGCGTGAGCGGTTGCCCTTCCTGGTGCTCGCACCCGGAGATCAACGATGTGGCGCTGACCGCCGTCGAGCACGACGGGCAGGTGGGCTTCTCGCTGCGCGTGGGCGGTGGATTGAGCAAGGAGCCGCATCTGGCCGTGCGCCTGAATGCCTTTGTGCTGCCCCATCAAGCGGCGCGCGTGGCCCAGGCCGTTGCCGAGCTCTTCCGCGATCAGCCGGAGTTGCGCGAAAACCGCGCCCGCGCCCGCATGAAGTACCTCTTTCTCAAGGAAGGCTGGACGGCGGAGCGCTTTTTGGCGGAGTTGCAGGCGCGGCTCGACTTCCAGCTTCTGCCCGGCGTGCCGGAGATCGTTCCCGACGACGTCTATCGCGACCACACCGGCATTCATCCCCAGCGTCAGCCGGGGTTGAGCACGGTGGGCGCGACGGTGCTGCGGGGACGGCTGAGCGGCGAGCAGTTGCAGGCCGCGGCTGGCCTGGCCGAGCGTTTCGGCTCTGGGGCGCTGCGCACGACGATTAGCCAGAATCTGCTTTTTTTGGACATCCCCACCGAAAAGACCTTGGATTTGGCCACCAAGCTGGGCCAGATCGGGCTGCGCGTCGAGGGTTCGCCCTTTTGGCGCGGCGCGGTCAGTTGCACCGGCACGGAGTTCTGCAAGCTGGCCATTACCGAGACCAAGGGCTTTACCCGCTGGCTGGTGGACGAGTTGGAAGAGCGGCTGCCGGAGTTCGATCAGGATTTGCGCATCAACGTCACCGGCTGCCCCAACAGTTGCGGCCAGCACTGGATCGCCGACATTGGCATCGAGGGCAAAAAGATCAAGCATGAGGGCCAACTAACCGATGCCTACTATTTCTGCCTGGGCGGCGCGGTAGGCAAACATGCTGCCGTGGCCCGTCCGGTGGGCTTCCGCTGCCCCGCCCCGCTGGTGCCGGAGGCCATCGAGCGGCTGCTGCGCCAGTACCTGGAAAGCCGTCAAAAGGAAGAGAATCTGCGCGCTTGGTTCAGCCGCCACCAGAACGAGGAGCTGCGCGCCTTTCTGGCCGGCGAAGAACTGGCCGCCGTAGAGCGCGACCAGCCCAGCGGTCCCGTTCCCCATGGCGTGAGCGAGTAAGGGACTCGGCGAGGGACTACACTAGGAAACGACGATGAGCCTTCTGCCGATCTTTCTAAAACTTGCCGGCCGGCGTTGCCTGGTTGTGGGCGCGGGCGAGGTGGCGCGGGAGAAGATCGCCCACCTGCTCAAGACCGAACTGAATCTGACCGTGGTTGCTCCCGAGGCGCACCTGGAGGTGCAGCAGTGGGCGGCCGCCGGGCTGCTCGAATGGCTCGAACGCCCCTTTGAGGCCGGCGATCTGGAGGGCAGATTCCTGACCATCGCCGCCACCAATGCCCCGGAGATCAACGCCGCGGTCTATCGCGGTTGCGTCGAGCGCGGGATTCTGGCCAACAGCGTAGACGACATTCCTCATTGCGATTTTTTCTTCGGCTCGGTGGTTAGCCGGGAGGCGCTGCAGATCGCCATCTCGACCAGCGGCGAGAGCCCCGCCCTGGCCCAGCAATTGCGCCATGAGATCGACGCGCAATTGCCGGCCGACCTGGGCGACTGGCTGGCCAACCTGGGCCAGTTGCGCCGCCAGGTACTGGAGACGCATCCGCGCAGCGTGGAGCGCCGACTGCTGCTGCACCGGCTGGCGCAGCGACATATCTGCGATTCCCCCAACTGCCCTTCGCGCCAGTTGGCGCAGTCGCAAATCGCCGAAGAACCGGCGGAGGAGTACGGTGAGCTTTCCGCTTCGGTGCTTCCCGTGCGCGAGGCGAATCCCCCGGCCGAGACGGTCTACCTGGTGGGCGCCGGGCCGGGCGATCCCGAACTGCTGACGGTAAAGGCAGTGCGCCTGATCCAGACCGCGGACGTGATTCTGCACGACGGCCTGGTTCCACAGACGATTCTGGATCTGGCATCGCCCTCGGCGGAGATCGTTAACGTGGGCAAGCGCTGCGGCGAAAAAATGATTGCCCAGGAGGAGATCGACGCTCTGATGATCGATCACGCTCGCGCCGGGCGCTCTCTGGTACGGCTCAAGGGCGGCGACCCCACGCTCTTCGGCCGGGCAGCGGAGGAACTGGCCGCACTGGCCGCAGCCGGGGTTCCGGTGGAGATCGTCCCCGGCGTCACCGCCGCCAGCGCCGCGGCCGCCGCTTTGGGCTGCTCTTTGACCGAACGCGGCGGCGCCAGCGGCGTGGTCTTCACCACCGGGCATCGCGCCCCACAGGCGAAGGTTTTGCCTGCGGAGAAAGCCTTGGCTACCCGCGTGGTCTACATGCCGGGGCGCGATCTGGCTCCGCTGGCCGAGGAATGGCTGCGCGAAGGCCTACCGCCGGATCTTCCCTGCGCCCTGGTCTCGCGCGCGGCGCTACCCGGTCAAGAGATTGAACGCACCACACTGGACGCGCTGGCCGCTGCCCGCCCCATGCTCGCACCCAGCCTGCTGATCGCCGGATGGGCGGTCGGGCGGCTGATGGGTCAAGGGGATTAAGGCTGCTCGACCGCTCTTGCGCGGTGAGACACTGCTTGATTCCATCTAAGCGCTGCCCTCTCTCTCCCTAGTTGCCTGTGGTGAAAGTTCAATGCGCCTAAAAACATCCCTCAGGGCTGAAGATCCCGTTGATTCTGCGGCGCTTACGGTACGACTAAGAGCTTATCCGTAAATAGTGTTCAACTTGATTCCCGATCGTATTTTGTG
>CAZBPD010000023.1:0-67601 GCA_964493705.1 uncultured Occallatibacter sp.
GGCTTCCAGCCGTAACCCGAAGCCACCGGCTATTAGCCGGTGGTCGTTCACAACCCCAGGAGAATCCCCATGGACCAAAGATCTCTTCTCGACCACCAGTTCTTGATCGCCGCCTACACCGTCACCTGGGTCTTGCAGTTGGGCTATCTAGCCTGGCTGGGGATGAAGTGGCGGGCGCAGAAGCGCGTTCTGGCTGCCCGCCGCTCGCGCTGAATCCACCTACAATCGAAAGGGCTCCGCACTGCGCGGGGCCCTTTCTCATTTTGCGGCTCTTGCCGGCAATCCCACCTTTAGGGGGGTGGTAACTAACACTTCTTTCCCAGCGGTGCGACTTGAAGTGCTATTCCCCGATCTCTCCGTTCCGGCGATCATTCCATCGTGGACAGGCCTCCCGCGGCCACGAAGGAGTTGGAACTATGCACGACCTTGTCATAGCCCTTGCATTTATTGGGATGGTCTTTGCCCCCGCCATCGTCGCCGCGCGCTCCGGCGCCGAGGACGACACAGAGTAGTCCCCGGTTCGCACTGGATGCCGCCCGGCCCACTCGGCGCGGCCGCGTGGGGGCGCAAATTGCCCTCGCTGGCCGAAGCCGTTAGACTTGGGTCTGGAACGGTTCCAGGAAACCCTTTTCGACTTTGTTCTTGTTTGGCGTTCACTGAACACTGCGCCGGGCGGGAAGATTTGCTTCGAGGTGCGACTTTCCTGAAACCGCCAAGACGGCGTTTTCAGATTGGATTGGGTGGAGTGGAAGCCGCCTGAAACCGCCGGTCCAGTGGCTCAACCAAGCCGCGGACCGGTTTTCTGTTTCAGGAGCTGTTTCATCGCCGATGCTGTCTGCGCCCCAGAGGTCATCCATGTTGGTCGTCATGAAAGCGCAGGCCACGCCGGAGCAAATCCAGGCGGTCTGCGAGCACATCGAGCAGTTGGGTCTGCGCGCTCATCCCCTTCCTGGCGCCCAGCGCACCGCCATCGGCATCACCGGCAATCAGGGCGAGGTCGAGCGCGGCGATCTGGAAGATCTCAGCGGCGTCGCCGAGGTCATCCGCGTCTCCAAACCCTACAAGCTGGCCAGCCGCGACGTGAAAGAAGAAGACACCGTGGTGCGCTTCGCCGGGACCGACGCCGCGATTGGCGGCGGCAATCTGGCGGTGATCGCCGGGCCGTGCTCCATCGAAACCCGCGAGCAGGCCTTCATCATCGCCGAGCTGGTGGCCAAGGCGGGCGCGCAGTTCTACCGCGGCGGAGCTTTCAAGCCCCGCACCTCGCCCTACGCCTTTCAAGGGCTCGGCCTGGAAGCCCTCAAGATCATGGCCGAGATTCGCGAGCGCTTCGGACTGCGCATCGTCACCGAGGCCATTGACAGAGAGTCGCTGGAGTTGGTCGCCGAATGGGCCGACGTGATCCAGATCGGCGCGCGCAATATGCAGAACTTCTCCCTGCTCAAGCAGGCCGGCAAGCTGCGCAAGCCGGTGCTGCTCAAGCGCGGTCTGAGCGCCACTCTGGACGAGTTCTTGATGGCCGCCGAATACGTGATGAGCGAGGGCAACTATCAAGTCATTCTCTGCGAGCGCGGGGTCCGCACCTTTGCCGATCACACCCGCAACACGCTCGACTTGAGCATTGTTCCCGCCGTGCAGCGGCTCAGCCATCTGCCCATCCTGGTCGATCCCAGCCACGCCACCGGCAAGCGCGACAGCGTTCTGCCCATGGCGCGGGCGGCCATCGCCAGCGGGGCCGACGGGGTGATGGTCGAGGTCCACCACCAGCCGGAGAAGGCGCTCAGCGACGGCCCGCAGTCGCTCTACCCCGAGCAGTTCAGTTTGATGATGAACGAACTCGAAGGCATCGCTCCGGTGGTAGGTCGCCGCCTGCCCCGCGGCATCCATTGTGAAGCGGCCACGGCGTAGATCCCGCGCCGCTTTTGAACTGCTGTTGAACCGCAACCCTCCGTTTCACGGATTGACCCCATGCAATTGCGTTCCCGACCGCTCGTCTGTCTCACCGCATCTGCGCTGCTCGCTCTCACGCTCACCGGGTGCCGTCCCCATGATTTCCCCCAGTACCCGGCCAACTACCGCGAGTTCGCCTACGTAACCAACGGCGCCAGCGGCACGGTCAGCGTCGTCGACGTGGTGAACGTGCGTTTGGACCGCGAGCTGGCGGTGGGTTTGAATCCGGTTGCGGTGGCCGCCAGCCCCACCCGCAACGAGGTCTACGTGGTCAACGCCGGCACGGCGAACGGTCAGGGTCCACAAGGCAGCCAGGGATGGATATCGATCGTCAACACCGAGAACAACTCTGTCGCCGGCTCAATCGCCGTGCATCGCCAGCCGCTGGCCATCGAGGTGGACCCCGGCGGCGATCTGGCCTATGTGGCCAACTCCGGCTCGAACTCGGTCTCGGTGCTCGATCTCAAGGCGCGTCGCGAGATCGCGCTGATCGGCACGGGCGAGGAGCCGGCCGCGGTGAAACTCTCCCCCGACGGCAAGTCGCTAGTGGTAGCCAACCGCCGCGGCAACTCGGCCTCGATCATCGATCCCGCTGCCCGGCCCCCCGCTCAGTCTGTCCGCGCGGTTTTTGCCGGCTGCCCCGGCGCCGGCGACATCGTGATTCTGCCCGATTCGTCGAAGGCGTTTGTTGCCTGTTCCGCAGGCCACCAGATTCTCTCCATCGCCCTGGCCCATATTTCGAACCAGACATCGGCCAAGCCCGACCCGCTGCCTACCCGCCCCGACCGCCTGGAAGCCCTGCTCGATGTGGGCCGCAGCCCGGTGCAACTGGCGCTCAAGCCCGATGGCGGCGAAATCTTCTCGCTGAACGCGCTCTCCGACTCCATCAGCGAAATCATCACCAACACCAACGACGTTACCGGCGCCACCCTGATGGGCGACGGCCCGGTGCGCGGCCTGGTGACCCCCGACAACGCCCTGATCTACGTCAGCAACCAGCGCTCGCAAGAAGTTACGATTTACGCCATCGACGACGGCCGGCGGCGCGGCGCGATCCGCGTCGGCGACGGTCCCACGGCGCTGGCGCTTTCGACGGCTGGCCATCTGCTGCTGGTCGCCGACAGCCGCTCCAACGATCTGGCCGTGGTGCGCACCGCCTCCCGTTCGCTTTTTACCCTGCTGCCCACCGGCCGCTCTCCCAACGCCATCGCCATCAAAGCCTTTACACAGCCATAAATGCATCCAAATAAGCGAACGCACCCCCGTCCTGCGACCCCGGCGGGGGGGGGTATTTTTGTCTGCGTTTCAATGCGCATGGGGCGCGAAAAATCCGGAACGAAAAGGAAAACCCCTCTCTTTTGCGTTAAATTCTTATGGGACGTTAATTCTATTCGAGGAACGGGAGTTTTATGACAGAACCAAAGAATGACGATTTGGAGATTGGTGCAGTTGCAGACCTCAGCCAAGCGGCTGATGCAAGCACAACAACCCCCGCGGACGATTCCGGTTCGGGATCGGGCAGCGGTAGCACCACGGGCTCTGGCGACGGGCCGGGAGGACCCACGGGGGGAGGTGGCGACTAGAGATTCACCTCTGGCCGTGAGAAATCAAGGACATTTCCCAACAGCTCGCATCAGCCCTTACTCTTTAATGAGCGGGGTACGTTGCGCGCTTGAGGAGAGTTGTCGCCATCTTCGACCGTCTGCTGCGGTCCATTCCCTCGCGAAGGCCCATTTTTCGCGGCCTGCGCGTGCATTCTCTTGTCTGGATTTGCCTGCTGTTACCGCTTCTGACGCTCCAAGACACCCAACAGGGCCGTATCCAGCGCGCCTACAGCCACGCCCTCGCACTTTATCATCGCGGCCAATTGCTCCGTGCCCAGCAAGAGGCGGAGGAGGGTTTTCGCGTTTTTCGTGAGGCGGATGCAGACTGGACGGCGCGATTTTTAATCCTCGATGCCGAGGTCGCACTTTGGCGCGGCTTCTTTCGGGACGCGCTGCAAACGCTTGCCCAGGCGCATCCCCCGGCCTCCGATCCTGGCGAGACGGTCCACGCTCTGACCGTCGAGGCTCAGGCACGGGCCTATCAAGGAGACCTTACTGTTGCAGTGCAACGCCTAGATGTGGCGGAGAGAATCTGTACCGGCCGTCTTTACCCCCAATGCGGCTCCTTGTTCAAAACAGAGGGGTCGGTTGCTCTGCTCCGCGGGGAAGGCATTAGAGCCTGGGAACTCACCCAAAAAGCCTATGCCTTCGCCATCCAGACGGGCGACCGCTACCTAAAACGCCGCGCCGCGCTCAACCTGGGCTGGATCGCCGGCCACCAGGGTCGCTATGGTGAGGCCGAGGATTGGGACCGGCGCGCCTGGCGGGAGGCAGAGGATTCCGACGATCTGGATACCCAATTGATCGCCTTGGGTAACATGGGTGCCGACAGTCTTTTTTCTGTCGATCCCGACGCCGCCCGCCTAAGCCTTGAGCAGGCAGTCAAGAATGCCGAGATTCTGGGTAATATTCGCACCGAGATTCAGCTTCTGGCTCTCCTGGCGCACTGCGATTTCTCCCAGTGGCGTCTGCGCGAGGCCGAAGCCGACTACCGCAATACTCTGGATAAGGCCTCTGCGCTCAATGACCGGCCAAGACTTGTAGAAAGCCTGACCAATCTGGCGGGTGTTCTGATGTGGCAGGGCAGGGCGGAAGAGGCAGAGAAGGTTCTTGTCCAATACCGTCCGCTGGAGGCTTCTTCTGATCAATTTTCGCAGAAAATGGTCGTAATTTTGCAAGCCAGGGTACGGGGAATGGAGGGACACGAGGGCGAGGCAGAGGCGGCGTTGCGTCCTCTGCTGGAACGTGAGATGAATCCCCGCCTGTACACCGAAGCTGCGATGGTCTTGGGTACGATGCTGGCGCGGGAGAAGCGTTTCGCCGATGCCGAAACGGTCTATCGCTCCGCAATCGAGCGCTTCGAGGCCGAATTCGCCCGCAGCGGCTCCTTCGCCGCGCAGGTGCATCTGAAGTACAGCGCTTCGCTGCTTTTCTCAGGAGCCATTCATCTGCTTGCACAGGAGGGCAAGGCGGAGGCCGCGCTGCAACTCGCCGACCGCTTCTTCAGCAGTTCCTATGAAGACCGTGCGGGATCGTCTCAATCCAAAGCCCGTCAGGCCACCAGCAGCGCCTTCGATCCCCGCGCCGTGGCCCGCCGCAGCGGCGCAACCATCCTCACCTACTGGCTGGGCCACGACGCCTCCTATCTGTGGATCGTCACCCCGCAGACGGTCAAAATCGTTGTGCTTCCCAGCGAGTTGGAACTCGCCCCCAAGATTCGCGCCTATCGTCAGGCCGTGGTCGAGATGCGCACCAACGATCCCGCCGTCGCCGCTCTGGGCCGCGAACTCTACGCCACGCTGGTTGCACCCGCCGCGTCCGACATTTCCCGCCAGGGACAGGTCATCCTCATCGACGACGAGGCGCTCAGCAAACTCAACTTCGAGACCCTGCTGGCGCCCAACTCGGTTTCTAGCCCAGCGCCGGGTCAGCCCGCCTCCACCGGCTCTCACTACTGGATCGAAGACGTCACCCTGCGCACGGCCTCGTCGCTGACGGCTCTGCGCAAGGCCCAGGATGCTGTGCGGGCGGCGGCCAGTCGCGGCGGCAAACTACTGCTGATGGGCGACGCGCAACAGGCCAGTCCCGATTATCCGCCGCTGCTGGAGGCGCCGCTGGAGATGGAGATGGTGCGCAAGCGCTTTGCCCCTGCGACAGCGACGGTGCTGGCCCAGCAGGCCGCCACTCCCATGGCCTATGCGCACAGCAATCCCGGCCAATACGCCTACATCCACTTTGTCACCCACGGCGTTCCCAGCCCCGCCGACCCGTTGGACTCGCTGATTGTGCTCTCCCGCTCCTCTGATGACGAAGACTCCTTCAAGCTCTATGCGCGGGAGATTCTGGCTCACCCGCTGCACGCGCGGCTGGTCACCATCAGCGCCTGCTACGGCAGCGGCTCGCGCTACTTCGTCGGCCAGGGGATGGTAGGCCTCGGTTGGGCCTTTCAGCGGGCCGGCGCGGAGAACGTCATCGGCGCTCTTTGGGAGATCAGCGACTACTCCACCCCGCAACTGATGGACAAGCTCTATATGGGCGTCCAGCGCGGCCTGCTCCCCGCCGACGCCCTGCGCCAGGCCAAGCTCAGCCTGCTGCACGGCGCGGAGAAGTTCCAGGCGCCTTTCTTCTGGGCGCCCTTTCAGGTCTACGCGGCGCGGTGATAGCATCCCGCTTTTTTCAACCTAAACCCGCCGGACTTTCCCGTGTTCAGGGTACTTCCTTGACCTATAACATCCATAATTCCAAGTACTTGTCATCCTGACGCTGAGCGCGGCGAAGGGGAAGGATGACAACTGATTGTATTTGCAAAGTCTAAACTCTAATACCAAATCTCCGAATTCGATGGAATTACCGGATCCAGGATGAATCGCAACAACATTTCTTTCATCGTGCATATAACTCCCGGGAACAGTTTTCAACTCCGCGGTGTCTATCTAAGCACAGTGGTACCGAATGGGATCTACGGAGTGCCTTTAGAGCTCCGCTTCCCGCGCTGAACCGGCGCGCGGAGCGGTCCCGCTCCCCTGCGCCTCGCATAAGGCAGTCGGTAACTCCCAGGCGGCTCGACTAAGTCGGAACGATGGGAGGCAGGCCATGTTTGAAGATGCCACATTCGAATCCACAGGTAGAATTCGCACCCGCAGCCGGCGCTGGATGCTGGTAGCTCTTTGCTTCAACGCAGCCATCCTGCTGGCGATGGTTCTCGTCCCGCTGATCTATCCCGCGGCGTTGACGGGGGTGGGTAGGATCTGTCTCATCGATGTTCCGCCTCCACCTCCGCCGGCTGCACGGCCCCAACCCGCACAGGCGCACCCGGTGCATGGGCCCAGTGAAATAAGCGATGGGCAGGTTCTTGTACCTCGCAGGATTCCATCTACCATCGCAATGATCAATGGCGGAGACGATGAACCCGGCGGGCCAATCGGGATTGAAGGAGCGGCGGGCGATCCCAACGGCGTCAATCCGTTCTCCAACAACGCCAGGGTCGCGCCGCATGTGCGGCCCGCGCCCAGTGGACCCGCGCGCCTTCCTTCCACCATTGTCGAGGGACTTATCGTTCGCAAGACGATGCCGGTCTATCCGCCCATCGCCCGGGCCGCGCATGTGGAAGGCACGGTGGTTTTGCAGGCCGCCATCTCCACCGCAGGGACCATTGAGAGACTGCGTGTGGCCAGCGGGCCGGCGATGCTGCGCCAGGCGGCGCTCGACGCAGTGCGGGAGTGGCGCTATCGTCCCTATGAACTGAACGGCGAGCCGGTCGAGGTCGAGACCACCGTCGACGTGATCTTCAAGTTGGAAAGATAGCCCCCTGCGGTGGGGCAGGCGCTTGCAGCGCGGCCGCTCCAGAAGATTGGCGCGGGATCGCAATAGTGTGGGGAATGCTGCCCCCATGGTTGGACGGAAAGCAGGGGACAGATTCGTTTCAGATCATGTTTCTGAGCAGCCGCCGGGATTCTGTATTACCCGGCGGCGAGTTTTTCGCGCGTCAGGTTGTTCCACTCGGCGATGGCCTCGGGCATGGGCGGGCTGACGACGCCGGGAGCGACGCTATCGATGACGGATTGCGGATCGACGATGCCGCTGCTGTTGCGCAGAACCCCCTTGACCCAGCCCATCGCCGCCAATCCCTTGCTGCCGGTGAAGCTCTGTTCGATATAGAACCAGCGATCGTCCCAGCAGACCAGGCGGGTAGTAATAGTAAAGCGCGCAAAGAGCGGCAGAGAGCGGCGATAGGTGATCCACACCGCGCCCACCAGCGGCTGCCAGCGGGCGCGCAGAATGTGTTCGAGCAGCCGCGTGCGCGCCAGCAGATGGGTGCGCGCGTAGTCCATCAAATTGAGATAGCGGGCGTTGTTGAGATGGAAGTTGATGTCGATGCCGTTGGGCAGAACCCGCAGGCGCAGCCGGTCCTCGCCCAGCACGTCCAGCGGCGGCAGTGGACGCAGATACTGGCGAACGGCCAGCGCGGGAATGCGAATGAACCTGATGATCATAGACCACTTCCCCCTCGCAGAGAATGCGGTAATTAACACTGTTAATCGAATCGAGAAACTCAGCGGAATAGCCTTCGGAAGCAAGAATCAAATCGATGCTCATGGGAATCTCGCCGAGCGCTCGGAGGAGTTGGGGGCGTAAAGAAACAATCTCCTCTTTCCTTTCGTCCGGCATCAAAACCGCCAGATCCAGGTCGGCGTCCCACTCGGCCTCGCCGCGCGGCCAAGAGCCGAAGAGAATCACACGCGAGGGCTGCGCGATCTCCACAGCCGCCTTTATGGCCAGATTGACCTTCTCCTGCGTCGGAGCCAACTCTTCCAACGCACTTCGAACCTGTTCGGCGGTCAACATGAGAACCTCTCCACCAATTTAGTCCGGTTTCTGCTAATGCGATTCGACAAATTCGTCGCTGAGCGTGTCGAAGTTGGGCATCCTGGCGTCTCTCGCCCAGGGGGGAAATCCTTGGTAGGTCTGCGGAAATCGCTCCACCAAACCCAATTTCTGGGCCACTTCCGCGCCAATGCGCAAGGTCTTACTTCTTCTGCTGCGGCGCCTCGCCCTCGAAGATGATGGTGGTAGTCGAGCCGAAGCGTTTGTAGTCGGAGTACTTGATGGTCTCGCGGATGTGCGCGTCGGTGGCCGGGTAGCCGGGGCCGGCGGCGAAGTGCAGAATCCCCTCGCCCTTGGTGTAGACCGGGAACCAGTATTTGCCGTCGATCTGCTGCCGCCAGGTCATGAAGGGCGGGTGCAGGTCTTCGTTGTTCTTGCGCGTGTCGTCGGGAATCATGCGGCCGTTGGTGACGACGATCTGCATTTCGGTGGCGTCGACCCAGATGCGGCCAAGAAAGTAACGCTTCTTCTTTTCGATGACCTTGGGGCTGGCGTCGAAGACGTAGCACTCCACTTCGTCGACTCTCTGTTTGCCCACATACTTCAAGTCATACTGGCCGATCTCTTCCTTGGTCAGGATCAGGAACTTGCCGTTCTGCAAATCCTGCAAATCGGAGGGCGAAATCTGGAAGTGCTGCAGGGTGTTCCCTGGGGCGTAGGCGGTCTTCTCCATGCGCCGGCCGGTCGTGTCGAAGACCACATCGTCGATCTGGTACCACTCGCCATCGACCTTGTCGTCCTCATCGAAGGACTGCACGCGGAGGGTGCGGCGGTAGGTGTAGTGAGCCAGTGCCTCCTCGAACTCGCTCTCCTTGGCGGTGAACTGGCGAACGATCTCGCTGGGCGGCACGGTGGGCGCGGAGATGTCCAGGCGGCCGAAGCCGGCGTCGAGCGCCATGGGGGTAAAGCTGTCCTTGTCCCGCTGCGCCGCGACCGTCAGCGCGCACACCGCCAACACCATCGCCAAGCAAATTCGACTCCGCACTCCTTATTCCTCCTGTGGTTCCCGCTGGGAATGCTCTCGGCAGGTCCTGCCATGAGATTAGACGGCGGTCGAGCCCCGCGGGGGCATCGCGGGGATACCGTTGTTGCCGAATGCAGAAAAAGCAGGTCCTTCGACTCGCCGCGGCCACTCAGGATGACAATTCGTATTGGGTACAAACAGCGTGAGACGCACTACGAGAGCTTTGTTGCGCTCACTCCGGGTTTTCCAGCATCCAGTAGTGGAAGCCGTCCACAATGGCCATTAGCGCCGCCTGGTTCATGTCGCTGCTGACGCCGGCGGTGACCCAGGGTTCGTGGCCGTCGGCGTTGAAGCTCACCGTGACCCGCACGTGGGCCGCCGAGTCGTGCGCGGAAACGTCCAACGCGGTGACGCTGAAGGTGCCCAGCCGCATCTGCGCCAGCGAGGGGAACCACTTCTCCAGTTCGCGGCGCATGGCCTTGGTCAGTGCGTCTACAGGGCCCTCGCCCTCGGCGCGGGTGGTGACCACCGGGTTGTCGCCGATCAGCAGGGTCATGAAGGCCTGCACAAAGCGGTTGCCGGCCTCGTCGGACTCGTCGAAGACCCGCCAGCTTTTGATGCAGAAGCGGTGGCGCAGGCTGCGCTGCACCCTCATGCAGGCCAGACGGAAGGACTCCTCGCTGGCGGTAAAGCCTCCGCCTTCGATCATCGCCTGGTTGGTGTCCATCAATTCTTGCGCCTCGGAGGAGCTTAGCGGCACGCCCAGCGTCTCGGAGAGCATCATGATGTTGGCTCGGCCGGATTGCCCGTTGACCCCAATCGACGGCGTCGCGCCCACCTGCGCCGGGTCGCACCAGAGGTAGGCTCCGGGATTCTTGCGTTCGCTGCTGCCGTGCATGCCCGCCCAGGTGCCAAAGGCTCCGGGACCGACGATTGGCGAGCCGTGGAAGGGCTCCAGCCCAAAGGCCGCGTAGGCTGAGTGGGCCAAGCTGGTCAGCCCGGTCAGCGCCTGCGCCGTGACGAACTGCGCCTCTTCGCGCAGTTGCATGGAACCGATCACGGTGGTCAGGTTGACGTTGCCGCAGCGCTCCCCGGTGCCCAGTAAAGTTCCCTGCGCCTGCACGGCGCCGGCCAGAATCGCGGCGCGGGTGTTGGCGATGCCCAGTCCGCGGTCGGTGTGCCCGTGAAATCCGAATTTTGCCTGGGGATGATCCCCCGTCAGCCGCGTGAAGACCTGCGCGACCTCTTCCGGACTGGCGCCTCCGGTGGTGTCGCAGACCACGATGCGGCTCACGCTCTGGTGAACGCACTGGCCGATCAACCGATGGAAGTACTCCAGGCTGCGCTCGGCCAGATCCGCTTCGCAGGCCAGGCCGTTCTCGCGGCGGCCGCAATTGGCGTCCATGGCGTGCTCCAGGTCCACGATGACTTCCATGCCGTTATCGTGCAGGCACTCGATGGTCTCGTAGGCCATGAGCAGGTTCTCCTCCGGAGTCGTCTCCAGGGACTTAGCCACATCCAGCAGGCGCGACTTGACCACCACCACGGCTACCGGCGCCTGTTGCTTGCGCTGCAGGATGAACTGCACGTCGGGCCAATCCTGCACCCGTGTGCCGCGGCCCCGCGTTCTGCCGAAGAGAGCCAGCTTCATGGCTCCGGTATCCACCCCCGGAAGAGCGGCGGTCAGATCGGTGACGAACTGGTTCGATCCGGCAAAGCCAATCTCGGCATAACGCACGCCAAAAGCGGCCATACGCTGCAAGAGGAGCAGCGCGTTCGGTACGGAGATCTCCAGGTTGGGCTGTTGCAAGCCGTCCCGCAGGCTGGTGTCGAAGATCTCGACGTTGCGCGTTTCCTTCATCTGCTCCTGCTCCCGATAGCCGGCGCAGCCCAGGCCGGGCTGGCCTTTCAAGTGGTTTCCGCCACCCCATCATACCGTCCCGGAGAGTTCCCCGGCCCGCGCGGCGGAGTGGATTTGAAGGTGCAGGCCCAACTCCGCACCGCCCGCCAAATGCGGGTCATTTTGGTTGAAAGCGGTCGCTACCGTTGCAATAAATCGATCGGCTGAGTGAAGTCGGTGACGCGGATGTGCTTGGCCAGCGATGGATGCTGCTTTTGCAAGGCCAAAAACATCTCCCAGGCCACGCGCCGGTAGCTGAAGTGGCCGGCCGGGCCGGAACGCAGTTCGCTGATGTACTGCGCCTCGGCGTAGTCCATCTTGAAGAGCGAGCGCACGCGGGTGGCCAGGGGCAGCAGGTAGAGCGCGGAGTGCTCGGCTTCGGGCGCAGCGCCGGCGGCAATCTGCAGGCTAGCGGCATGAGCGGCGTCGAGCGCCTCTTGGAACTCTGTAAGTACTCCGGCCTCCTCCAGAATGTTCACCCCCTCCGCCAGATCGCCGCAGGTGGGCGTCTCGTAGCCGTGCAGGGTGGTGAATGGCTGGATGATCTGGGTGCAGCGGCGATGGCGGTGCATATCGCGGAAGCCGCCGATGTCCATGAGGATGTCGAAGCGCAACGCCGCCCCGGCGTGAAACGCGCGCAGCGCCTCGTCGTGCTTGCCGCGATGGCGCAGGCCCAGGTCGACGATTTCGGCGATGCGGGCCTCGGGCAGAGCGGCCACCAGGTCGCGAATCTGCCGGTAGGGATGGTGGCTGACCGAGTAGAGCAGCGTGGCGGCCAGTTCCGCCTCCAGGCTCTCTGTGCGCTCGACCAGATCCACCACCGGTGCGGCGGCGATGGGCAGATCTTTCAGGATCTCGCTGGCGGCCTGCGTCAGTTCGGCGCGGGTGCGCGGTTCGTACTCGTTGGGCTGGGCGTATTTGACCAGGGTGGGCGCGGTGCGCACCTCGCGCGTCAGCAGCTTGGCGGCGTCGCCGGCCAGCTCCGGTGCGGCGGCGGAAATCTTGGCCGCAAGCGACTGGCCGGCCTGCCCATACACATCCCACGCCGGCCCGGTGGCGGCGGAGCGCAGCTTGACGCCCAGGTCGCGAATCTCGGCGAGGGGATGGGAGAGCAAACGGGAGACCTGCGTCTCCAGCGTGCGGGCGTTGACGATCTGGCCCAGCGAGGTGTTGGTGGCCAGGGGCAGCAGATAGCGCACCACGTCGAAGGCGCGGGCCTTCAGGGTGCGGGCGTAAGCGTCGGCCGCCAGCGCCTCGGGGCGGGGAATGCGGCGCTCCAGGGCGGCCAGCACGGCGCTGGTGGTGCGCTGATAAGTGGCGAAGAGGTGCGAGATGGTCTGGACGTAGAGATCGGCCGCGGCACGTTCGGCACCGAACTCGGGAAGATACCATCCCGATTTGAGAAAGTTCTGATAGCGGGTCGAGCGCTCCTGTCCGTCCCAGCGCTGCTCGTCGACCAGCACGACGGCGGCCAGCAGGCTGAGCCGTTCGACCGCGAAGGCGATGTGCGCCAGGTCGGCTATAGAGCGGTGACCGTATTGAAAATAAAAGGTGTTCAGGAACTGCTCGGCGCGCTGCGAGCTGATCTCGGTGAGCGACTCGCGCATCGACAGAGCGGAGCGGGAGTACTTGGCCATGGCGTAGGCCAGGACCTCAGGGTCGGCGCCATGGACGGCAAAGACCTCGGTGGCATTTCGGGCGGCGGGTGCAACAAAAGTTTCACTGGACATAAGGATGTTCTCGCGACCAGAATACGGCATGGAGGGTCGGTCGGGCCGGGCAACTTTGCGCCTGGAGGGCGCGCCCTATGAGTGACGAGTCGAGGAGCAACAAGGCGATGCAGGAGTTCCGGGTCAGAACATCGGGTAGGCCGCGGCCTCTGCCCCCCGGACGCTGGGCGCTGACCCAGCGCTGGAATGACCTGCTCTTTGCTCATTGGCCGGTGCCGCCCGTGGATCTGGCCGAACGGCTTCCCGAGGGCTTGCAGATCGACACCTTCGAGGGCTCGGCCTGGCTGAGCGTGACGCCCTTTTGGACCGACCGCATCAAGATCCGCGGCGTGCCTCCGCTGCCCGGCCTGCGCTGCTTTCCCGAGTTGAGCCTGCGCACCTATGTGCGCGAACAGCGAACCGGACTACCGGGCATCTATACGTTTTCTTTGGAGGTGGGCAGCCTGCTGGCTCTGCTCGTCGGGCGCACCGCGCAGCATCTGCCCTGCCACTGGGCCGACATGCGCGTCGAGCAGCGCGGCGAGCGGGAGATCTCCTACTTCAGCCGCCGGCGCCTTACCGCCTCTCCGGTGATCTTTCAGGCGCGCTATCGCGGCCTGGGCCCCACCCGCAAGACGGCCGAGTGGCGCGCCGGTTCACTCGAGTATTTTTTGCTGGAGCGTTCCTGCCAGTTTACCAGCAACCATGCCGGCCTGACCCAGCGCGCCAATCTGCACTATGTCTCCTGGCCGCTCGAGGCAGCCGAAGCGCAGATCGAGCAGAACGGCTTGGCCGAAGCTATCGGCATACATCTTCCCTTGCAGCCTCCGGTGATGCATTACTCGCGGCGCATGGCGGTCTACATCTGGCCCGCGGAGTTGGTGCGTGCTAAATTAACGGCGCATCCGGTGCGCGTAGCGGTGACGCCGTCGTAAAGGCGAGCTACTAGCTTCTAGCTGCTAGCATCTAGCCTCCCGCTATTCTGCTGCTTCAATTCGTATAGCCGTTTCAAGGGAATCCGGGACCCATCTCGCAGCATAACCAACGAAGTAGTGCTGGATCTCTCTGTCAGAGGCCTGGAGGGAGGAATCGGAACTTTTTTCAAAGGCCCGGCGGGCTAGAGGCTAGGAGCTAGCAGCTAGAGGCCAGAAACTAGCGGCTAACCGTATAATTGCTCTCGGAAGAGTGCGCTGCATGTGCCTCAAAGTGGGAGATGTCGATGGTGAATCTGCAGGGAAGAATTGCGCTGGTCACGGGGGCTTCGCAGGGCATTGGACGGGCCTGCGCGCTGGAGTTGGCCCGCGCCGGAGCCACGGTGGCGCTGGCCGCGCGGAATGAGGCCAAGTTAGCCGAGGTGGCCGCCGAGATCGAGGCGGCGGGCGGCCATGCGGCGGCCTTTGCGCTGGATGTGGCCAGCGAAGAATCCATCCAGTCAGGCGCAAAAGCCGTGCTGGAGCGCTTCGGCAAAGTCGAGATTCTGGTTAACAACGCCGGCATCACCCGCGACGGACTGGTGCTGCGGATGAAGCGCCCCGACTGGGACGCGGTCATCGGCACCAACCTTACCGGCGCTTTTCTGCTCACCCAGGCCCTGCTCAGCCCCATGCTGAAGAACCGTTGGGGACGCATCGTGAACATCTCCAGCGTGGTGGGCCGCACCGGCCAGGCGGGGCAGGTGAACTATGCCGCCTCCAAGGCCGGCCTGATCGGCATGACCCGCGCCCTGGCCCGCGAAGTGGCCTCGCGTGGGATTACCGTCAACGCTGTCGCCCCCGGTTACATCGAGACGCCCATGACCGCCGTGCTCGATGAAAAAGTGCGCACGGCGATGCTGGCTACCATTCCCCTGGGCCGTCCCGGAACGGATGCGGAGATTGCCCAGTCGGTGCTCTTCCTCGCCTCCGATGCCGCAGCGTACATCACGGGCCACGTGCTGGACGTCAACGGCGGCATGTTTATGGGAGGCTAAGCCCGTATCGGGAATGCGGCGTCAGCTACGCCCTTCCCCGCGCCGCTTTTTTCCAGACCTTTCGCGAGTAAGAGCAGTTAGGCTGGGTGGGATGACAAAAATGACTGTACAAGCACCATGGACGAAGGTCTCCGAGCCCGGTGGGCCGGAGCACGACGATGGACTGCGTACGGTTGTTCGCCAGGCGATACTGGACCGCATGGGACGGGTGCATGGATACAACCTGCTCTTCCGTACCGGCGGCGTGGCGCTTCTCCAAGACGAGCGCAATGAGGCCGCCCGCGCCCTGATCGACGACGCCATGGTCTTTGGCCTGGAACAGTTGACCAACGGTTTGCCGGCATTCATCCCCTGCACCGCAGAGTCGGTCAATGAGCAATGGGTCAACGTGCTGCCCGCCGGCATGACGGTGTTGCACCTGCATGGGAGCGCCTCTCCCACACCGCAACTGATTGCCGCCTGCCAGACGCTCAAGACCTTTGGCTTTCGACTGGCCCTGGGCAGTTATTGCCATGATCCAGCCTACGCGCCGCTGGTTGAGCTGGCCGATTACATCAAGGTCGACTTCATCGGCATGGACACCGCGTCCCGCGCCGCATTGCAGAAGACCGCGGCCCGCGTGGCGGCTGCCCTGGTCGCCGAGAAGGTCGAGACGCCGGAGAATTACACCCAGGCCTGCGCGGAGGGATTTGGGCTCTTTCAGGGATACTATTTCTGTTTTCCGGAGATGCTCAAGAATCACAGCGTGGCCGCCAACCAAATCTCCCTGATCAGGCTCCTGGAGCTTTTGAACCACCAGCCGATGGACCTGCACGAGGTGGCCAAATGCGTCAAGCAAGATACCTCGCTGACCTACCGGCTGCTGCGTCTGGTGAACTCTCCGATCTGCGCTATACGCCAGGAGGTGAGCTCGATCGAATCGGCATTGATGGTGGTGGGCGAAGCCATGTTCCGGCGCATCGCCACCCTGGCCATCGCCACCGAATTGAATGCCCATCAGCCGACCGAGATTCTGCGCATGGGCTTTGTGCGCGGCCGCTTCTGCGAACTGGCCGCGGGATACAGTTCGCTCAACCCCAATGAGGAGTATCTTCTGGGCATGCTCAGCATGTTGCCGGCGATGCTCTGTGTGCCCATGGATGAGTTGACGCCGGGACTGCCCCTGCGCGACGAGATTCGCTCGGCGCTGCATGGCGCCGCCAACCGGGAGCGTTGTTTGCTGCGCTGGCTGGAGTTCCACGAGCGCGCCGACTGGACAGCCTGCGACGCCGTGGCCCGCATTCATGGCCTCGACCGGGCGCGTTTGATGCTAAGCTACGCGGAGGCGGTGGTGTGGGCCGAAGCCGCGTTGCATGTGGTGATTTGAGACATTTTTTGCGGATGGCGTGTACGTTTTTCTGCTTCACGCGCCGTCGCACGCAGGGAATTGCGCCGGATTCAAGTGATTGGCTTCGGTAGAGGGCAAGTGGAAGGTGTTTGTGGCGGGTAGGACGCAGCCGCGTCCGGGTCGCACCCGCGGGAGTAAGGCGGTCTGTAACGGCGGGGTAAAGCTCTCCGCCGGATGCGCCGATCTTGAGTACGGGGTGGTGAGAATGGCAACGCAAGCAACTACAGGCAAGGGTTCCGAGGCGATCCCCGCTGAATGGGCGGGCGGATTGCGCTATATGGCGCGCCAGCCGATTCTGGATCTGCGCGGCAAAGTGTTTGGCTACGAGTTGCTGCTGCGCAGTGGGCCGGAGGCAGGCTTCCACGGCGACAACAATATGGCCACCCGCGCCATGCTCGATAACACCCTCATGTTCGGCTTTGAGAAACTCACCGGCGGCCTGCCGGGGTTTTTGAACTGCACCGCCGAAGCCCTGACCGGGCAATTGGTCGATGTCTTGCCGCCCAAACTGACCGTTTTGGAGATTCTCGATTCAGTCGAGCCCACCCAGGCCGTCATCGATGCCTGCGTCAAGCTGAAATCCCTGGGCTTCCGCGTCGCTCTCGACAATTTCGAGTGGAAACCGCAGCTCCAGCCCCTCTTCGATTTAGCCGATTTCGTCAAAGTCGACTTCGCCACCAGCGGCGTCGTCGGGCGGCAGGAGATCTTCCGCCGCGCCATGGGCAAGAAGACCGTGCTGATCGCCGAGAAGGTCGAGTCGCCGCAGGAGTACCAGCAGGCGCGCGAGGAGGGCTTCACGCTCTTCCAGGGCTACTACTTCTGCCGCCCGGTGCTGCTCAAGAACCGCAGCATTCCCTCCAATCAGCTCTTCCATATTCAGATTCTCAAACTGCTCCACGACGATCCGCTCGACTTCCGCAAGTTGAGCGAACTGGTCAAGCTCGACGCTTCACTGACCTACCGTCTGCTGCGTCTGGTCAATTCGCCCATGTGCGCCATTCGCCAGGAGGTGCGCTCGATCGAGACGGCGCTGATCGCGGTGGGCGAAGACAACTTCCGCCATATCGCCACCCTGGCCATCGCCAGCGAGTTGAACACCAACCAGCCGGCGGAGATTCTGCGCATGGCCTTTGTGCGCGGCCGCTTTTGCGAACAGGCCGCCGAGCAGTGCGCGCTGGCGCCGGGCGAGCAGTATCTGCTGGGCCTGCTCAGCCTGCTGCCCGCCATGCTGCGCGTTGCCATGGATGAACTGACGCCCTCGCTGCCGCTGCGCGATCCCATCCGCCAGGCGCTGCACGGAACCAGCAACCGCGAGCGCCGCCTGCTCGACTGGCTGGAGTATCACGAGGGCGGTTGCTGGGCAGCCTGCGACGCCATCGTCCGCTCCAACAACCTGAACCAGGACCTGATGGTGAAGTGCTACGCCGAAGCGGTGATGTGGGCCGAGTCAGCAATGAGCTTTACCAAGTAACGCAAGCTGTGTTTTTTGAATCTGTCCATTCAGACCGGGGGCCGTCTCTTCCAGAAGAGCGGCCCTCAGGGCAAACGCATCTTAATTCCGCTGTCGTACCAGTTTTGGATTGCGAATCGAAACAAAGGGTAGTTTGGGGAGGGAGCAGGGGCCTTCAGGCCCCTGAATAGGGCGATGGATGGATGGGCCTTCAGGCACGGGCCATTTTGCAACTGCGAGCAAAGACCCGAGGCTAAAGCCTATCGTTTTTGCCGCTGCTTCAGGGGTCTGAAGACCCCTTCTCCCTCCGTAAAAACAAACAAAAGCAACGGTTACAACTGTTTCACTCGGAAAGCGGCCGATCGATTTAGATGCGTTTGCCCTGGAGCGGCCCTCGCCTTTTGCCGCATCAGCCCCAAGCATCCCCTACAATAGACCGATGCCGGAGCTTCCCGAAGTCGAGACCATTGCCCGTGGGGTAAACGAGCGGGTGCGCGGCGAGCGCATCGTCGAGGCCTGGTTTGGCTCCCACCGCGAACCCTTCAAGACGCCCCCCGCCGAACAGGCCAGGGAACTGGAAGGGCGGCTGCTGCTGGCGGTACATCGAACCGGCAAGCACATCGTCTGCGAACTTGGTCCGAAAAGCGGCTCCAGCCCTGCTTCCACAGCAAAAACGCGCAGGACAAAGAAGCAAATCTTCTCCGAACCTCCCATCGAGGCGCAGTGGATCGTGCATCTGGGCATGACCGGACGTCTGCTGGTGACCGACCCCGGCAACCCGGTCGCAGCGCACACCCACGCGCGGCTGACGCTCTCCGGCGACCGCGAGCTGCGTTTTGTGGACCCGCGCCGCTTTGGGCGGCTGGAATTGCGCGATCTGCGCCGCACAGAGGCCTTCCGCGCCGCCGGTGTCGAGCCCCTCGGCGTCGAGCCGGAGGCCTTCGCTACGCTCTTTCGCGGACGCAAGCTGGCCATCAAGGCGGCTCTGCTGAATCAGACGCTGCTGACCGGTGTGGGCAACATCTACGCCGACGAAAGCCTCTTTCGGGCCGGAATCCGGCCGCGCCGCCAGGCGGGACGGCTGCGCCGGGCGGAGTTGGAAGCCCTGCGCCTGGCCCTGATCGAGGTTCTGGAGCACGCCATCCGTCTGGGCGGTTCCTCGGTCTCCGATTATGTAGATGCCGACGGAGTGAAGGGACTCTTTCAGTTGGAGCATTGCGTCTATCTGCGCACCGGCCAGCCCTGCCGGCGTTGCGGGACGCCCATTCGCCGCTTGCTGATCGGCGGTCGGGGCACACATTATTGCCCGCATTGCCAGCATTGAGCCCACCTCTTTAGCTTTGAAAAAGTCGATTCTATGTCTTTTGGTAGAAAAAGCGGTTTCAATCTTCTGGATTGCAGAAGATGCCAGAAGAGGAATCTCTGCAACGCATTGAAAGATAAGGTTCGCGACTTTGGCACGCGGATTGCATGGGTATAGGTGCCAGTGATCATACGGCTGCAAGCAAATCGAGCAGCCACAGGAATAGCAACTCCCGGCAAGAGCCGACGCCAAAGAGCAGCCCTCCCAAGGGCGGACCGGCCGGAGAAGTTGCACAGGGCACAGCGGAAACACCGCAGGCCAAAAAGCTGGGAGGCCAGTGACCAGCGCAGAACCACGAGACGCCACTTCCCCGGAGGTGGCGTTTGCTGCGTCTGGGGGCTTGATTGCATCTGAGCGCCACGGACCCACGGGCGGCACTTGCCAGCCGCATCGCCACGCTGTACTATCAGACTTACCTATGAAGCGGCTGACGCGGGCCACCCCAACCGGGCAGAGCAAGCTCGCCGCAAGCAAGGAGAATTCGCCGGGTGGGCCTCGTCTCTGAGGCTGCCGGGGTCGAATCCTCCCATAGGAAGGGCATTACCTGAAGAATCCACTGGCCGTACCCTATCGATTCCGGCAGCCGAACGCAGTAGTAACAGGCTAACCGTGTGCGCTTGGGCCTGGCCCCTGGAAATGAGGGTGGGTTGTGCGCGGAGCGCTGCTCCGTCATTCCACTCGATAGCCTACAAGGAACAGGACCGTTGGTTGCCGCCTTCCCCGCTCTCGCTTCTGAATCCCGGCTGTTATAGAAGGATATTTGAAGAGGGTCCGGTGGCAGTTCCAGACAGGCCGTTCTCCGGCAGGCGCATGCAAACGCAGTCTCAGAGTTGCTGTTGAAACAAACGAATAAGCGCTGGCAACGGTTGTAAGCGACCGCCACGGCAGCCACGATTCGCCGGCAGTTCGACTTGGGGATTGCTTTTAAAGCCAATGCACGCAAGATCAAAGTGCCAGGAAGTACACGCATGACGACAGAATCGACCGAGCCCCAGACCGATCTGGGGCCGTCTCAGGCCGCTGGCCAGGGACAGTCGCAGGGGCATCGGCGCCGCCGGCGCCGCCGCAAGAATAAGACCACCCAGACGGGCGCACCCCAGGCGCAACAGCCCCAGCCAGCGCCGCAGGCCGCAGCTCCCATGCCTGCGCCGCCCGCGCCGCCGCCGCCGCGTTCGCCCAAGTCTGCGGCGCCGCATCAGAGCCGGGAGCAAGGGCAGGGCCGCGAGCAGGCACAGGGCCGGAAGAAAAAGAAGACCTTCACCAAGAGCGCCTCGGCCCAGGCTTCGCCCGGCAACAGCATCTCTTCTCCGGCGCAGGGCAAGCGCAAGACCGGCGCCCGGCAGAAGGGGCCGCGGGAGTTTGTCGGTCCCATGGACCACAGCTACCGCATCGCCAACGGCAACATCGCCGATGGCCCGCCCTCGACGGTCCAACTCGGCGCCAGCAACGGCCAGGGTGTGAACTACCAGGACAACTTCACCCCTTCGCCGACCATTCCGGTACGCGAAGGCGCAACCACCCACATCTTCTGCTTTATCGAGGATCTCTTCTTTCTCGCCAAGATTCAGGAGACAGCGCGCAAACTGGGCGTGAAGGTGGAGTTTGTGAAGGGCGACAAGGAGACGTTGACGCGCCTGACCGACCTGCCCGAGGCGGAGCGGCCAACGCTGCTGGTCTTCGACCTGAACAACCTCAACGCCAAGCCCATGACGCTGATTCCCAAGCTCAAGGCCAAGCTGAAGAAGGCCACCTCGATCGTGGGCTTCCTCAATCATTTGCAGGGCGATCTGAAGATGAAGGCCATGGAAGCGGGTTGCGACGCAGTGATGCCGCGCTCGGCCTTCTCCCAGAGCCTGCCCAACATGCTGCGCCGCTACGGGCTGGAAGAGGAAGAAGAGTACTATCCACAGCCGGTCTAAGCGATAGGCTTATGGTGGTATGGAGGGCGTTCCCACGGGGACGCCCTCTGCTTTTGCGCGCTGTTTATCCCGGAGGCCATCGCAGCGGGCGTCCGCCGAGCAGGTGGACGTGCAGGTGATCGACCGTCTGTCCACCGTCTTCGCCGGTATTGATCACCACGCGATAGCCCTTGGTCAACTCCATCTCTTGAGCGATCTGGCCCGCGACCCAAATCAAATGGCCGAGCAGTTCTTTGTCGCTCTCGACGCAATCGGCCATCGAGCCGAGATGTTCGCGCGGCACGACCAGAACGTGGGTTGGGGCCTGAGGGTGAATGTCCGCGAAGGCGTAACACTGGTCGTCTTGGTAGACGCTGGTGGAAGGGATGCTCCCGTCGACAATCTTGCAAAATAGGCAACTCATGGCGCGTCCAGTGTACAGGAATTGGCAAACGCCGGAGCGATTCCAGAATTGGAGTACCCAGAATCCATGCATTCAAGTCGGCGCGAGCCCCAGCGAGCGACGACCTGGCAAGAAGGTTGCAGGGTATAGCCATTCTGGAATCGCTCTAGAACGCTCGCCCAGCACAATTGTTTTGAGTATGGCGCTTGGCCATGCAGAGTCCCAATGCAAAGTGCCGATGGCGCAGCAGAACGGCCCCAAAAAGGGAAAAGTCCGGCCAAGACCC
This sequence comes from uncultured Occallatibacter sp., assembly GCA_964493705.1. GTDB lineage: Bacteria > Acidobacteriota > Terriglobia > Terriglobales > Acidobacteriaceae > Telmatobacter. The sequence continues at coordinate 21,768 of CAZBPD010000023.1, forward strand.
ACATCCAGGCTGCGCTTACAATGACAACATGCCGGCGGCTCCCAATCCCTTGCGCGTAGTGCACACGGTCTGCTCCCACGACTGCCCGGACTCCTGCGCGGTGCTGGTGACGGTTGACGCGGCGGGACGCGCGGTGAAGGTGGCGGGCGACCCCGCGCAGCCGGTCACGCGCGGCTTTCTCTGCGGCAAGGTGGCCAAATATCTGGATCTGGTCTACGCTCCCGAGAGGATTCTTTTTCCGTTGAGACGGCGGCCAGGCGCGCGAAAAGGCCTTCGGCTCAAGGGACGGGAACACGAGGCCTTCGAGCAGATCGGTTGGGACGAAGCCCTCGCCGAGATCGCCGCGCGGCTGCAAACGATCTCCGGCGAATTCGGGCCGGAGTCGATTCTGCCCTACAGCTACGCCGGAACTATCGGCGTGCTGGGCTACGGCTCGATGGACCGTCGTTTTTTTCATCGTTTGGGCGCTAGCCAGTTGGACCGCACCATTTGCTCCGAGGCGGGGGGCGTGGCCTGGAACCTGGTTTACGGCAAAAAGCTCGGCACCCCCACAGAGGACTTCCACCTGGCCAAGCTGGTGCTGGCCTGGGGCGCAAATATCCACGGCAACAACATCCACCTGTGGCCGCAGATCGAGCAGGCCCGCCGCAACGGAGCGCGGCTGATCGTCATCGACCCCTACCGCACCCGCACGGCGGCGCTGGCCGACCAGCACATTCAGATCCGCCCCGGCACCGATGTGGCGCTGGCGCTGGGCATGATGCACGTGATCCTCAACGAGGGGCTGGAAGATCGCGCTTACATTGCATCCATGACCCACGGCATCGAGCATCTTACCGAGCGGGCGCGGGAGTATCCCCCGGAGCGCGTCGCCGCCTGGACCGGCATGAGCGCTGCCGAGGTCGAGCAACTGGCACGTGAGTACGCCACCACCCATCCGGCCGTTATCCGCCTGAACTACGGCGTGCAGCGCGTCGAGAACGGAGGCGCGGCGGTGCAGGCCATCGCCATGCTGCCGGCCCTGACCGGGGCCTGGAAGCAGCGCGGCGGCGGCGGGCAACTCTCCACCTCGGGCGCGTTTGCCTGGAACAAAGAAGCCCTCGAGCGCCCCGACCTGGCTCTGGCTTCACCTCTCCAGCGGCTGGCGAGAACGGTCAATATGTCGCTGCTGGGGGAAGCGTTGGAAGAACAGGGAACAAGGGAACAAGGGGACCAGGGACCAGGGACGAGGGGAATAGACGGACCGCCGGTGCAGGCGCTGTTCGTCTACAACTCGAATCCGGCGGCGATTGCGCCCAACCAGAACGCGGTCCGGCGCGGCCTGCTGCGGCCCGATCTTTTTACGGTGGTTCACGATCTCTTCTTCACCGACACCACAGACTATGCCGACTACATTCTGCCCGCAACGACCTTTCTGGAGCACACCGACATCCAGGGCGCCTACGGGCATTACTTCGTACAACTCTCCCAGCAGGCCATTGAGCCGCCGGGCGAAGCGCGCAGCAACGTCTGGCTCTTCAGCCAACTGGCCCAGCGCATGGGCTTTCCTGAAGCGTGCTTCCGCGATACGCCGGAGCAGATTATCGCCCAGGCGCTGGGTATCGGCGCGGATGGCCACTCGACCAACCCCGGAATGGAGCACATCACGCTCCAGGAACTACGCGAGAAGGGCCATCTGCCGCTCGGCTTCCACCGCGATCCCGAGGCAACGCCGTTTCTTCCTTACAGCGAAGAGCCGAACTCGACCGGCCCGCTGCCCACTCCCACCGGCAAGATCGAGTTCTTCTCTGAGACGCTGGCCGCGCAGGGGCTGGACGGGACTCCGTCTTTTATCCCGCCCGCTGAATCTCGTTGGGGAGAAAATGCAAAGCACTTTCCCTTGGAGTTTTTGAGCCGCAAGGCCGACAACTACATGAATTCAACCTTTGCGCAGCTTGAACGCCACCGCAAGATGGAGGCCAAAACCGCTCAGTGCTTGGAGATTCACCCAGTTGACGCGCAGGCGCGCGGCATCGCCAATGGCGATCCGGTGCGGGTGTGGAACGCGCGTGGCGAGCTGCGGCTGACGGCGCTGGTGAGCGGCAGCGTTCCCCCAGGGGTGGTTGCTGCCCGCATGGATTGGGCCAAGCTCAGCCCGGATGGCAACGGCGTCAACGCCCTGACCAGCGAGCGGCTTACCGATATGGGCGCGGCGCCAACTTTCTATTCGGTTTTAGTGGATGTTGCACGTGCACAGGGGTAGGATCATCCATCAAGACATATTTTCTGGAGAATTATGAACTGGCTGCTCTTTCTAATTCCTGTTGCCCTTCTGGTAGCGCTGATGTGGTTTAAGCGCTCTGGGCAATTGCCTGCCAAGCCTGCCATCGAGTACCTGAAAAATGGCGCGTTGCTGATCGACGTGCGCAGCGGCGGCGAGTTTGCCGCGGGCCATCTGCCGCGCGCCATCAACCTGCCGCACGATCGTATCGAGAGCCTGCTGCCTGAGCGGGTCCACGAGAAGCGGCAGCCGCTGTTGCTCTATTGCCAAAGCGGGATGCGCAGCGCCGTGGCGCGGAAGAAGTTGCGCCGCATCGGCTACACCCAGGTCTTCGATCTCGGCTCCTATGCCCGCGCCACCGATTTGGTGAAAGCGGCGCTATAGTCCTGAGGCACTCCAGTCGATCTGGGCGCGGCGCAGGCCGCGAACGGCATTGGCCAGATAAATAGCGTCGGCGTCACGCAGATCGTCCACGGTGAGGACGCGTTCCTCGACATGCGCAAGCGTCGCCAGCAGATGCCGGCGCTCCACCCCGGCCAGCAATCCGCAGCCGGTGGGCGGAGTAAACATCTGGCCGTCCTTCTCGATAAAGACATTGGCGATCACGCTCTCGGTCAGTTCGCCCTCTCGATTGAAAAACAGCACATCGTCGCAGCCCGCTTTCTGAGCCGCGAGCAGGGCGCGCCTGTAGAGCGGTCGATGCGTGGTCTTGTGAAAGATCAGCGGGTCGCGAGCGTCGGTGCGTTCGGTGGCAAGGGCTACACGAACGGGATTGGCCTGCAAGCCCAACGCGTCTTCACTGAGCACTTCGAAGCTGAGACTCAGGCCACCCGTGCGGTCCAGAAGCAGGCGGATCTTGCGCGGCTCGGGCGTGTTGAAGAGGGCAGCGTAGTCCAGCAGAGCGGCGCGAACTGCGGCGCGCTCGCAGACAAATCCAAAATACGCGGCGGAATCTTGCAGCCGGTCCAGATGAAGCTCCAGGCGGGGAAAGCCGCCACGCCAGAGCAGGGTTTCGACCAGCGCGAAATCCTGCCGGTCCTCCATCTCCTCTGCGCCTGTACGCATTTCACGATCGTTCCAGCCGGTGAGGAACTCGGCCTTCAGGCGGCACTCGCGGAACTCGCCGGCGGCATCGGAGTCGATGACGATGCCGCTGCCCACGCCCATCTTGCCGCGCTGACCGCCGCTGCTTTCTTCCTCTAATTCGAGGGTGCGGATGGCGACGCTGAAGACCGTCTCCTGTGGAGAAAAAAAGCCGATGGCTCCGGTGTAAACGCCGCGCGGCTTGGTTTCGAGCTGGCCGATCAACTGCATGGCGCGCACTTTGGGCGCTCCAGTGATGGAGCCGCAGGGAAAAAGAGCGCGAAAAAGGTCATGGAAGCCGACCTCGCTGCGCAACTCGCCGCTCACCGTCGAGGTCATCTGCCACAGCGTGGGGTAGCGCTCGACGGCAAAAATATCGTCGACACGCACGCTGCCGAAGCGGCAGAGACGGCCCAGATCGTTGCGCAGCAGATCGACGATCATGAGGTTTTCCGCGCGGTTTTTTGAATCGCCGCGCAGCCACTCGGCCTGCTGGCGGTCTTCGCTGGTGGTGCGGCCGCGGGCGGCGGTGCCTTTCATGGGGCGGGTGACGATGTGGCGGGCATTTTCGCCTTCCTCCAACCGAAAAAACAATTCCGGCGAAAAAGAGAGGATGCGCCTGCCTGCTTGCGTGTGCAGAAATGCGGCGTACTCCACCGGCTGGCGGCGGATGAGCTGCGCATAGAGCGCGGCGGCGCTCTCCGCGGTGCGCAGGCGCAGGGGAACGGTGAAGTTGAGCTGGTAGATGTCGCCGGCGCGAATCCACTCGTGAATGGCCGCGATGCGCTGGGCGTACTCGGCTTCGTCGAGGTCCAGGCGGGCTTCGAGCAGCGCTCCGCAGGCGGGCGCAGGCTGACTGCCGCGAAAGGCCTCCAACCCCGCCGGTTCGCCATCGACAAAGGCCCCAGTGGAATGGTCGAAGAGGAAACAGCGGTCGTAGATGCCGAACCAGGCCAGCAGATCGCCCACGCCGCTTTGCCGGCCTGCGGCCTTGGGCTCGAAGGCGCTGGCGCATTCGTAGGAAGCGAATCCGGCGGCATAGCATCCTGCCACAACGGCGCTTTCGATCCCGGCAAACAAAGCAGGGATCTCGTCGGGCTGGCGCGCTTCGAGAATGCGCAGCGGTTCCGTAAAGAGGCGGCTGAAGGGAGGCTTGGGCTGGGGGGTGGCGCTGTGCAGGAGAACCGAGGCCGGGGCACTCTCAACCAGCGCGAGGAGTTCGGCGGGAAGAGAATGCCAAGAATTCATGCGGCCTGCAAAATGCTGCGACTACTTAACGGTGAACGCAACAGAGGTGGTCTGGGTGATGGCGGTGACGCCGTTGCTCGACTGCGCGGAGATGGTGACGGTGTAGTTGCCGGCAGGCGTGGCGGGGTTCACATCCGGGCCATGATTGAGGTAGTTATAGCGCGGATTGCAGCCGGTTGTTCCCAGCATGGTAATGAGGCCCAGCAGCGCGATCAGCGAAAAACGGCTCAACCAGCGGCGGCGGTGCGCTCCCCAGGCTATGCCGGCCAGTCCCAAAGCACCGGGAATGATCAGCGCATAGGCGATGGGGCGGACGCTCCCAAGCGGATTCCGCAACTGCCCGGCGGTCCCGGCTGTCTGGGTCACAAAGGTCAGCGTGCTGGTCGGTGCGGTGGAAGTCGAGGCCTGAATCTCAACGGTCTCGGGAAACGGTGTGCAGGAGGACTCGTCGGGCAGACCACTGCTGCACGAAAGCGTGACGAACATCGGCGCAGTCAGCGAGCCGGCGTTCACCGGTGTAACCGTCGCCGTGACCGCGCCGGTTTGCCCCGCCGTCAGGCTCAGCGTGGCCGGCGAAACAGTAACTAGAAAGCTCGGCGTCCCAGTGGTTGCCGCCTGTGCGTCGGTGCTGTTGGATTGGGAGCTGCGGTGGGCAGCATCGCCCGCGTAGACAGCGGTCAGCGTGTGATCTCCGGCTGGCAGAGACAGTATCGCCTTAGCCTGGCCCTGTTCGTCCAGCGCTACGCCGGCCAGCGGTTGCCCGCGATCCTCGATGGTCACCGCGCCGGTGGCGGCCAGCCCATCGGCCCCCTGAACCGTCACGGAGACAGTGGCTTGCGTGACCCCGCCCAGCACGCGGGTCGTCGTTGCCAGCGTGGTTTGCGTAGCCATGCCTTGCGCGTTTTCCGCGGCGACAGCCAGCGCGGGGATCGCCAGCGCGAGCCCTAGTCCTGCAACCAATTCCAGCCGCAGACCGCGGCAGTTCATGCCTCTCACGTTTACCTGCTCCAAATATCCTGAAGAATCGTGCGTCGCCCACTTCTCGCAGCGTAGAAACCTATTGTATCCGGCGGAGGCGTGCACAAGCCATTCCGCCCCGCTCTTTGGACGGAAACAAAGGCGAAAGGTGCGCACCGGAACCGTATCCCGTGTCCAGCCGGCGCAAAACCGGGGTAGAATGCGTCTATCGGCATACCGCGAAAGAAACGCGCATGACGGCAATCGCCTGGAACTGGCTCTTGGCCATCGTCGGGACATTGGCAAGCGTCGCCGGAGTTGTCTTCAGCGCCATGGCGTGGAGGCAGGCGACGAAGGCCAAGGATGCGGCGCGAGAGGCAGCCGATGGAATTCATAAAAGGAACACCGCTCAAGAAGCCCTGAGGCTGGCAGGGGAGGCAAAGGCTTTTCTGGCAGCGGTCCAGCAAAACAGAGCGGAAAACGCCTCTTCCACGGGGACCAGTTTGGTGCATCTATTGGCGATGTTCCGTGCCCGGAGCATTACCCGATCCGCAGACGTAGACGTGCTGGGAAACTGCGAAAGTGAGATCATAAAAGTAATTGTCGGTCTCAATGCGGATGGCATTCCGGTCGACCAATCCAATTTTTCAGACTTGTTGGACCGTTGTCACGCGATCCATCGTACGATCTGCGAAATGGCAGGACGCATGGAGCGTCTGAGCGAAGGAGAAGATGGATGAACACGTCTTACGATATAACCGAATCTTCGATTCTGATCGCTAAGCTCATTCGCCTGACACGGGATGCCAAGATCGAGTGGGAGCAAAGGAAGTCTGCCGCATTTCCCGGTATGATTCGTTATCAGACGCCAATCGACGAAGATTCGGAGGCGCTTGTCTGGTCCACAAGCAAGGAAGCTGGTTTCCGGATATTTGAAAAGGCGCCTCCGTCGCCGCTCGCCCGCTCCTCTTGGAATGCGCCATTTGGCTTGAACCCTCCAATGAATGTGCCGGCCGATTCTGCGCCGCTGTTGCACATTGCTGAGCGCGATTTGGTGGCCATCACTTTCGATCATGTCAATGGTCCGTCCCAGGGCGAGTCCTATGTCAATCTCATGATTCTTCTTGAGCTTGCAAGGCGTTCATCCGATAAGATCGAGCCAAAGATCGACCGCGTGAAACAGTACCTAGACAAGCTGGCGGTGTAACGGATGATCGCTCATTTGCGCGGCAAACTGATCTACAAGCAACCCGGCCAGGCTATTGTCGAGGCCGCCGGGGTGGGCTACGACGTCACCATCTCCGTTCCCACCTTCACGGCGCTGCCTGGGGTGGGCGCTGAGGCCTCCCTGCACATCTACACCAAGGTCAGCGAAGACCAGATCGCTCTTTTCGGCTTTTTGGAGCGCGACGAGAAGCGGCTCTTCGAGCGGTTGATTACCGTCAGCGGCGTCGGTCCCAAGCTGGCCATCGCCATCCTCAGCGGGCTCTCGCCGGATCGCACCGTGCAGGCTATTCGCGGCCAGGACCACGCCCAGCTCGTGCGCATCCCCGGCGTAGGCAAAAAGCTGGCCGAGCGCCTGGTGGTCGAACTGAAAGACAAGCTCGACGACTTCGCTGTCGCCCCTGTGCAGAGCCTGGTGCAGGGCGCAGCCGTGGACGACGTGCTCAGCGCTCTGGTCAACCTGGGCTACCAGCGTCCCGCCGCAGAAAAAGCCATTCAGAGCGCCGTCGCCAAGGAAGCCGCCCTCGCCGCCGACTTCGACGGTCTCTTCCGCGGCGCGCTCAAGGTGATCCGGTAAACTTCATCGGCAAAAGCGTACGCGAGAGAGGGCTCGAATGGAATCCAACCGGTTCCATAAAAGGCGGACCATGGATTTGAGGAAGCGATCTTGAAGCTGTCGCCTCCCCCGACCCCACCGATAGGACGAGTCCCCTCGTCCCTCAATCCGCGTAAACCTGCTCTTCGACCCGGCTGGTCTCAACGGCTTCTGCCGGGTAGTAGGCGTTGCAGCAGTACTGGCGCACCATGCGGTTGGTGTTGAAGTAGGAGCCATTGAAGGCGATCGTAGTGCGCATCAGGCGGGCCCATTGCTCGGGCGCCTGCAAGTAAAGCGGCACCACGGCCGACTCCAGCTTGCGATAGAGCGCGTCGGCTTCCGCCGCGTCGTCGACGCCGTCTTCGATGGCCCAGCCGGTAAAGCCCTCGATGCAGCCCTCGATCCACCATCCATCCAGCACCGAGAGGCTGGGCACTCCGTTCAGCGCGGCCTTCATGCCGCTGGTTCCGGAGGCCTCATAGGGGCGGCGCGGAGTATTGACCCATACATCGACGCCGGCAGTGAGCATCGCGCCCAGATCCCATGCGTAATTCTCGAGGTAGATGACGCGCAGCATGTCGCTGGATAGCCGGTTGGCCTCTTCCACCACCTGGCGAATGAGCGCCTTGCCCGGCTCGTCCTGGGGATGGGCCTTACCGGCGTAGAGAATCTGCAACCCGCCCGCGTCGGCGGCGATGCGCGCCAGCCGTTCCGGGTCCTGGAAGAGCAGTGTGGCGCGCTTGTAGGTGGCGGCGCGCCGGGCAAAGCCCAGGGTCAGCACCTTGGGGTTGAGCACCAGATTGGTGCGCGCGGCCACTTCAGCCAACAGGTTCATCTTGGCGCGGGCGTGGGCTTCGACGATCTCCTGCTCGGGAATGTCGATGGCGTTGCGCAGGTAGATGTTGTCGCGACGCCAGGCGGGGATGTGCGTGTCGAGCATCTCCTGCACCGAATCGCTGAGCCAGGTCGAGGCGTGTACGCCGTTGGTGATGTCGCCGATGTTGAACGCCGGAAACATCTCCCGCGAGACTTTGCCGTGCTGCAAGGCGACGCCGTTGGCGTAGCGGGAGAAGCGCAGCGCCAGCAGCGTCATGTTCAGCAGACCCTCATGAAAGCATCCCAACCGCTCCAGACGCGAGGCGCGCTCGCCGCCCAGAATGCGAATGGTCTGCTCGGCCGAGAAGCGGTCGTGACCCGCCGGGACCGGCGTGTGGGTGGTGAAGACGCACTTTTTGCGCACCTGCGCGATGTCGGATTCGGTAGGCGCGCCCATGTCGCCGCCGCCCATCTGGCTTTCCAGCAGGGCCAGGGTGAGCAGGGCGGCGTGGCCCTCGTTCATGTGGTGGACATTGATGTTCAGATTCAGCGCCTTGGCCATGCGTATGCCGCCCATGCCCAGTACGATCTCCTGCTGCAGGCGATAGTTGCTGTCGCCGCCGTAGAGGTGATCGGTGAGGCCGCGGTCCCAGCCGCAGTTCTCCTCCAGATCGGTGTCGAGCAGATAGATGGGCACGATGTGCCCAAAGCGGCCTTCGAGATCGTAGCGCCAGGCGCGCAGGGTTACCGTGCGGCCTTCGATCGAGACCGAAACTCGCTCTGGCTCCTGGATGCAGAAGTGGTCTGGATTCCAGGGCTGAACTTCTTCGCTCTGCCTGCCCTCGGAGTCCAAGTGCTGCTGGAAGTATCCTTTGCGATGCAGCAGCGTGAAGGCCACCAGCGGCACTCCCAGGTCGGCGGCGGAGCGCAGAGTGTCGCCGGCCAGTACGCCCAGGCCCCCTGAGTAGGTGGGCATGGCGGGGTTGATGGCAATCTCCATGGAGAAGTACGCGACCAGACCGGAAGCAGGAAAGGACTCGTAGGAAAACGGCTTGAACGTTGTGGGCATGACTCTGTTCTTTCTTGCAACGCTTGCACCGTGCGCAGCGGCAAATCTGGGAATGTACAAATTACCGAAACAATCCGGCAGGACGGCTGACGCTGAAAAATTCCTGCCCAGCCTTCATCGGGGTCAAACTTAGCCATTCTAGCAAGGGAGTGCGGAATTCCCGGCAACGTACCACGAGGTGAAAACGCAAGATAAACCGATTTCCCACGCCGCGGCGGCTAACGTTCTCAACGCAAAAACGTTACGCCGGGAAGAATCCTCATCGAGGAGGAATTCTTCCCGGCGGCCGTCTGCAATTGGAGCTAAGGAATCCGTAAAGGGGTCAGTCGATGCGGTGCGCGCTTGCGCAGATTCAGCAGCATTTTTTGCTCTGCCTCGGGCAGCACGGAAAACGGCTTGAAGTGGGCAAAGTCTTCAGCCGTCAGTTCGCGGACTTCGCCTTCATCGTCAGTCAATGGCTGGAGCGATGGTTTGCGGCTTGCCATAAAATTTTGCCTCGGACCAGAAGACAATTTAAAGAACATTCGCCGATGCCAGTTCATCGCCTGGATCGGGTGCGCAATCGGGAGCGCTGCGCAGAATCTTCAGAAAATCCACTTGTTCCGCGCCCTCTGCTCTCCGCTTGAAAAATGCTTCCGCGGTTTCCACCGAGCTGATCTTCTGCGCGACCGCGACGGAGACCCACTGGTTCAGCGAGACACCGTCTTCTTCGGCCAGCTTTCGCGCTGCATTTCCCAAGGAGGGCGGAAGTTTGACCGGAATTGTCGCTCGATTCATTTCAGCACCTCCTCCACAAAAATCGCGGGACTCACAACGCGTAGGTTGAAGTGAGCGGCGGCAGGCAGAAAATCCCTGAGATTGTGGGTGACAATCACGTCCGCGCGCCCGTGATGGCCGCATCGAGCACCATCTCGTCGTCCATGTCCTGTAATTGCGGTCTCCAGCGATAGTAGACCTTGATTGGCTCAATCGAGGCTACGAATCGAAGAGAACGCGATATTGAGTGTCCGTAATGCCGATATGTTTCAGAATGGTGTGGAGGGTGGCTCGCTTCACTTCTTTATGGTTTGGGATGGAGATCGTGTTCTCGTAGTTCGGATGGGTCATCACCAGGTGGTTTCCATCTCGGCGCAGAATCCAGCCAAACTTTTCGAAGGTCTTTTGGTGGTCCTTCCCGCTTGCGAGAGGCAGATCGGCGAGGCCCATCGATCACGCCACCTGCAAATCCAAAATAGGATTTGCCTTCACGGTGATGGTTTTCTGCGAGGAGATTCCAACATACGACACAGAAACGGAGCGGTGACGGGCCGCATCGCGCACACAATCCTCGAAGATGACGCTCAGACAGGCGCGTACCGCGTCGCGGATGTTGGCCTCAGCCTCCTCCAGCGAATCGCCTTCAGAGACGCAGCCCGCAAGCTCCAGACATTCGGCGACAAAAACCTTCTCTTCTGGAACCTCCCTAAAGACCAGCGTAAAGCTCATCTCCGGAGAGCAATCATCGCCCATTACAAATTCAGAAACCTGGCTCTTTACGCTCATTGCTGTACCCCAATGCGCAAGCAAGACGACTTCCAAGCCCGCCCTCGCATTGCTTCGATGATAGCACCAAGCAAAAAACCGCAGATTCTCCCGGGTGAGAGAATCCGCGGCCTGGATAATGGATTGAAAAGCCTACGTAATCCGGTGCGCGCCATTCGAGGCGTGGCAGACGTGGACCTCAGGGGTGATGCCGGTTTTGGCTGCGTAGCGGCTGGCCAGTTCCACGGCGAAGGCCGGGGCCTGGCTCTGCTCGACCAGGTTGACGGTGCAGCCGCCGAAGCCGCCGCCGGTCAGACGGGCGCCGATCAGGCCGGGAATGGTTTGCGCCAGCTCGACCATCAGATCTGCTTCCACACAGCTTCCGGCGAAGTCGCCGCTGTAACTCTTGTGGGCCTCGGCCATCAGGCGGCCCACCTCGGCCATATCGCCCTTGAGCAGCGCCTCGCAGGCGGCCACGGTGCGCAGGTCCTCGCTGATGACGTGGCGCGCTCTCTGGAGCGACTCGGGTGTCATCTCGTGGCCCCACTTTTCCAGATCCTCAAGCGTGGCGTCGCGCAAAAAGGGCACTCCCCCGCGATGGCTATTGATGATCGCGCAGGCGGCCTCGGACTCGCGGCGGCGGGTGGGATAATCGCCCCCGGCGATGGAGTGCTTGACCATGGTGTTGGCGATGACCAGCGCCACATTGGCCGGGATCGGCGCCAGCTTGAAGCTCAGATCGCGGCAATCCAGCAGCAGGGCGTGATTCTCCTTGCCGTTGGCGCTGATGAACTGGTCCATGATGCCGCAGTTGGCGCCCACAAACTCGTTCTCGACGCGCTGGCAGAGACGGGCCAGCACCGGGCCGGGATAGGTAACGCCAATGAGCGAGGTGATGGCCAGCATGGTCGCAACTTCCAGCGCGGCAGAGCTGGAGAGTCCCGAGCCCAGCGGCACATCGCCCCACAGGCTCAAGCTGAATCCGGGGATCGCGTGCCCCTCGCCGGCCAGCTTGACGGCCACGCCGATGGGATAGTCGCTCCAATGTTTGCTGGCCGTGGCGGGCAGCGCGGCGGCGTCAAAGGTCTTCTCTTCCTGGTAGTTCTCAGCCCAGATAACGATCTTGCCGTCACTGCGGGGCGAGATGGCGGCCAGCGTGGCCTTGTCGATGGCCACCGGCATCACGAAGCCCTCAGCGTAATCGGTGTGCTCACCGATCAGGTTGACGCGGCCGGGCGCGACAAAGACTACCGGCTCGGCCTGAAAGCGGCCAACGTGGAGAGTACGCAATACGGCGGGATCATGCATGGGTGTCACTTCCTTAGGGGTCAGGGGTCAGGGGTCAGGGATCAGGGGTTAGAACTTGATCGTGCGAGCTTGAGTGGGGCCTAAAATGAATTCCCGAGAACTCTCAGCAGCTTTTTGAAGAGGAATCAGGGTTTCCTGATCCCTGATCCCTGACCCCTGGTCCCTTGTTTAAATCGTTTCCAAATCAATCGTCATCGGCCAGAAGTAGGACGCGCCAGCGGCCAGCGAGCGCGACCACGGTCCGGTAATGGCCAGCGAATCCACGGGAGCCGTGCAGGGCTCCATGGCCACGCAATGCTGCTGGAGGCCGGAGCCCTCCGGGTAGCCGTCCTGGCAGATCCACAGGCCGAGATAGGGGGTCTTCTCCGCATCGAAGCTCACCCGCAACCGCACCCCGGCTTTGGGACGCTCCAGAGCCACCCAGTTCTCAGCCGCTTTCAGTGGGCCGGCAAAGAGCTTGTCGCCTACGCCCGAATGCGCCTCGGTGGTCACGCGCAGATCGGTGAAACCGCCGCCGGTCAGCTTGGCGATGGGCCAGGCTGCGGCTCCCGTGCTCTTGTCCAGGCGGTTGTTGCGGGTCCACTCGATGCGCAGCGCCTCGATCGACTCCGGCAGGTGCAGCGTATCGCCCTCTTCCGCCAAATACCCCGGATGCGCCGACCAGGACCAGGGCGTCTCGGCAGTGCCGGTATTGGTGACTTTGTAGGCTGCGGCGATGCGGTAGCCCTTGCCGGTCGCGGTAAGGGTCAGGGTGCGCTCCAGTGCGAGGGGCAGAGAGAAGCACTCGCCGCGCAGGGTAATGCTGTGGTCGCTTTGGGCCAGCGTCTTCCATTCGACGCGCCACAGGTCGCCGTGGTCAGGAATGAAAGCGGGGCCGCTGGGGGTATCGACGGTGCAACCGGAGACCGAGGGCAGGCACTCGTCCCAGCCGCTGGCGTCGCCTTCGCTGAAGCTCATGGTGCGGGTGCGGGGCGCGTAGGGAGCCAGAGGCGTTTGCAGCAGCTCATGGCCCTTCACCTGGATGGAGGCGATTTTGCCTCCCAGATGAGGCAGTACGAGCACGGAGCAGTCGCCCAGGCTGATGAGAACGTTTTCTTTTTCACCGTCAAAACGGCTGCTCTCCGTCATTTGCCAACCTTTCCCATTTCCTCCGCCGTGGCGGCGGCCAATCTTTGCCAGATCTCGTCCAGCCACTCGCGATGTTCGGGCTTCATCAGCACCGAGCGCAGACAGGTCACGGTGGGGGCGTCTTCGCTATGCATCATGATAGCGTTTACATCTCCCCCCTCAAACCAATTCAGCGGCAATTGTACTAGAGCCAGATGCAGATCCCGTGTGGCGCAGGCGGCAAAGATCTTTTCCGCCCGCTGGGATGCCTTTTGCGCCGTCTCCGCAGCCAGCTTCCAGACCACAATATCCAACTCGGGCGCGCCCGCCGCCAGCGCTTCAAAGGCGGGATGCAGGCGCAGGCGGCGGTCCAGCTCCAAAGCTGCCGCGCGCCCCTGCGCCAGACCGCGCGCAAATTCCCCACCCGGCGTCAGCGGCAAAAGCTGTTGCGTAGCCCACAAGGCCACTGCCGAGGCCCCGGCGCGGGAGCACTCCAGGCTGATCTCGCCCAGATGCAGCTCCTTGGAGGTGAAATAGGTGTAGGGGGAATCGTGCTTGTAGAACCGCCCCACTGCCGGGTCGCGAAAGAGGACGCAGCCGCAGCCATAGGGCTGCAAGCCGTGCTTGTGGGGATCGACGACAATGGAATCGGCCTGCTCCAGCGCCGCGTAAGCGCGCCGGGCCGGTTCGGCCAATTCATCTTGAATGAGCCGGAAGTAGCCGCCATACGCACCGTCCACATGCACGCGAAATCCGTACCGCTCGCGCAGCGCCAGAATCCCGTCGAGCGGATCGACGGCGCCGATGGCCGTGCTGCCCAGCGTGGCAACGACCGTTCCCACATCGCCCTTGTGCAGTTCGGCTTCGAGAGCGTTCAGATCCATGCGCCCGCTGCGATCAGCGGCAATCGAAGAAAAATCCAGCTTGAGCACGGCCGAGATGCGCTGGTGGGTGTAGTGCGCCTGCTGCGAGGCGACGATACGCTTGCCGGGATGCAACTGGCCGGCGATCCACAGCGCTTCCAGGTTGGCAAAGGTGCCGCCCGAGGTCAGGTGGCCCAGGTAGTCTGTCCAGCCGAAGATGGCGGCGATACCGCCAACGGCCTCGATCTCCATCTCCGAGCTGGCCCGGCCGCCGTCGCGGGCGTGATTGTTGGGATTGATGCTCAGGGCCAGCGCGTAGGCGGCGCGCGCCAAGGGGTGCGGCGGCTTGAGCATCTGCCCGGCATACAGAGGATGGAAGTACGGGTAATTGTCGCCGAGTCGGCGGGCCGTCTCGGCCAGAATGCGCTCCATTGCGGCCGGGTCGGCGGCGGCGGCAAACTCTGGCAGAGCGCGGAATTGCGCCTCCAGAATCTCTGTAGCACGAGCGAGCAGGCTGGGAACAGGATCGTTGAGCATGGCGACCTTTTACCCTACCACAATGGGATCTCCCGTGGTAGTGGGTTCTTTTTCAGGTAGTTGCAAGTAAACCTGTGGCGAAAAGGCAATAATTTCGTCCTCTTTTTCCAGAGCGATGGTACACTGTCGTCAGCGTTAGAACCGAACCGGGCGTGAGCAGCACTCGCCCAAACAAGCAAGATTCTGCCAGTGGTCGCTCCGATTCATCCAGCGCAATTCAATTCAGGAAACACGATCAATGGAACAAGGTACTGTGAAGTGGTTTAATGACGCGAAGGGCTTCGGCTTCATCTCGCGCCAGAACGGCGAAGACGTATTCGTGCACTACTCTGCAATCAACTCGAGTGGTTTCAAGAGCCTGCAGGAAGGTCAAGCCGTGCAGTTCAACGTGGTGAAGGGCCCCAAGGGTTGGCAGGCTGCGGACGTTCAGCCTCTCTAACCCCACAGGCCGGATTCCGGCAGAATCGAGCAAGCAACAGGGCAGGGCCGGGAGCAATCCCGGCTCTGTTTTGTTTATCGCCGGGCAAAATCTTATTTAGAAACGATGCGCGCCTTCACGGGCCTGGCGGGATTGCCGTAGCAGATCATGCCGCTGGGCAAATCGTGCAGCACGGTGCTGCGCGCGCCCACAATCGCCCCCTTCGCGATGGCCACTCCGGGACCGACAAAGACGTCGTTGGCGATCCAGACTTCGTCGCCAATGTGAATTGGTTTTTGCGCGATGGGAAAATCGATCTTGCCGTGATCGTGCAGGCCGGTACAGAGATAAATGTCGTGGGCAAGGGCCACATGCGATCCCAGTACGATTTCTCCCAGGTTATAGAAGACGCAATCGTCTCCCACCCAGACATGGTCGCCGATGGTCAGCTTCCAGGGATAGGTGACGCGGGTGGTGGAGCGAATGCGCACGTCCTTGCCGATGCGAGCGCCAAAAAGACGCAGCAGAAAGCTGCGCCAGCCGTACAGAATCGTGGGCGAGATGCGAAAAAACGAGGCCTGCACCATCCACCAGATCTGCACGGTGAGCGCGGAACGTCCGCGAAAGCCCTTGGGCATGGAAAATCTGCTCAGATCCTGATATTGCCTGCTCTCATCCATGGCTCTTGATCCACTCCACTGTCTGCTGCACGCCTTGTTGCAAGGTGAAGGGCGCGACGCCGGCAATCCGGGTTGTTTCCGAGAGATCGTAGTGCATCTGAGCGAGCAAATTGTTGAGCCGGAAAGAGGTCAACGGCGGATTGCGAAAGCCCAGGCGCTTCATGCCGTCGCCTACCGCCGCCATGGCCATCATCATCGCCATAGGCGCCTCCCGCACCGGCGGAGCGCCGAATGCGTCGCGGATCAGGTGGGCAAACTCCAGCACATCTATGTTGCGATCGTCCGAGGTGTACAGCGTGCGGCGATCGACCAGCGCTGCGTCCACTGCCAGGAAGCGGCGAATCTGATGCACCACGTTGCCAACATAGCCATAGGACTTGGAGATGGGCCTTCCCCGAGGATGGAGATAGATCCCGCGGCGCACCGTGTCGAAAAACATGCGATAGGGGATGCGAAACCAGGGCCCCCAGATGGAAGTGGGGCGAATCAGCGTCCAGGGAATCTCCAGGCCGCTGGCCCGCACAATGCGTTCGGTTTCCACCTTGCTCTCCCCGTAGACGGTAAACGGGGAGTAATCGTCGTCGCGGGCGGGAAAGATCTCGGTGCGGTGCACATAGCGTGAGGAAGCCAGCACAGCCCTCCCAACTGAATTGCAGCTCTGCATGGCCTGAATCATGTTCTTTACGCCCAGCGTGTTGCTGTCGTAGTCCTCGAGTGTGGCGCCGTTTAGATCGGTGCGAGCGGCAAGATGCACCACTGCCGCGGGCCGAAAATTGCACAGGCTGGCCGTGAGCCGGACGCCGTCGCGAATGTCTCCGCGCTGCCACAGCATCCCGTGTTGCGCCTTGCGCGGCGCTTCCAGATCGAAATTCACCACCTCCCAGCCATCATCGAGAAAGCTGTCGATCAGGTTGGTCCCAATGAATCCCGACCCGCCGGTGATGAAGACACGCGCCATGCAATCTCCTTTTGAAACCCCCTCTCACAGGGATGCGCCTTTCCGCGCCGGGGTTGGACTCAATCCTCCGCAAAAGCACCCACCGTGCTGCCAAGGCGCGGCGAACGCCCGAACCGTCTGCGCGGAACGACAATTTGTTTACGGCGGTTGCGGCAAAGTATAAGGAGAAGTATGAAAGACGGCAGGGCGATCATCATCGGCGCAGGTCCGGCAGGGCTGACGGCGGCCATCGAGTTGCAGCGGCACACCGGCATCCGGCCCATCGTCATCGAAGCCAGCCAGGAGATTGGCGGCCTTTCGCGCACCGTCCGCTATAAGGGCAACCGCATGGACATTGGCGGCCACCGCTTCTTCTCCAAGTCCGACCGCGTCATGCAGTGGTGGCTGGAGATGATGCCCGTCGGCGCCTGCGATGCGGAGGACGCCAGCAGCAATTCGAATCAGGATGCTGTACTTCGCTACCAGGGCCGGCAACGCCCGCTGCCCATCGCGGAAAAAGCGGTCGATGCGCACAGCGAGGACCTGGTGATGCTGGTGCGCCAGCGCAAGAGCCGCATCTATTTCCTGCGACGCTTCTTCGATTACCCCATCCGCCTATCCACCGATACCCTGCGCAAAATGGGCCTGCTGCGCACCCTGCGCTATGGCTTGAGCTACATGCGCGCGGCACTGCTGCCGCAACGCCAGGAGCGCTCGCTGGAAGACTTCCTCATCAATCGCTTCGGCCGCCAACTTTATCGAACCTTCTTCAAGTCCTATACGGAAAAGGTCTGGGGCGTCCCCTGCAGCGAAATCAGCGCCGCGTGGGGCGCGCAACGCATTAAAGGCCTTTCCCTGGCCGCTATGGCTCGACACTTCCTCAAGGAGACCTTCGGCCTGCGGCAAAACGGCGATCTGGCCCAGAAGCAGACCGAGACTTCGCTGATCGAGAAGTTTCTTTACCCAAAGTTCGGCCCCGGCCAACTCTGGGAGCACGCCGCCGATCTGATTCGCCAGGGCGGCGGAGAGATCCATCTCGGCATTGCGATCAACTGCATGTACACTTTTGGCGACAGGGTTACCGCCGTCGAAGGCCGCAACCAGGCCGGCGATATCGTTCGCTTTGCCGGCAACTACTTCTTCTCCACCATGCCGGTGCGCGACTTGATTCGCGCACTGGGCAGCGCGGCCCCCAAAGAAGTGATCGAGGTCGGCGAAGGGCTCGTCTACCGCGACTTCATCACCGTCGGCCTGCTGGCCACGCGGCTGGCCATTACCGAGCCGGATGGCTCGCTGCTCAAGGACAATTGGATCTACATCCAGGAGCCGGAGGTGAAGGTTGGCCGCCTGCAAATCTTCAACAACTGGAGCCCCTGGCTGGTCCATCAGCCCTTGGACGGCCCGCAAAAGGTCTGGATCGGCTTGGAGTATTTCTGCTACGAGACCGACCCCCTCTGGCAGCTCAGCGACCGGGAGATGATTCATCTGGCCATCGAAGAATTGGCGCGCATCGGCATTCTCAAAGCCGAGGATGTCGAAGACGCGCACGTGGTTCGCGCGCCCAAGACCTACCCCGCTTACTTTGGCAGCTACGACCGCTTCGAGACCATCCGCAATTTCACCGACAAATTCGAGAATCTCTTCCTGGTGGGACGCAACGGCATGCACAAGTACAACAACCAGGACCACTCCATGCTGACCGCCATGACCGCCGTGGAGAACATCGTCAACGGAGTCACCGGCAAGCAGAATCTCTGGTCGATCAATACCGAGAGCGAGTATCACGAAGAAGGGCCGTAATCCGTCGCTGCGGCGCAACCCTTAGGCTGCCCGCCAGGAAGCCTCTCTCAGAATTGGAAGTTTGTCCATCTGCGCCCTGTGACGCCGGGGCTGCACCACGAATCCATTTTTCGGGTGCGCCTCGCTGCAGTTGAAAAAGAAGTGGTGGCGGCGCATGGTCCGTTCCACCTCGGCCAGCGCTTCCATTTTTTCCCGGGGGGACTGGCCTTCCCAGTGAAGGTCGAATCCCTGGCCGCAAATGTTGCAATAAGTGTCTGGATGACTGTCCTGGTGCTCGCAGAAGACTCTCATCGCCTTGCCCTCCATCGCCAGCCGAGCCTTGGGATTCGTACGAGGCTTTCTGACGTTTTGAGAAGAGATCGGCAGATTTTCCGAAGGGGAGATCCCATTCCAGATAAAAAAGCTCTAATATTGTGGAAATCGCGCCCCTAATTAGAAACTCAGGCCCGGTTCAGCCGCCAGAACTCCTCGTTGAGGACCATCGCGAAACTGACCCAGGTCCAATAGGGCAGCATCAGCCCGGCAGCCAGTGGAGAAATCGCGCGCAAGGCCAGCGTGGTAGCGCCAATGGCGATCCATAACAGAACGATCTCGGCGAGCGCTGTTCCCATCGCATGCCAACGGAAAAAGATCCACGACCAAGCCAGATTTAACCCAAGCTGGAGCAAAAACAGCGCCAGCGCCAAGGTGCGCATGGGCGACGGCGCCGCTTGCGTCGCCAGCCAGGCGGAGATCGCCATCAGCAGGTAGAGCAGGGTCCACACCGGAGCGAAGACCCAGTTCGGCAGGGCAATCGCAGGACGCACCAGAATTCGGTACCAGGTGGGTATCTCGGCCGCCGTGCAGCGAGAGGCCAGGGCCGCTACGCCGAAGCACAGCGCAATCCAAAAAAGCAGTGAAATCCAGTGCATATTGAACAGATTCCTTGTTCTGCAAAGAGATGCAGCGAATCGGGAATCGAACGTGTTTGGTTCCTGATTCTGTTCGCAAATGAAGTGTGTAAACAGCGCCGCCTCGACGCAGAGCGCCCGCGGCAACTATCCTGTCTAGGGTCTGTTCATACTACCCCGGTGGGCGGCGACGGGAGCCAATTTTCACCATATCGAGGAGTGAGGAGCGACGGAGACCGGGTGTATCCTAGCGACGATTGACGAAGAGATGGGGAAAATTGACCCCGTCCCTTCGGGCTGCGGTGAAAATCGGGACATACTGCGTTGTCGGCTTCGACTTTGGAACCACCAATGCCTTCAGCCTCCGCCTTGTCTGGCCCGATTTTCACCAGCAGCGCCACCCGCCGGGGTAGTGTGAAAAGACCCTCGTTATGCGGCATTTCCACCCGCACAACCCAGGAAGCCATGAGCGCACAGACAATAGCCGTACACCTGCCCGATGGGGCGATCCGTGAGGTGCCCTTCGGCACCACGCCCCTTGAGATTGCCAATTCGATTTCGCCCCGGCTGGCTGCGGCCTGCGTGGTGGCGCGGCTGACTCCGGTCGGCGCAGTCAAAGCGGCCGACGAGACAGAGGAAGAGCTTTCGGAGGCCGCCATGTATACGGCCACAGACGCCGCCGCGCCCCGGCTGGTGGACCTGACCACTCCGCTGACCGCCGATACCAAGCTGGAGCTGGTCACGGAGAAGGACCCCGAGGCCCTCAAGGTGCTGCGCCACTCCGCCGCCCACGTGCTGGCCACGGCGGTGCTGGAGCTTTTTCCAGAGACCAAGCTGGGCCACGGTCCGGCCACTGATGCCGGCTTTTTCTACGATTTTCAGCGCGACAAACCCTTCACACCCGAGGATCTGATCGCCATCGAAGCCAAAATGGCCGAGGTCATCGCCCGCAATGACGCCTTTGTGCGCGAATCCGCAACGCGGGAGAAGAGTCTCGAAGACTTCGAGCGCGACGGCGACTTCATGAAGACCCACTTCGTCACCAAGTTCACCCAGCCCGGCGACGAGATCAGCTTCTACCGCAGCGGCCAGTTTCTGGACTTCTGCCGTGGCCCGCATCTGCCCTCGACCGGTCGCGTTAAGGCCGTCAAGGTGACCAATCTGGCTGGCGCCTATTGGCTGGGCGACGAGAAGAATCCGCAGTTGCAGCGCATCTACGGCACAGCATACTTCTCACAAAAGGATTTGGACGCCCACTTCGCCCGCCTGGAAGAGGCCGCCAAGCGCGACCATCGCCTGCTGGGCAAGCAGCTCGACCTCTTCAGCATTCAGGAGATTGCCGGGCCGGGCCTGATCTTCTGGCACCCCAAGGGCGCCATGATCCGCAAGATCATGGAAGACTGGATGCGTGAGGAGTGCCTGCGCCGCGGCTACTCGCTGGTCTACACCCCGCACGTGGCCAAGGTGAATCTCTGGCAGACCTCGGGACACGAGGGCTTCTATGCGGCCAACATGTTCACCCCCATGGAACTGGACGATGCGAACTATCGCATGAAGCCGATGAACTGTCCCTTCCACATTCTCATCTACAAGAACTCGCCCAAGAGCTACCGCGATCTGCCCGTCCGCCTGGCCGAGTTGGGCAACGTCTACCGCTATGAGCGCTCGGGAACCATGCACGGGCTGCTGCGCGTGCGCGGCTTTACCCAGGACGATGCACACATCTTCTGCATGCCCAGCCAGATTGAGGACGAAGTCGTGGCCTGCATCGACTTTGCCGAGGCCGTGCTGACCACCTTCGGCTTCAAGGAGTTCAAGGTTGAACTCTCCACCTGGGACCCCACCGACCCCGGTCACTATGCCGGCTCGGCCGACAATTGGAACCTTGCGGTGGGCGGACTTCAGAGAGCCTTGGATCGAAAAGGCATCAAATACAAGACCATCCCCGGCGAAGCCGCCTTCTACGGCCCCAAGATCGACGTGAAGCTGGTCGACGTGCTGGGCCGTCTGTGGCAGCTATCGACGGTGCAGTTCGACTTCAACCTGCCCGCCCGCTTCGAGATGGAGTACGTCGGAGAAGACGGCGAGAAGCATCAGCCCGTCATGGTTCACCGCGCCCTCTTCGGCTCCGTGGAGCGCTTTTTCGGCGTGCTGATCGAGCACTATGCCGGCGCCTTCCCCCTGTGGCTGGCACCGGTGCAGGTGGGCCTGGTCCCCATCAGCGAGCGCCATGCGGAGTACGCCAAGAAGGTGGAGGCTGAATTGAAGGCCGCCGGCCTGCGCGTCGAGGTGGACAGCCGCAATGAGAAGATGAACGCCAAGATCCGCGACCTGGCCAACCAGAAGACCCCCTACATCCTGGTCTTCGGCGACAAGGAAGAAGCCAGCGCCTCGGTCAGCGTCCGCACCCGCGGCAAGGGCGATCAGGGATCGATGCCCCTGGCCGAGTTCATCGCCAAAGCCAAGGAACTGGCGGCCACCCAGTCGATGGAGCTGTAAAGACAGTTGTCAGGGATCAGTTGTCAGGGATCAGTGGTCAGGGATCCGAACCTGGCGTATTGCTCCTGCAGAAACCGGGTGCCCCACCCTTGCCGCACGGTTGTATTTCCACCCCACGGACAGAGTACTGTCCGCGGGGACCCCGGTTTTGCGGTTAGGGTGGGGTTTCTCGTTGTCGGCAGGGATCATCTTTTCTCCGCTTTGAATTCAGCGCATACTATCTTCATGGCCACCCAGCCCGTCATCGACACACCCGTCTCCGTTGAGCAATATCTCTCGACGGTCTTCGAGCACGACTGCGAATTCGTGGACGGGATCATCGAGGAGCGCGGAATGGGCGAGTTCGAGCATTCCTGCATACAATCGCTTCTGATCGGGATCTTCCTCAAATACCGGGAAGATTGGGGTGTTTTCCCCTTACCCGAGCAGCGCGTTCAAACCCGGCAGAGGAACTACCGTGTTCCAGATGTGTTGGTGCTTCGGAGTGGCTCACCGCGCGAGCAGATCATAAAGACTCCACCTCTGCTGGCCATCGAGATCCAGTCCCCCGAGGACTCCCTGCGCCGCACCGCCGCCAAGACCGCCGAATATCTGGAATTCGGCATCGAACACGTCTGGGTGATCGACCCCTACGCGCGGGTCGCCTATCGCGGCACAGCCGATGGCCTGGAACTGGCCCGCTCCGGCGAACTGTCCATACCCGGCAGCCCCATCTGCATCGTCCTCGACGATCTCTTCGCCGAGTTGGACCGAGTATAGACTACATCCTTCCTTCTTAAAATCATATTTTGGCTGTCAAAACGCATCTCAATGGCCAAGCACAAAAGCACCAACCCGTATCGCAATGCGGCACGGACATTTCGTTTTTACACAATGGCGGAGCAAAAGTATCGATTTCTGTTCTCATGGGTACATGCCAAGAAATTCACAATCTATGGAAGCGCACAACGGGGTTATCATGATTGAGCGGATTAAATCTCCCAAGGGGTGCAACATGGCTGATCGGAAGCAATTTGAGAATGTCGTTGCGCCTGATCCTGAGTTGGTGAACCTCTTGAACGCGACTCGGAACAGGCTTGTGACAGAGGATGAATTACGGGAACAGCGAATTAGTTTTGCCTATGGCAATGCTCCAGCCTCTGATCTGATCACCAAGGAGAGCGTGCGCTGTGCTTCTCTGCATATCAGGTTGATGCGATGAGTTGAACTCAGAACCTGCGATAAGTAGGTTCGCCTAGTAGGTAATTGTGTCTTTACGAGAGAAGGATAATCCCGCTCTGTACGCTAAGATTCAAGAGCAGAACTTACTGCGTCAATACGATTTATTGTCAAACTGCATTGAAATTGGCATCGAAAAGGGAATTGAATCTTTTGACAAATATACTTTGTGGTGTCTGAACTATGCTGCGGTTTCGAACATCTCACAGTTCGGAGGCAGGTATCGCGAGGAACCAATTTATGTTGGGAACCACTATCCTCCACATTTCAAAGATGTTCCCAACCACATGGATCGTTTCTTCTCGGTAGTACATGAAAACTGGACTATCCTCGATCATCCAACCATACTTCCTGCGTATGCATTGTGGAGATTGAACTGGATTCATCCATTTGTTGAAGGGAACGGAAGAACTGCGAGAGCCGCATGTTACTACCTCATCTGCTTAAAACAGGGTAGGTTACTGGGAGGTAAGAGAATTGTCCCGGAGCGTATAAGAGAGAACCGCGGCCCTTACTATGCTGCCCTTCAAGCCGCTGACCGGGCATGGGAGCAGGGGCATTTCGACGTTTCAGAATTAGCAGATTATCTCGCTAGCCTTCTTAAAGCTCAACTGATTGACTCGGATTGAGATATACCTCCACTGTCTCTCCCATTAGCCAGAAGATCTCCAAGTCCTGCTAGTCAGCCTCACAAATGGAGATTTGCTCATAGAGACTTACACATTGATCGCCATTCCCCGCACCGCCCCATAAGCATCCAGCATCGACTCCGCCAGCGTCGGGTGGGCGTGGATGGTGTACATCAGCTCGTCAACCGTGCCTTCGAGTTCCAGCACAGCGACGGCTTCGGCGATCAGCTCGGTGGCCTGCGGGCCCAGGATGTGTACGCCCAAAATTTCGCCGTATTGGGCATCGCTGACGATCTTCACAAAGCCGTCGTGATTGCCCAGAATCGTGGCCTTGGAGTTGCCCGCAAAAGGAAATTTCCCGATCTTGACAGCAAAGCCCTTTTCGCGAGCTTCCTTCTCGGTCAAGCCCACCGACCCGATCTGCGGCTCTGTATAGGTGCAGCCGGGAATCCTGTCCTTGCGAATGGGCCGGAAGGGCTTGCCGGCGATCTTGGCGGCGGCGATCATGCCCGCCATGGCGCCCACGTGGGCCAGTTGCGGCAATCCGGCGGCGATGTCGCCGATGGCGAAGACGCCTGGCTCGGTGGTTTCCTGCGCCTCGTTGACCGGAATAAAACCGCGATCAAGCTGGATGCGGGTCTTTTCCAGTCCAAGCCTCTCAGTACGCGGCGCGCGGCCCACGGCCACCAGCACCTTTTCTGCTTCCTTCTGCTGCGGCTTGCCGTTCGAGTCGGTCCAGCTTATGCGGACGCCGCTCTCGGTACGCTCGATCTTTTCCACCTTTGCGCCGGTGTTGATCTCGATGCCGCGCTTTTTGAAGAGGCGGGCCAGTTCCTTCGAGATTTCCTCGTCCTCGACCGGAACCACGCGGGGCAGATACTCGACCACCGTGACCTCGGCTCCGAAGGTGCGGAAGATGGAACCGAACTCCATCCCCACCGCGCCCGCACCGATCACGATCAGCGACCGGGGCGGCGCGGCGACGGAAAGCATCTCGATGTTGGTCAGAATGCGGTCGTCGGGCTGGACGCCCAAGAGGGTGCGCGCATCGGAGCCGGTGGCCAGAATGACGTTCTTCGCCAGCACCTGACTGACCGCGCCGTCTTTCTCGACCGCGACCGTATGCACCCCGGCCTGCGCCGCACCGGTCAGGCTGCCCGCGCCCTGGACGACCGCGATCTTGTGCTTCTTCATCAGGAAGTCGAGGCCCTTGGCGTGCTTGGCGATGATGCCGTCCTTGCGTTTGAGGACCGCGGACCAATCGAGTGTGGGCGCGCCCAGGTTGGCGATGCCGAATTCGGCGGCGTGTTGCAGATGGTCCCAGATCTCGGCGTTGAAGAGCAGCGCCTTGGTGGGGATGCAGCCGACGTGCAGGCAGGTTCCTCCCAGCTTGGGGGTCTTCTCGATAAGCGCGACCTTCAGGCCCAGCTCCGCGGCGCGAATCGCCGCCGTATAGCCGGCCGGCCCGCCGCCGATGATCGCTACGTCGTACACAACCGCTGCCTTTGTCTCTGCCAAGGGGAACTCCGTTCCGGGGCGCTCCGCGTTTCTGCGGAAAGGGGCGCGCCCTACAACGGTTAGTTTAAATGGACAAGGCTGAACGGGTGAGATGGGATTCGAGCAGAGAAATAGCCTCCTGCAAGGATGCAGGATAGTCGCCGAAGTCCTCGATCCAGTGCACCTCGGGCTCGCGGCGAAACCAGGTGAGCTGGCGCTTGGCGAAGTTGCGGTGGCCCTGCTGGGCGGCGGCTACTGCTTGGGGCAGATTGGCTTCGCCGTTGAGAACGGAAAGCGCCTGGCGATAGCCCAGCGAATCCAGCGCCTTGACCGGACCGAAGCGCTCCAGCAATCCTCGCGTCTCTTCCACCAGTCCGGCGCCAAACATCTCCGCGCAGCGCTGATTGAGGCGGTCGTAGAGGGCGGCGCGAGGCGGGTTGAGACCGATGCGCAGCAGCTTGAAACCTGTAAGCGGGTCGCGGGATCTTTCCCTGTCTTCAAAGACCGCGGAAAGCGGCTGACGGTGGGCCAGGCAGACCTCGATGGCGCGCATCAGCTTTGGAATGTCGTTGGCGTGGATGCGCTGGGCGGAAGTGGCATCGAGCCGTGTGAGCAGCCGGTGCAGCCAGGGCGCTCCGTGCCGCTGGTGGCTTCGCTGAAGACGGGCGCGCAGTTCCACCTGGCGCTCGGGGCCGGCGAAAAGCCCTTCGGTGAGCGCGCGCAGATAGAGGCCGGTGCCGCCAGTAACGATGGGCAGACGGCCGCGTCCGGCAATCGCGGCCAGCGCGGCGCGGGCCTTACGGCTGTACTCGCCGGCGGTAAAGGGCTGGTCGGGATCGGTTATGTCGATCAAGTAATGGGGCAGCCGCGCACGCTCCTCGATTGTGGGCTTGGCCGAACCCAGATCCATGCCGCGATAGACGGCCACCGAATCGCAACTGACGATCTCGCCGCCGAAGCGCTCGCCCAGCGCCAGCGAGAGCGCCGTCTTGCCGCTGCCGGTGGGCCCCAGAAGGATGACAGCGGTCGGATACTCAGCGGCGCAGCCGCCAAGCGCCGTCCGCGTAGGACTCGCCGTCTGCGCAAGACTCACAGGCGCCACCATCCTTGGGGAAAGAGCCATCCGGGATGGGTGTGCAAGAGCCTCCAGAGCAGAACTGCCGCCGCCACCAGCACCAACCCGATGGCCTGATTGCGGCGAAAATCCCGCGTCTGCACGGCGCGGCGCTCCTGCTCGGCGACCTTTTCCAGGTAGGGCTTGAAGTGGGTATCGTCCATGGTGCGCTCATTCCAATTTGTGGTTGGCGTCTCTACCGGCAGACGCCCCAACCTGCAGGCATCAGTATAGGGGAATTGCGCAGCCGAGACGCACTTCGCGTTTGACTTCCCCACCCCGGTTTGCTCAGATTAACTTTCGGGTTGGTGAAGGAACGAGAGGCTACGATGAAAGTCCTGATTCTGGGTTCGGGAGGCCGGGAGCACGCGCTGGCCTGGGCAGTCAAAAAGAGCAGCCGGGTCAGCGAAGTGGTCTGCGCGCCGGGCAACGGGGGCATTGCGGCCATCGCCCGCTGTGTGCCGGTGGACCTCAAAAATGTTGCCGCGATGGTCCAGTTGGCCCTGGCCGAAGAGCCCGGCCTGATCATCGTCGGTCCTGAGCTGCCGCTTTCGCTGGGCGTGGTGGACGCCTTGCAGGCCAAGGGCTTGCGGGTCTTCGGGCCGTCCCGGGACGCGGCCATGCTGGAGTCGAGCAAGAGCTTCGCCAAGCGTTTTTTGCAACGTCACAAGATTCCCACCGCCAATTACGCCGTTTGCACTTCGCTAGCGGAGTTCGAAAAGGCTGTCGAAATCTTTCACGCGCCCATCGTGGTCAAGGCCGACGGGCTGGCCGCGGGTAAAGGGGTTCTTATCTGCCCCTCGCGGCAGACGGCGCTGGAGGCGGCCGAGGGACTCTTCAGCGGCAAGCTGCTGGGCGAGGCCGAGCGGCTGGTGGTGATCGAGGAGTTTCTGGAGGGCGAGGAGATCAGCTTCCTCTGCCTGAGCGACGGCAAATACGTTCGTCCGCTGGTTCCGGCACAGGACCACAAACGCATCGGCGAGGGCGACACCGGGCCCAACACCGGCGGCATGGGCGTCTACTCCACCGATGCCATGCTCGATCCCAATATGGTGGAGTGGATTCTGCGCCATATCGCCATGCCCACCGTGCGCGGCATGGCCAGCGAGGATACGCCCTTTGTGGGCGTGCTCTACGTGGGGTTGATGATGACCGCACGGGGGCCGGAGGTGCTGGAGTTCAACGCCCGCTTTGGCGATCCCGAGACGCAGGCGATTCTGCTGCGTCTAGAGAGCGACCTGGTGGACGCGCTCGACGCCTGCATCGACGGCAAATTAGCGGAAACCGAGTTGCGCTGGAGCCCGGGCGCCTCGGCCTGCGTCATTGCCAGTTCGCCGGGCTACCCCGGCAGCTACCCAACGGGACTGCCAATCAGCGGACTGGAAGACGCTGCCCGCATTCCCGGCGTGCAGGTTTTTCACTCCGGCTCGGCGCTGCATGACGGCCGGGTGCTCACCGCGGGAGGCCGGGTACTGGGCGTGACAGCGGTGGCAGGCACTCTCGAAGAGGCACTGGGGCGCGCCTACCAGGCGCTGGGCGAGATTCACTTTGAGGGGATGTACTACCGGCGCGACGTCGGCCATCGGGCGCTAAGGAAATAAAAAAGGCGTCGAGCGTCCTCGTTCGCCAGTTTCTGCTGTCTTATGATTTGCGGGCGTCGTCTTCTTGCGTCTGCTGCGCAAGGGTTCTCTGCTGTTTGAAGCAAACCCGACAGAGGACTGGCCTGCCTTGGGTGGGTTTGAAGGGAACCGAGGTCTCTTCACCGCATTGCGAGCAGGTTACCCGTGTCTCCGGGCGCACTCGAGCGCCGCCCTGGGCGCGCTTCGCCTTGCACTGCTTGCAGTGCTTGGGATCATTTTTGAACTGTTTATCGGAAAAAAAGAACTGCTCTCCGGCAGTGAAGACAAACTCCGCCCCGCAATCGACGCACTTGAGTGTTCGGTCGGTATATTCCATGGCCACTTCCCCGAAGCAGGGAAATACGCTCGATCGGCCATGATTGCAAAGAACGCGCCGGCTCCGTATCCCTGTCTTCGAACTGCAATCCACAACAAGGGCCCGGGCCGCAACAGAAGAAGCGGCAAAACAAATTAGATCCCGCACCGCGGGGGAAACCAACAATCGATCCGGTCCAGTACCCGGTGGTTTGAAGTTAAAGGAAGAAATCCTGACCGGCCGCCCCGGTCAAAAACGGATTCATGGTCTGGCTCCTTGCTTGCGGGGGAGCGACCAGGACGGCCTGGGTCATGATTCAGTGAGTGCTTGACGAACTAGTCCTGCTCTTTGCGAGCCTTCTTACGATTCCGCTTGCGCGCCAAAGCTGCCTTGACACGCTTCTTTTCGCCGGGCTTCAGGTAGTAGGAGTGACGTTTGACTTCCTTGATGATGTCTTCCTGCTGAACCTTCCGCTTAAATCGGCGAAGAGCATTTTCGAGCGGCTCGCCTTCTTGAACACGAACCTCTGCCAAAGGGGATACACCTCCCTACCTGCCTGCTGGCATCTCCTATCATACTGGAAACTGCGCCGAATTGGGTCAACAGAAATCCCAAATATTGGACGAAACCGGCTTCTTTCCCCCGCTTTCGACAGAATCCCTTCTGCGGCCGGCTCCGCCTGGAACGGGAGCCTGCCCGCGGCTCCGAAGTACTCGCCTGGATGCGGTTTTCGATCCTGCGCTCAATCCCGGTACACTGGACCCATCAGGAGGTCGTCAAGAGATGATTCGCAGCTACCAGGGGCGGCTGCCCCAGATTTCCGCCGGTTGCTACGTGGACCCCTCGGCGCAGGTGATTGGCGATGTGACGCTGGGAGAACGCTCCTCGGTGTGGATGAACGCGGTGGTGCGCGGCGATGTGAACGCCATTCGCGTGGGCGCCAACTCCAATGTGCAGGACTGCGCCGTGCTGCATGGGCAGCGCAATACCTATCCGGTGATCGTGGGCGACTGGGTCACCATCGGCCACAACGCCACCGTCCATGGATGCGTTGTCGAAGACGCCGTGCTGATCGGCATGGGGGTGACGATTTTGAACGGCAGCCGCATCGGCGAGGGTTCGATCGTCGCCGCCGGAGCGGTGGTTCCCGAGCGCACCATCGTGCCGCCGCGCACCCTGTGGGCCGGCGTACCGGCCAAACTGCGCCGCGAGTTGACCGACGCCGACCGCGAGCTGATCTTGGAATACGCCAAAAACTACCTGGATTACACCGAAATCTATCTCAGCGAGGCCGGTCAGTAGAGGGTTTTTGGTGAGGTTGAAGAGCAAAGCCAGATTGCCGGTTACTCGCCGCCGTCGCTTAAAATCGATGCATGTGTGGAATTGTCGGTTATGTCGGTCCAAAGAAGGTAGTTCCTGTCATCATCGAAGGTTTGCGGCGGCTGGAATATCGCGGCTACGACTCGGCGGGTATCGCCGTGGGCAGTCCTGACAGTCCCACGCTCGAGCTGCGGCGGGCGCCGGGTAAGCTGCAGAATCTCGAGGATGTGCTGGCCGAGCATCCGCTCCACGGCACCTACGGCATCGGCCACACCCGCTGGGCCACGCACGGCCGCCCCACCGAGGAGAACGCCCACCCCCATCGCGACTGCACCGGGCGCATTGTCGTGGTGCACAACGGCATTGTCGAGAACTACCTCGATTTGAAGCGCGAGCTGACCGAACAGGGTCATCTTTTTGTCACCGAGACCGACACCGAGGTCATCGCCCATCTCATCGAACAGGTGCAGAAAGACGCTGCCGCAACCGGCCAGCCGATTCTGCTGGAAGTAGCCGTCCGCCGCGCCGTCAAGCGCCTCAGCGGAGCTTTTGCCCTGGGCGTGCTCTGCGCCGCGGAGCCAGACAAGATCGTCGCCGCACGCTCGGGACCGCCGGTGGTCATCGGCGTCGGCGAGGGCGAGTCTTTTGTCGCCTCCGACGTTCCCGGCATCTTGCACCACACCCGTAACATCTACTTTCTCGCCGATGGCGATATGGCCATCCTGACCCTGGCCGGCGTCGAGCTGACCGACTTCGACGGCAACCCCATCGAGCGCAACCTCACGCGCATTTTATGGGACCCCATCCAAGCTGAAAAGGGCGGCTACAAGCACTTCATGCTCAAAGAGATCTGGGAGCAGCCGCGGGCCATTCGCGACACCACCCTGGGCCGCGTTTCTCTCGACAGCGGCAAGGTCTTTCTGGGCGAGATGAAGATCTCGGACGAGGAGCTGGCCCTGGCCTCGAGCATCAACATCGCCGCCTGCGGCACCAGTTGGCACGCCGCCCTGGCCGGCAAATACATGATCGAGCGCCTGGCCCGCGTGCCCGTGGATGTGGACTACGCCAGCGAGTACCGCTACCGCAATCCCATCCCCGACCGCAACGCACTGGGGCTGCTCATCACCCAATCCGGCGAGACTGCCGACACCCTGGCCGCGCAGCGCGAGATGATCGCGCTCGGCTCAAAGACGGTGGCCATCTGCAACGTGGTCGACGCCATGGTGGCCCGCGAGGCGCATGGCGCCATCTACACCCACGCCGGCCCGGAGATCGGCGTCGCCTCGACCAAGGCCTTTACCGCGCAATTGACCGCGCTGTTTCTGCTGGCGCTCAAGCTGGGCAAGCTGCGCGGCCGCATCGACACCGAGCAATCCATTGCGCTGATCGGTGAACTGAGCCGCGTTCCGGCCAAGGTGGAAGAGGTGCTGCGCAGCCGCGCCGGGCAGTGCGAACAGTTGGCCAAGGACTTCGCCAACTCCCGCGACTTTCTTTATCTGGGCCGCGGCATCCACTTCCCCATCGCTCTGGAAGGCGCGCTCAAGCTCAAGGAGATCTCCTATATTCACGCCGAGGGCTATCCGGCGGGCGAGATGAAACACGGCCCCAACGCACTGATCGACGAGACGCTGCCGGTGGTGGTGCTGGCCACGCGCGACGACTCCGACCCCGCCTCCAAGCTGCGCTACGAGAAGACGCTCTCGAATATCCAGGAGGTCACGGCCCGTTCCGGCCGGGTGATCGCCATCGCCACCGAGGGCGACACCGTCCTCGGCGGCCTGGTGGAGCACGTGATCGCCATTCCTCCGGTCTCCGAACTGCTGTCGCCGCTGATCGAGATCGTCCCCTTGCAGTTGCTGGCCTATTACATCGCCGTCCGCCGCGGCTGCGACGTGGATCAGCCCCGCAACCTGGCCAAGTCCGTCACTGTGGAGTAGGATCGAGCGGTTCCAGAATGGCCTGTTGTTGAGAAATAATAAAGTCTGATCCTGGATAATAAAATCTCGTCCTGGATAAAAATTTCCTTCTCGGAAAGATGTATTTGGTGCGCCCGGAGAGATTCGAACTCCCGACCTAACGCTCCGGAGGCGTTCGCTCTATCCAGCTGAGCTACGGGCGCGCATTCCCAGCATACCGCATTTTCCGCTTTCCGGTATAAGCAGATGGACGCCAGAGCCCTAGCAAAGACAGCAGACGGGCCAGAAGCCGGTCATTCGTGGGAGAATGGTAGGGTAAACCGCCATGACCAACCAAGACCTGCCTGAAATCATGCCCTCCCTGGAAATTTCGCCTGAACCCGCCGCCGAAGCTGTCGCCGCCGAACCTGCTGCCGTCGAGCCCGTTGCCGATAGTGCGCCAGAGCCGGTCATCGGGTCGGAAGCCGCGCCAGAGTGCGCCGCCGAAACCTTGCCTGAGCCGGAGCCGGCCGCCGAGCCGCGTGTGGAATCGATCCCGGAGCCAGAACCGGAAACTGTGCCAGAGCCAGAGCATGTTGCCGCCGAACCCGCTGCCGCTGAAGCTGTGGCTGAGCCTGCCGCCGAGGCCCCGGTTGTAGCTACTCCAGCGCCCGTCGTCCTTGCGGTCGCCAAGCCTGCCGAGATTCCTGTCGCTGAGCCGGAGGAGCCTACAGAGTCCTTCGCCGACCTGCTTTCGGCCTTCGAGAGCAGCCACAAGCACAAGAGCGCGGACGGCCAGAAGCAGTTGCTGGGGACGGTTGTCTCCCTCTCTGCCGATCAGGTCTTCGTCGACATCGGCTACAAGACCGAAGGTGTGCTGCCGCGCTCGGACTTCGAGAACAACGCCGAGGGCGTCCAGCCCGGCGACTCCTTCCCGGTCTCGGTCAAGGGCCGCAATGAGGAGCGCTACTACGAACTGACCCGCCATCGCGTGGCCCAGCCCAGGGACTGGTCGGCTTTGGAAGCCGCCTTTGCCGAGAAGCTGGCCGTGGTCGGCACCGTAACCGGCGTGGTCAAGGGCGGGCTCACCGTCGATGTGGGCGTGCGCGCCTTCATGCCCGCCAGCCGCAGCGGCGCCCGCGAGGCCGCGGAGATGGAAAAGCTGGTCGGCACCGAGATCACTTGCCGCATCACCAAGCTGGACGTGACCGACGAAGACGTGGTCGTGGACCGCCGCGTAGTGCTCGAAGAGCAGGCGCGCGAGGCCACGGCCGGCCGCTTTGCCGCCATGAAAGAGGGCGATGTGCTGCCCGGAACCGTGCGCACCCTCATGCCCTACGGCGCATTCGTCGACCTGGGCGGCGTGGACGGCCTGCTGCACGTCAGCGACATCTCCTGGACCCGCATCGCCAAGCCGGAAGACATTTTGTCGGTTGGCGACGAACTCAAGGTGCGGGTCCTAAAGATCGATCCCGAGACCAAGAAGATCTCACTCGGACTGAAGCAATTGGAAGCCGAGCCGTGGGAGACCGTTCCCAGCCGCTACCAATCCGGCCAGCGCGTTGCCGGCACGGTCAGTCGGCTTACCGACTTCGGCGCTTTTATCGAGCTGGAAGCCGGCGTCGAGGGCCTTATTCATATTTCCGAGATGGCCTGGAACAAGCGCGTCCGCCATCCCAGCGACCTGCTCAAGCCGGGCGAGCAGGTGGACGCGGTGATTCTGGCCATCAAGCCCGAGGAGCGGCGCATCTCGCTGGGCCTCAAGCAGACCCTGGCCGATCCCTGGCTCGAGGTGCCGCTGAACTTCCCCGTGGGCGCGCAGATCACCGGGCCGGTGACCAAGATCATGAACTTC
The DNA here is from genome assembly GCA_964493705.1 of uncultured Occallatibacter sp. Lineage (GTDB taxonomy): Bacteria > Acidobacteriota > Terriglobia > Terriglobales > Acidobacteriaceae > Telmatobacter. Next base: position 55,043 of record CAZBPD010000023.1, read on the forward strand.
GGCGCCTTTGTGCAGATCGCCGAGGGCATCGAGGGCATGGTGCACATCAGCGAGATCGTCGCCGACAAGCGCCTCAATCATCCTTCCGACGCACTGCGCACGGGGCAGGTGGTCAAGGCCCAGGTGCTGGCCATCGACATCGAAAAGAAGCAGATCAAGCTGAGCATGAAGCAGTTGGTCCCCACCAGCATCGACGAATACATTGCCGAACATCAGTTGGGCGATGTGGTCAGCGGTCGCGTGGTCGAGGCTCCGGCGGCGCTGGTTCTGGTCGAGCTGGGCGAAGGCATTCGAGCTATCTGCCGGTCGAGCAGCGCTGCGGCGGTTTCTGCTGCTGCGGAAGCCAAGCCGGAAGGCAAAGTCGATATGTCTTCGCTTTCTTCAATGCTCAAGAACCGCTGGAAGGGCAACTCACCGGCCGCAGCCGCCCAGCCGGAAGCGCTCAGCAGCGGTCAGATCCGCAGCTTCCGCATCGTCAAGCTGGATGTGGAAGCCAAACGCATCGAAGTCGAACTGGCGTAAAGAAAGTCAAACAGAAATCCTGTGCTCGCATTGCACCGTGAGCACGGGATTTTTGCCGCTTGGCAGCCCGTGGTAGAAGGAATGTTTTGCAAGGGAACGGCTTCAGCCTGCCCTGAGCTTGGCGAATAGTGCCGTAAATAGCTGATAATGAACAATTAGATTGACAGGCTGCGGAAAAAATCGCATTGGGACGAAGAATTGGTTTTGCGAGCAGGTTTTGTAACAGGGCATGGCTTCAGCCGTGCCTCAAATGGCGCAAAATATGTTGGGCTTTAGCCCCTGATCCGTTTGTTTTCATTCGTTTATGTCACCGCAGCGGCTAAAGCCGAGATTTTGATTGGGCCGCAATCGGCACGACTAAAGTCGTGCCCTGTTACAAAGCAGGCCGGCCTTTGAATTTTTCCGCAGCCTCTTTAGCCCCCGAGGGAGATATTTCTGCGATCTTGACTTTTGCCACAGATTGTTCAGCGGCTTTTACTCTCCTGTGGGAAGGACTTCTTCAATCCCCGTCCAGGGGCCACCTTGTAGTGCGAGGTACTTCAGGTAAAGTTCTGCGCCGGTGCGATCTGCCGATGCCAGCAAGCCGCGGGCAGCCTCCTGAACGCCTTCCTTTGTCAGGGTGGCGTAGTCGAAGTTCTCCTCGATCATTCCCTCGGCATGGGGGATATGGAGCAAGTCGAGAAAACTGACAATCACGGCGCGATGCTCGTGGAGAAGATACTTCTTCAGCAGCTCCTCCAGGATCGGATCGGGAAGCGACAGGGTTGCCGCCGTCCAATTGACCAGCCGCTCCATCGGGCTTTTGCGGACGAAGACCTCACGCAGGTTTTTTGCCTTGGCGAGCGAAGCAATAAGAAGCTGCTTTTCTGTGCCCTTGGACTCAGCCCAAAAAACCTGGCAAGCGGCGACTCGGATCTCCTGGGGCAATTGTCGCCAAAGTCGATTTGCAGAAACGGGCATCAGCGGTCCTCTCCTCCATCCAATCTGAAGCATCAGCTTTCATGATAACGGTTGCAGAAAAACTTTGCGCAGACAATTGCGGGTTTATGGTAAGGGCTGTTATCACCATTCGATCATTCACAAACTCATGTAGTCTGAAATTGTATGATTCCGAGACGCCGCGGGGAACGCACACAAAAAGGAAATCCGCATCTACTGACGCGCGAGCAGCACGTAATTCCTGTGGCTACGCTCCGACGGTTCGCTCTGCCAGACGGCAAGATTGAGGTTCACTTTAGGGACGGTCGAATCGCGAAGTTTTCGGTTCATAACCAGCTCTTTTGCGTTGAACGTCTCTGGGATCAGCGCGCGGAAGCGGGATACATGAAAGAGATAGAAGACGAGTTTCAGGCTCTCGTCAACGAACTGGAAGCCGGTCGGTCCGAGGGACTTTCTTCCGACGAACACAGATGCGCAACGCGATTCTGGGGATTGTGGCATTGGCGCAATCACTTGATTGACTCGCCACTCGAAGATGCGCAGTTGAATGGCATTGCGGGAGAGTCGCTGACCCTCGATAAGAAGGAGATTTTGGAAAGTAACGGGTATGCCTTCGCAGACACGGGCAAGCTATCTGCAAGGGTGATGACAGGGCTTCAAATCCAGCTTGCGATTGATTGTTACGAGATGGCCAACGGCGGCAAGCGTTGGGGCGTACTTCGGAGTCCTGTTTTACCGCTAATCATCGGCGATAGGCCCGGAAACCTCATGTCAATTCCGGCATCGCCACGCGTGTTGCTTGCGGCCGATAATCCGGATGGCGAGTTGACGCAGTTCGAAGCGTTCAGGGCGAATCAAGCTGCTTTGGCGCTCTCACGAAACTTCGCAATCATCGGTAGATTCCATTCACAGTCCCAAGAAGAAATATCACGGTCATAAGCCAATCGATATGCTTCTACTGTCGGATAGGTCCGCATAAACTCCGATTGAGCCAGAATGGATTTTGGAATGTTGCCAAATCGCCATTGCGCTCACCAAGGGTAAATAAGGAACGGCAAGTCGCGAAAGATCCAGAAATCGCCATCACGGTTGCTTTCAGGATGTTGATCGATCAATTTTGTCGGTCTTCAACTTTTCCAAGCCAAATTAGCTTCAGCCGCAGCCGAAGCGAATCTCTGCTCATCCGTCTTGACAGGCTGTCTGGATTCGGTCACGCTATTTCAGTGAACTGATTAATCATTACGACGCGGGAGGATGAGATAATATGTTGAAAACACAAGAGAAGAAACTCCCAACGGTGGTATCGGCCCTTACGGCGAGAACTCAACTCGGGCAGATTCTCAAGCGTGTCACAGGCAAGAAGGAACGGTTTTTGATCGGTAGACGCGGCCAGCCACGGGCCATCATCCTGGGAATAGAAGATTTTATGCAGACGTTCGCCCCAGCGCCGGATTGGTTGGAAAAGTCATGGCAAGCCGCGGAGCGTAATGGCGCCGCTTCAATGTCCATGCGGCAGATCGATGCCGAGATTGCCAGAGCGCGCGCCGAGCGCCGGGCCATCAAGAAGACGGAGCCGTTGGCAAGCAAATGACCACGGTCGTCTTGGATACCAACGTACTTGTTTCCGCCATGCTCTCCCGCAATGGCAATGAGGCTCTCATTCTCCGCATTGCCCGGTCAGGAGGCTTTCTCGTCTGCGTCTCTCAACCGATTCTCGATGAATATGAAGAGGTGCTCCGCCGACCAGGGTTTCGGATACCGCCGTCCAGCGTCGATCAACTGATAGCGGATTTCAAAACACGGGGCCGCTTTGTCGCTCCGAAGATCGAGATCACGGCATCGCCCGACGAAGCCGACAACCGATTTCTGGAATGTGCTGAAAGCGCCACAGCCGATTACTTGGTGACCGGGAACAGGAAGCATTTCCCGAAGGATTGGAAAGCAACGAAGATCGTCAATGCACGTGAATTGCTGGAAATGACAACATTCTAAATAGCCGAAGAGAGTTTGGAACGCCGGTCGCCCTCTGGATCTCCCCGCATTGCGTTGACCTTGATTCGGAATGCCAATGGAATCTGCTACTCTGCCCATTGCTTGCTGCGTTCGACGGCCTGCCGCCAGCGGGCGCGGCGCTGGGCGCGGTCGGCGGGGTCCATGCGCGGCTCGAAGCGAGTGTCGTTCTGGCGCTGGTCGCTGAGGGCGGCGGCGCTGGGCCAGAAGCCGGTGGCCAGGCCAGCCAGATAGGCTGCGCCCAAAGCCGTGGTCTCCGTTACCTGCGGACGCACCACCGGAACGCCCAGAATATCCGCCTGAAACTGCATCAGCAGCGGGTTCACCGCTGCGCCGCCATCGACGCGCAGCGCGTCAAGAGGAGTGGCCGTCTCGCTCTGCACCGCTTCCAGCACGTCGGCCACTTGAAAGGCGATGCTTTCGAGCGCCGCGCGGGCGATGTGGCCCGGCCGGGTGTCGCGGCGCAGGCCGATCAGCAATCCCCCGGCGTGCGGGTCCCAATGCGGCGCGCCCAGGCCCACAAAGGCGGGCACAAAGACCACTCCGCCGGTGTCGGGAACGCTGGCCGCCAGCGCCTCCACATCGGCCGAGGTCTCGATCAGCTTGAGATTGTCGCGCAGCCACTGGACCACCGCGCCGCCGATGAAGATGGAGCCCTCCAGCGCGTACTCCAGCCGCGGACGGGCGCTGGCGGCCAGGGTGGTGATGAGGCGGTGTTTCGAGCGCGTGAACTGCGTACCGATGTTTTGCAGCAGAAAGCAGCCGGTGCCGTAGGTGTTTTTGGCCTGGCCCGCGCTCCAGCAAAGTTGGCCGAAAAGCGCGGCCTGCTGATCGCCGGCGATGCCGGCAATGGTTACCCCGCCCAGTCCCAGTTGGCTGGTTACCTCGCCCACGCGCTGGCTCGACCAGACCACCTCGGGCAGCATGCTGGAGGGAATCTGGAAGAGGCGCAGCAGTTCCTCGTCCCATTTGCCGGCGACGATGTTGAAGAGCAGCGTGCGCGAGGCGTTGGTGACGTCGGTGACGTGGCGCGCGCCCTGGGTCAGGTTCCAGATCAGCCAACTGTCGACGGTGCCGAAGGCCAGTTCGCCGCGCTCGGCGCGGGCCCGCGCGCCGGGAACGTGGTCCAGAATCCATGCAACCTTGGTCGCGGAAAAATATGGGTCGAGCACCAGTCCGGTTTTGGACGAGACCATCTCGCCGGCTCCCGTCTCTTCCAACGCGCTACACTGCGCGGCGGTGCGGCGATCTTGCCAGACGATGGCGGGATGGATGGGCTTGCCCGTCTGCCGCTCCCAGACGATGACCGTCTCGCGCTGGTTGGTGATGCCCAGGGCGGCCACATCCTTGGGCGCGGCGCCGGCCTTGGCCAGAGCCTCGACGGCGCAGCTCAACTGACTGGTGAAGATCTCGACAGGATCGTGCTCCACCCAGCCCGCCTGGGGATAGAACTGGCGGAACTCGTGCTGGGCAACGGCGGCGATCGCGCCCGCCTCGTCGAAGAGAATGGCGCGGGAACTGGTGGTTCCCTGATCCAGGGCAAGGATGTAGCTCATGGGCACCTTCGGCAACCAGTCAAACACGCGCGGGGCGTGGCGGGCAAGACAGGCTCCGCCTAGAAAGCGCCGCCGGCAGTTGCTCGATGCGTTTGCAGCCGCACCGCACCTTTATCGGCCTGTGGTTAAGGTCCAAACTACCTGGAAACATCCCTCCGCGACTAAAGCCGAGGTTGATTTGATTGGCTTTACGCGGGAGTTGAAATCCCGCCTCCCTCCGAGACGAGTTTTTCCGCAGCCTCTAAAGTCGTGCCCTTTCAAAACCGGACATTCTCCTCGGGTTGTTATGGCTGGGCCTGCGGGGGCACCAGCAAGACCAGCTTCTCTGCTGTCGTCTCGATGCGCACCGGCAGCGTCCCCAGCAACTCTCCGTCGGCCTCGACGTAGATGGGAGCGGCCGCATCGCCCAGAGCGCTGCAATCGATGGCGGTTGTATTCCACAGCTCGACCTCTCTGGAAAAGCGTTGGCGCTTGAAGACCACGGCCATGAAAAAGCGCAGATAGCGCAGACGGCTTTGCGTCCGGAAGGCCATCAGGCAGAGGTTTCCGTTGTGCAGCGTGGCGCCGGGGGCAAACTCGTGCAGCACTCCGCCCAGCGAACGCACGCGAATGGCCAGCAGTTGCGAGATCGGCACGCTGCGCGGCGCGCTGCCGTCGAGGGGCGTGAAGACCGCTTTAAAAAGTGGAAAGGAGCTGGTGGCCCAGATGCGGAAGGCTTCCAGCACATAGAGAATGTATCCCAGCCGCCGTTTGAGGTTCGCGTCCATCCGCGCCATCACCACCGCGTCGGAGCCGATGCCCGCCGCCACGATGAAGTAGCGCGAGCCGGGGCTTCCATCGAGGTCGCGGTAGTGGATGCGGGCCATGGGTACCGGCGTGGGAGCGGCGTCCAACAGGGCCTGCACGTTCTTGGCGGGCGATCCGTTCAGCCCCAGATTGGCGGCCAGCACGTTGGCCGTGCCCAGGGGAATCACCCCCATCGCCACCGGCGTCCCGGCCAGGCCCTGCAAGACGGCATGAATCGTGCCATCGCCGCCGCAGGCCAGCACGGTGTCGCAGCCCTGCGCGACGGCCTGGCGGGCCAACTCCGTGGCGCTGCCGGGGGTGGTGGTTTCGTAGGCTGTAACGTCCACACCCGCCGAGCGTACCAGATCCTGCACTTGTTGAAGAGCTGCGGCACGGCGCGCCGTGAGCTGCCCTGAGACAGGGTTGTAAATCAACGTGACCCGTTGCATCGATCGCACCGTCCAGCCGCTTCCAGGCGTCTGCCCAAAGCGGAAATCCCCAACGCCAGGATGCACTTATCTTCTCAGGTTGAATTGGCGTCGAGCGCCGGCCTCTTTCCCGAATTCGGAAATGCATCGTTAACCCGTATCATGCCTCTTGGAGGGATCAACGCACCATGCAACTTTCCGGCAATACCATTTTCATCACCGGCGGCGGTTCCGGCATTGGCCGTGGACTCGCCGAAGCCTTTCACGCGCTGGGCAATCAGGTCGTCATCGCCGGGCGGCGCAAGTCGGCGCTCGACGAGGTCGTCGCCGCCAACCCCGGCATGAAGTCCGTGGTCTTCGACGTGCAGAGCGCGGCCTCGATTCGCACTTTGGCCGCCCAACTGGCCGCGGAATTTCCCACGCTCAACGTACTCGTCAACAATGCCGGCATCATGCGCGCCGAGAAGCTGCTCGCCCAGCAGGACGATCTGGCCGACGCCGAGGCCATCGTGGCCACCAACCTGCTCGGGCCCATCCGGCTGACCGCCGCGCTGCTGCCGCTTTTGCAGAAGCAGGCCAGCGCCGCCATTCTGAACGTCTCTTCGGGACTGGCCTTTGTGCCGCTGGCGCCGACGCCCACCTACTGCGCCACCAAGGCTGCGATTCACTCCTATACGCAGTCGCTGCGCTACCAACTGCGGGGCACGGCGATCGAGGTTTTGGAGCTGATTCCGCCCTATGTAGCCACCCACCTGATGCGCGGCGCCAGCGATCCCCGCGCCATGCCGCTGGACGCATTTCTGACCGAAGTCATGAGCATTCTCAAGACGGTTCCCACCCCCACAGAAATCTGTGTAGAAAACGTGAAGGGCTTGCGCCTGGCCGCCGAACAGGGACGCTTCGACGCCACCTTCGAGGGCCTCAACGGCGCCATGGCTGACGTTCATTGATTTCGATTTCCGCCGTCCGGTGCGCTCTATTTCTGGCGTATCCGGGACAATCTCAAGAAGCTCACGGACTGCTAACGCGAGAGCTTTGAAAGGGCACGACTTTAGTCGTGCCATAAGCTTGCCTCAAGAGTCCTGGGCTTCAGCCCCCGAGGGAAGGTTTTGAAGCGGCCAAAACCTCCCTCAGTGGCTAAAGCCAGGTCAATTGAAACCCAGATTTCGGCACGACTAAAGTCGTGCCCTTTCAAAACGGGCGATGTGAAATGGCGCTAGATTCATAGCTAATTGGCACGCCTGCAAATTTCTGTGCTACTTTTGCGCTACACCTAATCGCAAAAGTCGAAAGTACGCACGTCTGCGAATGAGATTTCCTAATGGCCGGTAACGCGACCAGAATGAATTACACTTGCACACATGGACCAAGCAGAGCGGTGGCCTGCCTTACTGAGAGATGATGAAGGCCTACTAGAAGAAATTCAAGCAACATTGACTAGCCGGGTTCAAGGAGACCCGTATAGCAGCGATGGTTCCTTTTCCCAAAATCTCTCATCGCTTCCGAAGGGGCTTCGCGCAATGGCCGCCACACATTGGCTGGACATTAGCCTGACGCTTGATAGCATTACTTGGCACTTCGGAAACTTTGGTGAGCCTGCATTGGTGGCTCAGACCGAAGAGGGTTTACTCGAACTGGGCTTAGACGAACTTGCCTGGGTCTTCCGTGAAGCCAGAATTCTGATGGCACCGTTCATCGATCAAATGAGCCCCGAGCAGCCTCCAGACGAACTCCTTGAGAAAGCGGGCCTCGGTGAATCTGGCGACAGGATAGATCGCAAGGCATGGGAACTAGCTGACCTGGGCACCGGCAAATCGGCCATTTACGACGCGTGGATTCGATACGCTCGGAGTTCTCCAGAACTAGTCTTTGGCTCCTGACAAAATATTTGACTTGTCGATAGTAAATTGTCGCCAATTGGTAGGTTTCGGCTCACACATGTAGCCGCCTTGCGCCAGATTTTGTGCTAATTTGTGCTAGCGGTGCGTCTATCTCGCCCTTCTCGCCCATTCTGCCTAATTAAGAATCAGTAACTTGCGTGTTTTCAATATCTGGTAGAGTCGTGCCCTTTCAAGAATTGCCTTGCTTGCGTCTGAAATGTTTTGCTGTTGCCCAGTCGGCGTACCGGACGACGGGACGGCTCAATCCTGAGCGCCGGTATACTGAGTGCAGTAGCTTTCACGTTTCAAATATCAAGAGTTGAGCGACTGCTCAACGCCAACCTGCTTCCGGGTAAGGTGGCGTCCCTCGCAACAGGGGGAGATATGGCCGATTTGGCAACTCCGGTTCTATCGTGGGTCGTTCGCTCTTCAGTCACAGGAGGATCGTCCCGCGATGCACAGCAACAACCAGGATCTCAGCCAGCAATTCGCCAGCGACAACTTTGCCGGAATCTGCCCCGCCGCCTGGGAGGCCATGGAGCAGGCCAACCGCGGCCACGCCGTCTCTTATGGCGACGACGCCTGGACGGAGCGCGCTTCCAACGCCTTTCGCCGCCTCTTCGAGACCGAGTGCGAGGTCTTCTTCGTCTTCAACGGCACGGCCGCCAACTCGCTGGCGCTGGCCTCGCTCTGCCAGTCCTATCACAGCGTGATCTGCTGCGACTCGGCGCATGTGGAGACGGACGAGTGCGGCGCGCCGGAGTTCTTTTCCAACGGCTCCAAACTGCTGGTGGCGCGCGGCGTCGAGGGCAAGCTGACCCCGCAGGCGATTCGTCAACTGGCCACTGGCCGCAGCGATATTCACTATCCCAAGCCGCGCGTCGCCACTTTGACTCAATCCACCGAGACGGGCCGCGTCTACACCGTGGACGAACTGCGCGATCTCTCTGCTGTCTGCAAGCAGCACGGCCTCTCGCTGCACATGGACGGGGCGCGCTTTGCCAATGCCTGCGCGGCGCTCGACGCCTCGCCCGCCGATCTGACCTGGAAGAGCGGCGTGGACGTGCTTTGCTTCGGGGGCACCAAGAACGGCATGGCGGTGGGCGAGGCGGTGATCTTCTTCGACCGCGCCCTGGCCACCGACTTCGACTACCGCTGCAAGCAGGCCGGGCAACTGGCCTCGAAGATGCGCTTTCTGGCCGCGCCCTGGGCGGGAATGCTGGAGAGCGGCGCATGGCTTGAGAACGCCGCCCACGCCAACCGCTGCGCCAGTTACTTTGCCGAAGGCATTGCGGCCATTCCGCAGGTGGCGCTGGCTGGGCCGGTCGAGTCGAATACGGTTTTCCTAAACGCCGGCGAAGCTATTCTCAACCGTATGCGCGAGCGCGGCTGGCAGTTTTACACCTTCATCGGCGGCGCAGCCCGCTTCATGTTCGCCTGGGACGCGGATCTGGCCCGCATCGACGAACTGCTGGTCGATTTGAAGGCCTGTTCGGCGGCGTGAGCTGCCCCGATCTCGGAACCACTTTTTCCGGCCGGTGTGGGATGGCTTATGCCTCCAGAGGAGTGGGGGTATCGATGCGCCGCTGCGGGCAGGCGGTGCGCTAGGTCTTTAACCGCATAGTTTTGTACCACTGAGGGTGTTCCCGGTTTTGACTTTGAGACCAGGTGAGTACGAACTGAAATACATCTTCATGCGGTCAGAGACCTAGAGGGGCTTGCGGCCGAGTAGTATTGCAGGGCGCGTTCGATGCCGCCGGTGTAAGGAGCGATGCAGTCCACGGCGTGGACTTCGTCGCCGGCTTCGAGCAGGCGCCTGACAATGTGCCGGCCGACAAAGCCGGCTGCGCCGGTTACCAGGATTTTACTCATGGCTGAAATGCCTCCTGTAGAGCGAGAAGGCCCAGTTGGAACGGCCGGGAAGAAACTGCGCAATGGACTCGGGATCGCGGGCCAGATCGCCGACCAGCCGGAGGTTGTTTTCGTAGCCGCAATACTCCTGCTGCATGTCGCGAACCAGGTCGTGGATATTGCGCTGTTGGTAGACCGAGGCTTTGTTCCAGGTCACGCAATAGCCTTTGGCCTGCAGGTAGTAAGCAGCCCAGATGTCGTCCATGCGGCCGACGTGGGGAAAGAGAAAGTAATCTTTCAAGCAGCGGCCGCTAGGGAAGGTGTTTTGGGAGTTGAATGGGCCTATCTTGTTGGCGGCGATGGGGAACGGCGTGGGATCGAAGTTACATTCGGGCGCGTGCTCCATGCGCAAATAAGCAGAAACAAGCGATACAACTTTTTCATTCGGGAAACGGCCGGCAGATTCAGATTCTTTTGCAATAAAAATCCCCAGGTCCGAAGACCTGGGGCGTTTTTACTTTCCACCGATCACTTTAGACTGATCACTGTCTTCACAGCAGCGTCGGTTCGTCGTCCTTCAGTTCCTCGGGAGGAATGATGACGGCGGCGGCTACCTTGTCTTCCGAGTCCAGGTTGAGCAGGCGAACGCCTTGGGTGGCGCGGCCGGCGGCGCGGATGGTCTTGGTGTCGATGCGGATGATCTTGCCGAACTGGCTGATGACCATCAACTCCGAAGTATCGTCGACCAATTGAATGCAGTTGACCCGCCCGATGCGCGGCGTGACCGCCATGTTTTTGACGCCCTTGCCGCCGCGGGTTTGCAGGCGGTATGCGTCCACATCGGTGCGCTTGCCAAAGCCGTTCTCGGTGATGGCCAGAATGCGATAAGCGCCGGGTTCGTGCTCCTTGGGAGTGATGGCGACGCCGACCACGTAGTCGTTCTTGGCCAGCTCGATGCCGCGCACGCCGTAGGCCGGGCGGCCCATCGAGCGCACGTTGGACTCGTCGAAGCGGATGGCCATGCCCAGGTGCGTGGCCAGGAAGACGATCTCCGAGCCGTCGGTCAGGCGTGCGGCCACCAGCTCGTCTTCCTTGTCGATGCCGATGGCGATGATGCCGCGGGCCATCACATTCGAGAAGTCCTTGAGCGGGGTCTTCTTGACAGTTCCTTTTTGCGTGGTAAAGAAGATGAACTTGCCTTCCTCTTCCAGGTCGCGCACCGGCAGGATGGCGCGGACGTTCTCGCCGGCCTGCAAGCTGAGCAGGCTCTGCATACTCTTGCCCTTGCCCGCGGCGCCCACATCGGGAACCTCGTAGACCTTGATCCAGTAGACGCGTCCGGTGTTGGTGAAGCACAGCAGATAGGCGTGCGTCGAATCCACAATCAACTGTGAGACGAAGTCCTCTTCGCGGGTCTTCATCCCCATCCGGCCCTGGCCGCCACGGCGCTGCTGGCGATAGATGCTGATGGGCGTCCGCTTCAGGTAGCCCTGGTGGCTGACGGTGACGGCGACCTGCTCGTCGGCGATCAGGTCTTCGAGCTGCAACTCGGCGCTCTCGTCAACGATTTGGGTGCGGCGCACATCGCCGTACTTGTCGCGCACGTCTTCCAGCTCCTTGACGATCACCGCGCGCAGCTTGGTCTCCGAGGCAAGAATCGATTCGTATTCGGCGATTCGGGTGCGGATCTCTTCCAGTTCCTTGAGCAACTCGTCGATGGAGAGCTGGGTGAGGCGATAGAGCTGCAATTCGAGGATGGCGTCGATCTGGCGCAGGGTCAGGCCCTTTTCCTCGTGCGGCAGGCGCTCGCGGTCCAGAGTGATGACGATCTCGCTGCCCTTGCCCCAGGCGTAGAGGTTCTCGCGGGCTTCAGCGCGCGAGCCGGAGGCGCGAATGATGCGGATGACGGTGTCCAGATTGTCGAGGGCGATCTTGTAGCCTTCGAGAATGTGTTCGCGCTCGCGGGCCTTGCGCAGCAGGTAGACGGTGCGGCGCTGCACCACGTCGATGCGGTGATCGATGAAGCATTGAATCGCCTGATCCAGACCCAGTTCCCGCGGTTGGCCGTTGACCACCGCCAGGAAGATCATGGAGAAGCTCTCCTGCATCTGCGTGTTCTTGTAAAGCTGGTTGAGCACGATCTCCGGCTGTGCGCCGCGCTTCAACTCGATGACGATTCTCATGCCGTCGCGATCGGAGTGATCGTTGACGTCGCTGATCTCGTCGATGATCTTGTCGTTGACCAGTTCGGCGATGCGCTCGATGAGCTTGGACTTGTTGACCTGATAGGGGATCTCGGTGACGATGAGCGCCTGTTTTTCCTTGGTCAGGTTCTCGATGGCCACCTTGGCGCGCATCATGAAGCGGCCGCGTCCGGTCCGGTAAGCGTTGGGAATGCCGCTCTTGCCGTAGAGGAAGCCGCCAGTGGGGAAGTCCGGCCCCTGCACGTGGCGCAGCACCAGGCTCAAGGCCAATTCCCGGTCTTGCATGGCCTCGGGGTTCTGCACCATCTCGATGGTGGCGTTGAGCACCTCGGTCAGGTTGTGCGGGGGAATGTTGGTGGCCATGCCCACGGCGATGCCGCTGG
>CAZBPD010000024.1:0-65985 GCA_964493705.1 uncultured Occallatibacter sp.
GCTTCCAGCCGTAACCCGAAGCCACCGGCTATTAGCCGGTGGTCGTTCACATGCGCTTTGCCCCAAGGATCGACAGAAGTTGCTCTCCCTGGGAGGGATTGGCTTGCCTATACTATTAGGCAGAACCGCGCGGAGGACGCCATGCGGTGGGTGCTGAAGGTCGGGACGTTGGGCGTTTCGTTGGTTATGGGTGCATCGCTAGCCGCCTGGAATACGGCGCGATCTCCAGCGCCGACGCAAGACTACTCCCGCGTCACCAGTGAGGTACGGAAGATCCCGGCTGCGCCCGTTCAGCAGCTTTTTCCAGCACAGACACCGGCACAGGCTACGGTGACCATCAACGGTGAGAGCGGACCACTTCCTGCAACTCTGCCAAGGGTCGGATTCACACTTTGCCGCCCGGCAGGCCAGGAATACGAGCCGATGGACGAAAGAATGCCCTGCGGTCCTGACCCTGCAAAGACTTCAGCTCCCGCATTGGTTCACGCGACGAACCAACTTAAAACGGTGCGAAAGCACAACCGCGCCAGGCCCCCTGTTCCCTAGGCGGCCTCGGATGCGGTTAATCTAGAAGAGTGATGCAAACGCTCCCCCCCAATCCCTCCCTTTCTCCTCCGGAACCCGGCGAGAAGCCTGATCCGGCGATGCCCCCCGCCGCTCCGCCCGCGCCCAGCAAATCCGGCGGTTTGAACTTGTGGCTGCGCGACCTGCTGGTCTCGGCCATCGCCTCGGTGCTGATCATCACCTTCCTCTACCAGCCGGTTCGCGTCGAGGGCACCAGCATGTTGCCCCGCCTTGAGGACCGTGACCGGCTCTTCATCAACAAATTTGTCTACCGCATTGAGGCCATCCATCGCGGCGACGTGGTGGTCTTCCACTATCCCCGCGACCCGGAGAAGAGCTACATTAAGCGCGTCATCGCCCTGCCCGGCGACCGCCTGCGCATCGACCACGGCGCGGTGATTCTCAACGGCCAGCGGCAGGTCGAGCCCTACGTCCCCGCCGAGTACCGCGACACGCGCTCGTATCCAGAGATGATCGTCCCCGAGGAGATGTATTTCATGATGGGCGACCACCGCTCCATCTCCTCAGACAGCCGCGAGTTCGGCCCCGTCGAGCGCGAGCTCATCTACGGCAAGGCTGCCTTCGTCTACTGGCCATCCCGCGATGCGGGGCTGGTGCGGTAGTGGGTTTCAGGGCAGGGAATCGGAGAAATCGTATGGAACTCGTTCACCGGTAGAACCACTCCACCTGTTCTTGCGTGTACTCGCTGACGTGCGGAGCAACCTCGCGCTGGCGCAGATCCTGGATCTGCTTCTCTTCCCGATACAAGGTATCGGCGCCCAGCGGGATGGCCTGCCGAGCGCACCGTTGACCGTATGCGCCGGGGCCTGGCTCGGCTGCTGCGCGTGAAGGCGAATGAGATTGAGCAGTTGGCGATGGGCGGGGGTGGACAGATGATTGCCTTGCGCGCTCAGTGCGAGCAGATTGTGCTGGAAGTGCGTAGGCTGGCCAAGTCGATTCTCTACGAGATGGATGCGCAACGGGAAGAAGATCTCCGTTTGAGCGAACAAATCAAGGCGGCCATCGGCAATGCCGGGAATCTCTATCTACACCGGTCAGCGCATGGAGTGCGAGGACGTAGCGGCTGCGTTCACTTGGTGCGCTTCAGTCCCTTTGACACTTATTTCGTTGGGACGGGCGTTGCGTGTACACGGAAAACGGCCGCCCCAGACGCCAATCTGCAGAACGACGTCACAGATTTCCCATTTTTTCTCTCTCGTGCGCTTTTAGTAACAGGAATAACATCGGAAGACTTCATCTTTGGGTGTACATTGAATGAGTCCAAGAGCCCATATGACGACACCCGTCTTCAAACGCTTGGCAGGTACCGCCCTACTCTATTTTCTGGCGGGCATGGCAGGCTTGGCTGTGCCTTTTACGGCAGGTAACGTCTCCCCGGTCTGGCCAGCCTCCGGGGTGGCTTTGGCATGTTTGCTGCTCTTTGGGTGGCGATGCTGGCCTGGCATCTTTGTTGCCGCCTTCCTGGTCAATTACATTTTTCATCTCCAAATCCCGACGGCCCTTGGATTGGCTGGAGGAAATACCCTCGCGGCGCTGACGGGCGCGTTCCTTGTGCGTAGGTTCGCCGGGGTTCGAAGTTCGCTAAACCGCCTTCGCGACATGCTCGCGCTGATGGTTTTGGCGGCTGCTCTCAGTTCGACGATCAGCGCCTCGATGGGAACCGGCGTTCTGATTTTCACCGGCGTGAAGCCCTGGGCTACCGCGGCCTCGACGTGGTTGATGTACTATCTGGGCGACGGCATGGGAATACTGCTGGCTGCTCCCTTGCTGCTCTCTTTTCGCGAGTTGATGCGATTGCGCTCCTCCGCCCGCATGGCGGAGTTGGTCGCGCTGCTGCTGCTTACCTCCCTTACCAGCGTATTGCTCTTCGACGAGCAGCTTTTTTTTGCTGCCCGGCATACCGTGTTGGCGTTGGTAGTTTTTCCCTTTGTCTTATGGGCGGCGATCCGCTTTGGGGTGGCCGGATCGGCTCTGGTCAATGCCATTATTGCCGCTGTGGGGTTGTTTGCGACCGCGCACGGCCTGGGACCGTTTTCCAAAGATCTAGCTTTCACCAATGCACTCTTGCTGCAACTGTTCTTTGCCAACTTCGCCATCTCCGGCCTTCTCTTATCCGCCGTGATTGCGGAGCGGAAAGCCAGCGAAGCCGAGCGGGAGTCTCTCATACGGGATCAGGCGAAACAGGAAGCCGAAAGAGAAGGCGAAAAGCGCTATCGCCGGATTGTGGAATTGGCCAACGAAGGCATCTGGACCCTGGACGGAAAAGGCCGCACTACCTTCGTCAATCGTCAGTTTGCCTCCATGCTCGGGTATGATCCCAAAGAAATGGCCAAAAAAAGGGCTCAAGAATTCTGCCCTGAAATCTTTCATGCCTCGCTTTTCGGCGTTGGCGCAAGCGAACTTCGCCTGCGCAAAAAAGACGGCGAAGAGGTGTGGGCAAAGGTTTCCACAACTGCGATTCCCGATGAACTGCGCGGTACCGATGGCTTGTTGCTCATGCTGACGGACATTACAAAAAGCAAGCTCGCCGAAGAGTTGGTCCGCAAGAGCACGGCAGAGCTACAAGCGGTGCTCGACAACGCACCGGTAATGATCTATATGAAAGATCCGGCTGGCCGGTACCTTTTTGTCAATCGACGTTGGAGCGAGGTTTTCAGCATCTCCAGCGAAGAGGCCAAAGGGAAGACGGATTTCGATCTCTTTAACGAAGATGCCGCCCGTCAGTTCACGGCCAATGACCAGGCAGTGGTGCAGTGCTGCACACAGGAGTTCGAGGAACAGTCACTGCTGGCCGATGGCCTGCACAGCTACCAGAGCATCAAGGTGGCGATCAGAGACAACCACGGAGAGTTTTACGCGCTGTGCGGAATCAGCACGGATATTACCGAACGCAAGGCGAAAGAAGAGACCCTGCGCCAAACCCACCGGGCTCTTCGGGTCTTGTCGCAATGCAACACCGCCGTGGTTCATGCCAGTGAGGAGCAAGCCCTGCTCGACGAGGTTTGCCGCATCGTGGTGGGCGAGGCAGGGTATGTATTTGCATGGGTTGGATACACTGACAACGACAGCGCCTGCACCGTGCGGCCGATTGCCTCCGCGGGCAACGTCATGGGCTTTTTGGAGAACATTCATGTGAGTTGGGCCGACAACGAATTCGGAAGGGGATCGGTCGGTATCGCCATTCGCACCGGGAAGCCGGTGGTGATGCACGATCTTCGGAGCCAGCCAGCCTATGCTCCATGGCGCAAAGAACTGGCTCATCACATCTTTGAGTCTGTCATGTCGGTTCCCTTGCGCCTTGGGGATACGGTGAATGGCGCTTTGGTGATCTACGCGCAGGAACCCGAAGCCTTCGATGAACCGGAAGTCGGACTTCTCGCCGAACTGGGAGAAAACTTAGCGCATGGCATCGTCTCTTTGCGTGCACGAAACGAGCGCACTGTTGCTATAGCTGCGCTGGAACGGGCACGCTGCGAACTGGAAGATCGTGTGCGCCTGCGCACTGCTGAACTCGTGGTCGCCAGGGACGCGGCGGAATCCGCCGATCGGTTGAAGTCTGCCTTTCTCGCTTCCATGTCTCACGAACTGCGGACCCCGCTGAACTCCATCATCGGTTTCACGGGAATCGTGCTGCAAAGGCTTGCAGGGCCCCTCAACGACGAGCAGATAAAGCAACTTGGAATGGTGCAGAACAGTTCCCGGCATCTGCTGGCGTTAATCAACGACGTTCTCGACATCTCTAAAATCGAGGCCGGCCAATTGGATATTCATTGCGCATCTTTCTCCTTGCTCCCCGCTATCGAAAAAACCGTTTCCACCATATTGCCACTGGCCGAGAAAAAAGGGATCACCTTACGCACCGTGCTTTCGCCCGAGGTAGGCGAGATTTTCAGCGATCAGCGGCGCACCGAGCAGGTTCTTATCAATCTGCTGGGGAATGCCGTCAAGTTCACCGACCAGGGAGAAGTTGAGGTGCAATGCCGTTTGGAACGCGAGTCGATCGTCATCGCGGTTCGGGATACCGGGATAGGGATCGACCCCAAATATCATCAAAGCATCTTTGAACCATTTCGTCAGGCGGATACGGGCCTGGCTCGCAAGCGCGAAGGAACCGGATTGGGCCTTTCCATCTGCAAGCGGCTGGTAGAGCTTCTGGGAGGATTCATCTCCATGGAGAGCGTTCCCGATCGGGGCAGCACATTCACCGTTCGACTACCTTTGGTGTGGGACAAGACTCATGAAGAACAACGTTCTAGTGATTGAGGATAATGAGCAGAATCTTTATCTGGTGCGCTTCCTGCTTGAGAAGCATGGGTTCTGCGTTCATGAAGCCCGCGATGGAAGGCTAGGCGTGACCATGGCCAGCGAGTTGCGCCCTGATTTGATTCTGCTTGACATACAACTCCCCATGCTCGATGGCTATGCTGTTGCCGCGGAGATTCGCCAGGATATCGCGCTCCGCGATACGCCCATCATCGCGGTAACATCCTACGCGATGGTGGGAGACCGCGAGAAGGCGCTGGCATCGGGCGCCACCGACTACATCGAAAAACCGATTAACCCCGGCACGTTTATCGACCAGGTTTCCAAACACTTGCCTCGATAACCGGCTACTGGCGAAGAAGGCGGGACAATGCCATGCAAAGAATCTTAATCGTGGACGACAACGACGAAAACCTCTACTACTTGCAGGCGTTGTTGAGCGCCACAGGGTACGAGGTGGCTTCCACTAGCAACGGAGCGGAAGCCCTGGAGTCAGCCTTGGCCCATCTTCCGGAATTGGTCATTTCCGACCTGCTCATGCCGGTTATGGACGGCTTTACTCTGTTGCAAACATGGAAAGCAGACCAGCGGCTGAACCGTATCCCATTTGTCGTGTACACGGCTACTTATGTCGACGACAAAGATAGGCAACTTGCATTGGACCTCGGCGCGGACGCCTTTATCGTAAAGCCCACCGAACCGTCTCCTTTTATGGATCAGATCCGCGAGGTATTGGCGAAAGCCGTGCGCGGCGACATGTCTCCTACCAATGCCCCTGTGGGCGGAGAAACGAATCTTCTGCGCCAGTACAGCGAGGTTCTCATTCGCAAGCTGGAAAGCAAAGCCCTCGAACTGGAAGAGGCAAACCGAACGCTGTCCATGCGCGAGGCCCATCTTAGAGCCATCATTGAAAACAGTCCCAATTGCATCCTGACAGTTGCTTCCGATGGAACGGTGCTGAGGATCAATGGGGAGGGACTGCGCATGATCGAGGCGGACGGCGTGGAAGATTTCTCCGGCCGGAGCATATTTCAGACGGTTGTGGCGGAAAGCCGCGACGCCTTTCGCCGTCTGACAGAGCGTGTCTGCAGCGGCGAATCGGAAATGATCGAGTGCGAGATCGAAGGCTTGAAGGGTACGCGGCGGTGGTTGGAGATGCGTGCTGCACCCCTGGGGGATTCAGCTTCCAGGCAAACCGTGATGCTGGGCATCGCACAGGACATCACCGACCGTAAACGAGCCGAGAGTGTCCTGCAGAACACCCTTCAGCGTTTCTATGCCATCCTCTCCAATTTGTATTCCGGTGTTCTGTTGGTTACGGATGACGGGAGGATTGAGTTTGCAAACCGGGCATTCTGCAACTTGTTTTGTCCCGAGGAGACACCGGACGGCCTGGCCGGGACAAATGCCGCCGATATGATCGAAAGGATCAAGCGGGTCAACCTGCATCCCGAGGCATCGGTCGCCCGCATAAATGAGATAGTTAAGGAAAACAGGCTGGTATTAGGCGAAGAGGTTTCGCTGCGCACGGGGAAATTGCTTCTGCGGGATTTCGTCCCCTTGACCATCCATGGAGAGTCCTACGGAAGGCTTTGGGTCCACACCGACATCACCGAACTCAAGCGGGCGGAAGCGGCGCGCGCGGCAGACCGGGAGAAGCTGGATGTGGCGCTGGCAAGCATGACAGACGCCGTCTTCATCTCCGATTCCGACGGCCATTTTATTCATTGCAACGACGCCTTTGCCGCATTTCACAAGTTCAAAAGCAAGGACGAGTGCGTGAGCAAGTTCTCCGATTATTACAGCATCCTCGATGTCTGCACGGCGGATGGAGCATTGCTTCCGCTTGAGATGTGGCCGGTTCCCCGAGCGCAAAGAGGCGAGACGGCCACCAATCTCGAATACAGTCTGCGCCGCAAAGACACTGGCGAAAGCTGGTTTGGCAGCTACAGTTTCAGCCCCCTGCGCGACAGTTACGGCGCAGTCATCGGGTCGGTGGTGGTGGCTCGCGACATCACTGAGAGAAAGCTGCTGGAACAGCAATTCCGGCAGGCGCAAAAGATGGAGACGATCGGCCAGTTGACCGGGGGAGTCGCCCACGATTTCAATAACCTTCTCACTGTGATTCTGGGTTGCGCCGAGTTTATTGAAGAGGAAGTCAAAGAAAGCACGCGCCTGAGCAAGATGGCGAATATGATTCTAGACGCCGCCCGGCGAGGAGCGGATTTGACCCATCATATGCTGGCCTTTGCGCGCCGTCAGGCTTTACAACCGCGGGCGGTCAGCATCAACCAGTTGTTTCAGGATATGCAGGGCCTGCTGCGCCGCACCTTGAAAGCGGATATAGAACTTGAGATCAATCCATGCTTGGCATTCTGCGAAGCGCTCGTTGATCCGGCACAGCTTGAAAGCGCATTGTTGAACCTTGCGGTGAACGCCCGCGATGCCATGCCCGACGGCGGCAAACTGACAATCGAAGCGGATAACGTGGTGCTTGAATCCGACTACGCAGAGCAGAATCCAGGCGTGGAGCCGGGACCCTACATTATGATCGCAGTCTCTGACACGGGTTGTGGCATTTCTCCTGAGAATCTCGGCCGGGTATTCGATCCCTTCTTTACTACCAAGGAAGTAGGCAAAGGCACGGGCCTGGGGCTAAGTATGGTGTGGGGCTTTGCCAAGCAGTCCAAAGGGCACATCAAGATCTATTCGGAACTGGAGCACGGCACAACGGTAAAGCTTTATCTTCCCGAATCCGGGCAAGCGAGCGAGCCAGTCAGCCGGTCTTCCACTTCCGTTGCCGATCTTCGCGGTTCGGAACTTATTCTTCTGGTAGAAGACGACAATTCCCTCCGCGAATTTGCCCACTCCCAATTGCTCAGTCTTGGGTATAGGGTTCTTCACGCCACAAATGGACGGGAGGCTCTCTCGATCATCTCAGAGCGTGCGGATATCGATCTTCTTCTCACGGATATTGTGATGCCGGGGGGGATGAATGGCCGGGAATTGGGAAGGGAAGCATTTAAGTTAAATCCGAAGTTGAAGGTGCTGTATTGCTCCGGGTATGCAGATAAGGCAGTTCTGAACGAAGGACTGCTGGACAGAAATGTGCAGTTTTTGAGCAAACCCTACACGAGGATAGAATTGGCGAGGAGAATTCGCTGCATGTTGACGGAAAGTTCATCTCAACCCGGCGAGGAGGGTCGCGATGCCTAACAGGCGCATTCTTATCCTCGACGATGACGCATCAGTAGGTCAGACGATCCAGTGGATGGCTGAGAGTTTCGGCTTCAAAGCGGAGTTCGTTACAGATGCCGATAAGTTCTTCTTGAAGTTGGTCGAATGGAATCCCGACATTATCACAATAGATCTGGTCATGCCGGAACTCGACGGCGTTGAGATTATGCGCCTGCTGGCGGAACGCAAATGCAAGGCGCGGATCGTCATATTGAGTGGCATGGGCACACGCGTGCTTGCCGCCGCGCAGCGGTCGGCGCAAGAGCACGGATTGAGTATCGCGGGGATCGTCTCCAAGCCTGTCTCGAAAGAGGCTCTGCGCGTGCTCCTTTGTGAAGAATGCGGGCCCGATCAACCACTCTCGTCACTTAAGGAATCAATGAGTGGGAACGATTTTGAGATAACCCGGCGGGATCTGCAAAATGCGCTCGATCGCCATGAATTCGTAATGGCATATCAACCTAAGATCGAATGCAAGAGCGGCGCGATGGTCGGACTAGAGGCGCTGGTTCGCTGGCAGGATCCCGACCGGGGGATGGTTATGCCGGACAACTTTATTCCCGTTGCCGAGGAAACTGGGTTGATCGATGCCTTGACCGCGCAGGTTTTTGACCAAAGCCTCGAGTGGTTCACCGGCGCATTCCCGGACTCCAATTTGCACTTGTCTTTAAATCTCTCCGCAAGGAGCCTCGTCGATATTCGGTTGGCCGATCATCTTGCAACCCTTTGCCATCTGTTTCAGATTGCTCCGGAGCGTATTGTCCTGGAATTGACGGAGACCAGCGCCATGGTCGATCCCATCCTCTCGCTCGATTTGATGACTCGCATCCGCATGAAAGGATTTCAATTGTCGATTGATGACTTCGGAACCGGGTATTCCTCCATGGTGCAACTGGTAAGATTGCCCTTCTCGGAGATCAAGGTCGATAAGTCATTTGTGTTGATTGAAAAGCAAACCAGGGAATCGCTCACCGTCATTAAATCGATTGTGGATCTTGGGCACAGCCTCGGTCTCCGTGTCACGGCGGAGGGGGTCGATGACGAGAATACCTTCAATTACCTTAATACCTTGGGATGCGATCTCGCGCAGGGGTATTTCATTGCACGCCCGATGTCGGGAGAAACCACTCGCGATTGGGAGAAGCAGAGAAGGTCGCTAAAGAGTTAAATGATCGGGCCGACGGGATATCCACCGAATACCATGGAGAATCAATGCTCTCGCAGACAGACAGCGATCCCCAGAACGAGGCCATTGGTATCGACGACGGGTTCTGTTCTGACTTGCATTCTCTTTGCAACTCCGCCTCTGGTGACTAGGACCGCCGAACCAGACCATCCGAGCGCTATTCCCTGTCGAACGTCATAGTCCGCCTCGACACCGTCCGATGAAAGCACATTGCTCCGTGGAATCAATTCTTCGGCAACTTTGCCTGAGGCTTCGGCTTCGCTCCATCCCAGGAGACGCTCTGCGGCGAGGTTGAGATAGCGAATTTGCCCGAGCGTGTCGATGATGATTGTCGGTTCCGGCATCGAACGAAAAGATGCCGCCAACCAACGAGCGGTCTCTCCACGGCGGCGGGCTTCTGCGACTTGCCATGTCACATCCACATTTACCAACAGTGCAAATGGTCCCTCGGGGAGGTTATTCCGTATGATCTGGACGGTCAACTCGCAGATCACGCTGTCGTTTGTCTTGGTCTTGAAGCGGCGTCGATAGGATGTGTTCATCTCCATGCCATTCAAGATATCCCGGAAGCGTTCCTGAGCGTTTTGCTTTTCTTCATCTGCAATGAACTCCCAGACCGGTCTTCCCTGAATATCTTCGGCCGTATAGCCCAGCAGACGACATTCAGATGGGTTGGCCCTTACGATTCGCGCCGTGCGATCAACGAGCAGCAGGGGCACGGGCACCAGGTCGAATGAAGAATCCCACGATTCGGGTTTGGGATTCAATGAAGACGATATTCGGTCGCTCGATGTGTCCATAGCCTTAGTGTGTCCTTCCGGTCAAATCGGTTTCGAATGCTGCAAGCAGTTCTTGGAACGTGAGAAACCTCGACACAGGAAGGAGGTCGAAGGCTATGGGACTGGCGATCATGATGCTCCTTCCATTGACTTCCATCACATGTTCCCGTCGGGCCGATGTCAAACGGGCAATCTCTGTGTGCATGGCTTCGGGCGAGAGATTTCGCCGAACGACAACCATGAGTACGTCTCGATCCCAGTGGAAAAACCGATCCTCCGAGCGAAAGGTCTGCATCAGGAATTGAGCCGTGACATTCAGAAAGTCGCCTGCCGCATCCTCCCCATAGCGCTTCTCCAAGGTTTGTAGCGTCGTGATCTTAAGCAGAACAACAAAGCATCGGGAGTCCAGGCCCATCAACGGGGCCAGATGTTCTCTTGCCTGGGATGGCCCTGCCAGGCCGGTAGGCCCCTCGAAGTTGTCCCACGGGCAGAGATCAGCCGTCTCCCAGGCAGCCTTGGACTGCACGAATAACTGGGCTTTTTTGAGGAGCTCTACTTCGGCCATAGCGGAATGGTACTGCGTCAAACCTATATTGATTGCGTCTATCAGGACTTCCTTGGTGCTTGGCTTGGTCAGGAATCGAAATATGTTTCCCTCATTTACCGCGTCAATGGCTGCTTTCAGGTCGGTATATCCGGTGAGCAACATTCTGACAGTGTGGGGCGCCATTGCCCGCACCTGCGACAGGAATTCAGCGCCATTCATCCCTGGCATGCGCATGTCTGAGATGACAACTGCGAACGGCCCATGCTCCCTGATTACCGCCAATGCCTCTTGTCCGCTCTGCGCCACGCTGACGTAGAATTCTTTACGCAGCAATCGCTCATAACCATCGAGAACGCCCTTTTCGTCATCAACAAAGAGAATTCTGTCCGTCACGACATTCCCTCAAACGCTGCCGATTCATTTTGTTACCCTGCAATGGTCACTCGGAACAACAGCCCGCGCACAATCAAGTATCAACCCGCATCAAGCCCCTTCGAACCGATCCAACCGCCAGGATGATCTTCAATCTCTCATCGGCCTCATCCTGCCTTGGAATCAGGACTTCAGCCCTGTCTCTCATTTCAGTACAAGCGCCATCGACTCACAAATACTACTCTCTCACGAAAAAAGCCGATTTGCCGATACAAATTGCAGGTGCATCAGCGCCTCCTTTCCCTTAGACAAGCAAATGAATTTGAGGCGGCATTTGCGGGAGTCGGCGACTGACGGCTTTTCGTGCCATGGTTCGCAATCGTCCTTTGATCAGGGTAGCCACAATCGTCAAGAGGGAATTCCAAGGGAAAGACGATGAACTGAAGCAAACCGAGTCCCAAGCCGGTGCACCTCGAAGCCAGGAACGAAGCGGAGCAAGCAGACTTCGGCGACGAGACCCCGCACCCCATAAATGGGTGATTGACGGATCGAGAATCCCGCAAGCGTGATCGCCGGGACCAGGTTGGCACGTCCTGAGCGCCGGTCGAAAGGAGCGTAAGCCTTGGAACTTTCGAGCCTGATATCGCGCACCTTGCCCCGCGGATCGTTAAACCGCAGCATCCTTGTCGTGGTGCTTGGGGCGATAGGGATATTGGGGATCATGCAGTGGACCTCGTATGCTGTACGAAAACATGTCATGATTGCCTCCCTATTCCTGTTTCCCGCCACGCTCGACAGTCAGAAAGCAGATAGCGCGTTTGAAAGAATGAACCGGCAATACAATAATGCCGTTTTGACGCAGGAGAAAGAAGCACTCGGTAGTGCCGATTTACAGGCAGTTGCCACAATCTCAGCGCTCGCGGACGCCGCCAAGTCCATGCGGTTCAATCCCGCGCGGTATGCACAGATTGCCACTTTACAAGACGCATTTGCACACCTTCGGCTTCAATCGCAAATGTTTTACGCGACGGCCGCAGATGTGAACGGAGTGCTTCCCAAACAAGAAGACATGGCGGCCCTCTCGCGTGAGAATAAATCCGTTCAGTTTGCGCTCGATACCCTGCAGCGAGACTTAGCGGGCGACTTCAGGAGCGAACTCGCATTGATCGCCCGGCTGCAATCGATGCAGGAAGTACTCGCGGCGCTGGTACTCGTCGGCGTAATTGTGGGCATGTACTTCAGAGTCCGTTCGATGATCCACTACACAGTTCGAATGCGGGAAGACGAGATATTGCGCCAAGTTCACTCCAATCAGGTCAATGAGCGAAATATGTTACGCGCTCTGATCGATAACATGCCCTATTTTATGTATGTAAAGGACATTCAAAGCAGGTTTGTGGTGGCCAATCGTTACCTGGCGCGGGTGGTTGGGGTAGATACTCCGGAAGCATTGCAAGGGAAGACAGATTTCGACTATTACCCACTGGAACTTGCCAATGCGTTCTATGAAGACGAACAGCGGGTGATTCTCTCTGGGCAGCCATTACATAACCGCGAAGAAAAGGTCCGCGATATCGACGGCAACGAGATGGACATTTTGACGACAAAAGTCCCTATTCAGGACGCAAATGGACGGTTGGTCGGCATTGCGGGTATAGGCCGGGATATTAGCGCGAGCAAAAGGATGGAGGAAGCGTTACGCGAGGCAGAGCTCAAGTACCGCGGAATTTTTGACAAAGCCATTGTCGGCATCTACCAGAGTACGCCGGATGGGCGCTTCCTGAGCGTAAACCCATCCATGGCCTTTACCTTCTGCTACGAGTCTCCGGAGGAAATGATCGCCAGCATTACCGACATCCCCACGCAGCTCTTTGTAAGCTCCAAGCGAGGAGTGGAGTTCATGCTGATGATGGACAAGGTCGGGGGAGTGAAGAACTTCGAATGCGAGGTATTTCGCAAGGATCGCAGCAAGATCTGGGTCACGATGAGCATTCGCGCCATCCGTAAGAACGGAGCGGTGATTCGCTACGAAGGCATGTGCGAGGACTGCACCGAACGCACGCTGTTGCGCGAACAATTGCTTCAGGCGCAAAAGCTGGAGTCCGTTGGCCAGCTTGCCGCGGGAATCGCTCACGAAATCAATACCCCTATTCAGTACATCGGAGATAACGTTCGATTCCTGATGGATGCCTTCAAGGACATAACAACCTTGCTGAAGGATTACAAGCACCTGCGTCTTGAGGCTAAGACTAGCGTTTTGCTTCAAGAGATCGTGCAGGAAGTAGAGGAAGCGGAGAAGCGCGCCGACACCGCTTATCTTATGGAGGAGATTCCAAAGGCCATCGAGCAGACGCTTGAGGGAGTTTCCCGTGTATCCACGCTTGTCAACGCAATGAAAGAGTTCTCGCACCCTGGGACGAAAGAGAAGGTCCTGCTGGATTTGAACCATGCGATAGGCAGCACGATTACAGTCGCGCGGAATGAGTGGAAGTACGTGGCCGACCTGACAACCGATCTCGACCCTGCATTGCCTCCAGTCCTTTGTCTGCCGGGAGAGTTCAATCAGGTGATTCTGAATCTGATTGTCAATGCCGCGCATGCAATTGCCGATGCACAGCAGAAGAATGCTAGTCCGGAAAAGGGGCAGATCTTAGTGCAGACCATATGCTGCGTGGACTGGGCCGAGATCCGGGTACAGGATACGGGATCGGGCATCCCGGAAAACATTCGTAGCCGAATCTTTGATCCCTTTTTCACCACCAAGGAGATCGGCAAAGGGACCGGGCAAGGTTTGTCGATTGCGCGTTCGGTGATCGTTGACAAACACGGTGGAAGCATTCACTTCGAATCTGAGGAAGGCAAAGGAACGACCTTTATCATTCGTCTGCCACGCAATGGCGCGATACTCAGCGCAAAGGTGGTGTCCGCATGAAATCCATTTTGTTTGTGGATGACGATAGCAATATTCTCGACGGCATACGGCGGATGCTCCACGGAGATCGGAATCGCTGGACGCTCCAGTTTGCTGTCGGCGGCGCGTCGGCCCTGAAGGCTTGCGAGACAAACAGCTTCGACGTTGTCATCTCAGATATGCTGATGCCGGGAATGGATGGGGCCACGTTGATGGGGCACATCCGCGATCGCTTCCCCAACATCGCGCGCGTAATTCTGTCTGGATACACCGATGCCGCCTTATCGGCGCGCGCGGCAGGCGTGGCCCACCGCTTCCTGGTGAAGCCGTGCAGCGCAGCCGAACTCCAATCCACCATTGAGCGAGTGTGCACATTGCAGGAGTTGATATGCGCGCCGGAGATCCGCAAGATCGTGGGATCGGTGGGCGAACTTCCATCGCTGTCTACCACCCTCATCGACCTGCGAAAGGCAGTGAACAATCCGGATGCTTCAATTGGCGCAGTGGCAGCCGTCATTGAGCAAGACATCGCAATGGCGGCAAAAGTCTTGCAACTCACTAACAGCGCCTTTTTCGGATTGGCTCAGAAGGTCACGAGCTTACCCACCGCTGTCTCATATCTGGGGATGGAGACGATCAAGAACCTGGCGCTGGCCTCGGAGGCATTCAGGATCTTCCGCCCCGACTCGCGAGTTCCTCAGTCCGTCTGCGACTCGATACAGCAACATTCGCTCAGTGCGGCGGCCATTGCGAGTGCGCTCCCATTGGATCGGGAGACCCGTGAACTTACAGTGGTCGCAGCGCTTCTTCATGATATCGGAAGGCTCTTTCTGGCCAGTGTGATGCCCATCGAGTTTTGCGCCTCGCTCGCCCTTGCCTCTGCCAGAGGATGCAGGGCCTATGAGGCCGAAGAAGAACTCCTGGGTACCTCACACGCCGAGATCGGCGCCTATCTTCTCGGTTTATGGGGTATCCCCAACCTTGCCGTGGAGGCTATCGCGCACCACCATCACCCCACCCGCATTCCGCACTCGGGATTCGATTGCAGCGTCGCCGTCTTTCTTGCAGATTATCTAGCCCACGATCTAGAAGTGTATCCAACCGGTTCGATGGGAATCGAAGTCGCGGAGTCTGACCGCGCTTTGCTTGAGACGCTGCAACTCTTGCCAAATCTCGACGGATTCCGAGAACTCGCACTGCAGAGCCGCAACACATCTGGAAATGCCTGAGAATCGTGCGTCTCACAGCCCCTTTGAGCTGGTTGCTCAAACAGGCAGGCGGCAAATTGCTTTGCTGGCAGTATCTGTCAGCCCTGTCTTCCCAATAATTGCGAGTGCTATCAAGCTCAAGCACATCGCGCGGTGATTATGTTGAGAAGCACCGGTTGCCTTCATGTTATTGTACCCAAGCCGGCCTGTGCCCAAAAATCCGGCATGTCTGCATTCCCATGCGAATTTTGAGGCTGGGTCTAAGGCTTCGATCCCGCCTATCCCGGTACCCGGCACACATAAAAGACAGAAATCTATGGATTTATTCTTCGCTATCACAGACAAAGATCTGGGTTTGGGGTACACTCGGCAAGAAATCAACTAAACAAGATGCCTTGCGCACGGACCTTTCGCCCGCCGGAAGAACTATGTCCTTGTAAGAGCCAAAGAAAGAGTGTTATTTGATGGGCTTGCTTGCACGTTCTAGCTGCTCTGCCGTCCCTGTTTTCCACCACAATCAAACCAACAGAAGGAAATCAATGGTTCAGCGCGGCTGGATCGGCGCGGCCTTTTTGTGCCTGCTGGCGTTGCTGCCGGTGGGCATGAAACAGGCCCAGGCGCAGATTGCGCATTCGGTCACGTCTCTCGCTTTGGGCAGCGGATTCAGCAATCCCGCGGCTGTAGCGGTGGATGGCTACGGGAATGTCTTTGTTGCCGACTATGGCAACAATGCGGTGAAGGAGATCCTGGCCGGGACCGGCGGCGCAGCCAGCGGCACGGTCAGCGCAAATTCGACGGTGATTCCGTTGGGTGTTGGATTCAATTTTCCCAGCGGCATTGCTGTGGACACCAGCGGTAATGTCTTTGTTGCCGATATTGGTAACCACGCGGTAAAGGAGATCCTGGCCGGGACCGGGGGCGCAGCCAGCGGCACGGTCAATGCCGGTTCCACGGTGGTCCTGCTGGGCACCGGTTTCGTGAGCCCGCAGGTGGTTGCGGTGGACAAGAACGGCAATGTGTTTGTTGCGGATTTTAGCACCACCAACGGCTCGGTAAAGGAGATCGTTGCGGGGACCGGAACCGCAGCCAGTGGCACGGTCAATGCCAGCTCGACGGTGAATGTGCTTCGCAGCGGCTTCGCCTCGCCCATGGGCATTGCGGTGGACGCCAACGGAAACGTTTTTATTGGGGTCGAGGGACAAGGTTTTGCGCCAGCCGCGGTGAAGGAGATTGTCGCCGGAACCGGGGGCGCAGCCGCGGGGACGGTCAACGCCAGCTCGACCATGAATGTGGTGGGCAGCGGATTCGTCGCGCCCTGCGGTGTCGCGGTAGACGCCAGCGGGAATGTTTTTGTCGCCGATGAGGACTTCACTTCGGTAAAAGAGATCGTCGCCTCCGGTGGCGCGGTCAACGCCAGCTCCTCGGTCATCCCTCTGGGCAGCGGTTTTAAGACCACCATTGGCGTCGCGGTGGACGCCGGCGGAGATCTCTTTGTCGCCGATTTTGGAAACAATGCGGTGAAGGAGATCGTAAAAGGGGCGGTCAACTTTGGCTCGGTGGCCGCAGGTTTGGCCACTCCGCCCACGCAGACGATCACCTTCTCCTTCGATTCGGGTGGAACCATCAGTGCCGTCAATGTCATTGGCTTTGGTGGGGGTTTTTACAGCGCAGGTACAGGCACCTGCACCACCAACGGCACATCCCACTACTATTCTTCCGGTGATACCTGCACAGTAGATACGGATTTTGCGCCCAATGGGCCTGGGCAGCAACTGGGTGCGGTGCTGCTGGTCAACTCCGGCGGCAGCGCCTTTGCAACCGTGCATCTAGTTGGTATGGGACTGGCGCCAGTGGCAAGCTTTCCTGGCCCTTACTCTTGGTGGCAGCCATACCCGTTGACCGAATATGACTTGAATGAAGACTTCCCTTATTCCTTGGGGCTGTGGGTCAATCCCTACGGGGGGTACATCGTCGCCGATTCGAACATCGGCAAGGTCTACCAGAACAGTGTGAACAACATCATTGGCCATGGATTTGTGAGCCCCGAAGGCGTGGCGATCGATGGCGCAGGAAATGTTTATGTTGCGGATATAGGCATCCCTGGGGTCAAGGAGATTCTGGCAGACCAGTACGGCGCCGTCAGCTCCAGCTCCACGGTGATTACGCTGGGCAGTGGATCCTTCCACTACCCTGAATATCTTGCGGTAGACGCAAACGGCGATGTCTTCGTCGCGGATGATAATCCCGACGGTTCGACAAATGGTACGGTGAAGGAGATTGTGGCAGGCACCGGTGGCGCACCCAGCGGCACGGTCAACGCCAACTCCTCGGTCGTCACCGTGGGCAGCGGGTTCAGAAATCCGGTGGGCGTCGGGGTGGACCCCAACGGAAACCTTCTGATTAGCGATACCGGGGAGTTCTACGTGCTCCCCGATCTTGGCGACAGTTATCTGAAGGAGATCGTTGCCGGTCCGGGTGGCGTAATCAACCCCAACACGACTCCGATCATCGTTCATAGCTTGACCAATCAATCCGCCGCCATCACCTTTGACTCGCTCGGAGATGTCTTCATTGGTCTTCGCCTGACGATGGCCACTAGTACTTCGGCGTTGGAGATTCTGGCTGGGACCGGGGGCGCAGCCAGCGGCACCATCAACACCAACTCGACGCTGAAGGGGCTTTATTACGGGGGCAATACATCTCAGGCAGTGGGGGTGGACGCAAGTGGCAATGTCTACCTGCTGGATCAGTTCTATGCCGTCACGAACGATGGTGGAAACAGCTTTTACGACATGCCTGGAGTGATGCGCAGGATAGGATTTGCGAACTCCGAGGTGCTGACCTTCCCGTCCACCCTGGATGGCGCGAGCAGCGCCAGTCAGGTAGCGACCATCGTCAACAGCGGAAACGCACCGCTGGTCTTCACCATTCCCACCTCCGGCACCAACCCCAGCCTCTGCTGCACTTACGCCGCGGACTACACCATCGATACCGGCTCGGCAACGACATGCCCGCTGATGACACCTTCGAGCACCGTCCCTGGAACGCTTGCGGAGGGTGCTTCCTGCACCATCAGCGTCAAATTCACGCCGACGGCGACGGCTGGAGCGATGCTCCTCAGCGGCCTGCTGCGTGTGTACGACAACTCAAGCGGTGGCTTGCAGAGTATAATGCTCAACGGCACTGCGGCAGTTCCAACGGCTCAACATTTGGTCTTCACCAAGCCACCGGCTGCGGCGGCCGTTCCGGGTTCAAGCGCGGGAACGGTAGCTGTCTCGGAAGAGGACTATCAAGGTCACCTGGCCAACGGCTCGTTCGACCCCATCAAATTGACAGTGAGTGGACCGGGCGTCAACACCTCGATGACGGTCAACGCATCCTACGGTGTAGCCACCTTCAACCTGAACAGCGTCATCCTTAGCCCGGCGGGCCTCTATAGCTATATCGCCACCAACGACACCCTTGGATCGTCCGCCGCCTATCAAACCGTCGCCGGCACCTCTTTCATCGCGCCAACAGAGAGCACCGGTACGAGCAGCGGCGTGCAGACGGCATCCATCATCTTCAACGCGAACACCACGCTGAACTCGAACCTGGCCACAGCCATTCAGGTGCTGACCAAGGGCGCGTTGAATATGGATTTTGCTTACGCCACCGGCGGCACCTGCGCGGCGGGCGCAAGCTACACCGCCACGCAGAGCTGCACGGTGAACTTCACCTTCACACCTAAGTTCCCCGGGCAGCGGCTGGGCGCGATCGTGCTCTATGACAACTCGGCTCCGCCGGTTGCGGTGGCTACCATCCACCTGAGCGGCATGGGCAATGCGCCCATGGTCACCTTCCCCAGCAACACCGCGACCAGCAACCTGGGCAGTGGATTCGTGGGGCCCTATGGCGTCGCATTGGACGGCAACAACAATGTGATTGTCGCCGATCTGCAAGCGCACACAGTCAAGCAGATCGTAGCCGGCACCGGCGGCGCAGCCAGCGGCATGGTCAACGCCAACTCCACCGTCAATGTCGTTGGCAGCGGATTCAACCAGCCCGCCAGCGTGGCCGTGGATGGCGCCGGCAATGTCTTCGTGGCGGAATATAACGTCGGCGTCAACGGCGCGGTCTACGAGATCATGGCGGGCACTGGCGGCGCAGCGGGCGGTACGGTCAACGCCACCTCCACAGTGAATGCTGTGGGGCAGGGAATCAATGCGCCCACGGGCGTGGCTGTTGACGCAAACGGCAATGTCTTCGTTGCCGATTATGGCGCTGCAAACGTGAAAGAGATCGTTGCGGACAGCAACGGCGCGGTGA
Source organism: uncultured Occallatibacter sp. (assembly GCA_964493705.1). GTDB lineage: Bacteria > Acidobacteriota > Terriglobia > Terriglobales > Acidobacteriaceae > Telmatobacter. The sequence continues at coordinate 19,397 of CAZBPD010000024.1, forward strand.
GTTCCACTTCGACGACCAATGTGGTGGGCGCAGGATTCACGCACCCTTATGGCATCGCATTGGACGGCAATGGCAATGTCTTTGTGTCGGACATGATCCTCAATCAAGTGAAAGAGATCGTAGCCGGCACCGGCGGCGCAGCCAGCGGTACGGTGAACGCCACTTCAACCACCAATTCGGTGGGTAGTGGATTCAGTTCTCCTTTCGGCCTGACCGTGGACGCCAGCGGCGATGTCTTTGTCGCGGACTCTGGGAACAATGCGATCAAGGAGATCGTAGCCGGCAGCGGCGGCGCCAGCACCGGCACGGTGAATGCCACTTCGACGGTCAACACGCTGGGCGGCGTCGTCTATGAACCGATGTACGTAACGCTGGATGGAAGCGGAGATCCGATCTACTCGGCTGACGGTAACAACACGGTGGTGAAACTGGATCTGAGCGACCCGCCGTCGTTGACCTACGCCCCGACCATGCAGGGCCTGACCAGCGCTGCGCAAACGGTGACAGTGGCCAACAGCGGTAATGCGCCCCTGAACATCCCCAAGCCCAGCACCGGCAACAACCCCAGCACCGCTGCCTACTTCTCGCTGGACAGCAGCGCGTCAACCGCCTGCCCGCTGTTGTCGACCAGCAGCCCTTCAGCCGCAACCCTGGCGCAGAGCGCCACCTGCACCCTGACGGCCAGCTTCGCTCCGACGACAGCGGCGCTTGGCCCTGTCAGCGGATCTCTGGTTCTGACCGATAACAGCCTGGCCGTTACCGGCGCGATGCAGACGATCGCTTTGAACGGCGTCAGCACGCCGATGGCTCCCACAGCGACGCAGAATGTGTCCTCCTCGACCGTGAGCATCAATCGGACGGTCAGCTTTACCCCGGTCACCGCGACTGGCGGCACCGCGCCGCTGGTCTACACCGTTTCACCCACGCTGCCTGCCGGCTTGAGCATCTCGTCCACAACCGGCGCGCTCACCGGAACCGCAACCGCAGCCAGCCCCGCAACCACCTATACGGTTACGGTCACCGATGCCAACAACCGGACTTCCACGGCCACCTTCAGTCTGACCATCGCCGCACTCACGCCGACGCTCAGCCTGACTCCGTCGCCAGCCAGCCCCTCGGTGGTGAATACCTCGGTGGCCTTTACCGCGCAACTCAGCGGCACTCTGACGCCCACAATTCCCACGGGAACGGTGACCTTCCTGGTGAATGGAAGCGCCAGTGCCGATTGCCCTGCCGTCAAGGTCGGCACGGCCGGCAATGCAACCTGCACCACCGCCAAGATGGCTGCCGGTGCAAATACCGTCACTGCCACGTACGCGGGCGACAGCAATTACGTGGTGGCTGCCGCGGGTTCGGCGAGCTACACCGTCACGGCGGCTGCGGTAACCATCGGCCTGTCTGCATCGCCCTCCAACTCCAGCATGGTCGGCGACACGGTGACCTTCACCGCGCAGCTCGCTGGCACAGCGTTGACGCCCGTTGTTCCCTCGGGGAAGGTGAACTTCACCGCCAGCGGCAACCCACTTAGCGGCTGCGGCGCGGTGGCCGTAAATGCCCTCGGACAAGCGACCTGCGTGACCTCATCGCTGGTTGCAGGTTCCGATCCGATCACCGCCACCTATAGCGGCGACAGCAACTTTACCGTGGCTGCCGCGGGAACCATGACCCAGACCGTCACGGCGACCACCACCAGCAGCGCTTCGCCGGCCACACTCACCTACAGCACCAGCGCGCAGACCGTCACCCTGTCGGCAGCGGTAGTCAGCGGTTCGGGAACGGTGAATGTGGGAACAGTCTCATTCTCCGTCTTCAACGGCGCCACCCAGCTAGGCTCGACGGTGGCCAGCGGTACAGTGACCAGCGGAACAGCCAGCGCCATCTACACGCTACCCGCTGGCGCGGCGGCAGGCAGCTACTCCATCCACGTCCTCTATAACCCGGCTGCGCCCTTCGCTACCAGCAGCAACAGCAGCAGTCTGCTGACCGTTGGCAAAGCAACGCCCATCGCCACCGTTACGCCCTACAGCGTGACCTTCGATGGCAACGCGCACACCGCAGCAGGCACGGCAAGCGGCGTGGGCGGCGTCAGCCTGAGCAGCGCCGGATTCACGCTCTCCGGCACCACTCACACCAGCGCCGGCAGCTACGCCAGCGATGCATGGAGCTTCACAGACGCCAGCGGCAACTATGCCACCGTCACAGGCGCCATCACCGACAGCATCGCCAAGGCGACTCCCGTCGTCACGGCCGCGCCGTACAGCGTGACCTTTGACGGCGCAGCACACACAGCAACAGCAACGGCTACGGGTGTGAGCAGCGTCAGCCTGAGCAGCGCCGGATTCACTCTCTCCGGCACGACTCACACCAGCGCCGGCAGCTACGCCAGCGATGCGTGGAGCTTCACAGACGCCAGCGGCAACTACGCCACCGTCACTGGCACCATCACCGACAGCATCGCCAAGGCGACTCCCGTCGTCACGGCCGCGCCGTACAGCGTGACCTTTGACGGCGCAGCACACACAGCAACAGCAACGGCCACGGGCGTGAGCAGCGTCAGCCTGAGCAGCGCCGGATTCACTCTCTCCGGCACAACCCACACCAACGCCGGCAGCTACACCAGCGATGCATGGAGCTTCACAGACGCCAGTGGCAACTATGCCACCGTCACTGGCACCATCACCGACGGCATCGCCAAGGCGACTCCCGTCGTCACGGCCACGCCGTACAGCGTGACCTTTGACGGCGCAGCACACACAGCAACAGCAACGGCCACGGGCGTGAGCAGCGTCAGCCTGAGCAGCGCCGGATTCACACTCTCCGGCACCACCCACACCAACGCCGGCGGCTACGCTAGCGATGCATGGAGCTTCACAGACGCCAGCGGCAACTATGCCACCGTCACTGGCACCATCACCGACGGCATCGCCAAGGCAGCCACGGGAGCAACACTGGCGTCAAGCGCCAACCCGGCGCTGATCGGTCCGATCACACTCACGGCAACCGTCACCTCGACGGTTGGCGTGCCCACCGGCACGGTCAACTTCATGGATAGCCTGAGCACGACTCCGCTGGGTCAGGGTACGATCTCCGGTGGTGTGGCCACGCTCCTCATCTCGACTCTGAGCGCGGGGCCGCACTCCATTACCGCGGTCTACAGCGGAGACGGAAACTACGCCGTGTCAAACAGCAGCGCACGGACGCAAACCATGGTGGACTTCAACCTGAATCCCGGCACGGTCAGCGGGAGTGGCAGCATCAGCGGCACGAACTCCACGCAAACAGTGGCGCCGGGAGGAACGGTGACGTTCCCGCTGGCCCTGCTGCCCACCTCTGGAACCATCGTTCCCGCGGCGGTCAGCTTGACGGTTACAGGCATGCCTGCAGGGGCAACGGCAACCATCACGCCGTCCACCTGGACTCAGCTTACTGGCGCCTCGTGGTCTTTCCCCGCCAATACACCGCTGAACGCCATCACGCTGTCCGTTCAGATTCCCTCAGTGACGGCAAAGACCAATCCCTCTAGCGGTTTGGGACGCGCACTCGCCCCACTCTCTCTGGCGCTGCTGCTTCTGCCCTTTGCAGGGCGGTTCCGCCGCGCCGGCAAGCGCCTGGGCAGGGCAATCTCTGTGCTTCTGTTGCTGGCCATCGGCCTTACGGCCATGACGGCATTGAGCGGTTGCGGCTCGGCAAGCAATGGCTACTTTAGTCAAGCGCCCACGACCTACACCATCCATGTGACCGCGACCGCCGGGACCGTCTCGCGCTCGACCGATCTCACCCTCACCGTGCAGTAACAAGGAGAACTGATATGCAAACTTCAATCTTCGGAAAACTGCTCCTTGTGGGCGTCTGTGCAGTGGCCGGTGTAGCGGCCTGGGGGCAACAAGCTCCTGCTTCAAAGCCATCGCTCGAGGTGGCTATTGTCTATCACGCGGCTCTGGGCAATCCGGTAGCCAAAGACGACTTCTGGATGCAGGGCGGCAGTGTACAACTCCATGGCCAGTTCTGGCATGGACTGGGTGTGGTGGCCGATGTGGCGGGATTGCATACGGCCAATATGAAGGGATCGGGGGTGGGGTTGGATCTGGTGACCGCTACCTTCGGACCGCGCTACACCTGGACTTCGCACTATCGCCACACCGCACTCTTCGGCCAGGTTCTGGCCGGAGAGGCTAATGGCCTGCACAGTGTCTTTCCCGCCCCCTCCGGATCCACCGTCAATGCCAATAGTTTGGCGTTGTTGATGGGCGGCGGTATCAACGTGCCGCTGCAGCGCCGATTTTCGGTTCGTGCCTTCGAAGCCGAATGGTTGCGGACACAATTGCCCAACTCCACCACCAACGTGCAGAACAACCTTCGTCTGGGCGCTGGATTGGCTTATCGCTTTTAACGCGTCTCTTCCAGGACTGTTGAACATACCCTTGGAATCCACTGCATACTCTCTGCCACTTGTTTTAAAGCAAGTGGCAGAGTTGGTGGACCCCGAATGCGATGTACTCAAGTCGACGCGACCATCAGGAAGTGGCTGCATGGTTGTCTGGAGACATCCATTTTGGCTGAGTCGATTCCGGCACCTAATTGACCATGAAAAGGCTGCCATACTTGTTATTTGGCAGGCGGGCCAAAATACAAAGACACGAGATGCTGCTTTAGGTGTTGCGTCCTAAATGGTCCTTTTAGCTCCCCAAAAGCAACACAGTAAAAAGTACCATAATATCTGATAAAAGACATTATCACTTTTACCAACTCAGCCCCAAACGGGCGCCGGCGCGGTCTTGAACCCAGCCAAATGGTCCATGCTCGAAGACTACGCCAGATAGCGTGCAAACTTCTACGCCAAATACAATGCAAAGTAACAGCGCGGGACCCGCGCTCCACCACCGCATACGCCAAATATTCCAGAAAGTGACAATCTGGCCCTGACTTCTGACCGATGTAGGCCCTTGAGAACGCAGGGCGGCGGTCGTGGGTCAAACCTTACCCCTTGTGCCCGAATCCCGTGTGCATGAACAGGGACCGCGGTTCAGAGAACGGCCACGCCTGTACATCCTTCAAACGGCGGTTCTGATATGGTACACACGGTAGGGTTCCGCTCAAGCCACAGACTGCCATGCGCCGTTCACCGATCACAACGTAGACCGCGGAATTTATCCTTTTTTGCGGAATATATATTTTTATTGCTTAAGTAATCAACATCGCCTGCCTGGTCAACAGAACAATAGGGATCGCGTTGTTTTTGCTTGACAATCATCGATGGAGATTGGAATATTATCTCCGTTTTCAAAAGTGCGGCAGGGGTTGCATTTTTAATGGCTGATGGCCCTTATCCTACCCAGAAGGGGATACCGCGTGATGAGAAGGCGATTGCTTAGTTGTCATCGTGCGTCTCGCTTTTGCAATTGCTCAAGCGGGTGAGACACCCAGGACGTGCGTATAAACCAACTCTACCCTCGACCCAGTTTTTCATGTTGTTCCGCCTTACTTGGCATATTGATGGAAAGGATTGATAAATCATGGTTACCTTTTTTCTAATTTGTACAAGGTATTCACTTCGCGGTGTAGTGATGCCTTCATTTTTCGCAAGCATTCTTTTTGCGGCGGCGTTAAGCGCGGTGAGCATCTCTTCAGCGCAGGCCCCCCTCCCTATTAATCAGGTCGGGCTACCGAGCAACGGCGTCTTCAGCGGTGGATCGATCGACAGCGTGCAATTGAACAACGGGAATCTCCACGTGGACATCCCGCTTCTGCACTTGCCCGGCATTGGAATGGATACGGACATTCATTATGTCTACGATAACAAAGTCTGGACGTACAAGAACAACCAGCCTGCCGGTTCAGCATCATGGGTATATGCTTACCCTACGCGGAGTATTTGGAGCTATGTGGACCCTCTTTCTGGAGGTATAGCTGAAACCTCTTCATTTATACAATATACTTGCCTTCAGCCCAATGGCGGGTCCATCCCCCAGCAGGCGGACACTGTTACGTCTTTATCCTACTTTGATGGAGATGGAACAAACCACCCTTTCTATGTAGCTGGAATTGTCCCGGATGAGACTCCCAACTGTGAAGGCTTAGTGGGCGCCTCTTGGTGGTTTGATATTGGTAATTCTTTGGATTCGTCCGGATATACGCACTCAACAACTAACCAGGGCACTGTTTCAATTGTTACAGATAAGCATGGGCGTAAATACATTTTCAATCAAAGTATTCTGCCTTCCTATGGAACCGCGGTTGGCCCATCCTACTTCCCCATAGCGGTAGAGGATCCGAGCGGCAATCGCATAACTTCATATGTTACGGACAGAAACGGTTCCAGCTCAACAACAACTCTAACAGACACTGTAAATAGAATTATTACATCCACTAATAATGAAGATGGCTCTCAGACAATAACCTATGCCGATCAGAATGGAAACACGCAGACAATCACCGTCAATACGGTTCAGGTGCCAATCAGTTACCCTGCAATTTGCAAAGCAGATGGCCAGCCAGTTGATATATGTAGTCAGGTTAACCTTCCTGGCAACAGTGCATCAGATGTGATGGCACTGATGCCGAGTTCATTTGTATTGCAAAACGGCGACACATACACAATAGCGTACAATTCAAGCGGTTATGGAGAAATTAGCTCCATCACTCTCCCGACGGGAGCCGTCATAAGCTATACGTATGGCAACTGGGATGGCACGGGCGAGCAGGTACTGTCTAGAACAGTGACGGTAAATGGAGTATCAAGCATCTGGAATTACAACTACCGCCCGGTGTCGAACTATTCGGGAATTGAATATAACACGGCAACTGGACAGATTAGCAATGTCACAACTGTGACAGATCCCAACACGAATGATACGGTATACACCTGCACTGTCTACCTCCCTTCAGCTCAGAACTCATGGCTCGGTATTGGTCCTCCCCCCTGCTACATGACAAAGGAGCAAATATATAGCGGGAGTGCTGGCACTGGAGCGCTTCTTGCTACAAAGACGACTGGCTACGCCATTTCTGGCGTCATCATGCCGACCTCTGATGTATTTACCTGGAACACGACAGGACAGACGACGGAAACAGATACCACATGGGACTCCGAAAGCGTGATCAGCAACACTCCATCTCAAAATATTTCATTTGGCAATGTACTTTCGAAGACGGTCTATGACTATGGTTCGGGAACACATGGGCCGCTGCTGAGCAATACCCAGTACAGCTACCTTCAGAATACAAGTCCGAACGGCTCTGCTTATTTGAGCGCAAATATACTGGATCGCGTGAGCGGCGTTTCCATTTACAACAGCGCGTCGAGCCTGGTGGCCCAAACCACAACTGCGTACGACCAGTTCAATCAGTCCTCTATCAATGGCCAAGGCGGGCTTGCTTCATCTGGTGGTGTGAACCAGGTGCACGATCCGTCGTACAACACGGCAGTCACCCTTCGCGGGTTGCCGACGAGTGTCACAAGATGTTCGGGCCCCAGTTCGGCTCCTTGCAGTGCCTCGATCACCACTTATGTGGATTACAACGATCTGGGCAAGGAGACCGTCGCAACCGATGCGCTCCTAAACTCGACTACGTTTACTTATGGAGCGCAGGGCGCATTTGTGGCGACCGCAACTCCGCCCGCAGTCAATGGCGTGTCGCACATGGTAACGACAAACTACGATGTGAACACCGGCTTGTTAATCTCGCAAACGGATGCAAATCATCAGACTACATCCTATACTTACGACCCACGGATGCGCCCTCTGGTCACAACGAGGCCGGATGGAGGCACAACAACGAATCAATATCCGTCTCCTAATCAGGTCATTAGCACGGTTGTTGAAAGTCCCTCTCCCGCCAAGGTCACGACTACCAATCTCGACGGACTGGGTCGAACGGTCAGCGTGAGCACGGCTGCGGACACCGCTTGCGGTTCCCTGACCGTGAATACGACCTACGACTTGCTGGGCCGGGTGAGCGCGGTCAGCAATCCGCACTGCAACGGCTCCCAAGCAACGGACGGGTGGACGGAGTCCACCTACGACGCAATTGGCCGAACGGTCACCAAGACCAACCCGGACGGCTCCGCCCAGAACTGGATCTATAACGGAAGCACCGTCGATTCCTACGATGAGGTTTTCAACCATTGGCGGCGAAGCTACAATGCCGCTGGCTGGCTGACGCAAGTCCTAGAGCCATCTGGAAGCATCGGCGCAGCGACCTCAATCTCCAACGCAGCGGCACCTACCCTGGAGACGGATTACGGCTACGACACGCTGGGCAATCTGTTGCGGGTGGATCAATGGGGCGGATCGAGCGGTTCATCCGGCGATCATGTGCGAACGTTTGCCTACGACTCGCTTTCTCGGCTGCTTGCATCGAACAATCCAGAGAGCGCCTCGGCCGCCTACCCGCCGAGCCAGAGTTGTGCGGGTGCTACCGGTGCATGGACAAGTTGCTACGCATACGACAGCAACAGCAATCTCCACAGCAAGACTGACAATCGCGGCATCACCATCGGTTACCAATACGACGCTCTCAATCGCTTGACGAACAAGAGCTACTCCGATTCGACTCCATCGGTCTCATTCACCTACGACACGTCGTCTGTCCCTGGAAACTCCAACGACATCGGTGAGCTTACGCAGGCTACAGTCACAGCGGGCTCAACAATCCTGGCCACCACCAGCACATACAGCTACGATGCGATGGGTCGCCTTCAGAACGAGCAGCAATGCACGCCAGCCAACTGCGGCAACTCGACCTACAACCTCTCCTACACCTACGACTTGGGAGGCAAGCCGCTTTCCGCACAATTCCCGTCGAACGCGCCAACTGCGGGTACGACGACCCCAGCGGGCCAGCCGGTCACGCTCTCCTACACCTACGACAACGCCGAGCGCATCCTTACGGTTGGCAGCACTTGGAACGCGAGCGGAGATAGGACCCATCCGGGCACACTCTTCCAGGCATCGTCCCTCTCTTCCGGCCCCGGCTACGGCCCGATGGGACTCGAAAATGCTTCGCTGGGGATCAACAGCGTTACCGGCACCACGGCCGCCACGCTGGTCCGCGCCTACGACGAACGCAGCCGGGCGATCTTCGAGGCTGACAGCACCACGAATGCCGTTGCCGGCGGCACAGACAGCTCCGGTTCCATCACCATCAGCGGAAGCGAAGAACAGGTGAGCAAGACAGATACCGTTGGTACCGCCTATTTCTATATTGGAGGTAGCGATGGTTCGCATCAAGGCAACTGCATCCAGTATTGGCCTTACCCGTCCACTACTTGCGAGACCTATCAGGTGATTCCAGACACTGGCGAAATCGAAGTTGTTATCACAACTTCAGCCGGAACCATCACGGCCTCTGGCACCGGCATTACTCCGACCTCCATTGCCCAATCTCTTGCGACGTCCTTCACGTCGTTAGGGTTTCCAGCCACCTCCAGCGGCGGATCTGTTACCGTTCAATCCAATGCAACAGGTCTTTCCGGAAACTATTTATTTACTGTTTTGAACGACAGCGACTTCTATGTGTCCAACTCGTCGTCATTTACCGGCGGCTGGACAGCGGGAACGTATTACGACACCGGGACGCTGACGGCGCAGGTGAGCGGAACTCAAGTCGAGGTGCCGTGGACCCAGGGCAGCACTCCGTTGAGCCTGGCTACAAACCTGGCCTCGGCCATCAATTCGGCTGCCGGCGGCTTTGTTACGGCATCGGCATCGAGCGGAGCGGGCAATACGGCGACGGTCAAAGTGACCAGCCTGAACCCAGGCCCGGATACCGACTATAGCGTGATTGCAAACACGTCTGACACCAATCCGACGTATTTCTCCGCCAGCGGCCCCAACCAATATACGGGCGCTCCATCCTTCAGCGTGGCCACAACAAATATGGGCGGCGGCGGCGAAGCCAGCAGTCAAAAGGCAATCGGCACATTTACATTTACCGGAACGGAACAATCAATCGGAAGCGGTTCCAACGGCATTGGAACAGCTTACGTACTTGGCGAGGCGCAGGTCGCCACAACTCCGGCAACCATAACCGCAACCTCGGCAACGTGGTCCGCCGCAACAGAGCAAGCAACCATTCTTGTTGCGTTTAGGGCTGGAACAAGTGTCCCAAGCATAATTCAGAAGAATAGCGGGGTTGGCTCCACACTTGCGTATCCCAGCAATGTCACCGCCGGGCACGCGCTCTACGCGGCCTTTTTCGATTACATGGCGGCCAATCAAACCCTTACGTTTTCCGACAGTCAAGGGAATACCTGGACCACGGTTGCGTCAGCGAACATGAGCAGGGATAGCGACACGATCGCCATTGGCTGCACCATGGCCAGTTCCTCGGCGGCGGACACGGTTACTTTTAATGTAAATGGCGCGCCCTATAGCTCACCGCGCGGAATGGTCGTCTACGAGGTCGCCGGTGCAACGTGCGCCGCCGATGTAGCGCCGGTCAGCAGTAACACCTTATCCGCGACTTCTTGCACAAGCGGATCGTTGACGACGAACGCCGCGAACGATTTTCTGTTTGGGTTCTGCACGTCCTTGGCAGCGAACACGCCAGGCGTGGGGAGTGGCTGGTCCAACATCACCTACGATCACGGAGATCTCCAAGCTATCATCCAAGGTCCTTCGGGTGTTTGTACCCCCGTCCTGTCCTATGGAAAGGGATCTACACCGGCGAGTCTGGCAGCCGCTCTCGCATCGGCGTTGAACAGTTCCTGTTCGCTGGTTACGGCAACCGCCAGCGGACCGGCCGTCACCGTCACCGCCACCACCACCGGCACAGGAGGTGATTTTAGTCTCTATGCCTACAACCAACAATACGATTTTGTGGACTTCAACTCGTTCTCGTTTACCATCAGCGCCTCAGGAAGCGCCATGACGGGTGGATTGTCGGGCTACGGGAGCATGTTCTATTCCTACATCGTCCCCAGCGGCGGCTATGCGGCCAACGGCAATCTGCTCAGCGTACAGGACTCAGTAACCGGAGGGTGGAACTACACCTACGACAACCTGAACCGGCTGACTGGGTCATCTGCTGCCGCTTCGGGCATCCCCATGGCCATGGACTACTACGCCGGAACCCAAGGCAGTTGGAGCTACGACGCCTTCGGCAACCGGCTCAATGAGAGCCTGGGCGGGTCGTCCAGAAATTCCATGCCGTCGTCCAGCACCTCGGTCTATACTGCAACCAACAACCAGTTGAACGCCTATAATGGCACTGCGATGACCTACGACGCGGCGGGCGATGTGACCAACGACGGGCTCAACTCCTACCTCTACGATGCCGAGGGGCGGCTCTGCGCGGTCTACAACTATGTGGGCGCCATCACCGGATACGTCTACGATGGGGCCGGTACCCGCGTGGCCAAAGGGCCGCTTGCTACCTTCAGTTGCAACTTTGCGCCCGGCAATTTTACGGCCACTACCAGCTGGGTGCTGGGACCGGGCGGCGAACAGGTCACAGAGTATTCGGTCAGTGGCGGGACCAGCACCTGGCAGCACACCAACGCCTTCGCCGGGGGCAAGCTGGCGGTCACCTATCACGACACAAACACCTACTTCGACCTTGCGGATTGGCTGGGAACCAAACGGGCCGAGTTGGGAGCCAACGGCTGCCTTACAACCTACGCCAGCTTGCCTTTTGGCAGCGGGCTCACGGCCTCAACTCCCGCCGGCTACACCGCCTGCCCGGACGCCACCGAACACCACTTCACCGCCAAAGAACGGGATACCGAATCTGGCAACGACTACTTCGGGGCAAGATACTACGCTTCGAGCATGGGGCGATTTATGTCCCCCGACTACAACGATGAAGGCGAAGAGATTAAACCAGTGCCGTACGCCAATCTTGAAGATCCTCAAGGCCTCAATCAATATGCGTACGCCGGGAATAACCCGCTCACCAATATCGACCCCGATGGCCATGACTGCCAGACAGTGACCTGGGTCTCATCGTTTAACGGAGAAGTTACCTCCAGATCAACAACTAGGACCTGTACTGGTCTCAATCCGTTGGAGCGCAATCTCTACGAGGGGTTACAGAGAGCTCGTGCTGAGGCTTCAAATACTTCAAATTGGATGCATCAGCAGCATTGGATTCCGCCGTTTTTGGGAGGTGCTCCTCAACCCGAGCATTATTGTGACTATCCTGGTTTACCAAAATGCGGGCCCATTATGTACGGAATGGTTCCGTGGGGAATGACCGGCGGTCTTTCCGGGGCAAGCAAGCTATTTTCTTCTGCCGAACAAAATGCTCTCGGTGGCGTGTTGAAGCAAATCGCGCAAGGAACGACGAAAGGCACGGAGTTCGAGAATCAGGCCAGAGCCGCCTATGGAGGCCTTCGCGCTCTGCCGCAGCAAGCGGCTGGCTACTACACGCGATTCACTGTAAGCCTCGGAGCCGGAAAGGGATCTTTCCGTTTGGTGACGGGACTCGGCGGCGAAATGTACGCAACTTTCGATCATTACGTCAGTTGGATAAAACTCAAATGAATGACAGAAAAACGAGCTTTTGGCAGACACATTTGGCGAGCACGGACGGCCCGTTGATTCACTTCGTTTCAGCCAGCCTTTTGGATTTCGAGTCCATAAAAGCGGTTGCCGAAGAAATCGGCTTTGTTTTTTTTGCTATCGAAGCAAAGAAGATCAATTCGGAACTTGTTCTGATGGATGCATTCGCCAAATCGATGGGGTTCCCGCCGTATTTTGGACGAAACTGGGATGCGCTTCTGGACCTCACACAAGATCTCTCATGGATAAAGGCAGAAGGATACGTCTTGCTTGTTACCGGTGGAGACAATCTGCCGGCGCTGCCAGATGGGATATTTTCCTCGCTCATAGCAGTCTTGGAGGCCACTGTTAGGAACTGGAGAGACGAGCGCGGCGAGTATGGAGAGCGTACTGGTCCTGTGGCTTTCCATGTGATCTTTTCCGGTAGCGAAGCCTTGAAACAGTCACTACTGGGCGAACTCAGAGAGCCCCTCTGCCAACACATGGAGGGATCCTCTGTGACCATCTTCCCAGCGCCCGTTCGGCTCAGGAAGACGGCGATCTACAGAGACGCAGAAAAGCTCGTTTCCACCGGCGCTGACCCTGAAATGGTCCTATCGTTTTTGCGAGAGCACGGCATGGATGAACGCGACTCTATGTATTCAATTGCTGGTCTCATGGGAGCGACTGTCACAGAGGCAAAGTCCCTGATCTACAACAGCCAAACATGGTCGGAAGTTCGTGGACGAGATGAACAGTTCCGTAAAGTGGCTCGTGACGCTCTCAAGGAGTTCGGGTTGGAGAATGACTAGAGCAAAAGCCGTCCTCCGGGGCGGCTTGTTGGCGTCAGTGGCTCCATCGAGCAGCATGGGCGCGGCGAGGGAAAAGTGCCATGCCTTCGGCATGGGCAGGGGGGTGGACACGTCTCCCCCAGTTGGGAGCTGCGCAGCAACCTTGGGTTGCTGTAGAGCAACTTCTCGCGGTTGGCGGTGTCTAAGGGAACAAGCGCGCTGCCGTGGGTAGTGGATGGGCGGGTGGCCCACCCTTGGATTACCCAGGAGATGAGGGTGCCCCATCCTTCCGCAGCCTTATCGCGGAAGGGTGGGAGACCACCAATCCCAAGGGTTGTTCCGCTGATCGGGGGGACCAATGTGCCGCTCTATAATTGGGCCATCACCAGCTACGCGCCCAACTCCGGGGTCCCTGACCTGACCCCCTAAATCCGTCCAATTTGGAATACGATTTGGACGAAGGAAAGGGGAAGGAAGGATGAGCCGAAGCAGACACACGGAAGCGCAGATGATTACGGCGCTGAAGCAGGTGGAGGCGGGCCGTGCAGTGGAGGATGTGGCACGGGAGTACGGGGTGAGCAAACACACCATCTATGCCTGGAAGGCGAAGTATGGCGGCATGGACGTGAGCGAGGCCGAAGAGGTTAAGCATCTGCGCGACGAGAACTCTCGGTGCCTGAGAAAGAAAAGCAGAAAAATGTGGGTTATGATTTCATACACCGAATTGGACGGAATTTGCGGCCAGGTCAGTGCGTCGTCCATTTCAACGCCCGCCGACAGAAGTTGGTTTAGTCGCACGACTGCGGATGTATGACGAAGATCATGGGCGCTGATGGAATCTTCGCCGGTATGGTCTCGGAGGCATTTCCGCAGGCTTTGGGGCAGGGAATCCGTGATCTTCTTGAAAACGTACGTCTCACCTTCGGGAGACAACGGTAGCCGTTTCTGCGAATTAACGAGAAAAGAGTGGCTGACCCGTCCACGGTAATTCGAGGCGTATTCCTGAACGATCAGCGCGATTGTGCTGCTCACAGGCAGTTGGCGGACTGATGGTGCATTTTTGATACCGGGCTTCGAGTAGCGGGGATCATCTTCATATTCGTTGTATTTCACGTTCATCCAGTAGCGGTCCTTATTCAGGGACCGGTCGAAACTGGATTTGATCACATCCACGGGCAAGGTCAGAAGTTCGCCCCGCCGCAGTCCTTGATGCAGCATGAGGATAAAGGAAACATACACACGCCATCGCGATGCTTCATTCTGAAACGGGTTGATCGAAGACTCCGGGTCGAGCATTTGATACAAATGCTCGACGACCTCAGAAGGAAGCGAACGAACCCGCTCAGGACGTCGCCGCCTCCCGATATGCAGCTGAGAACGGAAAAGTTCCAGATCCCTTAGTTTGTCTTTGAGATCGAGAAGCTGGTTTGGATCTAAGCAATTCCTGCTTCTTCGTTCCGAGTTCTCAAGGATGAATTGAATTGCAACCTGCCAGCGTTCCTCGCTGGCCGCTGTGATCGACGGCGAGTTCCGGATGCTGAGGAAGTATCCTTCAAGGGCATTCCGAAGCGCCTCGACATCGCAGTCGGCCAAAGCGTTATCCAGACCTCCGGGGCCGAGCAACGCGTCTGCATGCTGGTAAAGCCTATCCAGTTGGCCGAGCTTCTTGCCGACCGTCGCCGGTGCAAGATCAGCGGGCAAGAAAGATGCTCATACTGCTGCCCAGAATCGGGGCAGGCCCAAATCATCAACGAGGGTCGGGCCATAGAGCGACTGCTGAGTGAGGCTTCGGAGATTGACGAGCATGTAACCTTCCTTAAACCGGCGGCTATAGGGCTCAGGAATGAAAGGATTGACGACGGGCCAATGATAGGCGAACATATAGCGAATGTCAAATGATCTCTGGGAGGCACGATTATGGAAATAAAACAATCAAATTGGTTTGCCGCCGGACCAGAGGTCCAGCAAGCTCTTCTATCGCTGTCCGATGGTGCTTTCAGGCTGTGTTCAGACCTCCGTTTCGGGGGCCAATGAGAAACTCGCAGGGGATCTTTATGCACGCCGGGTACCCATTGAACAGATTGAGTGTGCAATTGCTCTGGGCTGCTGCCGCAAGTATGTGAGCCTGCTGAACGGGACCAGCAGTGGCCTGATTTTTAGCCTTGCGTATTTCCGTGACTTGATCGACGAAGTTGGTGATCCCGAGGTCCCAGGTGGGTACTGGTCCTACGTCATGCCTGAATTGGAGCATTTGGAGAAGACCTGGATTGCACAATCAATTCAAGCTGCCGATGCAAAACTTGCACAGGCGGCCGGGCCGAAAAACCTGGAGACGAGATGATGCTCTATGAATCCCTATGCCCATCTATGTTGCATGATAAAAGGCAGTTTTCCTGGCTTGAAAGCAACAGACAAAAAACTGCCTTTGTGTCCGATAACGGATATTCTGTATACGGAAGGGATCAACTGCGGTTACGTTCCATCGCTCTTCTGTTCACGTGAATGATTGTCAGTGTTCCAGGTAAGGCAGGCACTTCCCTGTCAGAGAAGTCGATTCTTATTCAGTGCTCTTTGTAAATGCCGACCTTCCCTCGGGGGCTAAAGCCCATTGATTTCTCTGGCTTTATGTACGGGCTAAAGCCCGTACCCTTCAAATCTCCGACCTCATTAGAGGTTCCCTAAAATTACGATCAGAGGCTCCCTAAAATTACGGCGGCCTGGGCGCAGTGCCCAGGCCGTCGCGGTGAACTGTGGGTATTGGACTAAGGCCATCGCGCTGCCGCGTGGTCCAAGCATCTTCACCCTTGTATCCCTGCCCATGCCTCCTGCGTGGCACACCCGTGAAGCCGGGCTCCTTCGGCGACGGGATTCGTCGCACTGCTGAAAGAATGCCATGCTCGATCATGGGTCGAGCGATCCAGCGTACAGTGAAGAATCGGTAGTATCCCTTGCGGTAAAGTTCCTCCGCCTGGGTAACCTTGGGGTCTGGGGCGCGATGCCCTAGGCCTCAGTCACCTCACGCTCCGTACAACTTGAAGAATCTTGCTGCATCTTTTGGATCTACCTCCTTTCCCGTGTGGCTTCAATCTATTCCATGATTCACACGGCGTCAACATTTCTCTTCATCGGCGAGAGAAACTTTTGTTTTTGGACGGGCTCCATTTTTTATTGACAGGGTATTCCCGTTCCGGTAATGCGGAGGGACTGAGGGACTAAGGGATTAGGGACTGAGGGACAATTACCGTGAGCGCTTGATTTGGTCATTGTGGAAATGGAATGACGGCCTCCCAACTGGCTTGAATACGAATGTCCCCGTCGCCTCTCAGTCCCTCAGTCCCTAGTCCGTCAGTCCCGACTCCCTGTTCCCTGCTCTTACCAGCTATGCAGCCACTGCTCATCGCGACCAATGCGCACCGGAGCGTGGAAGAGTTCGCTCAATCGCGCTTCGGTGAGCAGTTCTTCGCGGCTGCCGTCGCCCACAATGCGTCCGCCGCTCATCAGAATCACGCGTTCGATCTCGGGCAGGATGTCCCCAAGATGATGGGTGACCAGCACCAGGCCGGTTCCCTCTTGCGCCAGCCGCCGCAGGGTCTCGCGCAGTTCCCTTTGCGCGGCCAGGTCCAGCGCATTCGAGGGCTCGTCGAGCAGCAGTTGTTGCGGTCTATGCACCAGCGCCCGCGCGATCACGATGCGCCGTTTTTCTCCGGCGGACATCTCGCCCACCAGTTGGCCGGCCAGATGCAGCGCCTCCATACGCTCCAGCGCCTCGACGGCACGCTCCCGCATCTCCGCGGTGACATGCAGATTGGGCCACAGCGTCGAGGCGGAGAAAAAGCCGGCGATCACCGCATCCAGCCCGGTGGTCACAGCGGTTCTTTCGCCGGGCAGGTCGGTTCCCACCACGCCGAAGTGCCGGCGCAGTTGGGTCAGGTCCCAGCGCTCGCGCCCAAAGATGCGCACCTCCATCCCAGGACGCACCATGGGATAGATCTGGCAACTCATGGTCAGAATCAGCGTGGATTTGCCGCAGCCGTTCGGCCCCAGAATCGCCACATGCTCCCCGGCGCGAATACTCAGGTTTACATCCCTGAGCACCACCCGGTCACCCCGTGCCACATCGACCGCGCGCAGGTCGAGAAACTGGTTTGCCACGGCCTCCTCGGCCACTGTCTCGTTTTTCAACTGATCCTTTTCCATATACCTGTTATAAATGGGTTGAATACTTTCACCCATATGTCAGAAATCTCTCAAATTGTCATTCCTCGCGGTTTTCGCTTCGGCGCCTGCAAGGCCGGCCTCAAGGCCAGCGGCCGCAGCGACTTTGCGTTGATCGTTGCCGACCAGCCGGCCAGTGCTGCTGCCGTCTTCACTGCCAACCGCGTCACCGCAGCCCCGCTCCAGATCGACAAGGAGCACCTGCGCTTGAGCGGGGGCAAAGTGCGTGTGGCCGCCATCAATGCCGGCAACGCCAACTGCGCCGCCGGTCAGGCCGGTCTGGACGCCGCCCACGCCACCTGCGCCGCCGCCGCCGCGGTCTTCGGCTGCCGGCCAGAGGAGGTTTTTCCCTCCTCCACCGGCATCATCGGTGTGCCGTTACCTGCGGAAAAGCTGATCGCGGTTCTGCCCGCTTTGGCGGACTCGATTGGCCGGGAGAGCGACCACTTTCAGCAGTTGGCTCAGGCCATTCTCACCACCGATACGGTGGAAAAGACGGCCTTCGCCCGCATCGAGGTCGAGGGACCTGCGGGAGCCCGGCAGGAGGTGCGCATCGCCGCGGCCTGCAAGGGTTCCGGCATGATTCACCCGCAGTTGACGCCGCACGCCACCATGCTGGTTTACATCCTGACCGACGCCGCAATCGAGCCGGCGGTGCTCGGTGGCTATCTGCAGCAATCCATTGAAGTCAGCTTCAACCGCATCTCGGTGGACGGCGACACCTCCACCAACGACACGGTGCTGCTGCTGGCCTCGGGGGCCAGCGGCGTGGAGATCGGCGCGGGAAACCCGGCCTTTGCCGGCGCTCTCACCCAAATCTGTACCTCGCTGGCGCGGCAGATTGTCGCCGACGGCGAAGGCGTCTCGCACGTGGTCGAGTTGCGCATCGATGGAGCCGCCACTCACGCCGACGCGCTGCGCATCGCCAAGGCCATCGCCCACTCCCCGCTGGTCAAGACGGCCTGGGCGGGCAAGGACCCCAATTGGGGCCGTCTGGTCGCCGCCATCGGTTACTCCGGGGCCGCGATCGACCCCGAGCGCATCGATATTCAGTTTGGTGAACTGCCCATCTGTCGCGACGGCGGACGCGCTCCCGAGTACGACGAGGCCGCCGCTCATGGCTACATCTCTCAGAGTGAGTTTTGCATCGCAATCCAACTGCACCAGGGCGAGGGCTCCTGCGTCTTCTGGACAACCGACCTGACTCACGAGTACGTTCACATTAACGCCGACTATTCCACATAAGACCGGAGGAAGCGGACCCGGCATCCCCCGCATGGTTCGCTTCCATAGACTGCAAGGACCGCTGCCATGCCAGCAAAGACGACTCCGCAGACCACAGACGCCGCCAGCAAGGCTCTGGCCGGCAATCACGGCTTTTCGCTGATCTCCGATGAGAAGCTGCTCGCCCTCTATGCCGCTCTGCTTCGCTGCCGCAGCCTGGAAGAAAGGGTTGGCGAACTCCGCCGGCAGCAGAATTGGCCCAGGCATCATGACATTCCCGGCCAGGAGGCCTCGGTTGTCGCCGCGACGATCGATCTGCACGCGGAAGACACGGTAATCGCACCGCCGCGATGCCTGATCCATGCCTTCATGAAAGGTGTGCCCCTGGATCGCATTCTGGCCGTATTCAAAGCCAGCGCCATCCGCCCAAAGCAATCGCACCCTCCCGTAGATGTGCAAGGCGACAGGCTGGCCCCCTGGAATCATCTCTCGCCCGCCTCCAGCCACGGCGCAGCCCAGCTCAACCTCGCCAACTATGCAGCCCTCTTGCACAAGGTTCGCGACGACGGCAAGATTGCGGTGGCCTTTTCCCGCTGGGACTCGACCGACGCCAGCGGAGCCGAGGCCCTGCGCTTTGCCTCGGCCCAGCAACTCCCCATTCTCTTCGTTCTGCGCAACGCCAAGCCAGGCAAGGCTTCCCCTCCACTGAAAGGGGGTCAGAGCGCCACGCTGGCCTGGGCGCTCCTCAAGTGCGATTTTCCCCACATCCCCGTGGATGGAAGCGATGTGGTGGCCGTCTATCGCGTCGCTTCCGAATCCATAGCCCGCATTCGCCAGGGCCGCGGTCCCACACTGATCGAATGCGTCGACCTGCCTGCGGTTCACTCCGCCGACCCCATCGCGACAATGGAGACCTATCTTAGCCGCAAAGGCCTCTTTCGCCCGGAATTCAAGGCTGCAACGTTGACCGAATTCTCCACCGTGTGGCGCGAAGCCTTCAATAGGGTCGGTTCCGCTCTAACCCCTGCGCCCTGAGCGGGCATGCAACTTCTTTTTCCGCAGAGGATACGCAACGCTGAGAATCTGCATCTATCTCCAAAAGAGCTTCAAGCCATCGGCGGATTGGTCCTGAATCCATCTCGGCAACAGGCCGAAGTTTCTGTATCCGGCTCGGCCCAGAGCCGCATGTTTCAGCTTGCCGCCAAGAAGGGGAATGATAGAGTGAGGGTTATGATGACGGGCAAATCTGGAATCGAAATTCACACCCTAAGAGCCTTCCTTCTCAGCGCGGGGCTTCTCCTCGGGGTCGGCGGCGGAGCCGCTCAAACCGCGAAGCAGAGCCCTGCCGCGCCGGCGCATCCCCCTTCCGACGCTTGCGCTGCGTCGACGCTGGGTTCCCCGTATATCCCGGTCGATAGCTGGGTCTATCCCGCCGTGCTGCGCCTTTATTCGATGGGCTATCTCCATACCGCCTATCTCGGGGAGCGGCCCTGGACTCGCGCCAGCATCGGGCACATGCTGGTTGAAGCGGCCCCGATCATCGACGACGCCGATCAATTCGGCGAATCTACCGTCAGCGAGGCGCAGGGCATCTACGATGCGCTGGTGCGCGAGTTGCACTTCAACCCTTCCGCCGAATGTTTTATCGCCGACGGCAACATCCATGTGGAATCGTCCTACTCTGCCACGCGCGTTCTCAGCGGCACACCGCTGCGCGACAGCTTTCATCTGGGTTCGACCATCGTCAACGATTACGGTCGCCCCTATGAAAACGGCGTCAATAACTACACGGGCGCCAGCGGTTATGCCACCTATGGGCGCTTTTTGCTCTATCTGCGCGGCGAATTTCAGGGCGCGGAGTCGGCCGCCGGCTACTCCGCCGCGCTGGGCCAGACGCTCTCCAACGTGGATGAGGTGGAATTCATCAATCCCGCCACCGGCCTTCCCTTCTATCAGGCGACGATTCCCCTCGGTCCCATCGGCTCGACCGTGCACGGCAGCCTACTCGAGGGCTACGTCTCGACGCATCTGCTCAACCATGTCTTCTCTTTTGGAAAACAGGATGAGTGGCTGAGTCCGGCCCAGGGCGGCGCCATGGCGTACTCCAACAACGCGGAGAACGTTTGGGCCTTCCACATCAACCGCATCGAGCCGCTCCATGTACCGCTGCTCTCCCGCTTGACGGGACCTTTTCGCTATGAGTTTCTGGTCGGCGAGCTCAAGGGACACACCTATATGCCGGCGACCGCCAATGACGAGGTCCTTCCCGGCAAACCCTGGGTGCATGTCGAGAAGCTCAGCTTCAAGCCTACCCAGAATTTTGAGTTCGGCTTTGAACGAACCGTGATTTGGGGCGGCCAGGGCCACGAAGGAATCAGCCTGCATTCCTTCCTGCGCAGCTTTTTCAGCCTGTCTGCCCCGGACGCTAACGTCAAAAACAGCAACCAGGACCCCGGCGCGCGTTTTGGCGCCTTCAACTTCTCCTACCGCCCGCCGTTGGTACGCAACTGGCTCACCATCTATGCCGATGGCGAGGTCCATGACGATGTCTCGCCGATCGATGCTCCCCGGCGCGCCGCCTGGCGGCCCGGCCTCTATCTGTCGCATGTGCCGGGACTTCCAAAATTCGATGTGAGGGTCGAAGCATCCAACACCGCGGCTCCGGTACGTATCAGCGACCCGATGCATTTGACGCCCGGCACGATCCAAGCCGGCAAGTTCATGTATTGGGAGACCATTGTGCGCCAGGGCTACACCAACAACGGCGCACTCTTCGGCGACTGGATGGGCCGCGAGGCCAAGGGCGGCCAAGCATGGTTTACCTACCACCTGAGCGGAAACGAATGGATCGAGGCGGGCATGCGCCGCCAGAAGACCACCTATGACTTCATTCCCGGCGGCACCACTCTCGACGACATCGACTTCCAGGCCGTCAAGCGCATCGGCAAAGATTTCGAAATCAACGGCAAGTTCACCTTTGAACACTGGAAGGCGCCCATCTATCTGCCCGGCCAGCAGACCGTCACCGCGACCACGCTCCAACTGACATGGTTCCCCAAGGAGAAGATTAACTTTCATTCATCAGGTCATTGATTCGGTTATGTGACCGGCTTTCAGGCACGGGCGTTTTATTGCTGCGTTCAGAAAGCCCGAGGCTAAAGCCTGTTGCTTCTGCCGCTGCTTCAGGGGCCTGAAGGCCCCTGCTCCCTCCGTAAGAACAAACAAATTCAACATCTACAACTGTTTTACTTGAAAATATGCGGACAGATTTACATGCGCAGGACCGCAGCGCCGTATGCCGCAATGCGGTATAGCGGCGCGGTGGATTTAAACTAGAAGGCTGGGAGTGGTCATCATTCATGGATAAATTTGTCATTCGCGGCGGCAATCCGCTGGTGGGCACGATTCGCGTTTCGGGAGCCAAGAACTCGGCGCTGCCGTGCATGGCCGCCGCCATCCTGACCGAAGACGAGGTCACGCTGGAGAACATTCCCCAGGTGCGGGACATCGAGACCGAGCGCCGCCTGCTGGCATCGATGGGCGCGGAAGTCGAACTGGGCTACGGGCGCGCCCAGCATCGCACCACCCTGTGCTGCCGCAACCTCTCCGACCCGGTGGCCAAATACGAGATCGTGAAGACCATGCGCGCCAGCTCGCTGGTGCTGGGTCCGCTGGTGGCGCGCACCGGAATGGCGCGGGTGGCCATGCCGGGCGGATGCGCCATCGGCGGCCGGCCCATCGACCTGCACATCCGCGGCCTGGAGAAGATGGGCGCAACCATTGTTCAGGAGCATGGCTACCTGGAAGCGCGCGCCGAGCGTCTGCGCGGCGCTCATCTGGTCTTTGACAAGATCACCGTCACCGGCACCGAAGACCTGCTCATGGCCGCGGTGCTGGCCGATGGCGAAACGCTGATGGAAAATTGCGCGCGCGAGCCGGAGGTAGCCGACCTGGCGGCGCTGTTGATCGCCATGGGCGCCCAGATTCACGGCGCCGGAACTTCGACCATACGCGTTCAGGGCGTGAATCAATTGCATGGCGCCCGGCATCGCATCATTCCCGACCGCATCGAGGCGGGAACCTTTCTGGTGGCGGGTGCAATCACCGGCGGCGATCTGATCGTCTCCAACTGTGCTCCGGCTCATCTCAGCGCGGTGATCGCCAAGCTCGAAGAGACGGGCGTGCGGGTCGATATTCTGGGGCCGGACACGGTGCGGGTGCGCGCCGATGGCAAGCTCACAGCCGCCGACATCTCCACCGAGGAGTATCCAGGGTTCCCGACCGACATGCAGGCCCAGTACATGGCCCTGACCACCCAGGCCGATGGGGTCAGCGCGGTCAAGGAGAACATCTTCGAGAACCGCTTCATGCATGTGCAGGAACTGGTGCGCATGGGCGCGCACATCAAGGTGGACGGAAGAACGGCAACGGTGCGGGGCAAGGCCAAGCTCTCGGCAGCGGCGGTGATGTGCTCGGACCTGCGCGCCTCGGCCTCGCTGGTGCTGGCGGCGCTGGTGGCCGACGGCGAGTCGATTCTGGACCGCGTTTATCACATGGACCGCGGCTACGAGCGCATCGAAGAGAAGCTGCGCGGCGTGGGCGCGCAGATTCGCCGCATGGGTAATGTCTTCCCGGCGCGGGACGAGGCTGAGGCAGACTGATTTTTCGTGTGGAATCAACCGGCGGCCTGAAACTGTAGCGCCGGCCTCCCGGCCGGCTGTATCGTGGACCTCCCGGTCCACGATTGTTTCCGATCAGCGAAAGCTGACCGCCAGGTGCCAGCGCAGATCGTGTTGCACGGTCTTGTGCAGCACCCGCTCGTACTCCCGTAATTCCAGCAGCACCGGCGTGGTCTCTGAACCCAGAGCGGCGGAGTGTTCACGGAGAAAGCCGATTAACGTGCAGACTGTCTCCAGACCATCCGCTGGAGAAAACCATTGCGGAGCCGGCATGCGATCGCCCCACTCCGCGATTCCCTGCTCTCGATCCGCTACCAGCGCCATGGAATTCTCGTCGGCCGAAAAGAACTCGAGCAAGGGACGAACCCGCAGCCGGATCGCCACCCGCTCCAGAGCATCTTCGTTGCGCGCCAGAGCACGGCCATGGACAAAAATGTCGTAGCCCGGATCTTCGCCTTCCACAACCATGTAGATTGTCGCTGCCATCCCTTCAAGTTTAAAAGAAGGGCGAGGTGGGGGCATCCAGAATCCCGATGGGGTCATCGAAGGAGTTACGGGCGAAGTTTCCCTGCGGTTACCAAAGCGGGAACGAAAGTTCTTCTACTCCAAAAACCGCCTCTGCGCCAAGGAGAATGGTGGCTCCTTGCGTTAAATTTACAGAAGAGAGGACAGCGATTTGAATTGGAGTCATCTCCCGGACCTAGCGGCCGTAGCCTTACTGGTGTGCGCTTTCGCATCGGTAACACGGCGTAGCCATACGCCTGTCTCGGGAATCTGGCTAACCGGCTGGCTGATGATCCTGGTTCACTTCTTCTTTGGTCTTTTTCGCCCCGCCCCCGGCGTTGGGGGAATTCTTTTGTCGACGGTCGTGCTCTCGTCCCTGACCTGGGCCGGGGTCCTGTTTATGTCCGCGACCGTTTCCTATATCCATGAAAAATCAAGCCAATGGATGCGGGGAACGCTGCTGGCCACCAATACCCTCTACATCGCACTGCTTTTGCCGGAGCATGTGCCTCTGTGGGCGTTGAATAGTGCAGCTGCGTTGCTGGGCCTGGGTCCGCTGGCGGTGGTCTTCTTCGGCCGGGTGGGCTTTAAACCTTTTTTGCGCCGCGCGATCCTTTTGCTCTACGCTTCGCTCTCGATTTTTGTACTGATCGTGCAGAATCGCGGTGGCGCCGAACTGGCCTTGAATGCCGTCCTGTTCACTGTCTATCTGGGTTGCTGTGTCCATTTTTGGCACACCTACCGGCGCTCGACAGCCGGCGCATTCGTCACCATTGCCGGATTCTTCGCCTGGGCGATGGTCTTTGTGGCGGCGCCGTTGATGGGTGCGTTTTTTCCCAAGATCGCCGTCGAGAGCGAGGTATGGAATCTGCCCAAGTATGTGGTGGCCGTGGGCATGATTCTGTTGCTGCTCGAAGATCAGATCGAGCACAACAAATATCTGGCGCTGCACGACGAACTTACAGGTCTGGCCAACCGACGCCTCTTCCAAGACCGGTTGGCAACCGCCCTGGAACGCTCCCGCCGCACCCAAACCCAGACCGCGCTGCTGCTGATCGACCTGGATCGTTTCAAGCACGTCAACGATACGTTGGGACATTATGTGGGCGATCTGCTGCTCCAGCACGTGGGCAATGCCTTCACTGGCCGGGTGCGCCGCTCCGACACAGTGGCCCGCACTGGGGGAGACGAATTCGCCATCATTCTTGAAGACCCCACCAGCCGCGCCGATGCCCTGCGAGTGGGAGAATCGCTGCTGCAATTGCTCGATCACCCCATCGACCTGGACCGCCATACCGTGCAGATCGGCGCCAGCCTGGGAGTGGCTATCTTCCCCGAAGATGCCGGGGACGGAGAATCCCTGCGCATCACCGCCGACCTACGCATGTACGAGCACAAGAACCGCAAGCGCAGCCAAAGCGAAGATCCTGTCGGCGCTCAGTCCGGGGCGGAACCTAACGAAATTGCCTGCGATGCAGACGTGCTGTAAGGTTCCGAATCTCCACCCCTGCAACGACAACGGCCCAGAGAGCATCCTCCGGGCCGTTGTTGTTGGATTGAGCAGGACGATTAACCTTGGCTGCCGCCGGGGCCACGACCACCACCGGGACCACCTGGACGGCGACGACGGCGACGGCGGTTGTTGTTGGCGGCTGCGCTGCCGGCGGCCACGGGTCGGCCCGCAGGCGCTCCGGGAGCGGCAACCGCGCCATCGGCGCGATTGAAGTTCGGCTCGTTCTCTTCATCGAACTCTTCGCCGTCTTCGTCGAAGTCCTCGCCGCCCTCAATCAGGATGGTGCTCTGATTGGATTTCGGCTGGCGTTCGTCGAACTCGCTGAGGGGCTTGACGGACGCCGCGGGAGCAACGCTGGTCTCTTCCTCGGCAACCTCGACAGCGTCAGCGCTCTCGGCGGGAGCGGAATGGGCCAGCTTGGCCTTCTGCTCCTTGATGAGCGCCTTGCGGCTGAGTTTGATGCGGTTGCCTTCGATGGCCAGAACCTTGACCATCACCTGATCGCCCTCGCGCAGCTCGTCTTTCACTTCCTTGACGCGGTGTTCGGCAATCTCGGAGATGTGCAGCAAGCCATCGGTGCCGGGGAAAAGCTCGACAAATGCGCCGAACTCCGCCAGACGAACCACCTTGCCCAGATAAACCTTGCCAATCTCCGGGACAGCGGTGATGTTGCCGATCAACTCGAGTGCCTTCTTCAGGCCATCGGCGTCGCAGGAGGCGACGTTGACGCGGCCGGTGTCGTCGACATCGATCTTGGCGCCGGTCTGCTCGATGATGCCGCGGATGGTAGCGCCGCCCTTGCCGATCAGATCGCGGATCTTGTCGGTGGGAATCATGACGGTCTCGATGCGCGGCGCGTAGGCAGAACGCTCCGTGCGGGGTCCGTCAAGAACAGCATCCATCTTGTCCAGCAGGAAGATACGGCCGCGGCGCGCCTGCTCCATGGCCTGCTCGAGGATCTCGCGGGTCAGTCCGCCGATCTTGATGTCCATCTGCAAAGCGGTGATGCCCTTGCGGGTACCGGCCACTTTGAAGTCCATATCGCCGTAGTGATCTTCTGCGCCGGCGATGTCGGTCAGGATGGCGTAATCGTCGCCTTCCTTGACCAGGCCCATAGCCACACCGGCCACGGAACCCTTGAGCTTGATGCCGGCGTCGAAGAGCGCCAGGCTGGCGCCGCAGACCGAGGCCATCGACGAGGAGCCGTTGGACTCCAGAATGTCGCTGACGATGCGGATGGTGTAGGGCGAATCTTCGGCGCTGGGCAGAACCGGGGCGATGGCCCGCTCAGCCAGTGCGCCGTGACCGATCTCACGCCGTCCCGTGCCGCCCATGCGGCCCGTCTCGCCCACGCAGAAGGGCGGGAAGTTGTAGTGCAGCATGAAGGTCTTTTTCTGTTCGCCCTGGAAGGTCTCCAGGCGCTGACCGTCATCCTGCGTGCCCAGCGTGGCCGTAACCAGAGCCTGGGTCTCGCCGCGGGTAAACAGGGCCGAGCCGTGCACGCGCGGCAGAACGCTGTTCTCAATGGAAATGGCGCGAATCTCGTCGAAGGCGCGGCGATCGGGACGAATCCGGTCCTTGGTCACCTGGGCGCGGAAGATCCGCTCGCGCAGATGCTCGTAATAGGTGCCGAGCTTCTTCTTGGCGCTGGGATCGTCGGCGGGAAGAGCGGCTGCCAGCTCGTCCTTGATCGCCTTGACCAGTGTCTGGCTCTCCAGCTTCTCGTGCGCCTTGGTGTCCAGCGCATCCTTGAGGCGGTCGCCAACCTTGGCGTAAAGCTCGTCATAGTAGGCCTGATCGAAGACCGGAGCGGTGAAAATCCGCTTGGTCTTGCCGGCCAGTGCGACCAGCTCTTCGATGGCGGCAACAATCTTCTTGATTTCGGTGTGGCCGAATTCGATCGCCGCCAGAATCGTCTCTTCCGACTCTTCCTTGGCGCCGGACTCGATCATCACGATACCGTCTTTATGTCCGACGACCATGATGTTGACCGTGGTTTCGGCCCGCTCGGTATAGGTGGGGTTGATGACGAATTCACCATTGACCCGGCCCACGCGGACGGCGCCCACCGTGGCGCTGAAGGGAATGTCGGAGAGCGCCAGGGCGCAGGCGGCGGCGTTGATGGCCACCACGTCGGGATCGTTTTCCTTGTCGGCGCTGAAAACCAGCGCGATAACCTGGGTCTCATTGCGGAATCCGTCGGGGAACAAGGGACGGATGGGGCGATCGATCTGGCGGCAGGTCAGCACTTCTTTCTCGCTGGGCCGGCCTTCGCGCTTGATGAAGCCGCCCGGAATGCGTCCGCCGGCATAGGTATATTCGCGGTAATCGACGGTCAGGGGAAAAAAGTCGATACCTTCCCGGGGATCGGGAGAAGCCACAGCGGTGGCCAGGACGACGGTCTCGCCAGTGCTCACCAGGGCGGCGCCAGAGGCCTGCTTGGCCATGCGCCCGGTCTCAAAGACCAACCGCTTGCCGCCAGCAAGCTCGACGGCTACTTCTTGCTTAGACATAGAGTCCTCGATTCATGTTGTTCGCTTGGGAAACTGGCGCGCGGAAGGCGCTGGAGGGGATGGCGCAACTGGTCCCGAGACGGGCAGAGGAGAGGACGCGCGCAAAAGAGTGGGGGGTGCGCGGGGGAGCCGATTCTCCCGGCCTCTCTGCCGTCCGGCACGCCAGCACCGCGCGAAAACAATCGCTTTGCGCGGTCACTGGTTGCGGGAGCAGTTCGCCAGATACACCTGGGCCCCAGGTTCCAAGAGGAACCGGGGCCGTGACCAACAACCGGTCTGGGCGCTTCCGGAGCAATGTTGGGTCCAAGGTTGCTTTCCGACTACTTGCGGATTCCGAGCTTGCCGATGACATCGCGGTAGCGGTCGGAATCGTGGGCCTTCAGGTAGTCCAGCAGACGGCGGCGCTTGCTGACCAACTGCAAGAGACCACGGCGTGAGGCGTGATCTTTCTTGTGGGTCTTGAAGTGCTCTGTCAGTTCGGAAATGCGCGCACTCAAAATGGCAATCTGGACTTCCGGAGATCCGGTGTCCGTGTCATGGGTGCGAAAGGATTCGATCAGCGTGGTTTTCTTAGCAGTCGCCAGCACGGCGGTGTGACTCCTCTGTTTTCTCGTGTCCACTCTTAAGTGTCTAGTGTGAGATTACCATGAATCCGCGGCCCGTGGGAACCCGGGCAAAGCACAGGAACCACAGAGGTACCAGGGGTCAGGGAACAGGGGTCAGGGATCAGGAACGAGAGCCGCCAAAACGGAAGAGACGCGTGTCGAAACGCTCCCGGATTACTTCTTCGATCCGAACCAGCCGCGCCTCTGGATGGACGGGATTGAGCAGATAGTTCCAAGTGTGCGGCGCAAGCGCGGAGGGCACACGCGCCAGAGGTGTCTCCCGCGAAGCCAGCCAGGCGTCGCCCAAGTTGCGCGTGAATGCAGGGTGTTCTTTCCAGTCGCTGCGAGCTATCGTATGCAAATCCTTGACGGCGAGATCATCAGGCACAGCGACCTTGAGCAACTGATAGAAGTGCGGAAGAAACGCATCGTCGACCATCTCCATCATGTGAACGATCCGCTCCAGCAGCGCGCCAGCCGGACAATCCGCCAGATAGACGATCGATATGCCTTCCGTATGCCAGCGCCCGGAGGCGCCAATACCGCCTTCCCCGCTCAAATCGCTGTAGCCGCTGATGCGCCAAAGGGTTGTCATGAAGGTGCCTGCTCCACGCTAGATGAACATCCCCTCGTCAAGCTGAATCAGGGCCTCCGCCACAGCATGTTCTCCAATCTGTGTATCCAACATGGCCAGCGCGGTCCTGCCATCAAATCGACGATTGCGGCCACACAGCCATTTCCGGCCATCCTCGCGATCCCCGTAGACCTTCACTGCCAGCTCATACATCCGCGCCACGCGCGCCAAACGGTCCGCTTCGATCAAGCTGAAAGGTTCCTGCTTCTGGCGGCGATGCTTCAGCGTTCGTGCGGGAATCACGACTTCCAGCAGATCCTTGACGGCAATGCCGGAATAAGCGGAAAACTCCTCCAATGTCGAAAGCGGCAGGCCGCGCTCAATCTCTCTCCAATCGAAGACAAAAGGAGGCGAGGAGACGGTGGGAAGGTCGACGGCTTGGCTCATGAGGACATTATGCCACAAATATCGCGGCATCTTGTCCGATTCATGCCCTGAAACTCTTACCGAGGCGCGGATCGAACCAAAACCTGGAAGCTACCGACTGGAAGCAGAAAGCTGCTCTACGGCTCTTCGATTCTCCAGTAATTCGCCCTGGCCACGATACGTGCGCCGTAGTCCTGGGCGGTGCGGACCTTGATGGTGTGCAGGCCGGGGGTGGGATCGGAGGGGCTAAAGCTGAGCAGATAGCGGTTGCGGGTGTGCCGGGCGGCGTCCAGCACATGCTGCTCGAAGGCCTTGTCGCCGGTGAAGGTGGTGTACTCGCCGCCGCTCATCTGCGCGATCTCTTTGCTCACGTTCTTCTTGAAGGCCTGCACCAGCATGAAAAGTGCAGAAATCGTGTTCATGGTCCGCTCGTCGCCGTTGTCCTTGATGTCGTGCAACAGCTCGGCGCGGGCGGGGGAAAAGGAGACGCTCAGCACCAGCACATCCGACTGGCCGATCTTCTCGATCAACTGTGCCGGCTTGGTGTGCTTGCTGCCGTGGTCCCGCTCCTCGCTGATCAGCAGCAGCACCCGGCGGAACTCCTTGGGCTGATCGGCGAGCAGGTCGACGGCATAGCTGACGGTATCGAGAATGGCGTCGCCGCCGTCGCCCGGCTCCAGCCGTTTGAGCGACTTGTTCAGGTCTTCGCTTTGATGAGTGAAGTTGTGGATCAGATGCGGCTCGGAGTCGAAGCCGATTAGGGCGGCCTGACTGGGACCATCGGAGAGGAAAACATCCAACAGCGGCGCCAGCCGGGCCAGTTTGTCGAACTCCAGCACGCTCACGCCGCCTTGTTCGACGGCCACCACCAGCGCCACCGGGGCGGTGTCCATCTCTTCCTGCACGCGAATCTTCTGCGGTATACCGTTGTCTTCAAGAACGAAGTCCTCCGGTTTGAGACCGTAGACAACGCCTCCGCCGTGCTTTTCGACCAGTGTGGGCACCAGCACTTCGTTCGCTCGCACCCGCAGGGTGGGCAGATCGGAATTGGCAGACGGGAGCGGTTGCGGCGGCTCGGCAGGCGGCAGTTGCTGGGCAGGAGCGACCGTTGCACCCATCAGGAATGCCATCAATGCCGAGCCGAACACGGAGAGCAAGCCGATCTTCATGAGTGAATAACTCCAAAGTTGGGACTGGGGACTAAGGGACTAAGGGACTAAGGGACTATAGATTAGACGATCTTCATGAAGCGATGGACGGAGTAAAACCGGTGCGACCATACGATTCACAATTGAAAGTTTCAGCGTTTATCCTAACTACTAATCCCTCAGTCCCTTAGATCCTAGTCCCTCAGTCCCTGTATTTACGCTTTTTTTCGCGCCTCGTGGTCGATCTCTCCGGTCCAGGCGAGGAAGCCCAGCAGTTCCCAGCGCGAGGCCCACAAGAAGCTCATGACGTCTTTTCGGGTGAGCGACTCCGCACTCTTGCCGGAGTAGGTCTCTACCCGCCACAAGAGGAACGGACTGCGCCAGGGCGCAAAGCGGTGACCGCGGGTGGCATTCCAGAGAAAGCGGAGCGGAGCAAGCACGGCAGATCCTCAGTCCTCAGTATAGACGGCAAGCACATGGGACCGTCTTCGATGCGTAGGCGGCGGCCGCCCTCGCGGAGAAGGCGAAGATTTACGGTTGCAGTTTGCTGAAGAGGGTGTTGGAGGTCGAATTCAACTGCGCAATCACGTCTTCGAGCGCCGTCTGCTGGGTCTCGGAGAGCGAGAGTTGGGAGGAAACCTGGGCCACATCGGCCTGCATCAGGTTGGTCTGCGTGGTGGTCAACTGCGTCTGCTCGTTGGTGACCGAATCGGAGGCGGCGGTGAGTTGAGTGATGGAATTGTCGATGGTTACGCGCTTCTGCGAGACGTAGTTGAGCGCGGTGCCCAGCGCCTGGGTATCGGCGACGGCCTGCTTGGTATCGACGGCGCCGGAAGAGTAGTCGGCCACCAGGCTGTTCAGCGCGGCAAAAACGCTGTTGGTGCCGCTGCCCAGAAAAACCTGATTGCCGGGAACGTTCAGTTGAATCTTCTGCCCGGTAGGCGTTTCCAGGTAGTTGACGTCGTTGTCGCCATTGTAGGTCGTAACCCCTGGTGAGGTATCGTTCGAGGTGGTGAAGGGCGGGTTGGTGGTGAGCGCGCCGGCAAAGATGTACTGGCCCTGATAGACGCTGTTGCCCAACGTTTGCACCTCGCCGAGGATGCCGGCGATCTGATTGGCGATGGATTTGACGTCGCTGGAGTTCAATGTGCCGTTGTTGGCGCTGGTGGCCAGGGAGATCGCTGAAGTCAGTTGGGTCACCACGCTGCCCAGCGCCGAGTCGGCTACCTGCAACTGCCCGGTTACCACACTGGAGCTCTGGGTAAAGGAATCGTCCTTCTGGATCTGGTTGAGCAGAACGACATTCTGACCGGCCGCCGCAGGATCTTGACTGAGAGAACTAACCCGCACACCGCTCGACAGCTCCGTGGTCAGTTGTTGCTCCGTCACCTGCGTCTGGTCCAGCGAGTTCGCCAGATTCGCGACGTAATAAGGATCCACCCGCATCGCTTTCCTCCAAAAGATTGAATGACGCAGCGCCAACCGGCAAAACGCGCCGCCGCCGCCTCGGCCGCTTGGGCCGAGCTAGGAGACCGTTGTCGATTCCCCCAAGTTGAGGGCAGAGTTCATGATGTTGTTCAAGATGGTAAAAGTCTGGGAAGCGGACTGGTAGGCGCGCTCCATGGTCGACATATCCGAGGCTTCATCGTCCAGACTGACGCCCGACAGCGCATCGCTCTGCGATTGCAGTTGCGTCACCGAGGCGGATTGCGCGGTGTTTTCGGTTTGCACCTCGGAGACGGTCGAACCGAGCGTGGCGACCAGGGTGGAATAGAAATTCGTCGGGGTATCGCCCGCGACGATGGTCTGGTTGGCCAGATTGGAGATAGCCAAAGCGTTGGAGTCGTCCCCTGTGCCCGCACCCGCACCGGCTGCCGCAACCAGAGAGGGGTCGGTCATCACCACGCTCATCGCCGCCGCTGCTCCGGTCATCGTCGCCGGCTGATTGAAGAGGTAATTCGGATTGGAGGCGGTGCCGCTGGTTCCGTTCAGATCCGTGCCGGTATTGTTGGCGGCGTTGACCGCGGTCGAGACGCCGTAGGCGAGCTGATCGAGTGAATGCTGAACTGTGGGAATATCCTGGTCGCGAACCGTCAGATAGCCGCCCAACTCGCCGCCGCCAGTGGTCAGGCCTGCAGTGATGTCTGTGGGTCCGGCAAAGATGTGGGTCACCCCGTTTACCAGGCCGTTGCTCAACTGGTAGCTGTTGGCTCCCGCCACCAGCAGCGTACCCGCGGTGGTGGTGATGGAAAGGCCATTATTCTCTGTCGGAATCTGATTGATGCCCACCAGCTTGGAGAGCTGGCTGATGTCTTCCTGGCGCTGATCTTCGAGCGTTCCCGCGTCCTTGGTCGGCGAGGTGGTTTCGATCTGCTGGTTGAGCTGGGCAATCGAGGTGGTCAGGGTATTGACTTGGCTGGTAATTCCAGCCGCCTCCTGATCGATGGACAAGCGCTGCGAACTCAGACTGGTTGCGACGCCAGAGATATCGGCAGACAAGGTCTGTGCCGAGGAGAGAACGCTCTCCCGCAGCGAGTTGCTGGTGGGATCGGCCTCCAAGGAGGAGAAGGAACTGAAGAAGCTGGTCAGATCGCTGCCGATGTCGCCGGCCTTGGAACTTGTCGCACCGGAATCCGGCGTAAACAGCGCCTGCACCGTCTGCAGCGAGGTCAGGCGGGTGCTCGATGCCGAAGCCAACTGTTGCTGCTGATCCAGACGGCCGGTCAGAACCCGGTCGCGCTCGGAGGTCGAGCCATTCTCGGAGACACCCATGCCATAGGTGTTGCCGCCAATCTGTATCGAGTCATTCTGCTGCCAGACGGGAACTTCCTGGGTATAGCCGGGGGTGTTGGCGTTGGCCACGTTGTTCGAGACCACGTTCAAGGCCTGCTGATCGGCCTCTAAAGCGCCGGTCATGATGCTCATTGCAGAACTAATTGTCCCCATGGCCATTCTCCGTACGTACCCAGTTCCGCACGAGAGGCTGTCCGTACTCGAGCCGGGTGGCGCGCCGTTCGCGAGCCCGATGCAAGACGTCGAGATTGGCTCGAGTGGCCTCGATCACCTTGGAAAAAACCGCCATCTCACCGGCGGCATCCTTGGCCTGAGCGGTCAACAGAGAGCGATCCTGCAAATCGCCCGAGATAAAATCCCGGTTCAACGCCTGGCAAGACAAAGCCAGCTCTTCCAGCCGGTCGGCATCGAGACGGGCCAGGGCCCGCGAAGCTTCCACTACGATCTCTCTCAACGCTGGCTGCACCTGGATCTCTCCTCTGCTGTGAAACTCACACCCGATCGTTCACCTGGCCGTGCCCGTACCTGTCTTCCCTCGCCTGCGCGGCACGCCCAACCAGCCAGAATGCGCTCCGCGCCCCATCCACACCCCTTGGACGCAAACGGGCACGTGTAGAAATGAGCGATCTTTAATGCGCGCCCATCATCGAATCGACCACGCTGGAAGCTACCGCCGAGGCCGACACCTGATAGGTTCCCGCCGCCAATGCCGACTGAATGGCGGAGATCTTGTCCATGCGCACCCCAGAATCGCCCGATGAGGACGAAACCGCGCTGCCCGCATTGCTCAACGTCGCCTGGTCGCTGCCCCAGACCGCCGACGAGGCCGCATTGGCGTTCTTGGGCTGGGGAACGGCGAGAGGCGCCGGAGCGACTCCCAAAATCGACTTCAACCCATCCAGACTGCTGCGAATGTCCATATCCTTTACTCCTTGGTTGCCATTTCGGCTTCCTTACCATTCACTATAGTCATTTCAATGCCTTGATGACGGTATTTGGGCGTAAATCACCCATTACCGGTGTAGCCTTTTCGGTGTTACTAGGAGGGGTGAGAGAGTGCACTATCTGGTTGGCGATTCCCAATCCTCCCTGATTGCTCAATCCGCGCGCCAATGCCTCGGTGGCATATTCACCCAGCACGCCACCCGAGCCGGATTCCGAATCGTCGTCGTCGCCGCTGACCGACATGCCTTGATTCATTGGCTTTAACAGCTCCTTCATGAGCTGCGCCTCAAACTCGTGGGCGGCAGTAACCAGCCGCGGCTGGGGTGTGGAGGAGGTGCTTCCCGCTCCGTGAGAACCGGCCATGGACGTTACGTTAGGAATCACAAGACCTCCAGATCGGCTTCCAGGGCTCCCGCCTCTTTCATCGCCTGCAAGATCGAGATCACATCTCTCGCTCCCGCCCCGGTACGTTGCAATTCCTGGACCAAATCCTCTACCGTCGCCCCTTCCTTCAGGTCGATGCGGTTGACCGGCTTGTCCTGCGCCTGCACGGTGGTCTGCTGCACCACTTGCGTCGTTCCTGAAGAGAAGGCATTGGGTTGCGAGACCTTGGTTTCGGAGATGACATTGACCGATAGCCCACCGTGCAGAATCGAAACCGGTTGCAGGCGCACATTGCCGCCGATCACCACCGTGCCGGTGCGTTCGTTCACGACCACCCGAGCCCGAGGATACACCTCTATCTCCACAGATTCCACTTTATCCAGCAGAGATGCCACGTCTTCGTCGGTTTTTGCAGCGATCTCGATGCGGCGGCTGTCCATGGCGTGGGCCCGCGGAGATCCAAGAACCTTGTCGATGGCATCGGCCATGCGTTCGGCGGTATGAAAATCGGCGTCGTTCAAAAGCACGTTAATGATGTGCATTTGCTTCAGATCGAAGGAGACGGCGCGCTCCACCAGCGCCCCGCCCGGAATCCGCGCCGTGGTCGGGTGGTTCATCTGCCGCGAACTGCCGCCGGCAGAGGCCATGTAACCGCCCAGCACCAACGGCCCCTGCGCCTGGGCATAGACTTGACCGTCGGGCCCGTACAGCGGCGTCATCAGCAGAATGCCGCCTTCCAGCGAACGCGCGTCGCCGGCCGAGGATACAGTGATGTCCATCTTGAAGCCCGGACTGCTGAAGGGCGGCAGCGTAGCCACGACAAAGACCGCGGCCATGTTCTTGACCTGCATGTTGGCGGCGCTGTTGGCGCCGGTCTGAGGAACGGTGATGCCCATGCGCTCCAGCGCCGAGATCAGGGTTTGCGCAGGAAAGACGGTCTGCGAACTGTCTCCCGTGCCGCGCAATCCCACTACCAGGCCGTAGCCGACCAACTGGTTGTCGCGAATGCCTTCGATGCTGGCCACATCCTTGATGCGCGCCAGATGCGTCGGAGTCTCGGCGCAGGCCGCCAGCGTAGCGGCCAGGATCAGGGCTGCCGCCAACGCCATCCACCACCAGAAATTCGTTCTGGTCTCCCGCTCCGCATTTGCTCTCATCTCTCGCATCAATCTCCGGCCTAGTTCCCTTGTTCCCTATTCCCTTGTTCCCTTGTTCCCTTGTTCCCTGCTTTTAGAACACCAGCAATTTTTCGATGAAGCGCACCACCGGGTTTTGCCGGTAGGTCGAGTCGTTCACAATGCCCTTGCCGGTGACTTCGAGTTCCAGGTCGGTCATGGCGGTGGACTGAACTTCGTTCTGCGAACTTACATCTTCAGGCCGCACCAGGCCGCGGAGTTTGATCAACTGCGTCTGCTGAGAGAAGGTCAACTGCCGCGTCGCCTGCACCACCAGCATCCCGTTGGGCAGTACATCGACCACCTCGGCCCCAAAGGTCGTCGCCAAACTCGAGTTGGTGGTGCTCTGCCCTTGCGCGGTCAGACCGGAAGCCCCAGTGGCTCCGGCCAAGCTGGACAAGGCGCTGATTGCTGAGGCTTTTTTCACAAATGGAAGCGTAAATCCGGCAGAGAAGTTCGAAGCGCGGGAGTTTTTCACCTGGCCATCGGTGGAAGCGGCCAGACTCTCGGAAACCACAACCGAAACCACATCGTGGAGGCGAACCGCCTTGGCGTCGGTGCCCAGCCGCACCAAACGGCCGGAGGGGCTCCAGATCGATCCGGGAGTGCGCACCTCGGCGGCCTGCTGCGCGCGCACCCGCTCAATATAGGAGTGCAGGGCCTGCTCGGGCGGGGTGGATTTCTCGGCCGTAGGCGGCTTCTGCTTTTTGGCTGCCAGCGCCGGCTGCACCGCCAGCAACGCGGCGAACGCCGCACAAGTGAGAAAGGTTAAAGATTTGCGAACTGCGATCATGGACGCACCTCCGCCGGCTGCAAACTGGCACGGCCGGGGCCTGTGGCCAGGACGCGCAAGACGCGGCCGCCGATGCGCAACCGAACATCCAAACTGGAACCCAGATTGGCGGCATTCAGAGCAACCGCTTCCAGGCTGGCATCGACTACCGCCGAGTGTTCCTCGACGATCAGCCGATCACCGATATGGATCACCGGGCGAAACGGCGCAGGCTCGGCGGGTTCACCCTGCTGCAGGCCGGAGAACCGATTCCGCGCCTCCCCGCTCTGCAACTCCGTGGAACACACCAGGCGGCCCGGACCGGCGGGATGAACGGGATCGCGGAGCAGCAGCCAGCGGACCCCTGTATTCGGATCCTCGATGATGCGGACAATTTCGGGCGGATTCGTGGCCGATGAAGAAGAAGAGACGATACTCATGGGTGCAGGCGCGCTGGCTGGGGGAAGCGGGTTTTGGGCCCGCGCCGTTAGGCACCCCAGCGCCCCTGACACCGCGATTGCGCCCCATGTAAAACCGAATTGCCTGCTCGTCATCTTGCCCATTTTTCTATCCCCGAGATTCATCTTCAACTTCCAGATCAATGCGTCATGTTGTTGACTTGAGAGTACATATCGTCGGCGGTCTTGATGACCTTGGAGTCCGACTCGTAGGCCCGCTGGGCCAAAACCATCTGCACGAACTCGGTGACCACATCCACATTCGAGTTTTCCAGGTAGCCCTGTTGCAGGGTTCCCATGCCTTCGGTGCCTCCGGGATTGCCCAGCACCGCGTCACCCGAACTAAGCGTCGCTTGCATCAGGTTTGAACCCAAAGTCTCCAGCCCGCCGGGGTTGGGGAAGGTGGCCAACTGCAACTGACCCAACTGCGAGGGGTTCTGCTGGCCGGCCAGAGTGGCGTTCACGACACCATACTGAGTGATGGTGACGGCCGTGGCGTTGGCCGGAATGGTGATGGTGGGAATCACCGGATCGCCGTCGCTGGTGACAACGGTTCCCTGGTTGTTCATGTGGAACTGGCCGGCGCGGGTGTAGGCGATGGTGCCGTCGGGGCGCTGAACCTGGAAGAAGCCGGTGCCCTCGATCGCGACATCCAGGGGATTGTCGGTCTCGTTCAACTCGCCCTGCGTATTGATGATCTCGGTGGCCGCCGATTTGGTTCCGAGGCCGATCTGCAATCCCGCCGAGACGGTGGACTGACTCTGCGCCGCGCCCGGCGTGATCAGGTTCTGGTAGATCATGTCCTGAAACTGCAAGCGGGTCTGGCGAAAGCCGGTGGTCGACGAGTTGGCCAGGTTGTTGGCGATGGTGTCCAGGTTGAGCTGTTGAGCGCTCATGCCGCTGGCTGCTGTGTACAAGGCTCGAATCATTTCGGCTCCTTCTCTTGAGGGACCAAGGGAACGAGGGAACAAGGGAACAATTGCCCTCATTTCCTGAAGAAATCCGCCGTTTAATGGCGCGAAGTCCCCCTGTCCAACGACAATCTACTGCGATCATTGCTTGCCGATCAGGAACTTCCACTTCCTGATGGCTGTTTTCAGTTCCCTTTTGTTCCCCTGGCGCCCTAATCCCTTGTTCCCTCGTTCCCTTGTTCCCTTGTTCCCTGCTCTTCTCACACTTTGGGAATATCCTCGCTGGCGATCTTGTTGAACTCGGTATGGAACATGGTGAGCGCCCGCTGCATCATCTCCGCCTGACGCTGCATCATGACCAGGTCCAGAGTTCCCTGGATGACATCCTGGTTGGAGGCCTCGACCGCACCCTGGTGAACGGATGCGTCGCTGGAAATCGTTGGTGTAACGCCTTGTGGCGGAACATAGCGATTGGTTCCCTCGGGGGTCAGTTGTGTGCCCGCGGGAAAGGTATAGACGCCGATGTTGGCCACTGCGCCGCCGGCCACCGAGATGGCGCCGTTGGAGCCGATGCTGATCTCGCCCGGAGGGAGGTTGATGGTCTGGCCGGTAGCCGACAGCACCGGTTCGCCCGCCGTGGTGACCAATTGCCCGGTGGGGGTGCGCTGAAAGCTGCCATCGCGGGTATAGCGGATACCGTTGGCGGTCTGCACCTGGAAGAATCCCTGCCCTTGGATGGCCACATCCAGGGGATTGCCCGTCGTCTGAATCGAGCCCTGG
Organism: uncultured Occallatibacter sp.; assembly: GCA_964493705.1. Lineage (GTDB taxonomy): Bacteria > Acidobacteriota > Terriglobia > Terriglobales > Acidobacteriaceae > Telmatobacter. The sequence goes on from CAZBPD010000024.1 coordinate 58,289, forward strand.
GCCAGATTCAGGTGATCTCCGCCGAGCAGCCCATAGTTGTTCACGGTTCGGCCCAACTGCGAGTTCTGCGCATCGGGACCAAGCAGGACGGAGCGGAAGTACTCGCGCTCGGAGCGATAGCCGGGAGTCTGCGTATTGGCCAGATTGGAGGCCACGGTATCCAGAGCCTGGGTCCGCGCTACCAGTCCAGTCATCGCCGCATAATATCCGCTGTCCATCGGGCACTCCTCCCTACGCAGGGATAGAGAAGCAGCTCGATGACCGGAATTGGGACACGTGGATTAGAACAAAATCAGAATGAGGAAGATATGAGAGATATTTTGGATGAGATTGGCAAAAGAATGAACATCGCGCAGCAACGCGACGGCACAGGGGAGGGATATTCAAAGAAAAATCTGGAAGAGCAGCTCTGTGGGCGCAAGATGGTCGAAGCGTCCGGGATCGGCACGACGGGAGGCGCTGCTCAGCGGCCGCTCGATAAACAGGGATGCGACCGGCTGCAAGAGCAGACCGCGCGGCTCGTGGACAGCCGCGCGGGAGAGGCTATTGCAACCCGTCGCAGATGATGGTCACTTCGAAGGTCGTATCGACGAAGCGGTAGGTATGACAAAGTTTGAACTCCGGCGCCTGGACGTGGAGGTTGTAATCCCGTCCGGTAATGACCGCCGGCACGGAAAGACCGCAATTGGCAGCCAGATCCGGAACCTTGCCCTTCCAGGCGCCGGCCAGCATGTTGCAGATCTCGCCGATCGCGTCTTTGACGGTATCGTCGATCTCTTCAAACTCCATGCCGGTCATGTGCGCAGCCACCTTGAGAGCGGCCGAGCCGCCGCAGCGGAAGACACAGGCGCCGCTCAACAGGCCGCCAAAGCCCACCACCGAGGTCACCGATTCCGGTTCAATCACCGCCGGACCAGGATCGCGATGGCACTCCACCCCCAGCATCATCTGAAAAACTTCGTCCACACTCGCATCCAGGTTCTTCGGATCGGAAACCAGATGCACGGATTCTCGCAACGATAGCGTCATCGCACGCTCCATTTCATTTACACCGCTCAGTCTCGATCGCGCGAGCGCGGCTCTACGCACACCATTCAACAGCACAGCGATACCTCCCGGCTACGCCGCGTTCAGCAGCGGCAGTACCCGCTCTTTCACCTGTTCGGCGGTAAACGGCTTGCGGATGTATCCTTGCGCGCCGGCCAGAATGGCTTGCTTGACATGCTCTTCACTGGACTCGGTGGTAATCATCACCACCGGCACCCCAGGAGCCAGATTCTGCGCGCGCACCTGGCGCAGGAACTCCAGCCCATCCATCGAAGGCATGTTGATGTCGGATAAAATCAGGTCCACCTGTTTGGACTTCAACAACTCCAACCCCTCGGTTCCGCTGCCGGCCTCATGCACTACAAGCGGGTCCAGACCCGCCTGCCGCAGCGCACGCTCCACAATTTTTCGCATTACCGAGGAATCGTCAACGATCAAGGCGCGAACTTCACTCATGCCTAAGCTCCTCTACTTTGGTGTGTATCGGCGCAAGCAGTGAATCCTTGAGCGACTTCTTGACGTTGGTTTTACAAAGTGTTCAATGTGGGCCAATCGAACAGACCAAATCCTGCACCGAGGCGGGGTCGGGCAAAGCTCCTTGTTGGGGACGCTTCCACAGGCGCAGCCAGAGGCAATCGTGAACCCGCACCAGGCGGGATTCGACGGGCCGAACGCGCTCGATGGCCTTGGCCAGCACATGGGCGATGGCCGGCTCGGAGGTGGCTTCGATCAGTTCCACCGAGGGAAAACGCGATTTCAACATGCGTGTATGCGCCCCGCGAAAGAGCGATCCCTGCACCAGACCGCTCTCGACGCGCAGGCCCGTCATGCGCCCAATGGCCAGGGCCAGCATGGGATCGAGGCGGTCTTCAAAGCCCAGATAAACCAGCTTGCCGACGGCCACACGCAGCGGCAATGCGCCAAAGGCGTCCACAAAGAGCCGGGGCAAAAGCACCGTGAGGGCTTCCGCATCGTGGTACTCCATGGGAAGAACCGGGCAGCTCCATTGCAGGCCGAGGGCGCGGGTCACCATCTGCTCGCTGACCCCGCACTGGCGGGTCAACCAGTGGCCCAGGCGTCCGCCGCGGGCGGTGCGCTGGGCTTCCAGGGCTTGTCGGAGCTGGGCGTTATTGATCCAGCCCTGCTCCAGCATGACCAGGCCGAGAGGAATGCGATGGCGGTGGCTGTCCTGGGAGACGCCGCGGCCATCCATCTCGCGGCGCACCGCGGCCTGGATGCGCGCCGTCGAGCAGGCCGCCGAGCAGTTCCAGCCACCCTCGAAGACGGGTGCGGAGCGGCTGCGCCACAGGTGTAGCCAGCCCGACGAACAGCCGGTGTTGGCGCAGGTCTCGAAGAGGCCAACGCGCGACCGGGGCATGGGATCGAGCCAGTCGGACGAGGCCTGGGCGCGGGTAAGATCCTCGGAGAGACGTTCGGCCAGGGCCGGCGCGGGGCCGGTGGGTTGATTTTCTCTGACCGTTTTGCGCATTAGAATAGGCATCGGATGCTCTCCAGGCGCTTTCTCGGCGCGGCCACTTCGGTGACGCGCAGGCCAAAGTTTCCATTCACCAGCACCACTTCGCCGCGGGCGACGATCTTATCGCCGACGATCAAGTCCACGGGATCGGCCACATGGCGGTCCAATTGCACCACGTCGCCGGGGCCCAGATCGAGAATCTCGCCCAAGGGCATCTCCCGGCAGCCAAAGCGCAACGAGGCCTCCAATTCCACATCGAGGAGCAACTCGATGCCGGGGCTCAAGGTGGGAACGGCGGGCGGGGGCTGCGGCGCAGGCGCTGGCGGAGCAGCCGCGGCGGCCGCTTTGGGCGCATCTGCTTTGGGAGCATCGGGCTTGGCGGGCTTAGGAGCTCGCACTTCATCGCGCACCAGGATCGTCCAGGAGTGATCTCCGGCCTTCAATTGGAAGGCGCGCGAGACCTTGGCTTCTCCGTCGATCTCTTCAAACTTCTCGACGCGGCATTTCTTTCCCGTTTTGGCCAGCAGTTCGCCGCAGCCGGCATCCATGACCTCGCGCATCAGCTCGTTCCAGGCCGCCTTCTGATCCACCCCTTCTCCCATGAGCGGAGAATCGAGGATGGTGGCGTCGAGCACGATGGCAAAGCGTCCGGCTTCGTCGCCGCTGATGGTGGCGGCAAAGCCAAAGGAACCCGGCGCCAGTGGCTTGGGCAGGGACTCGACCAGCTCCGGCTCCCCGGCCAGGGCCTGGGAAAACAGAGCGGTGGCAACATCAATCCAACAATCGAGATAGCTCTTCATTGCGTCACCTCGTGGATGCGGCTTTCCAGCCGCGCGGCGCGGTGGGGTCCCTGGCGAATGGCTTGTGCCTTTGCGATGCTCTGCCCGCCGACCTGCCAGACAGGCAGAGTGTTGGCCGGCAGGTTCAAGCGCAGAATCATGCCCGGTTCAAGATTTTCGATCTCGCTGGCCGCGAGCCGAACGGTGGGCAGTTGCAGCGTGCCGCCAAAGCGGATCTTGCGCGCTGCCACTTCCATGCGCGCCCTGGTCTCGCCGGCATGACGGCGGCGGCGGCCCCAATCGGTGGTCAGGCGGCGCAGGATGGTGTTGGCCACCACTGCCGGGAAGGCCAGGTTGAGCAGTCCCGAGCTGTGCGGCATGCGGATTTCGAAGCTCAGGCAGAGAGTCTTCTCGGTAACCGACATGATGCGGGCCACCTGGGTCTGCATCTGGCGGCGTTCAAAGTTGAAGCTCAGGCCCACCGGCTGCCATGCGGCGGTCAGTTCGCGGCAGATGATCTCGACCACGCTGCCCAGAATCGATTCTTCAATATCGGTCAACTCGCGCAAGGGGCCGTCGCGGCCCTCGCCGCCCAGCAGCAGATCGATAATGGGCGGGGCGAGGGCGAGATCCAGTTGCAGCACGGAGAGCGCACCCAACGGCTCCAGACGCACCGAAGCCACATAGCTGATTTCGGGAATGCGCAGCAGGAACTCGTTGAACTGAATCTGTTCGGCCGAAACCAGATTGACCTGAAAGCGGGTGCGCAGCCAGGCGGCCAGATTGTGGGTCAGGTTGCGCGCGAAGAGGTCATTCAACATGCTGATGGCGCGCAACTGGTCGGTCGAGATCTGGCCGGCGGATGAGAAGTTGTAGGGCACAACGCGCGCCCGCACCTCGGTCTTGCCGGCCTCGGGCATGGTACTGCGCGCTGCCTCGAATAGCTTATCGATCTCGTCCTGTTTGAGAGTTTTCTCGATCATGAGCGATGCACCCGGCGGAGGCCGCGGTCCTTCCTGCCAATTGAGGTCTACTGCCCTCTCTATAGCAAGATCATCGCCAAAGTTTTCTAATTTAGAACGGATTCATCTTATGACCGGGCGCGAGCGCCGCCCTTGCGCTGACGGGGGTGATCGAAAGCTCCCCGCGCGGCCAGATCCTTGAGCGCCACACGCAGATGCACCACCGCCGAGGCGTGTACCTGGGAGACGCGCGACTCGACCACGCCTAGAGCCAATCCGATCTCGCGCATGGTCATCTCTTCATAGTAGTAAAGGCTCATCACCAGGCGTTCACGGTCGGGAAGCTGCGAGATGGCTTCGGCCAAGCGTTCCTCGAGCTCGCCGCGCAGGCAGCGGAAGAGCGGGTCCTCATCGGGACGGCCGGCCACGTAGGCCAACTCCTCGTCGCCCGAGTCCTCGTTGCGCTCCATGTGCAGGGTGCCGATCTCCAGCCCCTTCAGATCGCCCAGCAACTGCTGATATTCGTCGAGACTGAGGGCCATTTCGAGCGCGACTTCGCCTTCGCCCGGCGGCCGGCCGAAGCGCGCCGTCAGCACCCGGATCGCCTCTTCGACGGCCCGGCCCTTGCGGCGCAGCTCGCGCGGACTCCAATCCAGGGTTCTCAGGCTGTCCAGAATCGCCCCGCGGATGCGGAACTGCGCATAGCTGCGAAATTGCACTTTTTTTGCGGGATCGAACTTGGCGAAGGCGTCCATCAACCCCACCACGCCGGCCGAGACCAGATCCTCGATGTCGACGTGCTGCGGCAAGCGCTCATGGATGCGGCGGGCGAGAAAGCGGACGATGGGCAGGTGCTCGAGCAGGACTCTTTCCTGCTCGCTGGTCAGCGAAGCAACCGCGGGCGTGGCGGGCGGATATTCTCCTCCCGGCGCGCTTCTGCGCTGCATCCCTTGGTTCCCTCCCATCCCCGCATTGTCCGTCGCCATTGTCATCCTCTTCAAGAAGACCTGATTCTGCCATCAACTGTCTACTCTCAGCGTAACGTACCCACCGGGCGCAGGCGTATTTCGGGAGGAATCTCGGCCGCCGCAACCACCGATAAGCGGGGCAAAACAGGTTCCAGCCAGCGCTTTACGTGGTAGCGTGCGGGACTGGGACAGAGCAGCACGGGGAGAGCCCCCGCCGTGTTTCCGCCGATCATGCGCCGCAAGGAATCGGCCAGGCGGCGCACCAGCGGCACTCCGGGCGCCGCGCCGGAGGACAGAAGACGGGAACCGAGTTCCGGGTTCAGGGTGGATTGAATCTCCTCTTCCAGCGCGGGATCGAGCAGCAAAACCGGCAATTGGCCCTCTCCGTCGAGCAGCGGACGAATCAACCGTCTGCCCATCGCCTGTCGGGCTGATTCGACCAGCGACACCAGACTTTTGTTGATCGCGGCGGTCTCTACCAGCGCCTCCAGAATCGATCCCATATCGCGAATCGAGACCCGCTCGCGCAGCATCTGTTCCAGCACCCGGCCTACTTCGCCCAGGGTTAACAACTTGGGTACCAGTTCCTCAATCAATTTTGGATGGCTGTCGTTGAGACCGTCCATGAGCCGCTTGACCTCGGCGCGGCCCAACAATTCCCAGGCATGTTGGCGGATAAGTTCACCCAGATGGGTGGTCATCACGGTGACCGCATCGACCACAGAGTAGCCGGAGGCGATGGCCTGATCCTCCAATTGGGGAGCGATCCAGATGGCGGGCACGCCAAAAGCCGGCTCCCGGGCCTCCTTGCCGGGCAACGGGCGGCGGTTGCCGTCGCCGGAGACAGCCAGCAACTGCCCGCCTTCGGTCACCCAGCGGCCAATCTCCAAACCGCGCAGCGAGATCAGGTATTCGCGCGGCTTGAGGCGCAGATTGTCCGAAATATGGACAGGCGGGACCAAAAATCCCATTTCGGAAGAAAGATGGCGGCGCAGCGAGCGCACCCGGCTCAACAGTTGCCCGCCCTGCTTGTCGTCCACCAAAGGAATCAACTGGAAGCCGATCTCCAGGGTCAGATCTTCCAGTTTGAGCAACTGAGCCAGATCGGCGCCCTGCGCCTCGGTTGCCTTCTTCTTGTCGGCGGGCGCGGCCTCGACCGGAGGAGCGACCTGAGCCTTGATCGCGACGGCTCGTCCCGCCCAGATCAGAGCGATGGCTACGCTCAAAAAGGCGAGCTTGGGCAGCCCCGGAATCAGGCACATGGCCGCGGAGACCACGCCGGCCATGTACAAGGTGGCGGGTTTGGCCAGCAGTTGCGAGCGGATCTCGCTGCCCAACATGCCGGCGGAGTTGGCGCGGGTCAGGGTGATGCCGCCGGCGATGGAGACCAGCAGCGAAGGAATCAATGTCACCAGGCCGTCGCCCACCGTCAGAACCGTGTAGGTGCGGGCGGCCTCGGCCAACTCGACCCCCTGCTGCAGGGTTCCGATGAGCAGTCCGGCGATGATGTTGATGCCGGTAATCAGGATGGTGGCCATGGAATCGCGCTGATTGAAGCGCGCTGCGCCGTCCATCGCGCCGTAGAACTCGGCCTCGCGGGCGATGGCCTGACGGCGACGCCGCGCCTCCTGCTCGTCGATCAGGCCGGCGTTCATGTCAGCGTCGATGGCCATCTGCTTGCCGGGCAAGGCGTCGAGGGTGAAGCGGGCGGTGACCTCGGCGGTACGCACCGCTCCATGAGAAACCACCAAGAATTGAATGGCGATCAGGGCCAGGAAGAGGACAAAGCCCACCACATAGTTGCCGCCTACGACGAACTGGCCGAAGGCCTCAATGACCTTGCCGGCGGCGGCGGTGCCCTCCTGCCCATGCAGCAGAATGCGGCGGCTGGAGGCGATGTTCAGCGCCAGGCGGAAAAGGGTCAACAAGAGCAGCAAGGTGGGAAAGACGCTCAGTTCGACAGCGCGGCGAATCTGCACCGCGGAGAGAAAGACGATGATCGAAGCGGCCATGGAGAGCGCCAGCATGAAATCCAGCCCCCAGGCGGGCAGCGGCACCAGCATGACGAAGATCACGCTGATGGCGGCCATGGGCAGGATGTACTCCCGCATACGGTGCAGGAGGGATTGAGTCATCACGGGGGCGGGAGCCAGGGTAGTCGTGCTCATCGGGGACCTCCTCCAGGTGCGCCGCCGGGCGCGGGACGGCGGTTCTGCGCGGCAGCCTGGGCAGCGCGGGCGCGGCGATCCCGCACCTCTTGCTCCACCCGCTGGCGGTAGAGATAGGCAAGAATGCCGGCGACGGCGGCATAGAGATCGCCGGGAATGGGTTGTCCGACCTCGACGGCGCGATAGAGCGATCGGGCCAGCGGCGGGTTCTCAACGATGGGAATGCCGCCCCAGCGGGCCTCGGCCTTGATCTCCTCGGCCAGCAGGTTGCGGCCCTTGGCCAGCACCTTGGGAGC
>CAZBPD010000025.1:0-64538 GCA_964493705.1 uncultured Occallatibacter sp.
AGACCCGCTACATCTACCACGGCAACGACGGCACCAGCTTTCCCTGGAACGACACCGCCCAGCTCGACTACATGAACGCGGCTGTCCGCGAGCAGGTGATCCAGACCATTCTGCATGTGGCGCGACTCTTCCCGGTGATTCGCTTCGACGCCGCCATGACGCTGGCCAAGCGCCACTTCCACCGGCTCTGGTTCCCTGGGCCAGGCGCCAGCGGGGCGATTCCCTCGCGCGCCGAGTACGGGCTGAGCCAGGCGGAGTTTGACCGGCTCATGCCGCAGGAGTTCTGGCGCGAGGTGGTCGACCGCGTGGCCGCCGAGGTTCCCGGCACACTGCTGCTGGCCGAGGCCTTTTGGCTGATGGAGGGCTACTTCGTCCGCACCCTGGGCATGCACCGCGTCTACAACAGCGCCTTCATGGTGATGCTGCGCGACGAAGAGAACGCCAAATACCGCTCGGTGCTGAAGAACACCCTGGAATTCGACCCCGACATCCTGAAGCGCTACGTCAACTTCATGAGCAATCCCGACGAGCGCACGGCCATCGACCAGTTCGGCAAGGGCGACAAGTGCTTTGGCGTGGCCGCCATGATGGCTACCCTGCCCGGCCTGCCCATGTTCAGCCACGGCCAGATCGAGGGATTCACGGAGAAGTACGGCATGGAGTACTACCGGCCGCGCTACGAGGAATCTCCCGACCATTGGCTGGTCGAGCGGCACCAGCGGGAGATTGCGCCGCTGCTCAAGCGCCGCCATCTGTTTGCCGAGAGCAACGACTTTCTGCTCTACGACTTTTTCCAGGGCAGCGGCTCGGTCGACGAGAACGTCTTTGCCTACTCCAACCGCGTGGGCGGGGAGCGGGCGCTGGTGGTGTTCAACAACCGCTACGGGTCGGCCCATGGAACCATCGATACCTCAGCCGCCTACGCCGACAAAGCGGGGTCGGGGCTACGCCGGAGGCGGCTGGCCGAGGGTCTGGGGTTGGTCGGCGATACAAGCATTATTCTTGCCTGGCGCGATTCCCTTACTGGCCTGGAATACCTGCGCCGGGCCAACGATCTTGCCAATCAGGGCCTGACGCTCGATCTGCACGCCTACCAGTGCCATGTCTTCCTCGATTGGCGGGAGTTGCGCTCGACCGCCCAGCAGCCCTGGGACCGTCTCTGCGATCAGCTGAACGGCAGTGGCGTGCCCAACCTGGACGACGCCCTGGTCAATCTGGAGCTTCGCCACATCCACGACGCGCTGCGCGTGCAGTTCGAACCGGCTTTGGTGCGCCAACTGATTGAACTCGCCGATGCTCGGCTGACTCCGGAGCGGCTCAAGGGAAAGACGCCTCACCCGCAAGCGAGCGCCGTCTATCAGGAGGCCTGGTTCCGCTGCGAGAACTTCCTGCGCGGGTCGCAATCCGCCTACCTGGGCCGCAGTGGCGGGGGGAGTGGCCTTCATCCCACCCTGACAAATCTTTTGGGGCCGGCCTTCCGCGACCGTCTGAGTGCAGCGCTCTCCATCCCCACGGCGGAAGCTCTCTTCCCTGCCCCGTGGACGGCAGCCGCGCGGCGTATGCTCCCCAGCGCCAGTCCGCATTTGACCTCGACCGCCTTGTGGGGCCCAATTCTCGGTTGGTGCGCTCTTGAGCTCCTGGCGGAATCCCTCGACCCGGAACGCCCGGAAAGCCGCGCTCTGGACATCTTCGACCGTCTGCGCCTGCGCGAGCCCTTCGCCCAGTCCTTTGCCGCACTCGGCTTCGAGGGCGAAGAGGCCTGGCGCGCCGCTGCTCGCATCAAGGTGCTGCTGCTGGCTACTTCCGGAGCAGGAGAGATCGTCTTTGCCGCGCCGCTAGCTTCAGTGGATGAAGTTGTCGAGCCTGAGCCACAGCTCATTCAGGAAGAGGAAGACCTGGCCGGTGAAGCGCCCATCGCCGATGAAGAAGCGGTTGCCGCGCTCGAATTGGTTGGGACGGAAGTCGTTGAGCCGCCGATTGGGACGCTTGACGAGCCTTCCGTTTACCGGGTCGATGAGGAGAATCCTGCCGTCACCCCCGGCCTGTGGCAGGACCCGGACCTGCGCTGGCTGGTCGGAGTTCATGAAGCCAAGGGCCACATCTATCTGGTCCGCGAAAAATACGAGGAACTGCTCTGGTGGCTGCAACTGCCCGCATTGCTGCGCCTGCCGGTGGAGACGGCGGCCAGGCGGCTGGCGGTTGCGGAGATGAGCGAACAGGTTACCGCCGCCCTCGACGCGGCCGACGCTTGCGACTATCGGTTGGACGGCCTGATCGAGAAGACGGAGGCGCCGAAGGCCGGTTCTTGACTTGTGACACATTATGTGGCACGTTGAGACCATGCCCAGCGTAAACCTGCGCCAACTGCGCGACACCCGCCAACTGAAGGCGTGGTTGAAGGCCGGAGAGACCGTCGAGTTGCGAGAGCGCGACTGCGTTCTGGGCCGGATTGTTCCCGAATTCCCGGCTGCTGAGCCCGCCGAGTGGCCCGATTTCGCCGCCCGCCTGAAACGCAATTTCGGCGATCGTAAGATTCCCGCAGTTGAAATACTGATTGAGGAAAGAGAGAGCCGCTATTGACCATATACGCGGATTCCAGCTTCCTGGTATCGAGCTACGTACAGGATTCCCACTCCGCTGAAGTGATCCGTCGCATGAGACTAAAACCCTCTCTATGGATTACCCCATTGAACCGCGCCGAAGTGGCGCACGCAATTCATCTTTATGTTTTTCGCCGAAAACTCTCCTATTCTGAAGCCCAGAGAGCTTGGAGAGAATTCGAAGAAGATTGCGCCAGGGGCGTCTGGTTTTCCGTCCATCTTCCCGAAAGAACCTGGGAAACCTGCATCGATCTCGCCCGTCAGCACGGGCCCACACTGGGGGTCCGCACCCTGGACTCGCTCCACGTAGCCTGCGCGCTTTTGCTGAAAACAGAGCGCTTTTGGACCTTCGACGAGCGGCAGGCGCGGCTGGCCGAGGCAGTCGGACTGGACACGAATCCCTGATTCCCGGCTGCAGAATTCACGTTTCACTGCGGCGTGATCACTCCACCTAGCGCATGGCGGCGGGGCAGTACGATGCCGCGCCGGTCGACCTCGGCGGGCGGGCCGGCAAGAGGCTGATCGGCTGCAAGACTGGCGCGCTCTACCAGCGCCTCTCCGCAGGCCGGACACGTCCCTGCTTCCTGTTTCGTTCCCATTACAGCGTGGCAGCCGCTACAGATTTGTTCCATGAAGAAACGATAGCCGATTCTCACCAGAGGTGAAAGCCGGGTTTCCATTTTGCGTTTTGAGCGGAGTGCGTTTTCCCACCCATACACTCTTGAGAAATCGCCTCACCGATGAGTAGGCTGACGGCGCCGATGGCCCGCTACACTAGGGCTATGCACCCTCCGCTGCGCCTGGTGGCTATCGATATGGACGGAACCCTGCTGGCCTCCGCGCGGCAATTGACGGCCCGCACGGCGCGCGCCCTGGAGGCTGCCCAGCGAGCCGGCATCGTCGTAGCCATCGCCACCGGACGCCGCACCGCCTTTACCACTCCCCTGCTCGACGGCCTCGACCTGCGAGCGGATACACCCCTGATCACGTCCAATGGAGCAGTGACCCGCACGTTGGGCGGCGAAGCGCTGGAGCGAGCGCAACTGGCCTCGCGTGTGGCGCGGGGACTTTGCGGGCTGCTGCGGCCCTTTGGCGCGCTGGTCTATACCTTCGACCGTCCGGGAGGCCGCGAACTGGCGATGGAAGATCTGGAGCAGGCGCAGGGACGAATCTCCATCTGGGTCGAGGCCAACCGCAACGCCATCGAGGTGGTGAAACCATTGGAAGACGCTTTGCGCGACGGCGAAGACCCCATTCAGGGGATGGTGGCAGGCGGTGTGGTCAAGATGCGCCAGGCGGAAGAAGCGCTGCGAGCCAGTGTCTGGGCCGCGGAGTGCACCTGCGTCAAGACCGAGTACTTGGCCCGCGATCTCTCCATTCTCGACCTGCTGCCCAGCGGCATCAGCAAGGGCTGGGCGCTCGAGCGGCTGGCCCAGCGGCTGGGCGTGGACCGCAAGGAGACCATGGCCATCGGCGACAACTGGAACGACCTCGATATGCTGGAGTGGGCCGGTCAGGCTGTCGTGATGGGCAATGCCGCATTGGAACTGCGCACCCTGGCCAAAACCCGCGGCTGGAAGCTGGCCCGCCCCAACGACCAGGACGGCGTGGCCGTGGTGCTGGAAGCAGCCATCGCCCGCCGGTCCGCGATAGGCAGATAACACCCCCTCAGCCTGCTCCTCGCGGCGACCTGATAGTGCCGTTCAATACGGATTGGATTCTTCGTCTTTTCAGCGCATACTAAGCCTATGGCCACGCTGCCCGCCGTCGAATCCGCTCTTCTCCCGGTCGAGGAATACCTGCGCACCGCCTACCGGCCCGACTGCGACTTCGTCGATGGCTGCGTGGAGGAGCGCAATGTGGGTGAGCACGATCACGGTTTACTCCAGACGTTGATAGCGGTTCTCTTTACGATCAACAAAGCCTCTTGGGGCGTCTACGCGGTCACCGATGTGCGTACCCAGGTCTCCGCCTCCCGCTTCCGCGTCCCCGATCTTTCCATCCTGCTCGCCGATGCACCCCGCGAGCGCATCCTCACACATCCTCCCTTGATTGTGATTGAGATTCTCTCTCCCGAAGACCGTTTAAGCCGCTTTCAGGAGCGCATCGACGACTACATCGGTTTCGGCGTGGAACATATCTGGATTCTCGATCCTGAGCGCCGTGCCGCCTGGATAGCCGACCGTCGCGGCCTGCTTGTCGTCTCCGGCGACGAATTGACGGTGCCGGGAACGCCCATTTGTGTCTCACTGCCCGCTCTTTTTGCCGGGTTGGATTGAAGTTAGCTGGTTGTTCCCGGCGCAGTCATTTTCCGCAGGCCAATCGTATGAACGTAAATCCGATGACAAATTCGCCTTTTGCGCCGGCCTTACGGGGCTCCAGACAGACTTCTTGTTGCGTCAATCCCATACTGAAGCGCGGGGCTATTAACCATTGCGCCAACGGCGCGGTAATAATCGAAGCCTGTCTCCTCCATCCGGATTCATGCGATTGCCCTGTCTTTCCCCGTAAAAACGCTTTGGTACTTCTGTGCGTCCTATAAAATGAGAGCTTCGGTCAATGAATTGGAAACTCGATAAACGAATGCGCAGAGTTTTGATCGTTCCGGCGCTGGTAGCGGGCCTTTTGGCGCTGCCGCAGGCCCATGCCGCCGAGCGCATTACTCTGAACAACGGCTTCGAGATGCGCTGCCACCATCATGCCGAGGTGGCGGGTAAAACCCGTCTTTATCTGAGTTCCGGCGAGGACAGCTACATCGAGTTGCGCCCCGCGGAGATCGCCGCCGTCGAGCAGCTTCCCGATCCAACCCCGGAGCCGGTAGCCAGTGCGCCGAAGACCGCTCCGGCCGCACCCAGCACTCCTGAGGCACCTCTCTCACCCGCCGACCTGCACGAGATGCTGGCCCGTGCCGGACAAATGCACAATCTGGATGTGGATCTGCTGGCCAGCCTGGTCAAGGCGGAGAGCGGCGGCAACGCCCGCGCCGTGAGCAGCGCCGGCGCCCGCGGACTGATGCAGTTGATGCCCGCGACGGCCTCCGGCCTGGGCGTCCGGGACAGCTTTCAGCCCGATCAGAATGTGCGCGGCGGCTCCACGTATCTCGACGCCCTGCTCAACCGCTATCACGACAATCTGGCCCTGGCTCTGGCCGCCTACAACGCCGGCCCGGCCGCCGTGGACAAGTACCACGGCATTCCCCCCTACCATGAGACCCGCGCCTACGTCGCTCGCGTCATCCACGAATTCAATCGCCGCGTGCAGGCCCGCGAGGCGGAAGCAAAGCGCGCACAAGCCTCCAATACAAGCGCCGTGAGAGTTGCTAATTAGGAAACCTCTGATTCAGTGCGCCCTCAATGACCCAACCTTCCTTCAGTGGCTAAAGCCCATTGATTCTTTGTGCTTTGTGTACGGGCTAAAGCCCGTACCCTTCAAACCGTCGACTTGATCAGAGGTTCCTTCGTTTCAAGTACGGAGGACCTTCCTGCGTGTAAAGAATCTACCGGAACAGATGCGGCACAAAGCGGCTGGTGTTGTTCGAAATCGTTCCCGCCGACTCGCGGATGCCCATGCCGGCCGGTTCGCCGTCTATGAGCCAACTGCCAATCACCGCGGTGTTTCCGCCCTCGACGGCCAGGGAAGCCAGCTTCTGGTAGACGCAGGTTTCTCGCTCTTCGGTATTTCCTTCCGCCGCCACCCAGTTGCGAAAGACCGTGACACCTGCTCCTTCACGGCCATAAATGGGCTTCTTCACGTAATCCTGAAGATTGCGCGGCCCGTCGAGGTAAGCCGGCAGCAATAACTCGTGATTGGGATACAGTTCCCAGAGAATAGCCAACAGCGCTTTGTTCGACCACATCATCTTCCAGATGGGCTCCATCCAGTTGACCGCGCCGATGGACTCCAGGGCGTGCGGTCCGAACTCCTCGCCCAGCAGCCACTCCCAGGGATAGAGCTTGAAGAGGCTCTGGATGGGTTTGCAATCCAGATCCACAAAACGCGCCCCCGCCGCTTCCCAGCCCAGGTCGTGCATGGCGATGGGGACGGTCTTATGGCCGGCCTGCTGGGCGGTATCGCGCAGGTAGCTGACAGTCATGAAGTCTTCTTCGCTACCGTCGTGGCCAAAGTAGACGGGCTGTTGCAGATAGGGCAGCAGATCCTGCCACTTGGCCACCAGCTTCTCGTGCAGCGAATTGAACTGGTCGGCCTGAGGGAAGCAATCTTCCAGCCAGTACCATTGCGTCACCGCGGCCTCGACCAGCGCGGTGGGGGTGTCGGCGTTGTACTCCAACAGCTTGATCTGGCGGCCGTCGTAGGCCAGGTCGAGGCGGCCATAAAGCGCCGGAGGCTCGCTGTTCCATGTCTCGCGGATGCGCGCCGCCGCCGCAGGGGGAATCTTCATCTCTTCCAGGCGATTGTGGTCCAGGATGTGGTCCCCGGCGGCCAGCGCCATCTCCTGAATCTGGGCCGTCGCCGCTTCCAGGCGGTCGACCTCGGCGGCCGTGAACTCCCAGTAGGCAGATTCGTCCCAATAGGGCGTGCCGTCGTCCAGGGTGTGGCAGGTCAGGCCGGTGCGCGCCACCGTGGCCTGCCAATCGTTGCGGGGGGTAATCGTGTAACGCCGCATCACTCGCCTCCGCCTTCGCCGCCTTCGCCGCCGCTGCCGCCGCCAAAGCCGCCGCGGGTGACGCCGCTGCTGCTAGAGGTGGCGCTGCCGCCCACCACCGCATCGCCCACATGGCCTCCGCTGGAACCGCCGTAAAGGTAGTGATAGTGCGCGCCGGTCGAGGAGTAGGCCTGACAATTGGTGTCGGGAACGATCCTCCCCTGCTCATCGACGCAGTTGCGGCTCTCGGGCCTGTCTTGGCAACCGGTGACAAAAAACGCTAGCGCCGCTAAAACCGTTAAAGGGACTGCCTTGGACTTGCGCATAGGATTGCTACCATCCTTGCCAATTCACCCCCGGTTGCGCAAGTTGTCTTCTTTATCAATAGCCGCAATGCGGGTGTGAAAACCTTCTTCCGCCCACGCACTGCCCCGATTCAATCAATCTTCATGGCCGCCGCAAAGCCGTCCAACCTTACCCTGCCGTTCGGCATTTAAACTAAGAGGACGCGCGTCGCCGCGGAATCGGAGAAATCTTGAAGAAGAAACAGATGGTAGTGGGATTGGTCGTTCTGGCGGCCCTGGTCGCCCTGGTGGTATGGGGCCGCGACCGGATGCACTTTGACTTCGCCCTCTTCCGCGCGCAACTGGAGCTGGCCAACTGGGGCAAGATCGGCATCGGCTTGGTTTGCATCTATCTGGGTTACGGTTTGCGTTCGGTGCGTTGGGCGGTGCTGCTGCGCCACAACAAGAAGGTTGGCCTGTTCACCTTGTTGGGAACCCAGGTGATCGGTTTCACCGCCATTGCATTGATCGGCCGTGTCGCCGATCTGGTCCGCCCCTATCTGGTGGCCCGCAAGACGCAAATGCCCATTACGAACCAGATCGCCGTGTATATCGTCGAACGCCTCTTCGACGCCGGCTCGATGGCTTTGATCTTCTCCTGCGTCATTCTCTTCTCGCCCGCCGGCGCGGTGCCCCATCCCGAGTTGGTCAAGAAGGCCGGTCTCTATGGCCTGTTCGGAACCCTGGCTGGAGCACTCTTCCTGGTCGCTGTCCGGCTGGCCGGCGGCTTTGTCGCCTCCCTTCTGGAGCGCGGCTTCAGCATCTTTTCGCACAAGCTGGGGCGCGCCGTCGGGCAGAAGGTCCATGCCTTTCATACCGGACTGGACACAATTCGCTCCTTTTCCGATTTCGCCCTTACCGCCGGCTTGTCTCTGGCCATGTGGCTGCTGATCACCGCCGCTTACCTGGAAACCATGCAGGCTTTCGTGGCCAGCCCACAGTTGGCTGAAATCACCCCCGCCAAAGCGGTGTTGATGATGGTGGTCAGCGGCGGCGCCAGCGTCCTCCAACTGCCGGTGCTGGGCTGGTTTACACAGATTGGCCTGGTGGCGACGGCCATCTCCAATTTCTTCGCAGTCCCAGCAGAAGCTGCAACCGCCTGCGGAGCAACGCTGCTGCTGGTTACTTTCCTCGGTATTGTCCCGGTCGGCCTGATCTGGGCGCAAATCGAGCACGTCAGCTTGCGCAAGGTCGCCGCGGAAAGCGAACACGCAGGCGAAGCACTGGCTGCGGAAGAGACGGCCAGCGAAGCCGCCGCTTCATAACGTTTGCCGATACGTAACGAATAGCGTTAATATCTGAATGTGATCAGGAGCTTTGCCGATGCCGATACGGAGTTCCTCTGGGAGACCGGCAAGAGCCGCCGTATTCCCGCAAATCTTCGTTCGTCTGCGCTGAAGAAACTCTCGGTGCTTGATTCCGCCGAGAGTCTTTCCGATCTGTATTGGCCACCGGGGAATCGCCTGGAGGCGCTTTCTGGAGATCGCGAAGGCCAATACAGCATTCGCGTCAACAACCAATTTCGGCTTTGCTTCGTTTGGAATGATGGACAATCTTACGACGCTGCGATTGTCGATTACCACTGAGGAGGAGCGCCATGGAAAAGATTCCTTTTGCCTACTCGATTCATCCCGGCGACATACTCAAGACCGAGTTCATGGAGCCGCTGGGACTTTCCTGCTACCGGTTGGCCAAGGATCTCCATGTCTCCGCCCCGCGGGTGAACGATCTAGTGCGCGGCAAGCGCTCGATTACCGCCGACACCGCCATGCGCCTCAGCGCCTACTTTGGCAACTCTGCTCAGTTTTGGTTGAACCTTCAAAATAAATACGATATGTGGGTCGCGGCAAAGGACCAGTCCCTGGCCAAGGTCAAGCCGCGGGCTCAGGCAGCGTAATTGTCTCACCCCCAGAGGTGTACCGCGTAAAGCGGATCGTCTCTGGGCAGACCGCGCCGCCGGTCATTAACATGCTCATGGCCTGCTCCATGGTCAGGTCGGTCTCCGTGACCCGCTCGATGGGCAGGATCTGCAAGAACGCCGAGGTGGGATTGATGGCGTTGGGCAGCAGCACGGCGGCCAACTCCGCGCCGGTGACCGAATCCCGCAGCGTACGCGTCAGAAAGCCCACACTCTTTTGCCCGGCGATGGGAAAATCCACCAGCACCACGCGCTGGCTGGTCTCCTTTTTGGCCATCATGGTGTCCAATAACTGGCGCACCGAGGTGTAAACCTTGGCCACAAAGGGCAGTCTCTCCAGCACCGCCTCAAAGAGTGCGAATGCCTGGCGGCCAATGACCAGCGAAGTCACCCTACCCACGACAACCAGCACAATGAGCGTCAGCAGGATGGCCAGCACCGATTGCATCAGCGGATGGCTCAGCCAATCCTCGGGAAAGAGAAAGGCCAGCAGCCGCACTCCCGGCATTCCTGCCTTGGCCAGGCTGCTCATCACAAAGCTGAAGACCAGGTAGGTGACGAAGAGCGGACCGATGGTAATGATGCCGGCAAGGATGGAGCGCTGCAAGCTGCGAAGCGTGCGGTTGAGGACGGATTTCACGAGTTTCTCCCAAGTCGAGACGAGAATCTATGTTACGAGCATACGCGTCTCCGCAAGGCCCGTGGACCAGATGAGGTGCGCTGAAGCAAGGCCTCCGGTAGCTTTCCCGGTTCCTTCAAGGCTCCGGCAGCGTTTTGCAGTTCCCCTACAAGCCGAGATTCCTTATATATTTAAGGGACGTGAGCATGAACGGCACAGAGAATTCCGATTTGCATCCCACCAACCAGCGCCCTGCTGGCGGCGGTGAGGTGCATACCCGCGTTCATGGTTCTCCGCTGCCTGTGGGCGGCGCGGGCCGCGCTCCGCTCCCACCGCGTCAGGAGACCTCGCAGGGCGCACGCAGCATCTCTCTGCCCGGCCGCGGCCTGACTCAGGACGCAGCAGGCTCCGACGCCACAGCCAGTGTGCAGCGCGCCATCGTCGCTCTGCGCAGCGCCTTCCCGTTTCTGCAGAAGATTCTGCCCCTGATGGAGAACAATCTCGGCAACGCGGTCAGCAACTTTCTCACCACCCATGCTCAAAACGCGCCCCCGCCCTCTGCTCCGCCGCTTGACCTGGAGCCGATCGAGAACCATCTCGCCGAGTTGCGCGCCCACCAGCGCGACCTGCGCAACCAGGTGCTGGAGCAGAACACCTCCATCAAGCGGGTCGAAGATCAGTTGGACCAGGTCCGCGAAGCCACCGACCGCAACACCCTCGAGCAGCAGGAATTGATCGAAGACCTCAAGACGGTGGGCACCAAGGTCAACTTCTTCGCTGTCCTGGTGCTGCTCCTGCTGGCCGGTTCGGTGCTGCTCAACATCCTGCTCTATCTCCACATCAGCCGGATACTGCCCTGAGTGCCGCGACAGTACGCTGGGGAGGTTTCAAAAGGATGAATTTCCCATTCAGGGACGAATATTGATAGGGACAACACAGTTTTTACTGCTACCAATACAACTTTCGGGTTACCAGCTCCCTTTCCTCAAGTTCCGCAAGAGTCCTGTTGCCAGTCGTCTTTTACTCAGGCTACTATCGGGCAGGATAAAAAGGGATCTCCTATGGATTTCTCTCGCACAGGACCACTATGCAGTTGTTCCCCAAGTTCACTGAGTTTCACCAACGAGCGGCGCTCACGGGCGACCGCGCACGGAGAGTCTCGTCATGGCATGGTATGCCTACTGCATCGGTGAAAAACAAGCTTTTCCTGAACTGGCCCGTCATCGCAAACCTGTCGCTCTGGAATCGGTTCACGGCGTAAGCGGCAACCAGGTTTTCCTTTACCCCGCCAGCGATCTTGCGGTAATCGTCAGCGAACACAACCCCGCCGAAGCGCTCAACCAGAAGTCGGGAGTGGATCACGCCCGCGTGATCGCCGACTGCTTTCAGCACTCCACGGTGCTTCCCTTCCGCTTTGGCACCGTATTTCAAGACGATGAAGCCTTGCGCAAGTCCATCCGATCCAACCAGCGGCAATTCCTGGGCAACATCGACAAACTGCGCGGCAAGACCGAGATGCACCTGAAGATCCTGGTCGACGACTGCTGCAGCCGCATGGTGGGAAAACAAACGCCGGCTGAGGGCGTAGGCCGGGAGTATCTGACCAACCTGCGCGAGAGCGCCTCGCGCCAGCGGGAGCGCCAGACGCGCGCCCGCGCCGTCAGCTTCCAGATGCACCGCCTCTTTGTGCCGCTCGATGAAGACGTCAGTTGCCGGCTGACCGAGAGTGGCAAGATGGTGCTCGACATTGCCCACCTGATCGACCGCAAATACGTCGAGCGCTACCAGAACAAGTACACCACCACCAGCGCCATGATGCGCGAGTGCCAGATGCAGATCTCCGGCCCCTGGCCTCCGTACCACTTTGTCCATCGGCTGACCAGGGCCGCCCATGCGCATCCGCAGGCCGCGGTTGGCGCGGCGGCGATTCCCATGACGCCCGCTTTGAACATGGCGGAGCCGGTAGCGGCCATGGCCTGAAAATTTCAGATTGAATTGGTAACAAACGACGATGCTCCGGGTTGACCGGAGCATCGTCGTTTACAGAGCAAATGATTCCCTATACCGTTGTTTCCGGCTCTAACAGCCTCAAGCCAGCAGCTTCTGAATCTTCTCCTCGATGACATCCTGAGGGACAAAGCCCACAATCTGATCGGCGACCTTGCCGTCTTTGAAGAAGAGCAGCGCGGGAATGCCGCGAATGCCAAAACGCGAAGGCGTGGCGTTGTTCTGATCCACATTCACCTTGGTGACCTTCAGTTTGCCCGCATAGGTGACGGCCAAACTGTCCACGATGGGACCGATGGCCTTGCAGGGGCCGCACCATACGGCCCAGAAATCCACCAGAACAGGCTGCTGGCTCTGCACCACCTCTTGTTCGAACGTCGCGTCGGTTACTTCCAGAACTCCCACTCCAGCCATGATCCTCCTTGCGTCTACTGCACTTTCTTAGTGTAACGGCAGTGGTTCACTCATGGGATGCGGCAAGGGGAGGGAAAGTCGCAAGGCGCAGACAAGGAAGCGAGAAATAGCCTCAAATCTTCTCTTGTACTTCAAAGAACTATTTGTATTTGAAGAAGATACGAATCCATTATCGAATCGTTCACAAGCAAAAGCGCCCGCAACCCTTGACAGGATTACGAGCGCTAGAGCAGCCCTCCCCCAGAACTGCCCACGCAGGGAATGTAAGTGTTTTCACCGCAGATAGCAAGAAAACTTAGGTAATCAGGTGTGTAATCACCAAAGGTTAAATCGATTTGTTCGTGATTTCCGCCCATTTCCATCAAAAACGGAGGGTTTTCCGCAGATCCTTCGCCCCTTCGCTTTGGAAGCGGCAGAGCACCAGTTCAGGCCGTTCGAAGGCATCGAGGGCGTGCCCAATGGCGGCCTGGGCAGCAGCCAGACTGGCTTCGTTCTCCACTATCACCAGCACCGCCGACCCTGCGCCGCTCAAGGCTGCACCCAGAATGCCATGATGGCCCGCCAAGGGCAGCAGAGGCGGCAGGAGGCGGCAGATAGCGGCGCGGTAGGGCTGATGGATGCGATCGTTCATGGCCACGCGCAGCAGGTCGCCGCGCCCCTGGGCAAAGGCCAGTCCCAGCAGCGCGACCGACTGGATATTCACCACCACATCGGCGCGGGTGTAGCACTCGGGCAGCAGGTCGCGGGCCTCGCTGGTGGGCAGCGGGATGGAAGGCAGCACCACGATGGCGCGCCAATCGGCGGGAGGAACCACGCGGGCCACATGCACCGTTCGGCCCTCGCAGGCGGCGGCCACAAATCCGCCCAGCCAGCAGGCCGCCACATTGTCCGGATGGCCCTCGAGCGCGGTGGCCTCTTCGAGAATCTGTTGGCTCGACCAGCCCAGTTGGCCGAAGTGATCGGCCAGGGCAATGGCCGCCAGACGGCCGGCGGCCGAGGAGCCGCAACCCATCCCCAGGGGAATGCCGTTGTTCATGCGGATGGCGAGGGGAATAATCGGCATCCCTTCCCGCCGCAGCAGGTCTTTGTAGACCTCCAGCACCAGGTTGTCTTCGAGTTGGCCGCAGCGATCGCTGTTGCGGCCGGTGGCGGCGATGGAAAACTCCGCCGCCGGGTGGGCCTTGACGTCGAGAAAGAAGTCGAAGGCGATGGCGGCGGCGTCAAAGCCGGGGCCGAGATTGGCGGAGGTCGCCGGCAGACGCAGCCGGAGACCTTGTCTCATGTCGTCGTCGCTCATGCCAGGCTTTCCCCGAGCGTGGCCAGCACGGCGGCGGGCGTGGCGTCGACCACCTGGGCGTTGCGGCGCAGGCTCTCGATCTCCGCCTCCAGGCCGGCCTTCTCTTCGTCCTTGAGCAGCGTGCCGCGATGGAAGTCGATGGTGTAATCGGCGTCCTTCAGGGTGTGGCCTGTGAGCAGCAGCACCACCGTCTCGGCTGCGCCGATCTTGCCCTGGGCGCGCAGCTTCTTCAACCCGGCCAGGGTGACGGCGGAGGCCGGTTCGCAACCCAGTCCCTCGGCGCCGATCTCGGCCTTGGCGATGGCGATCTCGGCTTCGCTCACATCCAGACACCAGCCGCCGGTATCGAGAATCACCCGCGCCGCCTTGCGCCACGAGGCGGGGTTGCCGATGCGGATGGCGGTCGCCCTGGTCTGCGCCTCGACCGGCTCCAGGAGGGTTCCGTTGTTGGCGATGAAGCTGCGCACCAGGGGGTTGGCCCCGGCAGCCTGAATCACGGAGATGCGCGGCATGCGGGCGATCAGGCCCAACTCATGCAGCTCGCGGAATCCCTTGCCCAGCGCCGAGCTGTTGCCCAGGTTGCCGCCGGGAACGATCAGATGGTCGGGAACATTCCAGTCGAAGGCCTCGGCGATCTCGAAGGCCGGGGTCTTCTGCCCCTCGAGCCGGTAGGGATTGACGGAGTTGAGCAGGTAGATGGGCGCTTGCTGGACGATCTCGGTGAGCAGGGTGAGGCAGCCATCGAAATCGGTCTTCAACTGGCAGGTGACTGCGCCGTAGTCCATGGCCTGGGCCAGCTTGCCCCAGGCGATCTTGCCGTCGGGAATCAGCACCAGGCAGCGCAGGCCGGCGCGGGCGGCGTAGGCGGCCATGGCGGCAGAGGTGTTACCGGTGGAGGCGCAGGCCACCCACTTGAAGCCGCGCTCTTTGGCCACACTCAGCGCGGCGGTCATGCCGGTGTCTTTGAAGGAGCCTGAGGGGTTCATGCCCTGATGCTTGGCGTAGACCTGATCGACGCCCAGCGTCTTGGAGGTGCGGGGCAGATGATAGAGCGGCGTATTGCCCTCGAAGAGGGTGACGGCGTTGCCGAAGTTGTCCAGAATGGGCAGCAGCTCGCGGAAGCGCCATACGCCGGAGTGGTCCAGCGTCTCAGAGGAAGAGCGGCGCTCGCGCCACAGCCACTTGAGGGCGCCGGCATTGGGCCGGTCGCTGCCCCGGCGCTGGTTCCAGCCGGGATATTCGACTTCGAAGAGGTCACCGCAGAGGGCGCAACGGAAGTCCGGCCGAGCTTCCGCGCCGGCGATCCGCGCCCCGCATCCGAAACAGCGTAACTGATGCAAATTGTCGTTCATATCTGACCTTAGCCTATCAGCGCCGGAGGCCTTTTTTGTACTTTTACGCCGGTTGAATCCGGAGGCGAGAAAACACCGAAGCCGCAGGAAGATCGGCGGGCGTCGAAAGCAGATTCGAAACGACCTAAAATGCTCTGTTTACCCCCCAAATCAGGCGCAAGAATGTGCTCAAATCGGTATTCCCTATTTACTGAAAGGTTAACCTATGAAAAATTATATATTTTAGATACTGTTGATGTTAGGTTCATTTCAAAGTCATCAAAAAAACGCCTTATCGGGGAGGGAGAGATGCGCGGTAGATTTGAGCGGAAAACCGCCGCATCGAGTAAGGGAATTGCAGGTCCCCTGGAAGCATTTTGCGCCAACGAGCAAAAACTCTCTGCAATCGATCTGATGCGTATGACGAGATTGATGCGTAGGATGGCATTCGGCATCATTCTTTCCAGTTGCATCTCATTGAAGAGTGATGCATAGTGGTCGTATGAGAACCACGGTTACCCTCAAGCAGGACGCTTACGAACTTGCCAACCTATATGCCCAAGGGCGCGGTACGACGTTGGGTGAGGCGATCAGCGAGTTGGTGCTTCGAGGCCACGCTGCGCCGCCGCCCGCCAGCGAATCGCCTCGTCTTGTACGCGCCTCCAACGGGCTGCTTGTCATTCGTTCCACGGGCCGGGTGATTACCAATGAGATGGTAAAAGCGGCCTTGGAGGAAGAGCTTGACTAACCTCAAGTATCTACTCGATGTGAATGTTCTGATTGCACTTACAGACGAAGAGCACATACACTACAGCACCGCGAGGCGATGGTTCGACGGGCCAACGAAGGATTGGGGCGTTTGTGCGTTTTCAGAGGCCGGATTCCTTCGTCTCAGCTGCCATCCGCGCATCGGGAACCTTCCTATGAGTGACGCGTTCGACATTCTGACTACGCTGAGCGCCTATCCGGGCTACCGTTTTTGGCCCCTTGAGAGCGGATGGACGACCCTTTTCGCCCCATTTCTAGATCGTGTGGTTGGCCACCAGCAGATTACCGATGCCTACCTGCTGGGCCTGGCCGTCCGGGAGAACGGCATTTTGGTGACGCTGGACAAGGCAATCCTGCATCTGGCCGGGGCGCAATACAGCCGTCACGTGCTGCTGCTGGAATAAACTACGGCACATTCATAGGCGAATCACGGATTTCGTCTTTATCGTTGCATCCCGCCCTACTGACTGGCATGGCCGATGGCCGAGGCCGGAATGGTGACCGAGCCCATGCGGCCGGTGTTTTCGTCGACCACCAGAATGCGCAGCGAGGCCACGCCGCGCTTCAATTGAACGGCGTACTCACAGGGAATGCCGGTGGCAGGCAGTTGCTGGTAGGTCGAAGACTTGAGCCGCAATTCCAGCGTCCGCTCGTCGACCTGCGCTTGCAGGCCCGCGTCGTCGCGCTGAAGGAAGAAGACGTCCAGCCTGTCCATCCAGCGGTCCGCCTGCTGTTCCAGGCCCAGGCCGCCGGCCGCGATGTCGATCTTGAGATTGACGCCGGCGTCCATCGGAATCGCTTGCGCGGATACCGTCAACTCATTTGCATCGACGGGCTGCCAGACCATCTGCTGAAAGCGCTCCTTGAGCGTGGCCGGCTCCTTTGCATAGAGGTAGCCGGAGCGATAGCGCAGCGTCAAGCCGCGCTGTTTGCCGGCGAGCTTGACCGTAATCGCGTGGTACTGACCATCGGCTGCTTGATCGGGAGAGAAGCTCAGCAGATAGGTAGCATGACCATCTTCTACGATCTGCGCCATCGCCGCGGCCAGATTGCCGGAACGCCGGATGGCGCGTCCCCCGGTGGCCTCAGCCACTTGCCGGACAGGCCACTGAATGGGGTGAATGTCTTCGAGCATCTCGGCCTTGTTGCGGCCTGCCGAATAGTCAACGGGAAGACTCCCCGCCATAGAGTTGGTCGGGTTCAGTTCCACGTTCCGGTGTTGGGTGTCGGCGGCGATCGCCGATGTCTCGAGTTGCGAAACATCGAGGGGATAGACAGCCACGTGGGCATCGTTCATGGCCTCTTGCGCGCGCAGGGCAAAGCCGTCGAGGAAACCGACGTTCTTGTCTGTGCCCACTTCCTGATTGCTGAAATCGGCGAAGACATTATCGCTGGAGACCCAGACCAGATTTTTGTGTCCGGGAACAGCGCCCAGGCGGCGCGCCACTCCGATCAGAATGACCAGCGAGGCGCGCGCGGGGTTGCTACCCATGGTGAGCAACTGAGGATCGACGAAGGACATTCCATCGGGCGTATTCTTTTCGTTCCCGTTTACGGAGTTGAGATCGGAGACGTTGCGCACTTCATCGAAGCTCTGTCGATTGCGCGTCTCTTCGCTCTGCGCCTGGGCCGCGGACTGCGCGCTGGGCGTCCACTTGCGCAAGCGCGCGCTCAACGCGGCGTGATCGGTGGTGACCTCTGCCAGCACGCGAAAGCCGAGACCGCTCATGGTGTAGAGGCCAATCTGCTCGTCCGCGGGCGCAGCGGCAAGAAATTGCAGCATCTGGGTGCGGGCGTTGTTCATGTCGGCCCAGGCAATGTGGCTCTCGTCGATAAGCAGAATCGTTGCTCCGGCCGGGGCGCGTGAAGCTGCCGGTGAAGCTGCATCCGCAGCTACGACCTGATTTGAAAAGAACCGTCCGGGCGAAGCAGCAGCGGTGCTGCCTGAAGCCGGTGAAACAGCATGGAATGAACTGAAGAATTTGATGGTCTGCTTGCGTCCGTTGTCGTAGACCTCGACATCCTCGGCTTGAAGACCGTTGACCGGATGGCCTTTTTTATCGCTGGCAACCAGGCTCACATCCACCAGCCGGGTAGCGATTTTGAGTGTATAGAGGGAGGACGAGGGCGGCGCAGTCGTCCGATCCGGCAGGCCCGCGGATGCGCCTATGGCGATTTCAGGCTCGGCTTGCGTGGACGGCGCGGCTACAGAATCAGACGCTGGTGGGGGCGCTGGTTCAACAGCCGCTGCAGGCGCGGGGGTGGTCTCGGATGCAGTGGGCAAGCTGGCGCTCGCAACAGGCGCGGGTTGCGGGCTTTTCGAGGCCGCGCCTGTTTGAACGGGTACAGGCGGATTCGCGGCCGGTTCGACGCTGCTCCCGGTCAGAACCTGAATCTCCGAGCCGAAGCGGCGATATTGTTCGAAGACCGTATCGTTCAAGAAGGTCTTCAACGGCCCCTTGTAACTCGCGACCGGGCGATCTCCCGTTGGAGGCTGGATGGCGTGCGCCATCAAGAGAGAGACGCTGCGCAGAGGACAGATGTAGGTCTTTCCACCGATTTCGACTGCGCCGTATTCGACCATCATGCCGTTTTTGGAGACCACTTCATTGGCCGGCATATCCGCTTCGAGCGTAATGCGAAGGATAGCGCCGCTCGCCGGGTCGAATGCAATCTCTCCACGATAAGCGGCAATCTCGGCGAACGTATGCCAGTCGCTTGAGCCGGGCTGCTCACCACCGGTCTGCCCTGGAACACAACAAAAACCCACCGAGTAATGCGATTTCTCCTTGGGCACGGTGTAGTGGAAGACCGCCTCCGTGGCGCTCGCTCCCTCTTCCCAGCGGCTCCAGGTGATTTGGCCCTTGAGTGCGTCTCCTACAACGGTGGTCAGAATCGGCCCAAAGACTCCCTGAGTGGACAGCCCTCGCTCTTGCGAATCGCCTTGTTTGCTCTTCGCCGCGGCCTTCTCCACCACCTCATGGCCGTCCCGGTAAGTCACCAGGAGATTGGAGCTGCCGACGACGTGCAGAGGGAGATAGATGAGAGTGGTCATCCCGACTTCCCCTTGTATGTCCTCCAGCGGCCGATCCTCGAAGCGGGTAGTTTCGCGCGTGGCAATGAAGTTGGGCAACTGGCGAACGGTGGTGTTCACGTAATTCACCACGGCGACCAACATGCGGCGGAGTTCTGCCGAATCCGGCGTGGGCTTTGCGGGAGTCTCTGCTGCCGGAGGGTCGAGGAAGACCGACGAATCGGCCAGGGCAATCAGCGCCTGCTGGGACTTCTCGCCCGGCAACCCTGCCCGCAGACGCGCCATTCTGGCCATGCTCAGCCGCTCGGTCAGCACCATCGCAGAGAGTTGGCGCGCAAGGTCGGCGTCGGCCTGGTGCGCACTCTCCGCTGCGGCAAGTGCCTGTTCCAACTGGCCGGCGGTGACGCCGGCGCTTGGTTGAGCCGCACCGGCGGGAAGGACCAGGACGGCCACAAACACCAATAGGACCAATCTCCGCATCGCAGTGCCTCCGTTTTTCGCGCTTGAAGAGCGAGCGTCACCATCATCGATAAAGACGTCGCCCTCTGTAGGAGCGCAGCAGCCGGATGCTGCTGGTTTGAGGCCGGCGGTACTTCAAGATTCGATTGTATCCACAATAACTACCCGGAAAGGGTTGCAAGGCCCGTGAGCGCGGCTATCCCTCGTTACTCGCATGGCGGGCGAGTTGCTCCTGGTGCTCTTCAAAGACGGCCTTGGCGCGGTCCAGCGCAGTCTGGATGTTGGGCATCATGTTCTCGCGGCCCACGCGATCCAGGAAGTGCTCACCGGTCATCAGCTTGGAGGGTTGGTTCATGGCGCCGCACAGCAGCAGCGTGCGGCCGGAGTTGCGCAACTGGCCGGCAAAGCGCTCGATGGCATGTACGCCGGTAGCGTCGATGGCGGTCATATTGCGCAGGCGCAGAACCACCACCTGGGCAAACTCCTCGACATTGGTTGTGGCATCGACCAGCTTCTCGGTGGTTCCCCACAGAAACGGTCCATGAATGCGCAGCACCGAGACATAGGGCGGCAGAATGCGGCCTTGCAGCGAGTGGGGTAGACCCTCGCGTATGTACTCCTCGGTCACCGGGGCGATGGTGGTGGTGTCGGCGATGCGGCGGACGTAGAGCAGCGCGGCCAGCCCTAAACCGACACTGACGGCCACCGTCAGATCGGCAAAGACGGTGAGTGCGAAGGTCACCAGCCAGACGCTGACGGCCGTGGCGTCGAGTTGAAAAATGGTGGGAATCTCGTGCCACTCGCCCATGTTATAGGCCACAAGAAAGAGCACGGCGGCCAGCGTCGCCAGCGGGATGTAACCGGCCAGGGGCGCGGCGACCAGCAAAATCCCCAACAGGGTAATGGCGTGAACCATGCCGGCGATAGGGCTGCGCGCGCCGCTGCGAATGTTGGTCGCGGTGCGGGCAATAGCGCCGGTGGCGGGAATGCCGCCGAAGAGCGGAGAGAGAAGATTGGCCACGCCCTGCGCCACCAGTTCCACATTCGAGTTGTGCCGGTCGCCGGTCATGCCATCGGCCACAACGGCGGACAACATGCTCTCCAGCGCCGCCAGCATGGCCACGGTGAAGGCCGCGGGAATCAGGGGCAGAAAGTGCTCGGCATGAAAGTCGGGCAGGGCGAAGGGCGGAAAACCCTGGGGAATGCCGCCAAATTTGCTGCCGATAGTCTCGACGTGCAGATGGAAGATGACGCTGATGGCGGAAAACAAAAGCACGGCCACAATCGAGGCAGGAACGCGCCGGGTCAGCCTCGGCAGCAGAATCATCACCGCCAGCGAACCAAGGCCCAAGGCCAACGCCGCCCAATTCACCGTGTCAAAGTGTGTCGCCAGCAGTTTGATGCGAGGCAGAAACTCGCTGGGCACGGGGCCGGTATGCAGGCCGAAGAAATCCTTGATCTGGGTAGAAGCGATCAGCACGGCAATGCCGTTGGTGAATCCCACGACAACCATACGGGGAATAAAACGCACCGCGCCACCCAAGCCGGTCAGGCCCATGACGACCAACAGCACACCGGCCATCAACGTCACCATGGCCAGGCCGCTCATGCCGTAGCGGGCCACGATGCCGGCCACGATCACCACGAAAGCGCCGGTGGGTCCGCCGATCTGGGTGCGCGAACCGCCCAGCGCGGAGATGATAAAACCGCCCACCACCGCGGTGTACAGGCCGGCCTGGGGCGTCACTCCGGAAGCAATGCCAAAGGCCATGGCCAGGGGCAGGGCGACGACGCCCACCGTTAGACCGGCAAGAAGGTCGTGGAGGAAGTCCTGAGCAGAATAGGTGCGAAGCGCCAGAATCGATTTGGGAAGATTGGGTTGCAGAATGGACATGGGATTAAATCCATTTTACGCCTTTGTGAGTTTGCCCTTCGAGACACAGCCGCGCGCCCCAGAGCGCAAGTGCCGAAACGGACTCGAACCATGCAGTCTGGTGCGCGGTCTGCATCAGGCTGCGAGCGGCTTGCGAAAGACCAGCGCGGCGCGGCCTTCAGGATAGAAGTTTTCTTCTCTGCCCGCCTGCCGGTAGCCATGCGCTTCATAGAGGTGGATGGCGGCTTGGTTTTCCGCGTCCACATGCAGAGCGATGACACAAGCGCCGGCGGCCAGGGCCGCTGCCTCGATGCGGCGCAGCAGTTCACTGCCCGCGCCTTTTCCACGCATCCCGGCGAGCACTTCAATGGTCTCGATATAGGCGATGACCGCCCCCGGCGGTCCGCTCCAGCCGACGATGGCGAAGGCCACCAGGCGGCCGTCTTCCTCGGCAACCCATGCAGCGGAGTCGATGCGGTTCAGCAGTTGCCGCATATAGCGCCGCGAAAAGCGGAAGAGCGGCTCGAAGCAGGCCTCCTCGACGGCGTAGAGGGCGGCGAAATCCGGAGGCTGGTAGGGGCGATAAATCACAATTTAACTCTACGGCACCCAGGGGAGACCGCGGTGTGCTTGTCTCTGTGCTGTGGTCCCCCCTCGCTGCCGCTTCCTATGAAAAAAGCTGTAGGATGGGATCAGGATTGGGACAAACACAGCAAGTCAGCAAGTTGGCGGGATTCTGACGGAGAGATGGGGTTTTCATGGCCGCCGTAACGCGCTCAGGCGCATCAAGATGCTTCTAACAAATGGGGGATCAACCCCGCAATGCACAAGTTTTCCACACTTGACAAACAGGAACGAATTAGGTGAGTATTCTCCTCGATTTAAGGCATTACCAAATTATGTAGTCAATGAAGCAGGTATCCCATGGCCGATCGAAAGTCAATAGCCTCCGTGCTTCTGTTTGCGGGAAGCACATTATGTTTCTTCCTTCCCTTCGTCACAGTGTCCTGCGGTGGAATTAAGGCGTTTACTTTGACAGGACGGCAATTGGCCACTGGGACTACCATCACACAGCCCCAGGCATTTGGGCCACCCCAGACACAGAAGATCGACGCCGATCCGATCGCTGCAATCGCCGGCTTGTGCGGAATCGCAGGCATTGCGCTCAGCCTGATTGGCAGAAAGATGGCAATTGGGGCCACTGCCAGCGGGGGATTGGGCGCGTTTTTTCTGCTTATTTTGCGATCCAAGTTGAACGATCAGTTGCAGAAAGAAAGCCAGGGAATGGCCCAGGCCAGCTTCGAGAGCGGCTACACTTTGGCGATACTGCTTCTGATTGCCGGCGCTGCCTGGAATATCTATCTATTTCGGCAGAGCAAAAAAATAGCCTCCGCGAACGCCCCATCGCCCAACGGCGGACCTGACAGTGCCATTCAAGATTCGGGTGGAGCCAGCTCTCCGCCCCCTTGCGCCCACTGCGGAAAGCCCATACGGGAAGGGGTGCGTTTTTGCGAATCCTGCGGAAGACCCACGGAGAACACCGCTGCAAGACCTGAGGTTCAGTAGTCAAGCGAGGCGATCGATGAACTGTCCAAAGTGTGGCCATGCAGTCAATGCGGGAAACGCGTTCTGCGGCAAGTGCGGCGCAACTGTTCCGGATTCAAAGCTGGAAGCGGCTTCGCCAGATGAAAGGCTCAAAACAGTCGCCGAGAAGACATGGAAGACCTTTTTGGCCATTCTGTTGAATCCCGTTGAGCATCTGCCTTCGAACTTTGAAAGATTGAAGAAGCGGGAAGCGCTTGAAGTTGGAATCGCCTTCGCAGTTCTGTTTGACCTTTGTGCTTTTTTTGGCTTGTACATGATGCTGCCCCGATGGGCTGGGACACCGGGATTCGGGGATATTCTCAAAATTCTACTTTTTGGCTTTGTACCCCCTGCCGCGCTCACCGGAGCACTCTTCCTTGCGCGCAAGGTCTTTCGCGCCTCCGCCGGAACCATCGAGAGCGATGTTTTCCTCGCGGGAATAGCATTGATTCCAATCGGCCTCCTGCTGCTGGTGTCTGGAGTCCTGGGGTTCGGCAATCTTGAGGTGACCGCGCTGATGGCCGTCTTTGCGCTCTCCTATACGGTCCTGATCCTATTCACCGGATGTACCCAGATCGCAGGGATTGCAACTGTTCGCGCGGTACCGGCGGTTCCCATCGTCATCCTGGTTGCCGCATGGCTTTCCAAGATCGTCTTCGCCGCGATGCTGTAAACAATATGGGTTTGAGGAGGATGTATGAATGAAAAGTGGATTGCTAGCTGTGTACTGACTGTCATGTGCATGTCGTTGATCTCATGCAAGGGCGGATCGCCTCTTCAGAAGTCACCGGGCGAAGTTGTCCAGGCATACAATATCGCCTGTAATGAAGGCAAATATTCGGATGTGAAAGTGTTGTTTTCAGAAGACGTACAGAAGATGATCGCCGGAGATATGGGTCAACTTGCGGGAGGTATTAAGGGAGTATGCGACAAAGATACCAGGGACGGAACAGTCACGAAGGTTGATATTGTCAGCCAAGATATTCGTGGAGAAGGTGCTACAGTGATCGCCACGATTTTCTTCAAGGATGGGACAAAAAAGAATGATGACAAGACTGTGCTCATCAAGGAGAACGGGGCTTGGAGAATCACAGCCGGGGGAAACTGATCGTATCACTGCCCAAAGCAAAGAGCCACCCTCACCGCTGAGGATGGCTCTTTGCTTTTCTGTACAGAGGTTGACTACACCTTGGCTTCCAGGCCGGCGATGACGTCGAAGAAGCGCTGATCGAGGCGGCGGTTGGTGGCGATCGCTTCCTTGATGGTGATGTCGGAGATGTCGGTGCCCTGCAGGACGGCAATGCGTCCCCACTTGCCCTGATGCACCATGTCGATGGCGTGCAGGCCGTAGCGCTGGCCGAGCAGGCGATCGTACGCCGTGGGAGAGCCGCCGCGCTGGGTGTGGCCCAGGTTGACGGAGCGGGTCTCGAAGCCTGTCTTCTGCTCGATCAACTTGGCCAGAGCCTCGCCGATGCCGGAGAGGCGGGCGTGGCCGAAGGAATCTACCTTGGCCTCTTCGTCGATCACCTGGCCCACATCGGGCAGCTTGCAGCCCTCGGCCACCACCACGATGCCATAGTTCTTGCCGTGATCGTAGTTGTACTTGAGCAGCTTGGCCACATGGTCGATGTCGATGTCCTTCTCGGGGACGAGAGTGACATCGGCGCCGCCGGCCACGCCGGTGGCGTAGGCGATCCACCCGGCATCGCGGCCCATCACCTCAATCACGATGACGCGATTGTGGCTGTCGGCGGTGGTGCGGATGCGGTCCACGGCCTCGGTGGCGATGGAGACGGCGGTATCGAAGCCGAAGGTGGCGTCGGTGCCGTTGATGTCGTTGTCGATGGTCTTGGGCACGCCCACGCTGGGAACGCCATTCTCGCTCAGGAACAGGGTCACCGACTGGGTGTCGTCACCGCCCAAAGCGATCAGCGCGTCGATCTTGTTGGCCTTGAGGACTTCCTGGACCTTCTCGATGCCGCCGGGGATCTTTTTGACGTTGGTGCGCGAGGAGTGCAGGATGGTGCCGCCCTGCAACTGGATGCCGTCGATCTTCTCCAGGGTCAGGGGAATGAAGTCGTTCTCCAAAACGCCCTTCCAGCCGTTCTGGAAGCCGATGAACTCATCGCCGTAGGTGTTGATGCCCTTCTTCACAGCCGCGTAAATCACCGCATTCAATCCGGGGCAGTCGCCGCCGCCGGTCAATAAAGCAACTCGCATCGTAAAATCTCCTGGTGAAAGGCGCGGCCTTGAAAGCCGGGCCGGGACGTTGTCCCTGAGCGGTACGCCGGAGACGAAAATGCCCACCGGCGCCGTATTCAGTGTAACCCGCCGCTGGAACGTTGGGTGGTGACCGCGCTCACGACAGGGATCAGGGGTCAGGGATCAGGGATTAGGGGTTAGGGGTTAGAGGATGCGGCGCAAACCGGGCAGGCGAACCAGCGGGTCGGCCAGCAACCAGCAGGCGGCACAGGCCAGCAGTCCCACCCCTCCGAACTTGACCAGTGGCGACGCCGCCCAGCCGTGCAGAAGCAGAGCCAGCCCCACAAGCACCGGCGGATGAATCACATAGACGGCATAGGCGCGGCGTCCGAGCCACTCCCAAAGGGCCGAGGGCCGGTTCATCCACTGGCGGAAAACAAGCAGCAGCGCCGCAATCACACCCCAGGCAACAAACGGCTCCCAGAAAGCATAGACAATCGCCGGCCAGCCCAGGCCGCCGGAGAAATTGGCCTTCCCCATTCCCAATGTCTTCATCGCCATGGCGATGGCCGCCGGCATGACTGGCCAGACGAGGATGGAAATGGCGGCCCACCAGCGCGCCTCTCGCCAGTTCAGCCGCTCCAGCCAGTTGTTGCGCCGGGCAGCGATGCCCAGCACAAAAAGGAAGATGTAGCTGGCAAAGAAGCCAAGTTGCAACCCAAAGACGTTCTCCCCAGTCGGCACGAACTGGCGAATGGCCAGTGCCGCGGCACCGACACCCGCAGCGCTGAGCAGCCACCAGAGAAATCCCGGAACCGGCTTTTCCGCGACCGTTGCGCGCCTTCCTCGGATCGCCCGCCACGCGCAGTAACCAAGGCTGAAGATCAACAGAGCCTGCGTGAACCAGAGGGGACCGTTGAGGAATCGTTTGTGCGTCCACAGCCAGGCGATGGTTCCCCAGAAGCTGCCGCCTGCCGCCGCTTCTACCATGGCCACTGTCAGCGGACCCAGAAGAAACCCGAAACCGAGCAGCGGCAGCCCCAGGCGCAGAAAGCGGTCGGCGATGAAGCTCGCGTATCCCTTGCGGTCCAGCGACGAGGGTGTGAAATAGCCGGCCAACAAAAAGAAAAAGCCCATGAAATAGGCCTGCTGAGTGGCCGTGTACAGGGTGAGGAGAATGCTGGAGAGATCGCCGGAGAAATGCCGTTCGTAATAGAACCACCCCCCGGAAGCGCCATAGGTTATGGCGCAATGAAGCAGAACGACCAGTACAGTCAGGACCGTGCGCAGGCGGTCTATATAGAATTCCCGTTGGCTCATGATGGAGTCTACGAGCGGGCATCTGCAGTAGTTCCCCGATTGGCTGCTATTGTCCAGAACGCCGAAGATCCTGTGGCGCAGGAAGGATCTTCGCAGGCGGCGTTGGGAAGAATGCATCCGATTGTGTTCAAATGGCTTTTGGTCCCTGATTCCTGATCCCTGACCCCTCGTTATGCCTGGAACCGGAGCACTTTTATTGCTGGCCTTTGCCAGCCTGGTGGTCGTCCTGCTGCTGGTCTTGCTGCAGTTGACCCGGCTTGGCTATCTGATCCGCTCGACCATCCCCGACCGTCCCCGGCAGCGCATGTTCATGGCCTCGGCGGCGTTTCTGCTTACCTTTATCGGCACCCGCATCCTGGTCAGCCTGATCATGCACGATGTGGGGCCCTTCCAGTGGGTGGTGGTGCGCGGCCGCCACATTCACCACTTGGTCTGGGGAATCCTCATTCTGCTGCTGGTGGGCTACGGCTGGCTGATGGACCTGGGCCGGTCGCATTCGCCGCTGTCGATCTTCTTTGGACGGCTGATGTCGGTCAGCTACGGCGTGGGCGCGGCGCTGACGCTGGACGAGTTCGCCATCTGGCTCAACCTGGAGCCGGGCGTCTACTGGTCCAGCGCCGGGCGGCTGAGCATCGACGCAGTGATCCTCTTCGGGGCGGCGCTGGCCATGGGCGCCTGGGGAGCGCCCTTCTTCCGCGCCCTGCAGCGCATGTGGATGCGGCGCGCATTGGTCGGCTGGGGCTTCCGCCGCGGGCTGGGCCGGATCGGCGCCCCTATTCGCCGCGCGAGGTCGCTTCGTCGTCGTAAAGTTCGACGATTACCGCCGCATATCGATCCATAAGCGCACGCCGCTTGAGCTTCATGGAGGGCGTCATCTCGCCCGATTCCTGAGTCCACTCCTCGGCCACCACGCGGAAGCGCTTGAGGGTCTCGAAGTTGGCCAGAGAGGCGTTGACCTCGCGGACGATGCCGGCGTAAAGCGCCACCACACGGCTGTCGGCCACCAGATCGGCGCGCGTAGCCGCCTGAATTCCCTGTTGCGCGGCCCATTCTTCCAGCACCGGGAAGTTGGGTGCGATCAGCACCGAGACAAACTTGTGGCGGTCGCCAACCAGCGCCGCCTGAGCGACGAAGAGGCTGTTCTTGAGCTTGTTCTCGATGGGCGCTGGGGCCACCAGCTTGCCGCCGGAGGTCTTGAGCAGCTCCTTTTTGCGGTCGGTGATGGTGAGGAAGCCATCGTCATCGAAATGGCCGATGTCGCCAGTGTGGAACCAGCCCTCGGCGTCGATGGCTTCGGCCGTGGCCTGGGGCTTCTCCCAGTAGCCGGCAAAGACCGACGGCCCGCGCACCAGCAACTCGCCATCTGTGTCCAGCTTGACCTCGATGTTGGCCAACTGCTTGCCCACCGTGCCCATGCGCTGGGTCAGCGGGGTGTTCAGCGCGATCAGCGGCGAGGTCTCCGTCAGTCCGTAGCCCTCCCAGAGGGCAATGCCCATAGAAGCAAACCACTTGGCGGTGTCGATGCCGAGCGGCGCGCCGCCCGAGACGAAGATGCGCACGCGGCCGCCGAAGGCCTCCCGGACTTTCCCGTAGACCAGTTTGTCGGCCAGCTTCCAGGCCAGCGAACTGGGTTTGCGGCCTTGATAGACGGTTTCGCGATGCGCGCCGCCGAGGCCCAGCGCCCAGGCCAACAGCCGGCTCTTGACCGCCGAGGGCGCTACCCGCCGCTCGACCTCCTGGCGGATCTTCTCGAAGACTCGCGGCACACCGACAAAGACCGTCGGGCGGATCTGCCGCATGGCCTCGGGCAGCTTGTCGAACTTGGAGCAGTAGGCCACCTGTACACCGTAGGAGTACATCACGTAGTCCAGCGCCCGCGCCGTTACGTGCGAAAGAGGCAGGAAGGAGATCAGCGCATCGCTGGGATCGAAGTGGAAGTCGAGCGAGGCGAAGTTCTGATTGGAGGCGATATTGCCGTGGGTCAGCGCCACGCCCTTGGGCTCGCCGGTGGTTCCCGAGGTGTAGATCAGGGTGGCCAGATCGCTCGGCGTCACCGAGCGCACCAGCGCGTCGAAGACCGGATCGCGCTCGCTGCCATGGGCATCGGCCCCGGCCAGGACCTCGCTAAAGCTGATGGCGCCCTCGGGCGTAGCCGCCGAGTCCATGATGAGCACCCGCTCCAGCTTGGTTTGGCTGCGCACGGCGTTCAGCTTGTCGAATTGCTGGCGGGTCGAGACCACTGCGATGCGGCAGCCGGCGTCGTCTACCAGCGCGGCGATCTGCTCGCCGGTCAGGGTGGGATAAATCGGCACGTCGGCGGCGCCGATGGCCAATGAGGCAAAATCCGTGACCATCCACTCCCAGCGGTTCTCGGCGATCAGCGCAATGCGCTCGCCGCGCTCCGCGCCCCAACTGAGAAAGGCCCTCGCCAGGGCCCGGGTGCGTTGATAGATCTGATCGGAAGAGATCGGTTGCCATTCGCCAAATTCGTCCTGCCAGAGCACGGCGCGGGGATTGGCTGCCGCCGCGATGCGGCGAAAAAGATCATTAATAGTGGAAATCGGTACGATCGGTGTCATTGTCTCTCGGGTTGGGGCGCCAGGAAATCATTCCCGCAACCAGAGGTGAGTGTATCAGCGCGAGCGTGGTTTGTGTGCTCTGCGTCACCCGCAGTGGGAGACTTTCCGTATTTCTCGAAGCAGATTGGCGCTTGCGCGCCGTCGATCCGCCGATTCCCTGCGCCGTATTCGTTTACAATCTGATTCACACGCGCAGTTTTTCCGCTGAGAAATGTGAAAAAACGCGCTACATGCAGCGCTGCCCATTGCATACTTATGCGCTTTCGATGTATATTTATTCAAGCGCGGCCGCAACCCAGCGAGCCGCGTTTTCGCTTTGTGCACCACTTTCGCCGAGGGCCGTTTAGAACGCTATGAAGTTAACCCGCCACAATGCGATACGAGAACTGGTCGCCAGCTCCCAGGTAGCCAATCAGGACGAACTGCGGCTATTGTTGCTGCAGCGCGGCATCGAGGTCACGCAGGCTACGCTCTCGCGCGATATTCATGAGCTTCGCCTCTCCAAAGGGCCGGGCGGCTATGCCCTGCCCAACTCGAATGGCGGCGCTTCAGCGACAGATGAGGACGACAGCCCGCCCTCGGTCGCGGAAGTGATGGAGAGCTTCGGCTTACGCGTGCGCCAGGCCATGAATCAGGTGCTGGTGCGTACGGTTCTGGGCGGAGCGCAGCCTTTTGCCGCCGCACTGGACCACGAAGGCTGGGAAGACGTGGTAGGAACCCTGGCCGGCGACGATACCGTGCTGATTATCTGCGCCGATCAGCGCCGCGCCGGCGAAGTCGAATCCCGGCTGAGGACCATGCTCGAATCATGAAGAAGACCCTTCAAACCGCTGTGGTGGGCGTGACCGGCTACGCCGGCGCCGAACTGGCCCGTCTCTTGCTGCGCCATCCGCGCTTGCAGGGCAAGCCGCCGGTCTTTGCCGGACGCGTCGATGAAAAGGACGCGGCGCGCGGCGGTGTACCGCTGGCCGAGATTCATCCCCATCTGATCGACAGCCTGGGCAGCGGCGCTCTCAAGCAGGAGCCCTTCAGTTGGGAACTGCTCCAGAGCCGCGGCGTCGAAGTTCTCTTTCTGGCCACGCCTCACGAGCAATCGCGGCAGTGGGTTCCGGAGGCGCTCGAGCGCGGCATCAAGGTCATCGACCTGAGCGGCGCATGGCGGCTCAACGAAGACGCCAACCGCGCGGTCTACGCATTCGAGGATGACGGCACAGCGTCTGCTGCTGCGATTCAGGCCAGGGCTGTCTACGGCATGCCGGAACTGCATCGCGAGAAGATTGCCGACGCCGAACTCATCGCCAACCCCGGCTGCTATGCGACCTCGGTGATTCTTCCCTTGCGTCCGCTGGTGCAAGCGGGGTTGGTCGATCTCGATCATGGCATCGTGGCCGACGCCAAGAGCGGCGTAAGCGGCGCAGGCAAGGCGCCCACGCCCAAGACGCACTACATGTACGCTGCCGACAATCTCTCTGCCTATGGCGTCTTCACTCACCGCCATACCGGCGAGTTGCTGGAGCAAATCGGCCTCGACGCGGAGCAGATTGTTTTTACCCCGCATCTGCTGCCCATTCCACGCGGCATCTTGTCGACGATCTATCTGCGCTTCCGCGAACGGCAGGCGCACGAGAGGGTCTTGACTGTATACAAAGAGTTCTTCGCCGGCAGCCCCTTGGTGCGTTTGCACGACAAAGGCCTGCCGCAGATTCAACATGTGGTCCGCACCAACTACTGCGACATCGGCTTCCAACTCTCCGCCGACGGCCGACGATGCGTCATCGTCAGTTGCCTGGACAACCTGCTCAAGGGCGCATCCGGACAGGCCGTACAAAACCTGAATCTGCTCTACGGTTGGGGCGAAGCGGAGGGACTGGAATGAAGTATGTTGTCAAACTTGGCGGAGCGGGACTTGAGAATCCGACTCTGCTCGATGCATGTACGCGCGCCATTACCGATCTGGTGCGCGACGGCAATCAAGTCGCGGTGGTGCATGGCGGCGGCATTCAGCTCACCCGCACACTCCAGGCGCTGGGCAAGCAGAGCGAGTTCATCGATGGATTGCGCGTCACCGACGCCGAGACTCGCGATGCCGCGCTGATGGTCTTTGCCGGCAAGGTGAACAAGGGACTGGTGGCCGCCTTCGGCGCGCTGGGCCAGCCCGCGGTGGGACTGTCGGGCGGCGATGGATTGACCTTCAGAGCGCGCAAGAAGCGCATGGTGCACGATCTCGGCTTTGTGGGCGAGATTGCATCGAGCGATCCGCGGCTGATTGAAATGCTGTGGCAGATGAACTCGATTCCTGTTTTCTGCTCGATGGCTCTGGGATTCGACGGCGAATACTACAACATCAACGCCGACGAGATGGCCGCGGCCTGCGCCATGGCCTGCAAGGCAGATGCTCTGGTCTTTCTCACCGATGTGCCCGGCGTCAAGGGCGCACAGGGCGAGGTGCTCCGATGGTTGAGTATCGATCAGATCGCCGAGATGGCCAAGAACGCCATCATTACCGGCGGCATGTTGCCCAAGCTGAGCGCCTGCCGTGAAGCCCTGTTGAACGGCGTCAAGCGCGTTCGTATCCTGCCCGCCGAAGCTGCCAATTCCCTTCCCGGCTTGTGCAGCTCTCGCGTAGCTTTCGGCACCGAAGTGATGGTGGCCTGAGGATTCTTATGATGACCAGACTGGAACAGATTCAAGCCGCCGAGGCGCGGCTGCTCATTCCCACTTACGATCGCAATCCCATCCTCTTCGTGACCGGCGAGGGTGTTCACATCGTTGACGAGAACGGTACGAAATACCTCGATCTGCTCAGCGGCATCGGCGTCAACGCGTTGGGATACGGCAATGCGGCGATTGAAGAAGCCATCGCACGGCAAAGCAAGCAGCTCATCCACATTTCCAATCTCTACTTCCATGACGGCCAGGCCGAGTTGGCGCTGCGCTTGACCGAGCGCACCGGCATGGATCGCGCTTTTTTCTGCAACTCCGGCGCTGAGGCGTGGGAAGGCGCATTGAAGCTGGCCCGCGCTCATGCCGGGCTGCTGCGCGAAGAAGGAAAGCAGATCGGGACCAAGTTTTTGGCGCTCGAGCAGAGCTTCCACGGCCGTACCTTCGGTGCTGTCTCCACCACTTACAAGGAGAAGTACCGCGAGCCCTTCGGCCCCGTGGTTCCCGGCGTCGAGTTCGTAGCCTTCAACGATGTCGCCGACCTGCGCGCCAAGTTCTCCCATGAGGTCTGCGCGATTCTCGTCGAAGCCGTACAGGGCGAAGGCGGCGTGCGCCCGCTCTCGCAAGCCTTCATGGACGAAGCGCGTGAACTGTGCTCTTCCACCGGGGCTTTGCTGATTGTCGATGAGATTCAAGCCGGCCTGGGCCGCACTGGCAAATGGTGCGCCTATCAGCACTACGACGTGCAGCCCGACATCACGACGCTTGCCAAGCCTCTGGCCGGCGGCATTCCCATGGGCGCGGTGCTTTGCACCGAAGAGGTCGCGCGCTGCTTTCATCCCGGCATGCACGGCACCACCTTTGGCGGCGGACCGCTGGCCTGCGCCGTGGCCATCGCCGTCATCGACGCTATCGAGAAGCAGAACCTGCTGGCCAACGCCAGCAACGTGGGCGATTACTTCCAACTGGAGTTGGGAGCGCTGGCCATGCGCCACCAGGCCATCGTCGAAGTGCGCGGTAAGGGCCTGATGATTGCGGCAGAGTTGAACTCGGCCGCATTGGCCAAGACCGTGGTCGCCGAGATGCTCAAGCGCAAGATCCTCATCAACTGCACCAGCGATACGGTGCTGCGCTTTTTGCCGCCCTACATTCTGGAGCGCTCTCACGTGGACACCGCCATTGCAGCGTTGGACGAAATCTTTACCCAGCAGGCCGCAGCGCCCGCCGAGCAGACTGCCTCCATGGGCGCAGAAGGAAACCACTAATGGCTACCAAGACTCTCATCGAACCCCTCTCCATTCCCATCGAACTGGACCCCGAGGTGAGGACCGCAGCAGCGCGTTTGGCCGGCGAAGACCTGTGCTCCATCGCCGATCTATCCAGCCTCGAAGTGCGCGCCATTCTCAAGCTGGCGCACGAGGTCAAGCGCAATCCACGCGCCTTTCGCAATGCACTGGACGCCAAGCAGATGGTCTTGATGTTCGAGAAGGCCAGCCTGCGCACACGCCTCAGCTTCGAGACCGGCATCAACACCATGGGCGGCAGCGCCATCTTCTTCGATCAGACCAACTCGCCACTGGGCGAGCGCGAATCCATTGCCGATGTGGCCAAAAATGTGGAGCGCTGGGTGGATGTGATCGTGCTGCGCACTTATGCCCACGACACCATCACCGAAATGGCCGCCAACAGCCGCGTTCCCGTCATCAACGCGCTGAGCGACTTCGAACATCCCTGCCAGGCGCTGGCCGATTTCATGACCTTTGAAGAGCACTTCGGGCGCATCGCCGGCCTCAACTTCACCTATGTGGGCGACGGCAACAACGTCTGCCACTCGCTGATGCTGACCGGTGCGCAACTGGGCGTGAACGTCACTGTGGCCACGCCGAGGGGCTACTCGCCTGACATCGAGATCGTGACCCTGGCCCGCGACATCGCCGCCAACAACAACTGCGAAGTGCGCCTGCTGCAAGATCCGCAGGCCGCTGTCGAAGGCGCCGACGCCGTCTACACCGACGTTTGCGTGAGCATGGGAATGGAGCACGAGTCTACGAAACGAGCGCCCATCTTCCGCCCCTTCCAGGTCAACGAGGCGCTGATGCAGAAGGCCAACGCCAACGCCGTTTTCATGCACTGCCTGCCGGCGCGCCGCAACGCCGAAGTGACGGATGCGGTACTTGACGGCCCGCAATCGATCGTCTTCGATCAGGCCGAGAACCGCATGCACGCGCAAAAGGCGCTGCTGCTGATGCTGCTGGGCGGGCTGGCGTAAGCAGGGGCTAAGGGACTGAGGGACTGAGGGACTACCTTCGCCCGGCAAAGCTCTGAAGTGGGCGAGGCTCTCATAGCGCGCGGCTTTAGCCCGGAGGCGAAGTGGTTTGGAATTGTTCGGACACATTTTGAAACGATTATGGTCCAATTCCCTTAATCCCTCAGTCCCATTTCAACGAACTCTACTATCTTCCGAGGTTTTAAAACATGTCGGTCATTCTTGAAACGCTTCCCGTCGGCCAGAAAGTCGGCATTGCCTTCTCCGGCGGGCTCGATACTTCAGCCGCCCTGCACTGGATGAAGCAGAAGGGCGCGATCCCTTACGCCTACACGGCCAACCTCGGCCAGCCCGACGAAGCCGACTACGATGAGATTCCGCGCAAGGCTCTGGAATACGGCGCTGAAAAGGCCCGCCTCATCGACTGCCGCGGCCCACTGGTGCGCGAAGGCATCGCCGCGCTGCAGGCCGGCGCATTTCATATCACGACGGCTGGGGTTCCCTACTTCAACACCACGCCCATTGGCCGCGCCGTCACCGGCACCATGCTGGTGGCCGCCATGAAAGAAGACGACGTCAACATCTGGGGCGACGGCTCGACGTACAAGGGCAACGACATCGAGCGCTTCTACCGCTACGGGCTGCTGGTCAATCCCAGCCTCAAGGTCTACAAGCCCTGGCTCGACGCCGCGTTCATTGACGAGTTGGGCGGCAGGGCCGAGATGTCCGCGTTCATGCAGCGCCACGGCTTCGCGTACAAGATGTCGGCCGAGAAGGCCTACTCCACCGACTCCAACATATTGGGCGCTACGCACGAAGCCAAAGACCTGGAGCATCTTTCTTCATCGGTGAAGATTGTGGTTCCCATCATGGGCACGGCCTTTTGGCGCGAGGATGTCGAGATTCAGCGCGAAGAGGTCTCGATTCGTTTTGAAGAAGGCCAGCCTGTCGCTCTGAATGGCCGCGGCTTCAACGACCCCGTGGAACTTCTGCTCGAAGCCAACCGCATCGGCGGCCGCCACGGGCTGGGCATGAGCGATCAGATTGAGAATCGCATTATCGAGGCCAAGAGCCGCGGCATTTACGAAGCGCCCGGACTTGCCTTGCTCTTCATCGCTTACGAGCGCCTCATCACGGGCATTCACAACGAAGACACTATCGAACAGTACCGCGACAACGGACGCAAACTGGGCCGCCTGCTCTATCAGGGACGCTGGTTCGACT
The DNA here is from genome assembly GCA_964493705.1 of uncultured Occallatibacter sp. Taxonomy (GTDB): domain Bacteria; phylum Acidobacteriota; class Terriglobia; order Terriglobales; family Acidobacteriaceae; genus Telmatobacter. The sequence goes on from CAZBPD010000025.1 coordinate 35,104, forward strand.
CGCAATCCGTGATGCTGCGCGAATCGGCCCAGCGCTGGGTGGCCAAGCCCATCACCGGCGAAGTCACGGTGGAGTTGCGCCGCGGCAACGACTACTCGATTCTCAACACCGAGTCGCCCAACCTCACCTTCCATGCCGAGCGCCTGAGCATGGAGAAGACCGAATCCGTCTTCTCTCCGCGCGACCGCATCGGCCAACTCACCATGCGCAATCTCGACATCGCCGACACCCGCGAGAAGCTGCTTACTTACGCGGCAGCCGGGCTCATCACGCTTGGCAAAGGCAGCGAGATGCCGCAATTGAAAAGCGCTTGGGAAAAGGAATAGTGCGAGGGACGATTTAGGTATTTCCGATCAAGTCGTATTCTCTCGGAACGACCATCCCTCAGGGGCTAAAGCCCATTCAATTCGCAGGCTGTATTGGCACGGCTCAAGCCGTGCCCCTTCAAGACAAGCACGTACACAGAGGGTTTTAACTCGATGTCGAATGATGAACAATCCGGGAAGATGTGGTCCGGCCGCTTTCGCGAGCCGCTCGATGCGGAGTTCGAACAGTGGCAGCGTTCGATCGTCTTCGATTGGCGGCTCCTCGAACAAGAGGTAGCCGCCAGCAAGGCTCATGCTTCGGCTCTGATCGCAGCGAAGATCCTTACCGAGAGTGAGGGCGCAGAGCTCCGTGACGCGCTGGACGCCATCGCCGCCGAGCACAGCTCCGATGCGGGCAAGGCGTTGGTGCGCAACCATTCCGTGGCCGAAGACATTCATCATTTTGTGGAGTTGTCGCTGGTCGAGCGGGTTGGCTTGCTGGGCCGCAAGTTGCACACCGGGCGCAGCCGCAACGAGCAGATCGCCACCGACCTGCGCCTTTACGTACGCCAACAGATCGCTCTCAACATTGCCGCTCTGGCCAACTGGGCCAACGCGTTGGTGGAGCAGGCCAGGCGGGCAGGCGACGCTGTCATGCCCAGCTACACGCACTTGCAGCGCGCCGAGCCGGTGCTGGTGGCGCATTGGTTGCTGGCCTATGTCGAGATGATCTTGCGCGACGCCGCGCGTCTGCGCGATTGCTCAGCGCGCCTCAACTATTGCCCGCTGGGCTCGGGCGCGGTGGCCGGCGCTACGCTGGCCCTGGATCGCACCATCGCCGCGCGGGAACTGGGTTTCACCGCGCCCACTGCGAACTCCATGGACGCCACCAGCGACCGCGATTTCGTGCTCGAGTATTTACAGGCATTGACCTTTGTTGGTCTGCATTTAAGCCGGTTTGCCGAGGAGATCACTCTGTTTGCCACTGCGGAATTCAACTTTGTGGTGCTGCCCGAGGCCTTCTCGACCGGCTCCAGCGCCATGCCGCAGAAGAAGAATCCCGACCTGACCGAACTCCTGCGCGGCAAGGTGGGGCGCATCAACGGCGCGGCCCAGACGGTGACGCTGCTGCTCAAAGGCCTGCCGTTGGCCTACAATAAAGACATGCAGGAGACTCAGGAGCCGGCCTTCGCGGTCCGGTTCGTGCCCAAAATGATGAACCTGGTGGCTCGCTTTACCACTGCTTTGGCCTTCAACAACGAGCGCATGAACCAGGCTGCGCACAGCGGCTATCTGAACGCGATGGCCGCGGCTACCTATCTTGTGCACCAGGGGGTTCCCTTCCGCACGGCGCACGAGAAGATCGGCCACGCCGTTCGCTTCGGCATTGAGAACGGGCTTGAATTGGGCGAACTATCGCTCGATCAACTGCGGCAATTCGGCAATGAATTCGGCGAGGATTTCTACGCTGCCGTCACTCTCACCGCGACCCTCGATTGCCACGACGTGATCGGAGGAACCGCGCGCCAGCGCGTGCAGCAGGCTTTGGATGCGGCTTGCGAACGCATTGCGGCGCTGAGCGATTTCTGTTCCCTGGAGGCTGCCGATGCTGGTGCGTAAAGCACGACTGCAGGACGCCACCAAGGTCTTCGATCTGGTCAACTCGCTCAGCGGCGACGGCACGCTGCTCAAGCGCAGCTTCGCGGAAATCTGCGAGAATATTCGCGACTTCACCGTTGCCGAGTCCGATGGCGGCGTCTTTCTGGGCTGCGGCGCGCTGCACTTTTATGGGCCGCATCTCACCGAGGTGCGCTCCATCGTGGTCAAGCCCGAGGCTAAGGGCCAAGGCGTGGGCGGACGCATTCTGGGCGGCCTCATCGAAGAGGCCGAAGAGCACGGCATTCAATCCATTTGCCTGTTCACGCGCGTTCCCGACTTCTTCTTCAAGTACGGATTTCGCACCGTGGAAGACAAATCCGAGCTGCCCGACAAGATCTTCAAGGACTGCCAGAATTGCCCGCGCCTGCATCGCTGCGACGAAGTGGCCATGGTGCGCGGCCGCATTCCCCGCGTCTCCATTCTCGGGCCGCGCCAGGAAGCGCAGCAACTGGTCCAGATGACTGTCTAGTGCATTTTAAGCGCTCCTGTAAGGCGGGCGGTGTGGCATCCAACCCTAGGTCTCTGACCGTATGAAGATGTATTTCAGTTCGAACTTTCCCCGGTCTCAAAATCGAGACCGGGGGCACCCTCGGTGGTACAAAACGATACGGTCAAAAACCTAGTCTCTCATCTATTCTCCAAAGGTCTTCCATGAAACTGCGCGCCTATCTGCTGATGCTGTTTGTTGTCGCCGTCTGGGGATCGACCTTTGTGGTGATTAAGGGCGCTCTGGGCGACGCCACGCCGGCGGCCTTCAACCTCATTCGCATGACGCTGGCCTTTGCTCTTTTAGCAGCGATTTATCACCGCTTCTGGCGCGGCATGAAGGCCTGGCAGGTGGGCGCAGGGGCCATCGTGGGTTTCTGTTTGGCGCTGGGCTATCAGTTTCAAACCACCGGACTGGCTCGCACTACGCCCTCAAAATCGGCCTTCATTACCGGACTTCTCGTGGTTCTGGTGCCTTTTCTTTCGCTGATTCCAGGGCTGAGACCGCCGGGCGCCCATGCGCCGCGCTGGAACGCCTTTCTAGGCGCAGCGCTGGCCTTTCTGGGCATCGTTCTGCTCACCGCGCCCACTGCAATGCGCGGGCAAGGCAGCGGCTATCGTTCACTGCTCACCGCGCTGCTGCCCGACCTCTCTTCGATCAATCTGGGCGACGTGCTGACGCTGGGCTGCGCCATCGGATTCGCTTTCCACTGCATTGCACTGAGTCACTTCTCGCCGCGCATCGCCTTTCAGCCGCTAGCCCTCTTACAGGTAGGCTTCTGCGCCCTGTTCATGGCGCTGAGCCTGCCCTTGATCGAGCAACCGCACGTCCATTGGACGCCGCGCCTGACGATCGCCCTGGCCATCGCCGCGGTGCTGGCCACCGCCGCCGCCTTCTCCATTCAAAGCTGGGTGCAGGCGGTGCTGCCTTCCACGCACACTGCACTCTTGCTGACCATGGAGCCTGTTTTCGCCTGGGTCACTTCGTTTCTGGTGATGGGCGAGCGCCTCAGCCTGCGCCCCAGTTGCGGCGCGTTGCTGATTCTGGCCGGAATCGCACTCACCGAACTCTTCCCGCAGCCGCATCTGGCTACCGCGCACGAAGCGTGATAAGAGCAGGGAACAAGGGAACAAGGGAACGAGGGAACAGGCATCAGGGACTACGCCGTTCCCAGCACCTGCTCGTAGTACTTCACATAGTGCGGCACCACCAGCGAGGCGCAGAAGCGGGTACGCGCTGTGCCGCGCGCTGCCTCGCGCATCTGCTCCAAGCGGTCGCGGTCGCGCAACAGGCTCAACGCGCCGGCGGCCATGGCTTCGATCTCGCCCACTCCGTACAGCAATCCGGTCACGCCGTCGTCGATCAACTCGGGGACGCCTCCCACGCGTGTGGCGATGGCCGGCACTTTGCAGGCCATGGCCTCGAGCGCGGCCAGCCCGAAGGACTCCTGTTCGCTGGGCATCAGGATAAGATCGGCCAAAGGCAGCAGTTCGTTGACCCGCTCCTGCTTGCCCATGAAGTGAATCTTCGGATGAATGCCCAGGTCGTGCGCCAGCCACTCGGCGGCGGAGCGCTCCGGGCCATCGCCCACCAGCACTAGGCGCGCCGGAATCTCCCGCGCCACCAGCGCAAAGACCTTGACCACATCCACCACTCTTTTGACCGGCCTGAAGTTGGACAGGTGCATGAGAATGGCCTCACCTTCGCAGGCCATTTTGCGGCGCGCCTGCTGGCGCTCGGCTTCCTCCTTGATCGGCGCGTAGACATCGCAGTTGACGAAGTTGGGCACCACCTCGATGGGCCGGGTCACGTCGAAGTGATGCAGGGTCTCGTCTTTCAAGTAGCTGGAGATGCTGGTCACGCCGTCGCTCTCTTGAATGGCGTAGCGGGTGATGGGCAGATAGCTGCGGTCCAGTCCTACCAGTGTAATGTCGGTGCCGTGCAAGGTGGTCACAAAGGGCAGCCTGCGGCCCCGCGCGGCCAGCATCTGGCGCGCCAGCAGAGCGCTGACCGAGTGAGGGATCGCGTAGTGCACGTGCAGCAGATCGAGGCCGTTGAACTCGGCTACTTCGGCCATGCGCGAGGCCAGCGCCAGGTCGTAGGGCGGGAATTCGAAGAGCGGATAGCTGGAGACGGGAACCTCATGATAAAAGATTCCACCGTCGCGTCCGCTCAGCCGGAAAGGCTGCGAATAGGAGATGAAATGCACTTCATGACCCAGCGCCGCCAGTTCAATGCCCAGTTCCGTCGCCACCACCCCCGAGCCGCCATAGGTGGGATAACACGTAATGCCGATGCGCATCTTCAGATTCTCCGTCTTGCCTTTGATTGGGACGTACGACGGCGTTGGCGGGCCGCACTGGACAAAGAAAAAGCGATGAATTCAGCCTCTTTGACGAGACGCCGAGCGGATCGGACCCGCGGCACGAAGATCGGCAAAAGAGATCCGTTCGACCCCATCTATCTGCACAATCTCCTTCAATGCCTGCACTTCCCGCTCGCGCGAGGCCAACAGCCGGGTGTTCGCCTGCTGCAGATCCCGATCGCAATAGCCGGGGTGGGTCACCAGTTCCCAGGTTCCCGGTGGCATTTTCCCGATCAAACTGCGCAGCATCGCCGTGTCGAGTAAACCGGTAGCTAAAATGCCGATAGCGCCGTCGGTAGTGACGAACCCCTCCTCGGCTACGATACGGCGGAAGGCCAGTTGCAACAGGCGAAACGCGTTGACCTCCGCCCGCCGCACCCAGGAAACACCCTGCGTTGCTCGCCGGCTCCAACCCGCCTCGAAGGGATTGCGCACGGTGCGAATCCCCGCCGCCCGCGCCGCCCGCAGCAGCGGCCGAAGAACGGCTGGAGAGATGTGGGTGTGCTTGTGGGTGTCGATGTGAGTCAGCACCAGGCCCCGCGCCTGTAAGGAAGCAATCTGCGCCGCTGCCTCGGCTTCGATCTCTTGCGTCCGAATCCGTCCGGTCACGAGCCGCGCCAGAAACGCGCCCGGCGTAGGTTGAAAGCGCCCCGTCCGCCCGTCCATCAAGGAAGGAATCTCACTTGCCGGCAGCACCGGCACTCCATCGGTCAGCACCATATGGCAGCCCACACCCAGCGAAGGCGTCGTGCGGGCCAGTTCAATGGCCTCTTCGGTGGCCGCGGCCCGCGCCATCAGCGAGGCGCTGGTCAACGCACCTGCCCGATGCAACTCCAGGATGGCGCGGTTGACCCCGGCCGCCAGCCCGAAGTCGTCGCCATGAACAATCAGACGCCTCATCGGCTGAGTGTATCAATTTCAGCCGGCATGAGCTGGGGTACGAGCGCCGCGATCGTTCTCTACAAGAAACAGGCGTGGACCAGGAGGTCCACCTTACAGCCGGCCGGGAGGCCAGCGCTACAGTTTCATCTCCCACGGATGGGCGAAGCCGGCGGTGAACCAGGAAGGAATCCGTGTGGCACCTGCCCCGGCGCTGATATGATGGCAGAAGGCCATCGCGGCCTGCCACCGCGCATGGGCGGTTAGCTCAGTTGGTTAGAGCGCCTGCCTTACAAGCAGGAAGTCGGGGGTTCGAGTCCCTCACCGCCCACCAGACCAGAGACTCACTCCAACCCCAACATGGAGTTGGATAGATTAGGCGCCCGCTCAAAATAAACCGATCTTCTGGCGAAAAACTGGGAACTGCGTGGTTTAGCAGGAATTCTATCGAAAAAGCAAGCAGAATGAACGCCGAATTCATTGCAGCGACGGTCCTCAACGTGGCCATCGAGTCCTACAGTGAAGCCTGCAAGCAGGCAACCCGCAATCACCAAACGGTACACAGGACTCTGGTTTTGCTTTAAGAAACAAGCCTGGACCGGGACCCATGCAGGAGATCCCTGGCATGCTCTGCTGGGTTCGTCCAGCATTCTTCGCTACTGGAAGGCGGCGCTGAGAGCATTGATCTTCAGGCCCGCGATGTAGTGGGCGATTTCTTGAGTGAGGCGCCGATCGATGACTTGCGGAGCGTCGGCGCCATGCGGTTCCTCGACGCGAATCATAAAAGAGACCCTCCCGTTCACATGGGAGAGATCGTTCAGGTGCGGCAAGACAAAGGAGACGCCCAGCTTATCCTTAGAGGTTGTCTGGAGAAGATCGGAGCAGGAGCCGGGGGTGCAGAAGGCGCTGGCAACCAGACTGTCGGTGATTCCGTCGCTGTAGCGACTCATGTTGAAGCTGGCACTCCCTCCCGAACCTGTGGAGTAGGTCTGAACGGATGAAGAAGTGGGTTCCTGCCCACGAGCCAGATAGCAGTAGTTGACATCATGAATGGAGGAGTTGGGCGCAACCCAGACGCCGAGGGTGACTTCATCGGTTCCGGGTGCGGAGTAGGCGCCCGCAATGAGCACAACCGTACCGTTCTGCTGTTCGTACCAACTGCGCGTGAGATCGTAGGGACCGACGCGATAGGGAAGGCGGCTGAGGAGCGTGGCTGTTGGAAGGGTGTTTCGGTGCAACGATCCAGGCCTTGCGCCCGGCAAGGCAAGGGCCATTGCCGTCAAGGCCAGCAACCCGGCGCAGGCGGCAAGCAAACGTGCAGCGTGTGGCGTGGGCGTGGGCGAAAAAACTGCCTCGGCAGGACGCTCGTCCTGACGGCGATAAACAAGACGCAGAAAGAGAAAAGCAGCAAAAAGAAAAAGACACGAGCCGATCCCATAGTCGGCCTGCTTGGCGACGCTCTCCATGGCAGGATGACCAAGCGCCAAGCGGTAGTAAAGGACGAGCAAGCAGAGACGGGTGAAGTTGAACAGATAACCCAGCAGCACGGCTCCAAAGACGTAAGCGGCCCAGCGGGGCCAGGAAACGCGCTTGAGATAACCCAGCAGCAGCGCGATGTATCCCATGGCAACCGCGCCGCGTATGCCGTCGCAACCGGGTGCGATGAACATGCCGAAGGTGGGCGAAAACATCAGCCGCAATTGAGGCGTATTGGGAGCAAAACCGATGAGGGTGGCGAAGGCGCGAGCGACCTCGGCGGAAAGATGCTGCAAGGGAAGATCGACAAACTGAGTACTGATGTTGGGTACGGGCTGAGCAAGCAACAAAAGCCCGAGCGGAAACCATGCTTTGCGGCAGACGGCGGGTCCCGCAAAGAGCAACGCCAGGCCACTGGCATAAAGAAACAGCGGCAGGGCAACAGGATTGAAACTGAAAAAGGCTACCGTGCTCAGGGAACCGGTCAACACCAGTGACTGACGAGAAAAATTGAGTAGATAGGCAAGCGCCACAAGCAGCAATCCCCAAAGACTGCCGCGCATTTGCCAACCCATCTGCCGCCAAACGCGCAGGGTGAGCAAGATGCTGGCCGGCGGAATCAACATGCCGATGGAGCGCAGCGGATCGGTGGTCCATATCGTCCAGAGCGTAAGCAGCGAATTCAGCAAGCCCAGGCAGCCCGCCAAGCAAAGCAGCGCAATCAGGGACCAGAGTGCGGAGGAGCGGACGGAGGACCGGTGCAACCTTTTCGATCGAGGCGCTAAATCCGCCGCCTGCGCGGGGAAACTCTCTGGTTCAAGGCTATCCATTCATCTCTCCGGACATCGTCGGTTATCACTCGCTATGGGGCTGCGTTCCCGATTCAAGAGCAGGAACAACAAGCGGCAAGGGGCAGGGTTTGTCCGCTTTTCCCGCCGGCCTTCGGCATCCTGAGCGCCTGCGCAGTCTAACGCAAATTGTAGCGCGCCAGCGGATGGATTGGCTGGTCTCTCCGCGAACAGGTCAGGCAATCGCATGAAAGCAAATCTCATGACAAAATCGGCTTTTTGCGCCGCCCCTACAGGGCTCCGGAGGCGTTTTTTGGCTGCTTTCCTAGCGCTGAAGCGCTGGGCTAACCACCCTTGCGCCTCCGGCGCGGTAAGAATAGGGCCATTCTCTTAAATTCGGATTTATGCGATTGCTCTGCCTGCTGTAAAAAGAATCCATGCGATTGCCCTGGCAGACAGGGACGGCTGTCAACATTAGAGAGCCCAGTGAAGCGGCAATGTACCATCCGGCCCTTGCGCTTGACGCTGCCTGGGCAAGCGAATATAAATCGGAGCATTCGGTTTTTGGGCAGCGCGGTGCGCCTCCGACCCTACCCCGTAAACTATTCGCAGAGAGACGAAATTGGAGAAGCGATGAGCATTGCAACAAAGCACGGCGACGGCGGCCAGACGGGCCTTGCGGGGGGATTGCGGGTTTCGAAGGCCGACCTGCGGGTCGAGGCGTATGGAACGGTCGACGAGCTGAATTCGACGCTGGGCTTTGCCAGAAGCATCTGCAAAAACGATGCGATCAACGCCGCTGTGCAGGAGATTCAGAAGACGCTGTTTCGCGTGGGCGCGGCCCTGGCCACTCCACCCGAAAGCCGCAAGACCGCCTCCGACCTGAGTGAGGAGGATGTCGATCGACTCACACAGATGGTCTACTCGATTGAGAAGGTGGAGGGCATACTCTCCGATTGGTCGCTGCCGGGAGCGCATACGGAGTCCGCGGCCTTCGAGGTGGCGCGCACCGTTTGCCGGCGCGCGGAACGCTGCATCGTCCGGCTAGTGGAGAGTGGGGTGGAGATTCATCCGCAAGCCTTGCCCTATATCAATCGCCTCTCCGATCTGATCTGGCTGTTTGCGCGGCAGATCGAGTTGGAGGCAGGGGTGGACTCCAGCTTGCGCGACGAGCAAAAGACGGGCGCGCGTTGGTCGCGCGCATGGTGAGAATCGCGATTCACAGAGCGAAGGTCGAAGATAGGTAAGATTCTGCGTTTTGCAGGGATTTCTCGAATTCGGACGTCTGATGGGTTTTTGCTACAGGGCAATCGCGGGCACGTATTTCGATGACAAAATAGCGGTTTCGCTCCGCCCCTACGGGGCTATACGGTTTTTGGCGGGCAATTTTCCCCACGCTGAAGCGCGGGGCTAGTAACCCTTGCGCCTACGGCGCGGTATCAATCGGAGCCAGTTTCTTTTTTTCGGATCCATGCGATTGCCCCGATCTATAAAAATGCAAGCGTGGACCGGGAGGCCAGCGCTACAGTTTCATGTCTCGCGGGTCGGCTAAGCCGGTGGGGAGCTCGGCTATTTGAGCGACTGAGGCCGGAAGGTGGCACAGATTCAAGGGCTTTGGCCCGGTCCTGCCGGGGGAACTATACTGGTTGCTGCTGCCGGCAGAGAACGGCCCCGTTGGGGTTGTACCGGCAAGGAGCGCGTTCCATGCCTATCGTCACCCCCATCAATGTTGCCGACCTGGAGTTCGACAACGGAAGTTTCGACGCCGCGGCCTTTGCCGCTGAGACGCTCTCCAGTTGGCAATCCCTGGCCGGGGTGATCGACCACACCCTGCTCAAGCCCGACGCCACCCGCGCTCAGATCGAAAAGCTCTGCGACGAGGCGATGCGCTATCGCTTTGCCTGCGCCATGGTCAATCCCGTCTGGGCGGCGGCGGCGGTGGGCCGGTTGAACGGGAGCGGCATTCCGGTGGGCGTGGTGGTGGGCTTTCCGCTGGGCGGCTCGCTGGTCTCGACGATGCGCAACGAGGCCGCTTCCCTGATCCGCCTGGGCGCGCGCGAGTTGGATATGGTGCTGCCCATCGGCCAGCTCAAGAGCGGCAACCATCCCGCCGTTCATCACGCTATTCATGCCGTAGCCAACGTTGTGCATCACAATGGCTGCCTGCTCAAGGTGATTCTGGAGACCTCGCTGCTCACGGTGGAAGAGAAACTGCGCGCCAGCGAGATCGCCATTCAGGCGGGTGCGGATTTTTTGAAGACCTCGACCGGATTTGCCTCTGGCGGAGCTACGGCGGCCGATGTGGCGCTGTTGCGCGGCGTGGCCGGAGCGCGCTGCGGCGTCAAGGCTTCGGGAGGCATTCGTACCCTGGCCGACGTGAAAACCATGCTTGAAGCCGGCGCCAACCGCATCGGCGCCTCCGCCTCGGTGGCGATTGTGCGCGAGCTGGGTGCGGAATAATCCGCAACGGACGCCGTGACCGCGTGGAAGAATTCACTCCCCGGTTCGATAAGAGACAAACGTGGACCGGGAGGTCCACGAGACAGCCGGCCAGGAGGCCGGCGCTACAATTGCGTCTCCCGTGGGCCGGCGAAGGCCTGTGGCGGCCTGCGCTGGTTTGCGACTCTTTTTGCTGGGCCGCGTCTATAGGATGGGACAGATCCCCATCGCTGTACCCGCCGCGGCAAGGCGGAGAGCTTCTCCTGGCCGAGCCGTTTTCCGGCGCTCGCTATACTGGTAGCAGGTGCAGTGAACATCTCCGGCCCGCGCGCCGGTCACAGACCGAGGTTATTGAAACCATGAAATCCTTGATGCAACGGCTGCAATCGCGCCGCCTCGCTTCCGCATTTGTTGTGCTTGCCACGCTCTCGGCCGCCATTCTGGCCGGTTCCTTTGCTGCCCACGGAGTGCGCGGCCAGGAACGGCAGAACGACAGCGCCGACGCCACACCCCTGAAGGTGGTCAACTCGTCGGTCCCCCCCAATGAATTTGTGAAGATCGCCCGCCAGGTGGGTCCGGCGGTGGTCAACATCACCACCCAGACCATGCCCCAGCAGGCCATGGGCAAGAGCCGGCGGCTGCCCCACGGGCGCACGGCTCCAGTACCGCAGCAGCCCGGCGACGACGATCAGGAGCAGCAGCCGCAAGGCAACTTCCAGGACTTCTTCAACCGCTTCTTCGGCGGCCAGATGCCCGGCGCTCCCGAGGGCGGCGACGAAGGCGGACGAGTTCGAGAGGCGTTGGGTTCGGGCTTCATCGTCGATCCCCGCGGCTACATCATCACCAACAATCACGTGGTGGAGAAGGCCGACAAGATCTACGTGAAGCTCTCCACCGATCCGGATAACCAGGATACGGGACGGTTGGCGCGGGTCATCGGCACCGACAAAGCCACCGATCTGGCGGTGATCAAGATCGATACCGACAAGCCGCTGCCCACGGTCAAGATGGGCAACTCCGATATGACCCAGGTGGGCGATTGGGTGGAGGCCATCGGCAGCCCCTTCGAACTCTCCCAGACGGTCACCGCGGGCATCATCAGCGCCAAGAACCGCACCATCGAGCCGGGGGTCAGCGGCCAGTTCCAGCACTTCATCCAGACCGATGCGGCCATCAATCCGGGCAACTCGGGCGGACCGCTGCTGAATATGAACGGCGAAGTGATCGGCGTCAACACCGCCATCTTCACCCAGTCGGGCGGTTATCAAGGTTTGGGCTTCGCCATGCCTTCCAATACCGTGGTCGAGGTCTACAACGACCTGATCGGGCCCAGCCACAAGGTCACCCGCGGCTCCATCGGTATCTACTTCAACCAGGGACTTTCCGGCTCGGTTACCCGCATGTACGGCAACGGCGTGATCGTGCGCCAGGTTGAACCGGGCGGGCCGGCGGAAAAGGCGGGCCTGAAGCCTCGCGACGTCATCAACACCATCGATGGCCGCCCGCTGAAGGACGGCGACGATCTGGTCAACGAGATTGCCAGCCGCCGGCCGGGTTCCTCGATCCGCCTGGGCTTTTTGAGAGACGGCAAGCAGATGGACACCACCGTCACCATCGGCGACCGGGAGAAGATCTTTGCCAACCAGGGCGCTGAGGCGGAAGCGAGCAATCCCGACGACAAGGGCGACGCCGGGGAGACCAAACTGGGCATGGTGGTCCGCGACGCGCCGGCGGCCGTCACCGCCAAGATCCATATGCCCGGCGTGATGATTCAGTCGGTCCGCACCGGCTCCTTTGCCGATTTGCAGCAACTGGAGCCCGGTCTGGTCATCGTGCGCTTGAACAAGCAGACCACCGGCACCCGCGAGGAGTTCAACGCGGTGGTGAGCAAGCTCAAGAACGGCGACGACGTGGTCTTCGAGGTAATCGACCCCAACCACCCCGACGACGGCATCAGCTACGTCGGTGGAACCTTGCAGTAAACCCGTGCGGAGGCCGCCAAAGACTTTCCTTTTGCGGCCTCCGCGCCTTACCGAGCCCCACTGGCGACCATTTTGATTCCGCCGTCTTCATTTTTCCTGGTCTCGATGCCGCGAGTCCGGTAAAATGGAGTGGACGCTGGTTTGTTTTTTTGTGTTTTTTGAGGTGCCTATAGCGTGTCTTCCCTTCGCGCCAGTCTGGCTGTTGCACTTTCCGCGGCAATGATCGCGGCCCCGGCGCTGGGCGCACCCGCTCACCGGAAGATAGCCGGCAGCCACCCGGCCGCGGCGAACCACACCGCCAAGAGCAAACCCGCCACCCCAAGCTCGCACAACAAGGGCGCAAGCCATGCAGCCGCCCCGGCGGCGCAATCCTTGTCCACCAACCGCGGCGGCGGCCTCAAAGGCAAGCACGGCAAGGGCAAGAACGCGCTCAAGCCGCTGCGCATGAGGGGTCAGCAGGCCATTCAGCCGGAGCGGGTGACGGAGATTCAGCAGGCGCTGATTCGCGAGCACTATCTGACCACCGAGCCTAACGGCCAGTGGGATGCAGAGACCCAGGCCGCCATGCAGAAGTTTCAGGCCGATCAGGGCTGGCAGACCAGACTCATGCCCGACTCCCGCGCTCTGAAGAAGCTCGGCCTTGGCCCGGATTACTCAAACGCCATCAATGCCAAGTCCTCGACCTTCGCCGATCCCCCCGCGCCTGGGACCATCCCCGCAGAGCAGGCTGCCGGCTTTGCTTCGGCCTCCGGGATCAGCCGCTAACTTTCCGATTACATGAAATGGCTTTTCAGTTCGTAGGTTCCCCGGTCTCAAGAACGAGACCGGGGGCACCCCTCTGACTCTCTGCCGCATGGAGTGGCAGATCCGTTCCATTGCGGACCGGAACGGCATTTTCGGTGCGAACTTTGCGTAAATTTACTCGGGATGCGCCAAACCTTCCTATACACTTTCTGCAAGACTATGCGCGCTCCGATTGGAATGACTCTTATCCTGGCAGCTTTGCCTTTGTGCGCCCAAAATCTCCAGAAGCCCGTCATGCCCCAGCTTGCTGCCACTGCCGTGCACCGCTCCGCCCTGGTGATCGACACCCACGCCGACACGCCGAGCCGCTTTCTCGACGAGAATTTCGATCTTTCCGATCCGCTGCAGGGCGGCAATCTGAACCTGGAGTCGGCGCGTAAGGGCAACCTGGGCGCGGAGTTCTTCTCCATTTGGGTGGACCCGGTGCGCTTCAAGGGCCAATACGCCCGGCGCACCCTGGAGATGATCGACGCCGTCAAGCAGCAAGTCGCCCGCCACCCCATGGAGATGGAGTTCGTCACCACCCCCGGGGGCATCGAAGAGGCCCACCGCAACCATCGTCTGGCTGCGCTGATGGGCATCGAGGGCGGCCACTCGATCGAGGACTCGATCCCGCTGCTGCGCCAATACTACGCGCTGGGCGTGCGCTACATGACTCTGACCTGGTCCAACTCGAATGGTTGGGCCGACAGCTCCGGCGACGTTAACGACGCCTCTGTCCCCCATACCAAGGAAGGCCTCAACGAGCTCGGCAAGGACGTAGTCTACGAGATGAACCGGCTGGGCATGATGATCGACATCAGCCACGTCTCGGACCGCACCTTCTACCGCACATTGGTCATTAGCCGGGCCCCGGTGATCGCCTCGCACTCCTCGGCGCGGGCGATTTGCGACGTTCCCCGCAACATGACCGACGCGATGCTGAAGGCGGTAGCCAACTCGGGCGGACCGAATTCCAAGGGCGGCGTCGTTCAGGTCAATTTTTACTCCGGCTTTCTCTCCCCTGCCTACCGCGATGCACAGCGGGCGCAACAGCCGGAGTTGGACAAGGCCATCCAAGCGCTGAAGGATCGAGCCAAGGCCGAGGGCAAGGATGTTCCATACCTGGAGATCGACAAGCTCTCGCGCAGCTTCGGGGACCGCATTCCCCGTCCTCCGCTCTCTTTGCTGATCGATCATATCGACCACATCGCCAAGGTTGCGGGCGTCGACCACGTGGGCCTGGGTTCGGACTTCGACGGCATCGACGGGCAACTCCCCGAGGGGATCGACTCGGCAGCCGACCTGCCCAAGATCACGGCAGCTCTCATGGCCCGCGGCTATTCCGCCGATGATTGCCGTAAGATTCTAGGCGGCAACCTGCTGCGGGTCTTCCGCGAGGTAGAAGAGACGGCGCGCCAGCTTCAGGCCGATAACCGTCCCCGGATTACCGAAAAGCAGCCCTTCGACACCTGGCAGAAGTAGGGAGGAAGCCTTGACCCTCTGCGACGACGATTTTTGGGAATTCGTTCACCCCCTGATGCTGCGTTTGCGGCAGAAGAATGAGCGGGTTCGCCAGCAATACGGTGATTACAGCCAGTGGGACTGGGACCCGGATGCCGCTACCCTGACCTTTCGCGAGCGGGGCCAGCCAGACCTGTGCGTCGACGTGACGCTGGTGGGCACCACCGAGGGCGGTTCGTGGGAGTGGAGTTGGGCCAATCCCAACATTTCTCCCGACCTCAAGCGGGACATGGAGCAGATTCCCGCCTTCGGTGAGGCGCACGGCTATCAGCGGCTGAGCCTGCCGTTTCTGAAGTCCGGCCAGGAGACCGGGCTGGAGATGACCGCTGTCACCGCCCATGTGCTGAATGCGCCCGGCTCCTTCTTTTTTTCGACGGGAGACGGCTATTGCTATCTTGTTTATCGCAAAATCCGCGTGGCGCGGGAGGATGACAGACCCGTTGCCGCTTCTCGCCGGGAAGAGAAAATCACCATCTCCAACAACGGATGGGATGAGATGCCGGAACCTCAGGCAGCGCTTTAGAGACTTTTTTGCTTTAGCAACTGGAAAGTTGCAAATAATCTTTCATCCGGCGATTCTTTCCTGGTCAGAGGCCTCATCTGGAAAGATTTTCAGACCCCGCGAAAGGGCGAGCGGATGCGTTTTCTTGCCGTGTCGGCGCGCGAGGTGTTGGGACCGGCGTCGATGGCCATCTGGTAATCGCGCAAGGCCTGCTGGCGTTCCCCGTTGAGATCGTGGCACTCGCCTGCAGCCAGCAGCGAGCGAATCTTCAGCTCCGGCCCTACCTCTTTGGTGAATGCTGTTCTCTCGTAGGCCTGTGCCGCCTCAGTGTAGTGGCGCTGGCCGCGCAGGGCGTCGCCCAGACCGAAGTAGGCAAGTTCGAGGCGGGCCTCGGCAAAGTAGCCGGGTTTGGCGCCGTTAGCTACGATCTCCTGATAGGCGCGCACGGCGACCATGCCCTCGCCGGCATCCTTGCGCAGGTTGGCCTCTTCCAGACAAAAAAGAAAGTCGCGCGGATACTTCTCTTTCAGTTCGCGCACCACCTCGATGGCCTCGCGGTAGCGGGCCTCGCGACGCAGAAAGAGCGCAATCACCGTCTTCGACTCGATGTTGGTAACCACGCCGCGGTTGGCCGAGTCGTGCAGCAACTCCAGACCCTTGCTCTTGGAGCCGGTAACCCCGGCAAAGCCGATGAGGATTTTGAAGGGCACGGGCAAGGCGCCCACGACGTATTCGTAGACGCCCACCACCAGCTTGGCGTCGACATATTCGGGGTCCAGTTCGAGAACCCGTAGATGGTCGTTTTTGGCGTCGATGGCCTGGCGCAGACCGCTGCCGAAGGAGCGCTGCACCATGGCCAGATAGGTGCATTTGAGGCTGCGCGCCCAGCCTCGGGCGTAGAGGGCGTCGACATCGTTGGGATTGCGGCCGATGCGCCAGTCGGCCTCGTGGATCGCCTCATCGGCCAGCGCCAGAATGCGGTCGCGGGTGCGGGGATCTTCTTCGGTGGCATGGCGGCCTGTGAGAAAGCCGTCGTTGGCGTAAAAGGTGGTGTCGAGCAGGTCCTGGCGGTAGAGTTCCTGAAAGAGAACCGCGTCCAGCAGCAGAGCGGTTCCCTGCGGATCGCCGGGATGGGCGGCGTGGAAGCGCTCAAAACGCGCCACCGCCCCCGGATAATCCAGATTGTAGAAGTGCTCGAAGGCCTCGCGCACCAGCGGATCGTTGTTGAGGGGATTGGTATGGACCCCCAGGGCTCCGCATAGGCTTGCCGCTACCAGCAGGACAACTCCAACCCACCCCATGCGCATCCAAGCAGGAATCCTCTTCAAATCCGCTCCTCCTATGCCGTGTGTTCTTTATACGGCAGTTCGCCGCCATCTCCAACCGGGACACAAAGGGGAAGGCAAAAAAGGAAAATCCCCACCATTTCACGTTAATGGTAGTAGAGGACGAGCGATCGCCTCTCAACTTTGCCGTACTTGCATTCTCTGCGGTGATTTGGCCGCGTCGACCCGGATGTTTCTCTCTCAAGTACCCAGGATGGACACGATGAATCGGAAAGAGATGCTGCGTTTGCTGCTCCATCAGGCACAATTCAACGGTTTCGAATTCCGCCGCTGGTACATGACCCATATTCAGCCCGTCTGGCCTGGCGCCGAACAGGCCCTGACCCTTCTCGCCGGAGAAGGCCGTCATTACACGCTGCTCTTCAGCCACGATTTTGCCCGCGCCTTCTGGCGCTCGGGCGCCCAGATCAGTTTTGCCGTCCCCGCCATCACCTATCCCAGAGTCAACGGCCAGGGCAAAGTGGTGCAGGTGACGCGCAAGCCCTTTACCCGCCGCACCGTCAAACCCGATGTCTGGAAGTACCACCTGCGCCAGATGGCGGCTGCCGAGGATCCCGTCGTTTACCTCTGCCGGTTTCTTCCGGCGCACCACCAGACCGTCCTACGCGAAACTCGACCGAACCTGGTCGCCGCTCAGGCTTGATGGACGGCAAGTTTATCGATCCAGACCGCGCATACTTATACCGCGCTCATCCTTTTTTGATCCTCCCCTGCGGATGGGAAGCTCATAGCTTAGACGCGAGACAGATCGATACGCACGGCAGCCGTAACCCGGCTGCCGTGCGATACGATGCAATTATGCCCATTCCCGAGCGCTTGAACCCTTCCTTTGCCGCGGCCTGGCCGGCGGCTGTCGATCCCCTGGAAGAAGCGCGTCAGCGCCTGATCGTGGCGCTCGATGTGCCCGATGCCGCCAGCGCCCTCTCTCTGGTCGATCGCCTGGAGAGCAACTGCCGCTGGTACAAGGTCGGCCTGGAACTCTTCATCGCCGCCGGCCCGGCTGTGCTGGAGCCGCTGCTCAAACGCGGCCACTCCGTCTTTCTCGATTTGAAGCTCCACGACATTCCCAATACCGTGGCCGGCGCCGTGCGCTCGATTGCCGCCCTCGGCGTGCAGATGCTCACAGTTCATGCCGCCGGGGGCCCGGCGATGCTGGCCGCCGCACAGGCCGCTCTGCAAGACGTTGCCAACCCTCCGCAACTGCTGGCCGTAACCGTGCTCACCAGCATGGATAAGGCCCAGATCAAGGCCGTCGGCCTCAACCGTACACCCGCCCAACAGGTGGAGTTGCTGGCCCACATGGGCCTGTCTACCGGTCTAAAAGGTTTTGTTTGCTCGCCGCAGGAGGTTTCCACGCTGCGCACCCTCACCGGACCGGAAGGGGTGCTGGTCATTCCCGGCATTCGCCCGGCGGGCAGCGGCGTGGGCGATCAGAAGCGCATCGCCACCCCCGCCGACGCACTGCGGCAAGGCGCAAGCTATCTGGTGGTGGGCCGCCCGATTACGCAAGCCGCCGATCCCGCCGATGCCGCGGAAGCTATTCTCCGCGAGATGGCCGCGGCGCTGTAGCTGTTGCTTTTTTATCGATTTGGTCCACAATGATTGCAATTAAGGCTCACACCGCGCGCAAGAAAGGGAGGAAGAGAATGGGACTCAGCGTCGTCGAACAGCGCCAGCAAGCCCACCTTCTCCTGGATGAACTGCCCGCGGAGAAGCTCATGGCGGTATGGGATTTCATGGAAGATCTGATGGAACCGCTCTCTGTTTCCTTGGCGAAAGCACCCGTGGAAGAGGAGGAACTGACGGAAGGGACAGCTCAGGCCTTGGACCGCGCCTATGCGTCCTTTCTGAGGGGGGAAGGTGTCTCCCACGAAGAAATCCTGCGTGAATTCGGGTTGTGAGCGCCGATCCTCCGCCCTCTCGGATAGGGGTCATTTGGACTCCGGAGGCACAAGCCGATCTCCGTTCCATCGACCGCCCACTGGCGATGGAAATTCTTCGCTGTGTTGGCCGCTATCTGGTGACTCGAACCGGGGATGTTAAGAAATTTATCTCACCCCGGATCGGTTTTCGCCTCCGCTGCGGCGATTACCGCATCTTCTTCCGGCAAACCGGGAAGGAATCGATCACGATTACCGGCGTACGTCATCGCCGTGAGGCTTACCTGTGAGACGAAAAAACCCGGCTCATGGCCGGGTTTTTCAGGTTCAAACTGCAATCGCTGCTTAGAGCTTCTCGTAGAACTCGCAGGCCGAGCAAGAGATGTAGACGCCGCCAGGAATGCCGCGCTCGCGGTCCTTCACGCGCTTGACGATGCGCGTCGGCTTGCTGCACTTGGGACAGTCGGTCGACTTCGTCGTGTCCATGATCTTCTGGCGGTTGGCAATCTTGGCAATCTTGGCCATGGGTGGGTGTTTCTCCTTCTTGAGGTGTCTCTGCACACACGTCTGTTCCTGACGCGGCTTCAACGGCGCGGCCCACTGCCCAGGAAACGGGCGGAACTCGCTCCTTCCAGTTTACATCAAGGTGGGCTGCAGCGACGGATGCGGCCTATTGCGGAGCCTGCGGCTGAACGGGAGTAGGCGGAGAAGCGTCCACCGGCTGTGCTGGGGGCGCTGGCGCGGCGGGCTCTTCGTCGGGATTGGCTCCCGGCTGGCGCGCGGGTTGGGTCGCAGGCGGACTGCCGGGTGGGTTTGCCGCGGGAGTTGCAGGCGGGCTGCCCGGTTGACTTGCTTGCGGTGGTGCGGGTTCGGCTGCCGGCGTATCCGCAGGCTTTGGCTTGGGAAACTGCACCGGTCTCATTACGCCGGTGTGCTGATTGTTCTGCGGATCGTCGCTGGGGAGTTTCTCGCCGGGATTGCGCAGAGTGGGCGGCGCGGCCGGGGCCTGGGTGTCGGAATCGCGCTCCACGTCGCCGCTCTTGGAGTAATGGACCTTCGCTTCGCTGGGAGAAAACAAGGGGCTGCCGTCGGTGCGCATCAGGCCTTCCACTTCGTCCTTGCTGTAGACCACCGGGGTCTCGCCCACCTTGGCGATCTCCAGGCGAATGACGCGATTGCCGTTGAGGCGCACGAACTCGACATCCTGGGGCGGCTTGCCGTAGATCCACTCGTCGAAGGGGTCCTGACCCTCCATCTCGTGCATCTTGGTCAGCGGCTGGCCCTTTGCGAAGAGCACCATCTCGGTGCTCATCCCCACCAAAACGTGGTGGTTGAGGATGGCCTCCTTGAGTTTGGCTGGGAGCGTGTCGGTGAAGGCCTGCACCGGCGTCTTCACGTCGAAGGAGATCAGCGGCGCCAGCAGCGCCTTGAGCTCGACACCGGTCAGTTCGGGAACCGTCTTTTCAAAAACCAGCGTCAGGCGCGCGCCGGTCGGCTCCTGCTCGTTGTCCTGAACAACAGGATTCATCATCGGCCCGACGCCGATCTGCACATGGCGGAGAATGCGGTGCTTGGGCTCCGGGCCGCCGTCCAGATCGAAGACAATGTGGTTGCGGTCGATCTTGATGCCGGTCAGCACCACCCGCGCGCCGGGCTTGGCTGAGACTCCTTCGGCGGTGGCCATCTCCAGGTAGGCCTCGCCATAGGGCTCCATTTTGCCATTGGCGATCAAGGTAAGCCCCTTGTGGCCGCGGGGAAAGGGACGCATTGCGAAGCCCTGCTCGGATGCGAGGGCGCGAATCAGCGCCAGCCGGGTCTTGGGGTCCAAGGGCTCCTTGCTCAGCGGAACGCTGGTGGGGGCAATCTGCTGGTAGCGCCGGTCGACGGTCTCGGTGGTCGTTTTGCCGTTGGTGATGGTTCCGGTGCGGGTGTCGACGGTGAGAACCTGAGGGAATGAGAGTCTCACCGCGAGAGATGCAACCGCAATTGCGCTTACCCACCCTAGCCGCAACAACAAAAACGCGGCGAGGGTGGGGCGCCCCATTCTGTTAGTGGGGCACCCCGGTCTATTTGAGGCGGCGCGGATTGCAGAAGATGGAGATGGCCCGGTCATGGGAGCCTCGGCTGCATGGCAACAGCATCGCGCAAATCGGGGCTTCTTTCAAGAGGAGATTAGCAAATCCATGGAATCGTTATACTCTGAATTCGGAGGAGCGACAGCCATGTCCATTCAGTGGATGAGCGAAGACGATGCCCGGCAGTTTCTGGCGGCACGCATCGAGGGCCGACTGGCCACCTGCAACCTGGCCGGAGAGCCCTATATCACTCCGCTCAACTATTTTGTGCGGGAGAACAAGATCTATCTGCACAGCAAGCTGACCGGGCGAAAGCTCGACAACCTGGCGGAGAACCCGCACGTCTGCTTTGAGGTGAGCGAGACAGCAAAGAATGTGGTCTCGTACGATGCTCCCTGCGCCTGCGCCACCCGTTATACGTCGGTGCTGGTCTTTGGCTCGGCGCGGGTTCTCACCGACAACGCAGAGAAGACGGTGCTTCTGAATCGCCTGGTGGAGAGATTCGCGGGCGGTAAGCCTTTTCAGCCGGTCGAGGAAAGACACGCCACCGGGTGCGCAGTGATCGAGATCGCCATCGAGAGCATCAGCGGCAAGAAGAACGTCGATCCGGAAGAACTGGCTGCCCTGCCGGTTGAATAAAGAAGATACGGAACATTTCCGCTCGTGTAGTGTCACAGTCATTGCATCTGTTATTCATGCCCCACAATGGGAAGAACGGGGTGGCTTGCCCTCCCTCAGGGGCTAAAGCCCTCTTGCTTTTGCAGGCCTTCTGTACGGGCTGAAGCCCGTACCCTTCAAAGCGGATAAACAATCATCTGCTTGAGACATACCACTAGGATTTCTGTTCATCGAGCGGGCCGGAAGTGGGCGGCGGCGCGGCGGGCAGAATCTGAATCAACTGCGGAGCCGCGGGCGCGGGTGTCGCCATGGCGGCATCGTGCATCGTACGGGCCGCGGCGTCCAAATTCACAGGAATGCCGCCGGGAACGATCACCAGCGTGTTGTAGCGATAGTCGAGTTCGCGCGTAACCCGGTAGATCACCGGCAGCGCGGCAATCAGAACGAAGAAGGCGAGCCAACTGCCGTCCAGTCCGAAGCCGCCACCGGTCAGCCAGAAGGGACCCATGGGATCGCCCTGCACCACCGGAGAGTGACTATTGTTTCCGCATATCGCCAGGCCAAAAAGGAGCCCCCGGCTGGCTTTCCAGGCGAAGTTCAGTCCCCAACTCACCCACAGCGCGTTGCTGCGCAGGTAGGCCAGAGAGAGCCCCAGGCTCAGCACGACAGAGATGCCGATGCTGACGTGGCTGGCTCCCGGCAGTTGCGCCTGGACAATGGCGTAGATGGCGGCAAAGCCGAGCGAAGCGCCGATCGGACCGACGGCTTGAACAAAGCGTTGAAATCCATAGCCGCGGAAGGCGACTTCTTCTGCCAGCGCCCACAGGGCAAAGAAGGCGGCATCGGCCAGCAGCCAGGCCCAGGACGCGGGGCGCGCCGAAACGGAGAGGGCGACTCCGCCAAGAAGGGCCATGGGCAGCACGCAGACGACTGCCAGCGACCAGCCGACGGCCATCCCCAACCTAGCCTCGCGCTGCCAGCCGGTGCGCAGCGGCAAACCCTGCTGGCTGACGGCCTGCAATTGACGGTTGAGCCAGAAACCCAGAGCGGCATTGCCCACTACCAGCAAAAAGACCAGAAAAAGTTCCTCCGCCAGCGGCGCCCACTGCTCAGTGGCCAACGACAGCGCGCCGCGATGAGCCAGCGACCGCGCCACAAAGAACCAGATGACGGCGGCAAGGAATTGCAGATAGGCTCGCAGCCGGCCTTCTCCCTGGTTGCTCATCGAGACCCTCCGTCGTGGGTTGTGGCGCCGGGGCGGACAATTCCCTGCCCCCTGGAGCAAGAAACCCGGCCTTCAGTCCTCTTGAGACGCGAATCTGCCAATCCGGTCAACCTTCCGTGTAGAACTGCGCAATGTTGCGGAACTTGTGCTGGCGGGCCGCCACGAGCTCATCGACGGGCATGGCCTTCAAGGTATCAAGGTGCTTTTTCAATACGCTGCCGAGCAACCCGCAGCCAGCCTCGCGGTCGGTATGGATGCCGTCGGGCGGCTCGGCGACGATCTCGTCCACGCAGCCCAGCGCGGCCACTTCGGGGGCGGAGATGCGCATGGCCTCGGCGGCCAGTTGCTTGTGCGCGGCGTCGCGCCACATGATGGCGGCGCAGGACTCCGGGGTAATGACGAAGTACAGCGCATTCTCCAGAATCAGCACCCGGTCGGTGACCGCCAGCGCCAGAGCGCCGCCGGACCCGCCCTCACCGCTGATGACGGAGATGGTGGGCACGCGCAGCCGCGACATTTCGAGAATGTTGCGGGCGATGGCCTCGGCCTGTCCCCGCTCCTCCGCGCCCAGACCGGGATAGGCTCCGGGAAGGTCGATAAAGCTGATCACCGGCCGCCCGAACTTCTCCGCGATCTTCATGGCCCGCAATGCCTTGCGGTAGCCCTCGGGATGGGGCATGCCGAAGTTGCGCCGCACCCGCTCCTTGGTGCTGCCGCCCTTGCGGTTGCCGATGACCATCACCTCGTCGCCGCAGAGCCGGGCCATGCCGCAGGCCACCGCCTCGTCGTCGCCAAAGGTGCGATCCCCGTGAATCTCGCTGAAATCGGTAAAGATCCGCTCGATAAAGTCCATGGGGTAGGGCCGCTGAGGATGCCGGGCCCGCTCGATTCTGGCCCACGCCGGAGAAACCGGCGCGGCCTGCGAAGAAATCCCAATCTCGTGTTCGCTCATCGTTTCCTGACGCAGTTCACGGGTACACTGCCAAAGCTGATTCTACGGCCCGCCAGCCGGTGAAACAAATCGAATTACAAATTACCCCTCATCGTCTCCACAACCAGGCTGAGATTTCGATGCGCAGACGCCGGCGGCGGCCTCCGGGAGGAATCGCGGCGGGTATTCTGTTTGTCAATAGCACAAACGTGCAACTCGTGGCCATTTCTGCGACAATCGCTGCAGCGCTTCTTGCGGTTCGAGGTTTTCAACTTTCGGGACGCGCTGTTTCAGAATCCAGGGCTGGTAAACCAAGGGGTAGCGATGGCAGATTGGATGAACCTGTTGATGCTGATTTGTGCATCCCTCGGCTCGATGGCATTTGGAATCCTGGCAGCATACGCCATTCTGCGCGCCGGTTTCTCGCTGATGGCCCGTTCCCCGCGCCCGGTGGCAGTCAAAATTCGCACCCAGGTGGCGCGCGTCTCGTAGCATCGGCGCGACCCTGCTCCCGGTGAACCAACGCCCCAATGATGCCTTCAGCGCGCCCTACAGCGCGCAAGGTTGATTTAGGCAGCTTTCCCAGGGTTGCGCTGCGCTCCACCCTGGGCTATTTTCGCGGCCTCCCTTCGGGAGGCAATCCACCTGTTCATCTCTGGACGGAACGCGCTGGAACGCCGCGGGTTGCTCTTAAAAAGCTGGAACGCGTCGGGCTGCTTCTAAAAATCAGACCAGGCGACAGCGGAGAGAGCTTTCCACTGCCGCCGTATCCCTACAAACTTTCCGCCAGCGTTTCATTTCTAAGAATTCGGCCTGGTCGCATCGGTCTGCGGGTTCGGCGGCTGACGGCGGCGCTGCATATCCTGCGGTGTGCGATTGGGCGGAGCAGAGGGCTGCGCAGCGGGTTGGTCGTCAGCATCGTCGTCGTCGTCGTCGCCGGCCTTCTTCTCCGCGACCTTGACGGCCTTGGCGGCCTTGGCTTCGGTACGCAAAGTGAGCACGATCTGCCGCGGAGCCCCTTGCCCCAGATCGCCGACCATCACCACGTTGTACCCGGTGCCTTGCAGCAGTTGGGAGAGGATCTCGCGGGCCTGCCCCGGCCCGTAGGAGCCGTAGATGCGCCGGTCGTCGTCGAAGCCCTCGACGGTGGCGCCGGTGACGGTGGCCACATCCTGCAGAATCTGCGCCAGGCTGGCGTTTTCCGCCTCGACGCGCAATCCCTGACTGTCCCAGGTTACCGTCGCCGGAGTGGGCTTGTCGTTGATCGGCCAATGGGGCGCCTCCGGCTCCGCAGGGGCTGGAGGAGGGGCGGGAACTGCCGCCGCTTCGACCTGCGCGGTCTTTGCCGCCACGGTCTTGCGTTTATGGTGAACGGGCTTGTGCACCGCCGGGGCGGGAGCGGCCGCAGTTGCCGTGCCGGCCTGCGCTGCCAAATTCGGCACAGCAGCGAAAAGGATGAGCAGCATCGTGCTCAACAACAGGCCCAGCGAAAGCCCGCGGGAGCCGCAACGCTGCGGCAAGCGCGTACGGCGTGGGGCCGCCAGACGCGACGCTACCAAAAACGATGCGATGAATCTCTTCGCGCTGCTCATGCTGGTCATGGGATTCGTCTTTCCGGAGCCGTACCTTCCGTCACTGTACTAGACTAACAGTGGCCCGCGGACGCTCACAAAACCTTTGCCGCGGAGTCTGCCAAGCTATGAGGATCTTCGACCCCATGCGCCTCCGCTGCAAGATTTGCTTCGTGCTCTTTGTCCTGCTGGCCGTGCTGGCCACGCCGGCCACGGGGAGCGCCACCAGTTGCACGACCCAGTCTGCGCTGCCCGGCGTGGACCGCGACGCACTCTCCGCCGCGGGCGGCCGTTTGGCCACCGCCGCCGCGCAACAGGACTACGCCACGCTGCAAGCCGCGCTGCTGCCCGCCGTGGCCGCCGACTGGGAGAACATGCACGGCATCGTCGAGCAATCCGGCTCCCTGCTCAAGGGCGGAGAGATCCAGTTGCGCAATCTCTATCTGCTCGACGCCACCAGCCTGACGGCGCCCACCGACACGCAGTTCTTCTGCTCCAACACCTCGGGTTCGATCACCGTCACCCTCAACCTGCACTCGCTGCCGCCGGGCCGCTACGCGCTGGTGCTGGCCGAGTCCAAGGGATCGCCGAACCTGGGCCAGTTGAGCCTTATTTTGGCCTGGGACGGCGACGGCCCCACTCCCGGTTGGAAGCTGGGCGGAATCACCATCCACCCCGGCTCCCTGGACGGCAACGACGGTGTCTGGTGGTGGACGCGGGCGCGCGAACTGGCCCGGCCCGATTCCCCCAAATACGATCCCTGGTCGGCTTATTACAGCTACGAAATGGCCCGCGCGCTGCTAGCGCCGGTGGACTTCCTCACCTCGCCCAACTTGGACAAGCTGGAGATCGAGCAGGCGCAGATCAAGATCGGCGAACAGCACGAGGAGATTGGGCCGAATAAGCTCTCCAAGCAACTTTCGCCGCAGAACGCATTTCCCATAACCCTGCCCGATACGGCGCGCACCTGGAAGATCGTTGCCGTTCTGGTGGACCCAGTGCTGCTGCACGCCGATCTGGCGGTGGTCTACGAAGCGAACCCCGCTCTCACCGACCCGGCAGCCGAGCGCACCGAAGCCATCGCCGCGCTCAGCGCCCTGCTCAAAGCCCACCCGGAACTGCGGCAGAGCTTCCACGGCCTGTGGGCCTACGCATCGAAAGAAGGCAAGCGCAATCCGGTGCTGGAAATGCCGATGGAGCAAATTCCGTAAAGGCAGGGAACAAGGGAACGAGGGAACAGGGAACAGGGGCCAGTTACTCAAGGCAATCGCATGAGCATCGTTCGGATGACAAAATCGCCGCTTTACACCGCCCCTACGGGGCTAACCGATTTTTTACCAACCACTTTCCCCACGCTGAAGCGCGGGGCTAACCACCATTGCGCCTACGGCGCGGTCAAGAATCGGGACAGCCTCTTCAATTCGGATTCATGCGATTGCCCTGCCTGACCACTGATCCCTGGCCACTGGATCTTGATCCATGATCCCTGACCACTGATCCATGATCCCTGACCACTGGCCACTGGCCACTGGCCACTGATTCCTGACCCCTGTTTGGAGAGCCACAATGATCGATTTGCGTTCGGATACTGTCACCAAGCCCACGCCTGAGATGCGCGCGGCGATGGCCGCGGCCGAGGTGGGCGACGACGTCTATGGTGAAGACCCCACCGTCAACCTGCTGGAGCAGCGGTCGGCGGAAGTCTTTGGCCGCGAGGCCGCGCTCTTTGTGCCCAGCGGCACCATGGGCAACCAGATCGCCATTCGCCTGCACACCCAGCCCGGCCAGGAAGTCATTGCCGAGTCCCGCGCCCACATTCTGGATTGGGAGATGGCTACCACCGCCGTCTTTTCCGGCTGCCTGATCCGCCCCGTCTTTGCCGAGCGTGGCATTCTCACCTGGAAGCAGATCGAGCCCGCCATCATGGGCAAGGGGCCCTTCCGCGCGGTTACCGGGCTGATCGAGGTCGAGAACACCGCCAATCTGGCAGGGGGAACGGTCACGCCGCTTCCGGTCTTGGAAGAGATCTGGGCGGGAGCAAAAGAGCGCAAGCTCCCCACGCACCTGGACGGCGCGCGCATCTTCAACGCGGCCACGGCGCTGAAAACCGATGTGAAGACGCTGACCAGCGGCTTCGACAGCGTGATGTTCTGCCTCTCCAAAGGCCTGGGAGCGCCGGTGGGATCGATGCTGGTGGCCTCGGCGGAGCTGATCGCCCGCGCCCGGCTCTTCCGCAAGGCGCTGGGCGGAGGCATGAGGCAAGCCGGCATTCTGGCCGCGGCCGGCCTCATCGCTCTGGAAAAGATGCCCGCCCGCCTGCACGAGGACCACGCCAACGCCCGCCTGTTGGCCGAGGCGCTGGCGCAGATCGAGGGCGTCCGTATCGATCTCGATTCCGTCGAGAGCAACATCGTGATCTTTCGCCTGACCGGCGGACGAAAGGCCGCGGATCTCGCCGCCCGCCTGAAAGAGCGCGGCATTCTGGCCAGCGCCTTCGGTCCCGACGCCATCCGCATGGTCACGCACATGGATGTGAGCCGCGCCGATTGCATCCAGGTCAGCGAAGCTCTGACGGAAGAGATCGGCAACGCGGCCTGAGAGGCGCATTCCAACCACCGAATTGGGGTACCCCACCCTCAGCGCGTTCTTGTTTTTGCGCTCAGGGTGGGAGTCCACGATTGCGCCGTCAATTCGCCCCGTTCACCTGAAAATCGGCAAAAATAAAGCCCTCGCGATCGACGATCTCTCCCGTGGTAAGCGGAAGCGGCGCGGCGAACATCGGTCCCGCGTAGACGCAGGTGTGAAACTCGCCACGTTCGCCACAGGGATCGATCCCGGCAGGCAGGTCGGCGAGCAGCGCAGCGTCGAACTCCCTGCCCGAGAAGGACGGGTCGAGTTGGCGCGAGTCCACGCAGGCCAATCGGGCGCGCAGACCGCCGGCAATCATCTCTCGCGCCAGTGCGTCGGTGGGAATCTGCCAGAGGGGAAAGATCGGCTCCAGACCGGTGGGCTGCAATTGCTTCACCCGATAGGCGCGAATATCTTCGAGGAAGAGATCGCCAAAGGCCACCGCATCCACTTTTTCGGCTACGGCGCGGCGGCAGACCTCGGCCATGCGCTCCTCGTAAATCTCATTGGAGCAGGGCCAGGGCAGCGGCACGATCCATAGCGGCAAAGCAGCGGCCGCTGCCTGCGCCTCGAGCACTTCACGGCGTGTGCCGTGCATGGAGACGCGCTGGAACTCGGTGTTCAACGAGGTCAGCAGGCCGACCAGTTCGATCTGCGGTTGTTGGCGCAACAGGTGCAGCGCCCAGGCGCTGTCTTTGCCGCTGCTCCAGGACAAAAGAACACGTTTCATCTTGCGATAATAACTGCCCCGCCCATGGAGCCGCCTGCACCGGCGGCGCAAGCTCTGGATTTAGATCGGGAGTGCCTCGGACTTTGGACGCCTGAGCAATTGCGAACAGTGTTCTGGAGATCGAGGGTAGTACAAGAATGCAAGACGATCTTCGCGGGACGCACAACTTATTTCAGCGAATCGCGTTGAAACCCTCATACCGGCGCAGATCAGCAGATCTGAGAAGCCCCGGAATGGAAGCACCCTGGAGGATTCGGCTCATGATGAAGAAGATTGCGCTGGCTGTGTTGTTTGCTCTTACATTGTGCCCTGCGGCATCGTTTGCGCAGGTGGTCATTCGAATTGGACCACCGCCCCCGGTTGTGGAAGAGCGCGGCCGTCCGCCGGAGCGGGGATTCGTCTGGATCGACGGCTACCACCGCTGGGACGGCGGACGATATGTGTGGACGCCCGGCCGCTGGGAGCGTCCGCCCCATGAACATGCCGTCTGGGTGGCGCATAGGTGGGAGCATCGCCACGGACAATGGGTGCTGATCGAAGGACACTGGCGGTAAGCACCTGGTTTTTTGAGCCTGTAGTTACTTTCAAAAAGGAGTTGTCATCCTGCATAGGGCGTGTTTTTTACGCCCGACGCAGGATGACAGCGTTTGATTGAATCACTTTCTGTCTTTCAACGTTAAGTGATTTCGAGAACGTCGCTGGCGGCATCGGCGGCGGCTTCGGCTTGCGCCATCACTTTTTCCGCGATGGCGTAGAACTCGGCTGCCTGGGGACTCTTGGGGCCGGCCAGGGCTACGGGCATTCCGTTGTCGCCGCCTTCGCGAATGGCGGGAACCAGTTCGATCGAACCCAGGAACGGCACGCCAAACTGCTTGGCGGTGCGCTCGGCTCCGCCCTTGGAGAAGATGTCGATCTCGCGCTGGCAGTGCGGGCAGGTGAAGTGGCTCATGTTCTCGACGATGCCCAGCACCGCGACGTTAACCTGGGCAAACATCTCCAGCGCCTTGCGGGCGTCTTGCAGGGCGACATCGCTGGGTGTCGAGACCACCACCGCGCCGGTCAGCGGCACGGTCTGCACCAGGGAGAGCACCACGTCGCCGGTTCCAGGGGGCAGATCGACGACCAGGTAATCCAGCTCGCCCCAGTCCACTTGTTGCAGGAACTGGCGGATGATCTGATGCAGCATCGGTCCGCGCATCACCAGCGGCTTGTCGCCGGGGGAGATGTAGCCGATGGAGATGG
>CAZBPD010000026.1:0-56893 GCA_964493705.1 uncultured Occallatibacter sp.
GCGCGCAGTTGTCGCACCTGATCGTGGTGGTCTACGCCTTCGTCAGCATCATCGGCTTCTTCACCTACGGATTCAAGGGCATCGGCAAATTCGCCGCGGAGTTCCTGCCCTGGCATCTTTCGCCCAATCAGTATGCGCTGATCCTGATCGCCATCACCGCCGTCTACGTCATCAAGGGCGGCATGATCAGCGTGGTCATCACAGAAGTGGTGCAGTTCTTTATTCTGGCCATCGCCAGCTTTGCCGTGGGCATCATCGCCATGATGAAGGTTGCGCCGGATACGCTGCACCGCATGGTTCCCGCCGGCTGGGACAACCTCTTCTTTGGCTGGCACCTGGGCCTGGATTGGTCGACCTTCCTGCCCGCCGCCGCGGAGAAGATCGCCCAGGACAAGTACGAGCTCTTCGGCTTCTTCGTAATGATGCTGCTCTTCAAGGGCGTGCTGATCTCGGCCGCTGGCCCGGCTCCCAACTACGATATGCAGCGTGTGCTCTCATCCAAGACGCCGCGCGAGGCCTCGATGATGAGCGCCTGGGTCAATATCGTGCTCACCCCGCCCCGCTACTTTCTCATCATCGGACTGACGGTGCTGGCGGCGGCCTTCTTCGGACCCGACCTGCGCGCCATGGGCAGCAATCTGGATTTTGAAAATGTCTTGCCCATGGCTTTGGGCCGCTTCGTCCCCATGGGTCTGCTGGGCTTCCTGATCGCCGGCCTGCTGGCCGCCTTCATGTCCAACTTCGCGGCCACGGTCAACGCCGCGCCGCCCTACTTCGTCAACGACATCTACAAGCGCTACATCAATCCCAGCGCCCATCCCAAGACCTACGTCCGTCTGGCCTATCTCAGCTCGCTGGCGGTGGTCATCATCGGCGTTCTCATCGGTTGGAATGTGACCAGCGTGAACTCGGTGGTGATGTGGATCGTCTCCGGCTTGTGGGGCGGTTATACCGCGTCCAACGTGCTGAAGTGGTACTGGTGGCGCTTCAATGGCTACGGCTACTTCTGGGGCATGATTACCGGCATCAGCTCGGCGCTGATCCTGGCCTTCCCCGGCTTGCTGGGCAGCCTGCCCATCGTGCAGAGCTTTGAGGCCAAGTATCCCGTCAATCTCGAAGTCACCATCGTCTTCCCGCTGGTGCTGGCGATCTCCCTGGTGGGCTGCCTGCTGGGCACCTTGCTGACCGCGCCGGAGAGCGACGAGATTCTGATCGACTTCTATCGCCGCGTGCGGCCGTGGGGCTTCTGGGGCCCGATCCTCAAGAAGGTGCTGGCAGAAGACCCCGGCTTCAAGAAGAACAAGGACTTCCTGCGCGATATGTTCAACATCGCCGTCGGAATTGTCTGGCAGATCTCGCTGGTCGCGCTGCCGCTGTACATCGTGATCCGGGAGTTCGACCGGGTGGCGATGGCGTTGGGCGTGGTTCTGGTTACCTCGCTGATCCTCAAGCTCACCTGGTACGATCACCTCGAAGAGCGCGAGGTCGCCACCACCGCCGAGGCGGCAAAGACAGCCTGAAGAGGAAACCGATCCGTTGTGGAGTGAAATTGGGCCGGCATCCCCGGCCCAATTCGCGTTTGTACAGGAAGATCGTCGAGAGCGATGAAGAGCCAATGGGAAGAATCAAGAATGATTGAAGTCGCGGCCGGCCCGGCGGGTGTTTCCGTCGAATCAGTGACCCATCATGGATGGGAAGGCTGCATCCGCCTCGCCAACGAGCAGATCGAGGCGATCGTCGTCCCGCAGATTGGGCGGGTAATGCAGTTGCGGCTGATCGGCGACGCCGAGGGGACCTTCTGGGAAAATCGCGAGTTGGATGGGCAGATACACGATTCCGCATCCGATGAATGGATCAATTTTGGCGGCGACAAGTGCTGGCCCGCGCCGCAATCCTGCTGGCCGCGGTACCAGGACCGGGAGTGGCCCCCTCCGGCGGCCTTCGATGCGCGCCCGGTCGCGGCGGCGGTGACCGAGCGGGGCGTGGTGCTGACCTCGGAGGTCGATCTCAGCTTCGGCATTCAAGTGGTGCGCCATGTAGAAATTGATCCGCAACAGCCGGTGATGCGCATCCGTACCGAATACCGCAAGGTTGCCGGAGCGCCAGTGCGGGTCTCTGTCTGGACGATTACCCAAATGCGCAATCCGGAGCGGGTGGCCCTGCTGCTAGCGGAAGAATCGCGTTTTGCCGAGGGCTTTGCACGGCTCTTGGAGGCTGAGCCTAAGGATCTGCGCCGCAATGGCCCGCTCCTCTCTCTGGCCCGGCATCCGCGGAATTTCGTCAAGATCGGCGCGGAGACGGCCGCCATGGTCTGGGTGGGCAGGAATGCGGTGGTGCGCATTGAGGCCGAGACCGCGATGGACGCAGGACCGGAAGAGTACCCCGATGGGGGCTGCGCAGTGGAGATCTACACCAATCCCGATCCCCTCCCGTATGTCGAGCTGGAGACGCTGGGTCCGCTGGTGGAACTGCGTGTGGGCGAGAGCGCGGAGCGGACGGTGGTCTATACCGTGCTGCCGCGGTTGCTGGCCGACCCCGACGCGGAAGCACGGGCGGCGCTGGAACGCGGGAACCGGCGTACGCTCGGCTGCGTATGAGAAACCGTGAGCAGCAAGGAGAAGCCCCATGAGCAGTTATCCCTATCCCAACCCGCAAGCGATTTTCTATCAGCAGTATGAGTCGGTGCGTCGCGACGAGGTCGTGGGCATCTTGCTGGCGCTGTTCCTGGGCGGCTTCGGCATTCACCACTTCTATCTGCGCCGCACCGGCCTGGGGATTCTCTATTGCTGCTTCTCTTGGACGCCCTTTCCCTGGGTGCTGGGCTTTATCGAGTGCTTCTTCATGCCGGGCCGGGTGCGGGAGTTCAACGCCATTCAGGCAGCGGGGATCGCAGCCATGCTGGGGATCTCCATGCCGGGATGGGGCCAGCCGATGCATGTCACGGTCAATATGCCGGCGGCGCAGCCGGGAACGCTGGTGGCCTGCCCGCGCTGCCAGAATGCCAATCCGCCGGGATCGCGCTTCTGCTCGGCGTGCGGCGCGGGCTTGTGAGAAAGCAGTTGAGCTTCCTTTACACTGAATAGGTGACCAATACTGAGTCCTTTATCCGCCGCCTGCCCAAGGCGGAGCTGCATCTGCACCTCGAAGGGACGATCCTGCCCGCGACGCTGGTGGAGTTGAGCGCCCGCCACGATGCCCGGCCGCTTACCCTGGCCGAGGCCGAGGCGCTGTATCGCTTTGACGATTTCACTGGCTTTCTGGAGGCCTTCAAGTCCGTCACCCGGCTACTGATCGGCCCCGAGGATTACGAACTGGCCGCCTGGCGGATGATGGAGCATCTGGTCCGCCAGGGGGTAGTTCACGCTGAGGTCTACATCTCGGTGGGCGTGATCTACTTGTGGCGCAACCACGATCCCGCCGCCTTTGAGCCGATCTTTGCTGGGCTGGAACGGGCTCGCCTGCGCGCCGCCGACGAGCTGGGCCTCTCACTCTATTGGATCTTCGACGCTGTGCGGCACTTTACCCTCGAAGAGGCCGAGCGGGTCTTCCGCAAAGCCATTGAAATGAAGCCGCATTTCCCTTCGATCGTCGCCATCGGCCTGGGCGGAGACGAGCGGCGGGCTGCATCCGAGCCGTTTCGTGCGCTCTTTGCAGAGGCCGCGGCCGCCGGACTGCACTTGACCAACCACGCTGGCGAGACCACCGGTTCGGGCGCCATCTGGGAGGCCCTGAGCATCGGTTCCGAGCGGATCGGCCACGCGCTTTCGGCGGGGCAGGACTCTGGCCTGCTGCTGGAACTGAAGGATCGTCAGACGCCGCTGGAGTTGAATCCCACCTCAAATGTGCGCACCGGGGTCTGTCCCTCCTGGGCGGCGCATCCGCTGCGCCGTTACTTTGATCGCGGACTGCTGGTGACGCTCAACTCCGACGATCCGGCGTTCTTCGGATCGGATCTGGCCCAGGAGTACCTGCTGGCCCACACCGAGCACGGTTTTACGCGCGCAGAGTTGCGCCAACTGGCGGTCAACTCGATGCGCGCAAGTTTTCTTCCCGAAGTGGAAAAGGCCGTGTGGATCAAGAAGATCGACTCTACTGAGTAAACAAAAACTGCGTCCAGTGAAGGCCGCGCGCCTGACAGCTCTTTGCCGCGTGCGGTATCCTGCTTGCGAGGAGAGTGAGGGCCATGGTAACGGAACCGGAGACGCTTCTACCCGCAACGGAACATAACGAAGAATCGAGCAAGATGCGGGTCATCGGCTGGTTCTCATTCGGCATGGCTGTGGCCGCGCTGGGCATTCTGGTGGGCCGCGAACTGCGCAACCGCTACAAGTTCAAGCGCCGCACGCCCTACGACTTCTACGCCAACGCCGGTGAACGCCACTCGAGCGAGTTTGGCGTAGGCATCTGATTTTGCTTTGATGATTGATTCTCAACTGCCGCCCCTGGGCGGCAGTTGCTGTTTGCAGGCCGGTATCGAGAAGGCAAAGAAGGTAGAAGTGCGTTTACCCTGATTCCTGTATCTATCGCTTTGCGTTACCCTAAGACCTTATGGGCCGTATCCGCGTACTCTCCGATCAAGTGGCCAACCAGATCGCTGCGGGCGAGGTGGTGGACCGCCCCGCTTCGGTGGTGAAGGAACTGCTGGAGAACGCGCTCGACGCCGGGGCCAGCCGCATTCGCGTCGAGGTCGAGGCGGGCGGGCGCAAGCTGATCCGCATCGCCGACGACGGCTGCGGCATGAACCGCGACGACGCCCTGCTGGCCTTCGAGCGCCATGCCACCAGCAAGCTGCGCTCGGCTGACGATCTGCTGGCCATCGCCACCCTGGGCTTTCGCGGCGAGGCGCTGCCCTCCATCGCCAGCGTGGCGCGGGTGACGCTGGAGACAGCCACGGGGTCTGGCGCGGAGGGCGAACGAGCCGGTACGCGCATTGAAATTGCCGGCGGAAAGATCCTGCACGTCGATGACGCTGCCCTGCCCCGCGGAACCACCATCGCCGTCGCCGATCTTTTCTTCAATACCCCGGCGCGGCGCAAGTTCCTGCGCGCCGAGTCGACCGAGCTGTCGCATGTGACGGCGCTGGTGACGCACTACGCGCTGGTCCACCCCGAGAAGCACTTCGAGCTGCTCTCGGCAACGCACACCGTGGTCTCCGCGCCGCCGGTGGCGCGCACCGCCGAGCGCATCTACCAGATCTTCGGCAAAGAGACGCTGGAGCAACTGCTGCCGGTGGCTGCCGAGCTGCCGCTGGAGCGGGGCGGACTGCCCGAGCCCCCGCCCTGGAAGCAGGACCCCGACCAACCTCGCCGTGAGCCGGGCCATCTGCGCCTGACCGGCTTTTACAGCAAGCCGGAGCTGCAGAAGCTCAATCGCAATTCGATCTATATCTTTGTGAACAAAAGGCTGATCCGCGACCGGCTGCTGCTGCACGCCATCTCCGAGGCCTATCGCAACGTCATTCCCCCCACCAGCTTCCCGGTGGTGCTGCTCTTTCTGGAGATGCCGCCCGAAGAAGTGGACGTGAATGTGCATCCGGCCAAAACCGAGGTGCGCTTTCGCCAGCAGAGTCTGGTGCACGATTTTGTGCGCGACAGCCTGCGCATGGCGTTGATTCAGGCGCGGCCGGCGGCGGGCTTTTATGGAGCGCTCAAGGCTCCTCACGCCGGAAGCTCGCTGATGCCGTCCGCGGTTTCGCCGCTTCCCGGCTCACCGGACGATCCGCCCGAGTCCGAGCCGGCGGGATTTCAGGGTGGTTTTGAAGCGGGGGGGTTCGTGCTTACCGCGCGGCAACCGGCCGAGTTCCCTGGAAAACTGCCCTTTGCCGAGCAACGCATTTCGCCGGGCGGCTGGCCTGGGGTTGAGATGGACCTCCAAAGCTGGGGCGAGGCAGCCGCGGCGTTGTTGCAACCTGCCACTCCGGCGCTCGCAGGACGGGAATCCGCCCCTGCCCCCAGCGGTTGCGGCAACGCCGGGTTTGCCGGAATGGCTCCGCCGAGTCCAGGAACCGCCGCCGCCACCGACCTGATTGAGATCGAACAGGCGGCGACTAATCTGAATCATTTGGCCTCGTTGCGGCCTCTGGGTCAGTTGCGGGAGTCTTTTATTTTGGCCACCGGCGAGGACGGCCTGTGGATTATTGACCAGCATGTGGCACACGAGCGCATCCTTTTCGAAAAAATTTTGCAGGACCGCCAGGTGGAGCGGGTGCAGCGGCAACGGCTTTTGATGCCCCTGCTGGTGGAGATGAAACCCTGGCAAATGGTGGTCTTTGCACGCATCGCGGAGGAGCTGGAGAGCAACGGTTTCGAGGTGGAACCCTTTGGCCCGCATACACTTGCGGTAAAAGCAGCGCCGGTCGGGCTGGAGGGAGCAGAGCTCGAGCGGATGCTAGACGAGGTGATCGAGCAATGCGCCCCTGGATCGGATCAAGTCGAAAGAAATGAAGATCTTGCAACACTCAGGGCGCGCATTGCTGCTTCCATTGCCTGCCATGCCGCCGTCAAAGTAAATATGCCGCTCGACCAGCGGCGCATGGAGTGGTTACTGACGGAACTGGCAAAAACTAGCCATCCGACCAGTTGTCCCCATGGACGTCCAATCGCTTTGCTGTATTCTTGGAAGGAGATATATCGGGCCTTCCATCGTATTTAGCGCAGTGGGAAGGTGGCGCCCTCCTCTTAGGGGATAGGGTTGCCCGGCGTGAGCGCCAGCCTGGAAGTGAGGTTTTTCTTTGACATCGGAGCAATTGGAAGCAGCGCGCGCCGAACGGATGCGCCAGAACGGACACGGGACGATTACCCTTGAGGACGCCCGGACGTGGATCGAGGAGACTGGATTGTGTCTCTTTTTGCCGAGGCGGCAGTTTTCCTCCTCCATTGCACCCTCTTTTGTCGAGGCGGTTGCGGGACAGCGGGACGCGACTCCCAACCCGCAGCAGATTGCCGCAGCCGAGGAGTTGCTGGTGCGCCTGGAACTGGACGGCGTGGCGGTTCGACTGAATCTGCTGGGCCAGCCCGGCGAGCAGCCGGACTTTGTGGTGGCCGGTTGGGTTCTGCCTTACGTCTACGCTTTGCGCGGCGACCGCGATTGGCGTCGCAGCCCGCAACTGACGGGTTCGCGCCAGGTCTCTCCGCTGGCTGTGCAAGCCTACAAGCTGTTGGAGACGAACGAGACCAATATCTCCGTTCTCACCCATACGCTGGGCCGGGAAGTGACCGAGGCCGCGGTGCTCCGCGCTATTACCGAACTCTGGCAACAGCTCCGCATCATCCCCGTCATTGACGCCCCCGGCAAGGCCGCGCGCTGGCAATTGCTGCGCCTGCGCTTTCAGAAGGCCATCGCCGAAGGCGCTTCCACCTCGCAGGTGACGGCCATCTCCGTATTGGCCTCCATCTACCTGCAAGCCGTGATCGCGGCCACCATGGAGGAGGTCGAGATCTTCCTCTCGCCGCTGACGGCGCGCAGCAAGGTGCGCGAGGTGCTGCGCGGTCTGGTGGCCACCCGTCAGGTGCACACCATTTCCATGGGCCACGCGCCCCACTTTTACGTGGCCGGCACCCTGCCGGAGTTTGCCGCCCCCATCAGCCTCTATGCCAGCGCCTCGCTGCCGCCCTCGGCCTACTTCATGCTCGATCGGGAGGAAGACGCCGATGAGTTTACGGCTCCGATGCGCGAGGAGAGGGTCAACGAGCCGGTTTTTTCTGAGGCGTCGGGAGAATATCTTGGAGATCCCGCCGCCGTCGATGCCATAGAGACGACCGAAGCCAAGACGAAAGAATCTGCCGAGCCTGTCCCGGCGTCCACCCCCCGCGCCGCCAAGCCCGCTCCCCGCAACCTCGCCAAGCCAGAAGCGGCACGTCCCCGCTTTACCCGCCCCGCCGAACACGCGCGCGAGCGCAAACCGGCGCACGCGTCGTCCAGCGCCCGCCCGGCACGGCGTCCCGGTTCGGATTCCCGTTCGGCCGGCACAGGTCCCTCGAACGGATCGCGGCCTGCCTCCGGCGGACGGAGCGCCTCGGGAACCAGACCGGCTTCGGGCAATCGTCCGCCAACGGGTGCGCGCTGGAACGCCAATGCACCGGCCGGCGCACATGGCAAGCGTAGCGAGGGAGCGGCCGGCAGCGGCCCATCCAACGGTCTGCGTCCCAAGCCTCATACCTCCGTCAGCCGCCCGTCGAGCAGCGATGCCGCCAAGGCGGGCAAATCCGCCGCGCCGGCCTGGAGCCAGCGCAAAAGCCACAGTAACGGCGCCAAACCCGCCGGAAAAGCAGGCGCACCGCCGCGAAACGGCAACACTCCGCGCACCGCCGGCGATGTGCGCCCTGGCACACGTACGGACACACGCCCCGGCACGCGCTCGGGTCCGCGTACTGAATCTCGTCCAGCGGAGCACGGCGGCAGCCGCAAGCCGGCGGGAGCATCCAGCGCTAGGCCGTCGAACGGAAAGCGCTTCACCCCAAATGCAAGGCCGAGCGCCCGGCCGGGTTCGAAACCGAGTCAAGGAACCAAGAAACGCGGATGAGCACGGACCCGATGAATCCGTCGTCAACAGCGGCGCCTAAAAATGTCGCTGGAATCGTTGTCGCCATCGACGGACCGGCCGGAGCGGGCAAGAGCACCATTGCCCGTCATCTGGCTCAGCGCTTCGGATTGCTCAACCTGGAGACCGGAGCCATGTACCGCGCATTCGCCTTGAAAGCGCTGCGCGCGGCCATTCCTCTGGACGAGAGCGCGGGTCTGGAAGAGTTGGCCGCCGCAACCAGCATCGCGCTGGAGCCCGGCGAAGACGGCAACCGGGTGCTGCTCGACGGCGAAGACGTAACTGGCCTGCTGCGCAATCCTACCGTCACCGACGCCGCCTCGCGGGTGAGCGTGATCTCGGCGATTCGCGCCTGGCTGGTTCGCCTGCAGCAGCAGATGGGCGAGCGCGGCGGAGTGGTGATGGAGGGCCGCG
Source organism: uncultured Occallatibacter sp. (assembly GCA_964493705.1). Classification (GTDB taxonomy): domain Bacteria; phylum Acidobacteriota; class Terriglobia; order Terriglobales; family Acidobacteriaceae; genus Telmatobacter. Next base: position 8,954 of record CAZBPD010000026.1, read on the forward strand.
ACATCGGTACCGTTGTCTTTCCTCGCGCCGAGGTGAAGATTTTTCTCGATGCCGACCCGGCGGTGCGCGGACTGCGCCGTGTCGATCAGTTGGGGCCAGCCTCCGCTGCGCCCGCGGAGGAGGTAGTTCGCGAACTGCGCGCCCGCGACCAGCGCGACCGCAACCGTGCCGATTCGCCGCTCAAGCCGGCAGCCGACGCCATCCTGCTCGACTCCACCCACATGACGCTGGAAGAAGTCCTCGAAGCCGCGGAAAAATTGGTGGCAGAGCGGATCGATTGCGCTTAGCCCTGATCTATTCGAGGTTAGAGTAATCCAATAAGATCTCCTGACCAAGAAATGAAGGGTACGGGCTTCAGTCCGTACGATAGCAGTGCCAAGGCATTTGGGCTTCAGCCCCTGATGGATAGTTTCTGTTTAAATTCGTCCTTGGTGCAGGTGTTTGAATCTGATTCCATCCTCCTGAAAAACTCGCGTACTGCCCATCCCTCAGAGGCTAAAGCCCGGTTATTTAGTGCATTGACGTACGGGCTGAAGCCCGTACCCTGCAATGATTCCAAGTTCGATATTCCTTTGCACGCGCGGCGTTGCACACTCAGCATGAGGCCAATGGGTTAGGCTTGAGGAGTATGGAGATTTCCTGCACACGCTGCCACCAGACCGTCCAGGATGGCGACTGCTTCTGCCCCGCCTGTGGTCTTCCGCAATTGACCTATGCGGCCGACGGTTCCAGCGGGCCCGCTCCCAGCGAGCCTGGGGTCGAGGTGGTGCGCGACGCCGGCAGCATCGACTGGAGAGCCGCCATCCGTGTGGCGCTGCTGATGGGCGTACCCGCGGGAATGCTGTGCAGCAATCCCTCGCCGCTCAGTGGCTTTGGACTGATGTGGATGGCGGTGGCTGCGGCCTGGGCGGTGGTGCTCTATGTGCGCCAGCAGCGCCCTGCGTGGATCACCGCAGGAGCCGGTGCGCGCATCGGCATGGTCACCGGAATCATGGCCAGTTGGCTGGCCTTCGCCATCAGTGGCGGGGCGCTCTTTGTGCAGCGGTACCTGCTGCACCAATCCAGCCAGATGGACAGCCTTTTTGCCAAGACCTTTGTCGAGGCCTTCCAGCAGAGGACACAACAGTCTCTCGCCAGTATGGGCACGGTCGATGCAGCCCAGGCGCAGACCGTTTTTTCAAAGATGATCGCCGGTATCCAATCGCCCGAGGGCCACGCCTGGATATGGGCCTCCTCCATCGCGTTTTACTCGTTTTTCATGCTATTCTTCGCCCTCGGCGGCGGAGCGGTGGGGGCGCGCCTGGTGGCTCGCAACCGCCGGCCTGAGATTTAACTCAGCTTGAATGGTGGGTTCGATGCGCTGGGCGGTTTACTTTCGAAAGGCCCTTGCGGCTTCTCTGTGGTCAAACTCCGCATCTCACTTGCCCCCGAACCCCAACCCCTCGTATCATCCTGCGAGAGAGACTGCCGCATATGAATCTGCGGCAAAGGCATCGGTGTGCGCTGCCGGTCTCGGAGTAGAATCTCTTCACCGAACCTGCCGTGAGGAACTCCGGCGAGAAAGTATCCAAGCATCCATGAGCGAAGCACAGAACCAACCCTCCCTGCGCCTCAAGGGGCGTCTGCTGTCGGCCTCCGAGGTCGAGCGAACCCTGGTGCGCCTGGCCCACGAGATTGTTGAAAAGAGCAACGGTAGCGACGATCTGGTGCTGATTGGCATCAAGCGCCGCGGGGTGCCGCTGGCTGAGCGACTGGGCAAACTGATCTCCGCCATCGAGAAGCGGCCCATCGCCACCGGTGTGCTCGACATTCAGTTCTACCGCGACGACCTCTCCACCGCCGGCGTGCGCCCGGTGGTGACGCCGGGAGCGCTGGGTTGCGACGTGGAAGGCCGGGACGTGGTGCTCTGCGACGACGTGCTTTACACCGGCCGCACCGTGCGCGCCGCGCTCGACGCCCTCTTCGATCACGGCCGTCCGCGCCGCGTGCAACTGGCCGTGCTAATCGACCGCGGCCATCGCGAACTGCCCATCGAGGCCACCTACACCGGCCGCCATATCCCCACCAGCAGCCGCGAGATCATCGAGGTCAAGTTCCAAGAGGTGGACAACGACGAGCAGGTGCTGCTGGTCGAGCGGGTGGATTGAGAAAAGCAGCTACTAGCTTCTAGCCTCTAGCTTCTAGCCTTTGGCTTTTAGCTTTGGCTACCAGCTAGCAGCTAGCAGCTAGTAGCTAAAACACCAACCGGTCCGGAGCCCGGCGCTCCGGTAAAGACTCCCCATGAACGCAACTGCAGTTCGCCGTCCGCTTCAGCCGCCCCCGGTGGCCGCCTCGCCATTCCCCTACCACCCCGGATCGCTGCTTTCGGTTGAGGATTTGAGCGTCAAGGGAATCAGCGGGATTCTGACCCGCGCCACGGCGCTGGAAACCATGGACCCGCTGCAACGGTGCAAGATTCTGGCCAAGCGACGCGTGGCCTTGCTTTTCTACGAATCCTCGACGCGCACCCGCACCAGCTTCGAGCTGGCCGCCAAGGGGTTGGGCGCCGACACCACGCTGGTCTCCAGCCTCTCATCGAGCATCGAAAAGGGCGAGTCGCTCAAAGACACCGGCCTGACGCTGCGCGCGCTGGGCGCCGAGGCCATCATTCTGCGCCACAACTCCTCCGGCGCCGCCTGGCTGTTGGAGGCGGAGACCCGCCTGCCGGTGCTCAACGCCGGCGACGGCATGCACCAGCATCCCACCCAGGCGCTGCTCGATCTGCGCACCCTTCTGGCCCACCTGCGGCCCGGTGTGGAGCAGGTCGACGCCGAAACGCTGGCGGGAGTGACTGTCAGCATCACCGGCGATATTCTGCACAGCCGCGTGGCGCGCAGCAATATGCTGCTGCTGCCTAAGCTGGGCGCGCGGGTGATCTTGTGCGGTCCCAAGGAGTTGCTGCCCGATCTGGCCGCGCAGGCGGGGCCGGGAATCACCATCGAGCGCGATTTTGAAGCCGCTCTTCGCCAGAGCCAGGTGGTGATGATGCTGCGCATTCAAGCGGAGCGCCTATCCGGCCTGCAAGTGGATCTGGAAGAGTACAAGCGGCGCTATCAACTGGACGGCGCCCGGTTGCAGGCGCACGCTCCTCAAGCCGTGGTGCTCCATCCAGGTCCCATCATCCGCGGCCTGGAGATTACCGCCGACGCGGCCGACGGCCCCCAATCGGCGATTCTGGAGCAGGTGACCAACGGCGTCGCCATCCGCATGGCGGTGGTCGAACGGGCGCTGGCAGTGAAGGGATAAAAATCCCATCGTATTTCCGATGACAAAATCGCCGATGGGTTACCGCAAAAGCGCAGATCCATCGCTTCGTTCAGGATGACAAGTATTTGGAACGATGGATGTTATTGGAAAAGGAAAACCCTGTACATGGGGGAGACTGCCGATTTTAGGGTCATAGGTCAAAAAGCCTCGGCGCGGGAGTGGTTCGCTCCCGCGCCGAGGCCTTGCTTTTGATTGGAACCGTTGCGTCTACTGCGCCACCGGCTGCGCCGGCAGAGCCTTGGACGATTTGAGGTGCTGTGTGCCGGGCGTGCCCGGAGCCTTGGGTGCAGCGGGAACGGCGGGCACAGCGGGAGCAGCCATCAGCGCCATTCCCTTCTTGATGTGCACATCGCCGTTCTCGGCGCTGAGAACAATGCGCGCGCTGCCCGATCCAACCAGGAATGCGGCCGTCTTGTTCTCCCCTTCCATGCTGGGAATGGCGTAGTCGGAGACAATGTCGCCATTATGCGTGTGCGCCTCCACCTTGGCCGAGGCGTTGGGCGGCAGGGTGATCTCGACATCGCCCTTGCTGTTCTTGGCGTCGATGCCGTAGCTGCCCGCCGGTTCAATGGCGATGCGGCCGTCGCGCGTCTCCACATAGGAGTCGCCGTAGATCTGGCTCAGGTCGATGTCCTTCGAGTGGGTAGTGACACGCACCTGTCCCCTGGCGTCGTTGACCCGCAGGTCGTCGGAGTTGAGGGTCAGGTCGCCGGGCAATTGGGCCACCTGCATGTCGGTCACCGAGGTGTGCAGATGGATGGGCCCGCCGACGTTCTCCATGTGTACGTCGCCCAGGATCTCGCCGTTCTGCGTGACCTTGCCCTTGATCTCGCTGAGGGTGAGGTCGTTGCAATCGCCATCGGCGGTCAGGTCACCGTCGATTTGGTGAGCGGAGAAGTCGTGGCGGCTATTGGAGAAGCGCGCCTGCACTGAGCCGGCAATGGAGCTGAGGTGTACGTCTCCATGTGCGGCGTCAACCAGGATTCCCGCTCCCAGCCCAGCGGCGGTGACATCGCCATGGCCGGCGGTGACGGTGACGTGAGCCGATTTGGGCACGCTGATGGTCAGATTCAGGCGGCCGCTGTTATTGCCCGAGGATTTGATCAGCACGGCGCTGCCGCTGACCTTCACGCTGGGCGTCTCCGCATCGAAGATCTTCTTGGCGTCGGTGTCGGAGTTGGCAAAGGCCACTTCGTGAGATTGCACCTCGATGGTCGAGCCGTCGCTGGCGGCAATGCTGATGTCGCCGCGGGGGTTCTGAACCTCGACGGTGGCGTTGGCCGGAAGCTGCGTGTTCAGCACCTGGCGATCGTTGTCCCGCTCCGGCAGTCCAAAGGAGTTGAAGAAATCGTCGCTCTGATCGCCAAAGTGGGCGCGCAACGGACCCCATACGTTGTTCCATCCTGCCGAGCAAAGCCCCAGAATCGCCAGTAGAATAAGAATGCCGACAAAATTGCCGCCGCGGCGCACGGGAGTTTCGCGGCGCAGATCGAAGGCCCACTCGGCCAGCAGGGCCAGACCGGCGGCGATCAACAGCAAAGGCCACCAGTGGCTGTACCAGCTCCAGAATTGATCGGCGTTGACGCGCCCGGTAGCCATCAACAGGGCGACCACACCGATGCCGATCAAAATGATGGGACCCACCACCGAGGGCACACGGGGGCCGTAGTAGCCTACATAGTTTGCCTTCCAGGCATGACGCTGAGCCTTCCAGGCGTCGCGCTGAGCACCCCAGGCAGCCTTCTGCTGTTCGCGGTAGGCGCGCCATTGGGCCTTCGAGTCGAAGGGAGGCATTGGGGGCGGAATCGGCGCCCCGCCGCCGGGAGGAATGGGAGGTGTGCTCATGATTGGCCTCCTTCAGAGCTTGGTACGATGCCCTGCGGCGGAACAGGGACCATGGCGGTTCCGGCCGACGCCCCAGGTTGAGCGGAAGGGGCAGCCGGTGCGGCCGCTCCAGCATAGGGCGAACCGGGGTAGGGGCTGCCTGGATACGGCGGTGGCGTCATCTCCGGCCCGCCGTCATAGGAAAGAGCGGCCCGCTCCGCCAGCAGCAGGACTCCGGCCATAATCAGAAACAGCGGCCAGCTTTGGCCCCAGCCCAGGATGCCGGCCTGAGCCAGCAGAGCCATCACACCCACCAAAAGCAAATACGCAGGGCCGCGCAAGCGGCGGATCAGCAGGTAACGGTTCATTTGCGACCTCCTTGTACATCGCCTACGCGGCGAATCATCAGCCAGGCGCCCAGAGCAATCAACATCAGAGGCCAGGTGAACTCAAACATGCGGCCGGAGAAGAAATCCAACTGTCCCAGCAGAAAAAGCAGCCCCAAGGCGATCAGGACAATGGCTCCGATGGGTTCCCTGCGCCGCCAGCAGCCCGGTGCGACAGGAGGAATGGGAGGAATCGGTGGAATGGGCGGAAAGCCGGGTTCGTTGAATCCGGACGGATACGGCGTTTGATACGGGGGAGGAGTCTGCGCCGCGCTGAAGGGCGGTGCAGCGTTCTCCTGGCTTGCGTACGGAGCCTGGTAAGGCGTCTGCGGCTGGCTGTTGGGCTGGCCGTTAGACTGGTCCCCGCCAGGCTGCGCCGGATAATGCGGACGCGCGCCCAGATTCAGCCAGTTGCCCACTTCGTTCAACCCCAGCGGATCAGGCATGGGCTGGCCGTCGCGCCGCGCCCGGGCGGTGTGGTAGGCCTCGAACGACTGGTAAAGAACCCAGGCGCCGATGAAGATGCCAAAGATCCCGTAGTGACTGGAGATGCTGACCAGAACCGCGAAGACCACCACATGAATCAGTCCCTTGAAGAACTGGCCGTTGTACATGGCGCCGACACCGGGGATCAGGCCCAACACCGCGGCCGCCGAGGGGTTGGCGCCGCTGGGGGGCAGCGGAGCGAAGGGCGCTTGATAACCCTGCCAAGCGCTCTGGCAGGTCGAGCACAGAATCTGGCCTCCAGGCGCAGTGCGTGCGCACTGGCTGCATTGAGCCTTTCCGCAATTCTGGCAAAAGGCGGTTGCGGGGACGCCTTGGTGATTTACGCAGTCCATCTTGTGCTCCTTTCCCGTACTGTCTTTGCGGAGCCGCCGGAATGCGCGGGCCGTTGCTGAAGCGTCAGGGAAACTTCCATCAACTCTGTGGGTTCAATGCTCGTTGGGGTGCCGGACTGCAAGGGAGGGTCCAGACGCGTCCCTCCATTCTTGGGATCGGCTTTGGGGTCGGCGTTCTTCTTCGATTCTCCCGGCACGCTCTGCCCGGATTTCTGCGGAGCGGGTTGCTCCTGATCCTGACCTTCGCCCTGGGTGGCGCGGCGCAACTCCCGCATCCGCGATTCCACCTCGTAGACCACGCGGAGATGGTCGTAGTAACGGATGATGGGGGTCGAAGCGGTGGTCAGGCGACGCTCCATCAGGGAGCGAATCGCGCTGGGCTTCAAATCCGCCAGGCGCAGGCTGGTCAGCTTTACGCCGGTCAGGTTCAGCGTCAGGGTAATGGAGAAGAAAGCCATCGCGGCGGTCATCAGCAGCCGCGGCTCGGCAAAACGCCGCACGTAGCCCATGAAGCCGGGACGCTGCCAATGCGCTAGACCCGCCTGGCGCTCACCCTTTCTGCCTGAGGCGAAGATCGCCGGAGACAGATCCAGTGCGCCGCCCGTGCCGGCCAATGCGCCATTCGCAGTCAATCCAAAGCCGGCTATCTGCCCTGGGCCGGTCTGGGCGAGAATCTTTTCCAAGAGCCCGAGGGGCACTTCGGGCTCGGGAGCCAGAAACTCCAGCCACTCGCGTCCTCTGCGCGACTCCTCATAGAGCGCCGTGCAGGCCGGGCAGTTGGACATGTGCGCAGTAAACACCGCCTGGTCGGCGGGACTGAGCAACCCGTCCAGCGCATCGGTCAGCAAAGTCTCCCAAAGCCCGCAGGCCGGGGATGCCGGAATGTGTGTGCGCTCTGCCATGGTTACATCACCTCCCGTTTAGTACGTTCCAGCAGGCGCGCCAGTTCCGCGCGGCCTCTGCTGATGCGGGACTTGACCGTCCCTTCGGGTATGCCCAGCACCTGGGCGATCTCCTTGTAGTCCATATCCTGCAAATCCCTCAGAATCACTGCCTCGCGCAGATCCGGCGAGACCCTGGCCAGGGCCTGCTGCACCATCTTGGCCAGCTCTTTTTGCGCCGCCGACTCGTGCGGCGAAAGCGTTGCGGAGGTCAGCCGGTCGATGGGCTTCAACTCCTCGGCCGACTCCCAGCCGTCGTCCAGCGAAGAGGTTGCGCGCAAGTTGCGGGTGCGCCGGAAGTTGTCTACCAGCAGATTGCGGGTCATGGTGGTAATCCACACCTGCAGGCTGCCGCGGTTGGTGTCGAAGCTGGTCAGGTTGGAGTAGATCTTGAGAAAAACGTCCTGTGTCAGGTCCTCGGCGTCGGCCGGGTTGCCGGTGAAACGGTAACAGAGGCCATAGACACGGCGATGATGCGTGCGCACCAGCTCGGCCCAGGCGCCGGAATCTCCGTCCATGCAACGGCGGACGTTATGTGCCCAGTCGATCTCCAGGGGCTTCACCTCCAGGTGCGCCAGCCGGCCGGGAGCAGCCTCGCCGCAGCCGGCAGCGGGCCACGGAGCGCTGGCGCCTTGGCCAGCCGGCCGGGGCTCCAGATCGCGCCGCAACGGTTTGGCGTTGCCCGCCAATCCCATCCCGCTCCAGCTTAATGTATCCGCACATTGCATAGTTTGCATATACGCGGGATTTTGCCGCTTGGTTCCATGGGGCGGGCAGTGCGATGCGGCGACGGGGCGAAATGGGGCTATACGACAGGAAAAGCGGCTGCCGCCAGTCTTCGTTCCAAGACCAGCGGCAACCGCCTCGTTTATATTGCCTTCCCGTCCGGGGAGACCGGTGAATTGCGCCCGCTACTGAACTCCGCAATCGCCCCTGTACTGCAAGGGACGGGTGGTGAGCGAGATGCTTGCGGGATTGGTAAGGCCGCCGCTCGTTCCGGTGACTGTCACGGCGGATTGCCCGATGAAAGTGGTCGTGCTGTACGCCGAGGTCAGCGTCAGCGTGGCGCTGCCGGAGGTGTTGATGGTGGAAGTGGAAAGCTGGCCGATCACACCCGCCGGCAACCCGCTCACCGAGAGCGTCACCGGCCCTGTGAACCCGTTGAGCGCCGAAACGTTCACGGAGTAACTCATGGAATGGCCTAAAGACAAAGCCGTCTGCAATGGATTGTTGTTGCTGGCCGTGACGGTGAACGTCGGCGGCGGTTGCAGCGTAATCGAAACCGGCGTGGCGCAGATATTTGCATTCGCCGCCATGCAAACATTCAGCGTGACCGTGGTCGGTGTCGTGATGGGGATGGGTGCTGTATAGGTGTTGGAACTGGTTCCCGAGGTCGGTGTGCCTGCGATCGCCGAACTGGCACTCACCAATGTTCCCATCGCCGCGGCGGAAGGTGTGGCTGTCAGATTCCAAGCAAGCTGGTTGGCGGTACCAGGATTCTGAATGCTCGCGCTAAAGATCTGCGTTTTGCCGCCAGTCAGTACGCTGGACATGGCTGGGGGATTGAGAGTGAGGGTCGTCGCCGCAACACTCAGGGTTGTAGTGGCGCAAACCGAGGTCGAAACTGAGGCACACCCTTGTACGGTGACCACCTGAGGTGTGGAATTCATGGCGATGGCGGTGAACGTTGTTGCAGATGCGTTGGTGATCTTGGAAAGCGAGCCCATCCCATTGATGACCGAGAAATTGGCCAACTGCGGGTTGGAAACGCCTGAACCGCACGCTCCGGAATTTGTTCTGCAAGTAATGATCGGGACAAGGTTCGCCGTTCCACCGTAAGTCAATTGCGAAGCTGTCGAAGAGAGATTGATAGCGTAGGTGTACACGACCGGCGCAACGTTGATCGCATTGGAAGTGGCCGAACTTGAAAGTCCGTCTGTTGTCGCACTCACCGTGAGGGTGATAGGTTGGGATGCCGTCATATTAGAGAGATTTGCGGGAACAACTAAGCTGCCAGAGATCTGTGTGTTTGTAGCACTCGTCTGTGTGAAGGCGACCCCCTGCCAAGTCGGGCTGTTGACTGTTACCGTCGGGATTGAACCAAACCCACCACCGGTGATAGTGACCGCGGTTGTAGTTCCCGCCGTCAGGGAAGCGGGAACTGTACTTGCAATACCGACTGGCTGGACGAGAATGAGGCTGTTGTTTGTATTGCAAATTGTGGTGTTGCCGATGCATCCCTTGATCGCCACGGGGGCAGAAGGACCGGACTGGAAAATATTAATCGATGATGCGGGGGCCAAGAAGGTGGCAGTTGCATCTCCTGTTGATGTAATCGTGCCGGGGGTTGCTGTCCAAGTGACAGATGAATTCGTCGCCGCGTTTGTAAAATCCGCGTAAACGGTAGAAGTGGACTGCCCATCGGCGAACAAAACTGAAGGACTCGGCGACTCAATCGCAATGTTCTCTGCCAGCAAGGCAATGGTCACGGTCTCGCAAACTGTTGGAGCAATCGTGCTGCAAGCCTTTAAAGTCAGTTCCTGACTCGTCGTAATAACTGATGGTGCCGTGTAGGCGTAGGTGGAAGCGCCGGAACTCTCGGTTCCACCGCTAAGGTTCGAAATGGTCCAAGTGACGCCGGTGCTGCCCCCGGAAGGGACGCCTGCGACTTCTGCGGTAAAAGTCTGAGATTCACCTGCATCAAGAGAGATCGTAGAAGGCAAAACCTGCACCGTCACCGGATCGATATATACCGATATTGAGCTTTGGCCGATCTGGTAAGTTTGATTGTAGATCTCATTCCATTCGCCATTGCCATAAAGGTTGCACGACGAATTGCATGTTTGGACGCCAAGGTATCCATAACCATCTGGGTCATCATAAAGAGAGTTGTCAGCAAAGTACTCATCCTCATAGAATGAGATCCAATACTGGCTGGATGCTTGCCATGTACCAAAAACGTTGATAGGTTGGTTATGCGTTTCAACGTAGCTTTGAAAGGACTGCCAGCCACCATTTCGTTGAAAAACAACACTTCCATTGGGGTTTGTCAGCTGACAATTGTAGGTCAGCACACTGGGGTAATAATTCTGATTTGGATATTCTGGTCCCATGCCGTTTACAACGCTACAAAATTCATAAATGGATAGCGCTCCGTTATAAACCTCCTCGTAAGAGGCGAATTCAACGGGAGACTGCGCGAGAAGATGATGTCCAGAGAAGATCAAAAGCGCAAAGGCGGCAATCTTCAGACTGAGTTGCTTTCTCATTTCATCCCGCCTTTGGATGCTTCCTCTGCTTTCTGACGTGCTAGATTGGCTTTCATCTGGTCATCCATGTGGCGAGTAAATAAATCCAATTTACTAAAAGACCTTGATCCCAAATCGGTAACCAATTGTGCAATGGCTTTGTTGACAAGATCATAATGTTCTTTCATTAATGCGGATGCTTCAGGGGAAATAACAAGCTTTTCACCGATATTATGGTGTCTCAGTTTTGGAGATCCAGATTGTATATCTGCGTCCATTGATCTTTGTCTCAAGCTTTTGTCATCTTGAAAATACTGAAAGGCGATCTTCTTCACCTGATCGGCTTCTGCGGCAGTGAGACCCGATCTTTTTTCAAGTCTTGTCCTCCAATGCTCGGCCCAACCGGTATTGCCGGCATCCTCTTCCTTCTTGGCTACTTCATTCCAGGCTCGTAGTTGGCCAAAGAAATAGAGATACCTGCTAACCTCCTCGCTAGGTGGGATGTACCCTTCAGGCGGATTCCCAAGAGTAATGACAGTATGTTCGGGTAAGGATTGGTTGGGTGCGGATTGTGCAGTGGTTGATTCCGCTGTAGTCGAACTTTTGGTGTGCTGGCCATGGGCACAGTTTAGAATGGCGCTCATCAAACCAAAGCAGGCGAGCAATACAAACAAATAATGTCCGAGCGAAGTCTTCATCGAAATCCTCCTGATGAATTGCGGTTGCACGATCGTCAGAGGCCGAGGGCGAGGGGAGCCGCATCCGCGCAGGGTGCGGCTCCCACAATGCCGCCGCTACTGCAAGGTGACCAGCACCATGATGACGCCTGAGCCAGAGTCCAGCGAGCCGAGGGCCTTGCCGATCACTGCGCCCAGCATCTGGCTGCGATCCGTGCCCTTCATGGCGTAGCCCATCCTGGACGAGGAGACCAGCAGATCGCCCACCTGGATGGGGCCGTTCTCCGCCGTTACCTTGGCGGGAACGCGGCCCACTATGGCCATCGGCACTTCCTCCGCCTTGCTTTTGGCGTCTTCCGGCTGCAGGCGGCCGACAAAGCCCGGCTTGGTCGAATAGATGCCCGCCACCAGCGTAGAATACGCCTGATTGGATTTGAGGAATTTGCCCGGCGCGTGGCCGTCGATCACCAGAATGTCGCCCGGCTCGTAGTTGGTCCGCTCCCCGCTCACCTCGACCGACTCGGCATAGTCAGCGCCGCAATTGGCGGGGTTGAATGCGATAGCTTGAATGGATCCGTCTGGAAAGACATATCCGGTCGAGGAGTGAATCAGCCCGTTGGTATCGAGGTTGTAAGCCGTTCCCGCGGGAATCGTTACGGAGCCTGTCGCTGTTTGAACCGGCACCGCCGCGGCCGTCGAACCAGGTGTCGTCGTGCCGATTCCGACGTTGCCTTGCGTGTAATAGGTATTCAAGCCGGAGAGCCCCCAAGGGCTGGCGCCGGCCGGGCCGGTGGCTCCCGCGGGCCCTTGCGCACCCGTCGCCCCCGCTGCCCCGGCCACCCCCGCCGGACCCTGCGGACCGACGAGTCCGCTGGAGGGGCCGACCCATGCCCCGGTTGAGTTAATCACCGGCGACCCGTTGATCGACAGGCCTCCCGAAGCGTTGATCTGTCCGCCTTGAACATCCATTTTAAAAGCGGGAGCCGTCGTCCCGATGCCGACATTACCGCCCTGATCTAAGTGCATTACCTCGGTAAAATTGGCGAGGCTGACGGGCGAGGGATTGTTATTCCAGACATAGCTCTTGAAATCAATACTGCCATAACCCCCGGTAGATTGCGTCATCACCATTCCACCGGCCCAGCTTGCCCCGGAATAAACAGGAACAAAAGTGCCGGTGCCATTTTGCACAGCATTGATCGAGAGATAGGCTGCGTTGTTGTATCCCGCCAGAGAGTTGATCTCAAGATACGGACCCTGGCGGATTCCTTGGTTTGTGCCGCCGCTGGTGCCAACATCCAAAAGGCTCCTCGGTGACGCTGTCCCTATCCCGACATTGCCGGAACTTGTCACTCTCATCTTCTCCAAGAGAACGCCGTTGTTTACGGTGCCGAACCACATATCTCCCGTCTCGATGCCGGTATTACCGTTTATTGCTTGTATACCGATCCTTCCATAGGAAGCGGGGATACCGTTCACCAAGCCCAAGTCTATGGCGGTATCGGTTTCTGTCGCTTCTGCCTCGCCCAGCACTCGTAACGCTGGTCCGACACCAACATTCCAAATATCGACTTTGTATGCCGGATTACCGAAGCCGATGCCTAGATTACCGCCCAAAACCGAGATGGGCGAGTTGCCCAGGGTCGCACTCCCGGTATATACGGGAATGGTTCCATTGGAACCGTCATTGTTGTTGGTTACCGCGGTCTGTGCGGCGGCGCCGAGCGCAAAGGCTAGAATACAGAGGGCCAATCCATTGATGCGATTAAGCATGGGTCTCCTTTAGGGCTTCGTCGTGGAAGAAGTAATCGATCCGGCACGATACGAGTGCATTCCGGTGCCCCGTTCTTTCGCGCCTCTCCCCCAAAAGGCGGTGGAAGCGACGAAAATGCACTGCATTTGTCTCGCAGCGGCGAATAAAGCTAAGTTTGATCCGCCACGACAATAGTGCCCCCCCCCCTCGATCTGTCAAGTGCAGTTATAAAGGAATTGTTGTCGTATTGTTTTGGCGCAGATGTGCAACTTGGAAAAAGTTACTCTTATCTAAATAGAATGGGAAGGCGCATCGCTTTGCAAGCAGCAGCGAGGGATAGATTAGGCCACCTTGCGCGGCAACAAAAACAACCGCAGATCCTTCATTTTGTTCAGGATGACAGCAGCTTCACTTCGTTCGGTATCGCAGCGACTTAGTGCAATTCGCATGGGACGGGCAATCCTGTGCGCATGCTTCAACGCTGCAAAGGCGTGAGCCGCGGCCCACGCCTTTATCGGAGTCAAAGTTGATGAAATGCAATCTCAATACCGCTGCAAGAAGTCCGGATCGACGGGGTTCTCAAAGAGCGAGGCGTCGCGCGTCACAATCGTCAACCCAGAAGGCGTAACGAAGTACCTGCGCTTGTCCTCGACCGGGTCGTAGCCGATCACCGTGCCCTCGGGAATGTGCACATCGCGGTCGATGATGGCGCGGCGGATGCGGCAATGGCGGCCGATGTTCACGTGCGAAAAGATCACGCTGGCGTCCACGTCGGAATACGAATTGACGCGCACATCCTGCGAGACCACCGAGTTCGAGACCTGAGCGCCGGAGATGATGACGCCGGCGGTGATCACCGAATTGACCGCCGCGCCGGTGCGGCCCGGCTCGCCGAAGACGAATTTGGCAGGCGGATACTGGCGCACGCGGGTGCGGATGGGCCAGTTCTTGTCGTAGAGGTTGAAGACCGGCGAGACCGAGCAAAGGTCCATATTGGCGTCGTAATAGGCGTCCAGGGTGCCCACATCGCGCCAGTATAGGGCCTGCTTGCGATTCTCATCGACAAAGCTATAGGCCATCATCTTCTTCTTGCCCAGCAGGTTGGGCAGGATGTTGTGGCCGAAATCGTGCTTCGAGGTGGGGTCCTCGGCGTCGGCGATCAGGGCCTTCAGCAAAACTTCGGTATTGAAGATGTAAATGCCCATCGAGGCGTCGACAGCGTTGGGATTGACCGGAGAACGGAAAGTCGTGGTTTGCGGCTTCTCCAGGAAGCCCTGAATCTCGCCGTCGCTGCCCACCTCGACTACACCGAACTGGAACGACTCCTCGGGAGCGATGGGCAGGGTGGCGATGGTGACCTCCGCCTTGGTCTCCTTGTGGAAGTCCAACATGCGGGCATAGTTCATCTTGTAGATGTGGTCGCCGCCCAGGATGAGCATGTGTTTGGGCTGTTCGCTGCCAATGGAGTAAATGTTCTGGTAGACCGCGTCGGCCGTTCCCATGTACCAGTTGGCGCCGGTCCGCTGCATGGGGGGCAGCAGTTCGAAGAACTCACCCAGCTCCTGGCCCACGATTCCCGACCATCCCTCGCGGATATGGCGGTTGAGTGAGAGCGCCTTGTACTGGGTGAGGATGAAGACCTTGCGCAGGCCTGAGTTGATGCAATTGGAGAGGGTGATGTCGATGATGCGGTAGTGGCCGCCGAAGGGAACAGCCGGTTTGGCGCGATCGCGGGTCAGCGGAAAAAGCCGTTCTCCGGCGCCCCCCGCAAGCAGTACTCCAAGCGTATCTCTCATAGCCGTTTACCCCTGCCTTGGTGGCAATCTCTGTCCGGATTCAAATCGAAACAAACTATTCAGCGCCATTGTCCGGTACAGAGCTTCTCCCGGTGGCGCATCGTCAATAGTCACCGAACGCTGGAGAATACCACACCCCGATGAACTTGAATGTACAACAAACCGCATAGGGTTGGGGGGATTCCGAAATACGAACACCGGAGCCCCGTGGGCTCAAGATCGCCGTGGGGAACTCCGGTGTGCGTGCAACATGGTTGACAGGCTGCCGCGCGCCATGGAGCACGCCGCAAGAAAACAAGCGGAGTTTCTACCGCTTCTTCTGGAACTTGTACTCAACCCCGACCGAAATGGCGAAGTTGGTATCGGTCTGGCTGACCTGGGTTCCGTAATTGGTGCTGTAGTGGGTAATCACGGCGTCGGGAGTGATGCGGAAGACCCAGTGGGCGGAGCGGTTCAAATCGATATGGCCACCGATAATCGCCGCCGGACCAAACTGATTTTGGAAAAAATTGGCCTGTTGCGGCGTGAGCGGTCCCAGATGAGAGTCAAAGTGCGCTCCGCCCACCAGCGCATGGGCGATCAGCGCGGCGTGCTTGTTGTGCGGCCCTAGCCATTCCGGGCCGGCGACGAACAGGTATTGGCTCACGAACGGCCCCTGAAGGTTCTTCGTGTTGGGTTGGCCAACGCCGCTGGAGCCGAAATAGCCGCGGCCCGAGCCCTCCAAGCCCCAGTGTTTGCTGAGCCAATAGGAGGCGGAGAGGTCGAGACCGCCCAGATTGGCTCCTTGCACCACGTTGTATCCGGCTTTGATGTGGTCGTAGGACATGCCCAACGAAAGATCGTAGCGGTTGTCGTAACGCACCAGTGCCAGTGGATCGATCGCAATGTAGGTGCCATTGCCAGCGGTCGGGGCTGCGGTGCTCTGCGCATACACACCGGCTCCGGCACAAAGGGCCAGAGCGGCAACGGCAAGAGAAGCGGAAAAAGTAACAGGGAGACGCATCACTCAACAGATTACAGGAGTGCGCCGTGGGGGGACAACGCTCAACCCCCGCTTGAAGATAAATTTGCGCTACGCTCAGGGCTCGTACGGCTCGCTCCAGCGAGTCCAGACCAGATAGCGAACCGTTTTGAGCGTCTCCCGCAGCGTAGCCTCAGCCGTCCGAAGGGCGGAATCGGGCTGCATGGGGGCGGCGTGGGTGCGCCACTCGAGCGGCAATCGGCTGAGAATCAACCCGGCGCGGGGCAGATGCGGCGTTGTAGAGACGACCTCGGCCGAATGCCAGCCGTGTTCCTGCATCAGGCGCAGGGAAAAACGGAGATTCTGAATGGTGTTCATGGACTGCGGTTCGATCAGAAGGGCGGAGCGAGAGACACCCATCGATTCCGCTGTTCGCGCCATGACCTCGGCTTCGACAAAGCGGTTATGCGCGGCTCCTCCGGAGAGAATCAGCCGTGGAGCAACGCCGCGCTCGTACTCATGAACCGCCTCTGTGACACGAGCCAATTGATCCGAGGTCGGGTTTCCATCCCGGTCGGCCGGTGAGCCCAGCACGATCAGAACGTCGAAGTGGGAGAGATCGGAATTCGAAGTGGGCGCAAAGGCGCGCGCCAAAACCCCCGCGGCGAAGAGGATCAACCCGGCCAAAACGACGGCCAGCAAAAGCCGCATCCACAACTGCGCGGGCCTCTTCCCCGGTCGGTGTTTGCGCCGGCGGGAGTGTTGGCCGCGATGCTGCCGGGTTGACCGAGGGGGCGTCACCAGATCATTCTCCATCCTCCACTGTAGTGCGGGGGCTGGAGAAAGCAGAGCAAATCTCCAGAAACGAAAGCCAAAGCGATTCTAGACCAGATCGGCGGGCTCTCCCCATGCAGAGAAGACAAGTTCGCTCAATGGCTTACGCGTGCGAGGACTGGTTTCAAGTGCGATCAGCTGCTCCAGCTTCAAGGTATCCGGTTCACCCTGGTAGCCCAGCGCGATCACTGTGCCGATGGCGAATTCGGCGGGAATCGCGCAGGATTTGCGCACGGCCTCGTGGTCGAATCCGGCCATGGTATGGGTGGTCATCCCCTGTTCCGATGCCTGCAGGGTCAGGGTTGCGGAGGCGGCGCCCAGATCGTAGAGTGCATAGGAATTCTCTTTGTCGTTGCGGGCGAATCGGGTGCTTGCCACAGTGAGAATCAGCACCGGCGCGTTGCCCGCCCAATTTTGGTTGAATCCCACTAGACTGTCGGCAATGGCCTTGTGGGTAGGTGTACCGCGTAAGCCAACCAGGAAGCGCCAAGGCTGCTCGTTATTGGACGAGGCGGCCCAGCGGGCCGCTTCAAAGAGCTTGGTGAGGTCGGCCGGAGCGACTTCACGCGCGGAAAAGGCGCGCGAACTCCAGCGGTTCAACACCACGGGCAGAACTCCCTCGACCGCAGGGGCTTGTTTCAGGGTATGAACTTCAAAAGCAGACAAGGCCATGACGAGCAACTCCTTACAAAAGAACTTTGAGTGTTGGATTCGCCGCCAGCCGGGAAAGATGCGCGAAACCCGGGAAGTAAAGAAAGCCGGCCATGCCGGGTTGCGCGCCAAAGGCGAATTTCAAAGGCAGCAAAGGCAGAGAGACCGAGGTTCCCGCAGAGTAGAATTGGGTCGAAGCTGAGGATATGAAGCGTCCGTCAGGGCCGCAGAGGGGGGGTGAGCAAGCGCATGAACGATCCTGCCGGCAGGAACGAGAGTTTGCCCCTTCGCGATGGCGCGGACAACACAGCGATCAAACCCGGCGCCGCCCCTTTTCGAACGCCCCCAGGCGCGCTACCGCTGCCTCTGGAATCCATTGTTGCACTGCGTCATGGCGGCGAACCGCCGGTCGCCGGGATTGCCCTTTCTCCCAGGATTGAGCCGCGGTTGCAGAACGGCAAGAGCGATGCCGCAAAGCAGACACTGGACCGTCTGGAGACCTTCGCCGCGCAGGTTCACGCGCTGGCCGGGACGCTGCCGAAAGAAGGCGTATTTTCACAGATTTCCAGTCAATTCCTTCAAATTGCGGAAGATGTGCGAAGGCCGGTGATTCTGGCAGCCTGCGGAGACTTCGCTCAAGGGAGCGGAACCCTGCTCGGCGCCCTGCTGGGCACAGCGGAGCGGGGAAACCCTGCGGATAAGCGCGGAGCCCGGGCGGTCCTGCTTCAGTATGGAGATGGAGAGAACCTGTCGGCTTATGGAGCGCACGGCGCGTACCGCGTGGGCGCGCTTGCGGAATTAAAAAAGATGGCCCAGGAAGACAGCGGCCGATATGCTGCTCTGGGCAGAATCCTTGCCCCTTTGATTCTGGAGTTGCGCCGCGATCCCAGCCGCGACCGTCTGCTGGTCTTCATGCCTGAATCGAATGCGCCCCAGGACGGCGCCGGGGAGTCGGCGCTGAGCCTGCTGCAACGCGCCGAAGCGGTGCTTTGGGTGACGACCGCAGGCAGCGCAGCAACCCAGACGAGCAGCGAGTCTTCCCCCGGCAGCCGGCCTCCGATCGAGTTGCTGCTGGTGAACGATCTCGACTGCGCCGGGGCTGAAAACGTAACGGCGCTGGTGCTGCGCAATCTGCCGGAGAAGGCCGGCGATCCTTCTTCCGGTGATCGGCTGGCGCAACTGCAGGCGGCGGTGCAGCGCTTGCGGGGATCGCGGAGCGCACGCATTTACCGGCTTCAGAGCGCCGTTTCCCGGTCGCGGGAGAAAATCGAGGACCTGACCCGGCGGCTGGTCCTGCTGGCCGAGGCGGTGGATCGGGGCCTTGAAGAGGCTCGCACGCGGCACTCCAAGCAGCGCGGAAGCAAGGCTCTGAACGAGGAAGAGATGCGCCGCTGGGAAGACAGGCAAAGCGGCTCCTGCGCGTGGTTGGGTCTGGCCGAGGACCGTTCGCCGCAGGAGCAGGACTCGATCTCCGCCCCTCTGCGCCGCGAGTTGGATGGATTGCGTGCGGATTTCGCAGCTCTGGGCCGGCAGAAACGCTCGCAAGAGAGGGAGCAAGCCCGCAATCTGGAAGAAAGACGCTATCTTGAGCGCCGCCTGCAAGAGGTCCTCGAAGCAAAAGAACAATCTGAAAGCGAAAGCGTGGCCCTGCAAATCCTCAATGGGCTGTTGGGAGAAGACAGCGAAAGCATCGAACGCGAGCTGTCCGAAGCCCAGGCGTTGTTGGAACAATGCTGCGCGGAAGAGGCCAACCTGGCTTCTGCTGCCGGGGAGCTTGCCCAGCGCGGCGATGCCCTGGAGGCGAATGCCCGGCAACTGGCCGCGAAGATCGTCCAGCATCTGCGCGTGGAGGGCATAGAGAGCGGATACGCCTCCGGCCGGCGTCATGCCGGCTTGCGCAAGATTCGCTGGCAGCTTCAGGCCAACGCCACGATGGTCGCCGCGGCGGCATCCATAGCGAATCTCTGCGCGGCGCTGGAGGAAGCGGTCTTCGACCTGAGCGAAGAGGCCGGCAGAGCCGCGGAGGAGCCCTTTGAAGGCTGCCTCAAGGCGCTGCGCGGCTGCCGCCACGCCTGCGACTCCCTGCTCCACCTGCGCCAGGCCGCGGGGAACGCCAGAATGCTGCGCATCTATCGGCGCATCCTGTCCATCGAGCTGCAAACCATGGCGGAGGCCGTCGACGATTGCTCGGGAGTTCTTCACGCGCTGGATTGGGCCTTGGAGCGGGTGCCGCGCGACGAGCTGTGGAGAGAGCTATGCTTATTTGCGTCGCACCATCCAAGCCCGTTGGCGCAGTTTGCCGAGGGGCTGGCGGGCTGGCTCTGCGAACAGGATCGCCAAGGCGCAGAGCGGGCGGGGCGCGCCCTGCGCCGCCTGAAAGCCAACGACGAGACGATGGCCGAGGTTCGAGCCTTCGTGCAACACCACGGGGACGAGCAGAGCAGCGAGTTTTTGGCTGCCCTGCTGACCGCGGCGCCGCGCCAGATGCGCGCCGTGCTGCGCAGTGCGCCTCGCGCTTCGGCCCCCTATCGTCAGGCGCTTCTGATGCTTGGCGCGGATTTATTGACCGTATTCGAAACCGGCAAGAGCGGCGGAGTGAATTGAAATGGATGAGCAGACAATAAAGGAAGAAGTTCTGGAAGCGGAGAGCATTATCCGTGGCCTGGCCCAGCGCATGACCGACGCCAACGCTGCTTTGCAGGCCGCGGAATCGGCCAAGCAGAGCCTGGCCGACGCACGCACCGCGCTGCATGGGTCATCGGCGCAGCTCGAAAACCTGAGCCGGATGGCGAACGAGTCCATCCGCCGTGTCGAAGAGGCAACCCAAAACCTGATCCAGCGGACCCAGCAGACACTTGAGATGGTGACTGCGGAATCGCAGAGCCTGCGTGAGTTTCGCGCCGATCTAGGCGCCGCGGCGCGCAGCGCTACCCAGGCCGCCACCGCAGTCAGCGAAAGAGAGAGCGAAGTGCTGCGCGGCCTGCAAACCCTGAGCGCCAATCTACCCGGCAAGGTCGCGGAGGCGACAACCTCAGCCACCGCGGAGCTGGCGCTGGAGGTCAAGCGCGCGCGGGAGGCCAGCGATGCGCTCCACGCCCATCTGCAACACACCAGAACCGAGGTTCAGACAGGTCTGGTCCAAAATGAGGAGACGGTTCGCGAGATCAAGCGCGATCTGCAAAAGCTGGCTGTGTCCATGGAGGCCACCGCCACCAGCCTGAACAACCGGCTACAGGAAGTGCGCGTCAAGGGTGCGGCGCAGACCGCGGCTGTAGAGAGCAACGTCATGGGGCGGGTCGAGATCACCGACACCAAGGTGACATGGATTATCGTCCTGCAGATCATTTTGACGGCAGTTACGGTTGCCACCGCCATGGCGGCCGCCAAACTTCTCATGCACTGACCCGCACGGCGTGAAGGCCCCTTGGTTATCTTGATTCCCTGGCCTGGCTGGGAGAGCGCAGTGGATTTATTTACTGCAGAGTCATCAAGGCCGTTAGTTTGTTTGTAATTTCGACATTAACTATTTAATTATTTACATCCCCTTGGTTTAAAACAACTTATCTCCATTGGATCGATAGATGCGCGCTCCCGCCGACGCTCGATCAAGCAGTCTGGACTCCACCATCTCGGTACTATTGCGTAAACTTCGGTAATTTTCACCGAAATGCGTAGGCCCAATCCCCCAAAGTGTGTATGTACGTGATTCAACACCTCGCAGAACATAGGGGCATAGCGCAAAGAGTATCGGCGGGGGGTAGTCCTGCCCAAAGCATCGAAACGGGTGGCTCCCAAACGGTCGAACGATCGAGGCTGCGAGGATCTGGATGGCGGAAGAACGGGTACTAAAAGGCAACCTGCAACTGGCCTTCACCAGCGAGGGGATCGCGGTTCGCGATTCCAGGCTGGAATTGCGCGCGGTTTGTGGCAGCGCCGCGCAGTTGCTGGACATTTTCATGTTGAGCATGACCGCGCTCTTGACCATCGGAATGTTTTACTTCGACACCGCGGCGCACAGCATGGAAGCCATGATGGCAATGCGTATCTCGATCGCGAATCTGTTGGTGGCCTGCTTCTGCTGGATTGCCTGGTCGGTGAGCCTTTGGGCGACGGGTATTTACGGGCATCGCTATCTCAAGTCGATCGGACAGCTTTCCGGTCCACTTCTGCTGGGTGCTACGCTGTGTACGGCGGTTATGGGTATGAGTCTTTTCTTGCGCCACCCCGGATTCGGCATTTGGCGTCCGGTCGTTTTTTATTTTGTCGTTGCCGCGTGCTCCCTTTTTCTGGAGCGTCTGGCTTTGCTCGTCTACGCGCGCTTCATCAAGCCGTTGTACCGGATTCGCCGCCGCGCGCTGATTGTCGGAACGGGACGACGCGCCCGGCAACTGGTCCAGGAACTGGCCAAGAACCCCGACATCAACTATCAGGTCCTGGGTTTTATCGACTCCGAGCCGCAGCCCGGCGCCGAGAGCGGCGACATCCACACCATTGGCGTCCTCGACGATTTGGAAGAGACGCTCATGCGCCAGAATATCGATGAGGTCTTCATCGCCTTGCCGGTGCGCTCGAAATACGACGAGATCTCCCGTGCAATCAGCATCTGCGAGTGTGCCGGGGTGCAATCGCAGTACCTCGCCGACCTCTTCCCCACCCACGTCACCAAGCGCCGTGCGGCCGAGGGCGAGGATGTGAATCGTGTGGTGATGTACATGGTTCACTCCGACAAGCGCCGCTATCTGAAGCGCGCCATCGATATATTCGGCGCCGTTTTCGGACTGATCTTCCTCTCCCCGGTCTTTCTGGCCGTGGCTTTGGCCATCAAGTTCACCAGCCGTGGACCGGTCTTCTTCTCCCAGGTTCGTTATGGCCTGAACAAGAAGATGTTCCACATGTACAAATTCCGCAGCATGGTGGTGAACGCGGAGCAGTTGCAGGCGCAGTTGGAGCACCTCAACGAGCACGGCGGCCCGGCCTTCAAAATCAAGAAGGATCCCCGCATCACCCCGGTGGGCAGATTCCTGCGCAGAACCTCTCTGGACGAATTTCCGCAGTTGCTGAATGTTCTGCTGGGGCAGATGTCTCTGGTGGGGCCGCGTCCGCTGCCCATGCGCGATGTGAATCTGATCACCGATCCCAGTCAGATGCGCCGCTTCAGCGTGCAGCCGGGAATGACCGGCCTGTGGCAGGTGAGCGGCCGCAGCAATACCGACTTTGACCACTGGATCTCGCTCGACCTGCGTTACATCGACGATTGGTCGCCGCTGTTGGACCTGTCCATCCTCTCCCGCACGGTTTCCGCCGTGCTCCACGGGACGGGGGCGGCTTGACTGAAGGCGCTGCAACGCGGACCGGTGGCGCGCCGCGCGTAGCCATCTTCCACGACAACTTCGCCCAGATGGGCGGAGCCGAGCGGGTGGCGGAGGCGCTGCATCGGACCTATCCCCAGGCCGATCTGTGCAGCACCCTCTCCATCGAGGAGCGGCTTACTCCCTATCTGCGCAGCCAGAAGCCGCGCACCACGTGGATGCAATGGCTGCCCGCCAAGGCCAAACTCTTCCGCCACTACTTCCCGCTCTATCCGCTGGCCATCGAAAGGGTCGATCTGCGCGGCTACGACCTGATTCTGAGCAGTTGTTTTGGTTACGCCAAGGGCGTTCGCCGCCGCGACCCCGGCTCCATCCACGTTTGCTATTGCCACAATCCCATGCGCTGGGTTTGGCGCACCGCCGACTATATCGCCCGCGAGAAGATGGGCTGGTTCAAGCGCAACCTGCTGCTGGCGCTGCTCAAGCCGCTGAAGATGTGGGAGATGCGCGCGGCAAAGCAGCCCGACCTGTACATCGCCAACTCGGCGGTGGTGGCGGAGCGGCTCAAGCAGGCCTTCGGCGTAGAAGCGCAGGTGATCTTTCCTCCCATTGAGACGGCGCGCTTCCAGGTCACCGAGGGTCCCAAGGACTATTACCTTGTGCTCTCCCGGTTGGCCGCCTACAAGCGCATCGAGATTGCCGTTGAGGCCTGCACCCGGCTCAACCGGCCGCTCTACGTCATTGGCGATGGACCGGACCGCAAGCGGCTTCAGGCTTTGGCTGGTCCCAGCGTCAAGTTTTTGCTGCGCCAGAGCGACGAGGCCGTCAACGGGTACGTAAGCGGCTGCAAGGCACTGCTCTTTCCCGGCGAAGAGGACTTCGGTATCGCTCCGCTGGAGGTCAACGCGGCGGGGCGGCCAGTGGTTGCCTATCGCGGCGGTGGGGCCACCGAGACCATTCGCGAGGGTCTTAACGGCGTCTTCTTCGACGCTCCCTCGGCCCAGGCGTTGATGAATGCGATCGAGCGCTTCGAGTCCGTGGAGTGGGATCAGCAAGCGATTCGCCGCCATGCCGAGCAATACGATCTGGCGGTCTTCCAGCAGCGCATTCTGGCGGCGGTGGCCGATTTTCGCCCCGCTCCGCATCTTTGAGCAAAGGTGCAGAGACGCTCTCCTCAGAGCAAATGCCGGCCCGTTCGAGCACGGAATTTGGTAATCTTAACTACGCGGTGCAGAGCCGCCCATTCATGTTCATCAACCTCAAGCCGATCAATAAGATGGAACCTTCCGCAGGGAAGTTTGCCAGGGCCCGGGGCGGGGAAGGCGTTGAACCGCGTCCAAGGGGAAGAGGATAGCCGGCAAGAATGAGTTCGGAAAACAAATCCGCTGTCTCCGCGCGCGATTTCGTTGAGACGTTCTTCCGCCAGAAGCAGATCCTCCTGCTGACCATGCCGGTCGTGGTTTTGGGGGTGGGTGCGTTTATCCTTCTTGCCAACAAGCGCTATGAATCCGAGATGAAGGTGCTGGTGCAGAACACCCGCAGCAACATCGTCATTTCCGCGCAAGAGACCGGTTCCAGTGTGGTGAGCGACGTAACCGAACAACAGACCAACTCCCAACTGGAGATTCTGCACTCCCGCGATGTCCTGGATTCGGCGCTGGATCCCTCCTGGAGCGGCAAGTCCATCGCCAACCATACGCCGGACGAGATTCGCGCTCACAATCGTCTTCTCATCAAGCTGGAAGGCCGGCTGGACTACGAGGTCTCCCGCAAGTCCAATATCATTACCGTCACCTATCAAGGGAATTCGCCCGAAGAGAGCCAGGAGACGCTGCAGCGGATCGCCGATAGCTTTCTGGCGGAGGAGCGCCGGGTGCAGCGGCCTTCGGGCACCTCGAAGTTTTTTGTCGAGGAGGCGGAGAACTATCGTCAGGCCTGGAACGACGCGGCGCAGAAGTACGTCGATTTTCAGCAGGCAAACAAGATCTTTTCGCTTCCCGACCAACTTGACTCTGTGCAGAAGGATACCTTTGCGCTGCAGGGGCAACTGCGGCAGATGGATGTGAGCCTGAACGAACTTCAAGGGCGGCTGCTGGAGAGCGCCATTCAACTTCAGGAGAATCCTCCGCGGCAGGTGACGGTGCAAAAGTCCGTTCCCAATCAGGAGGCGACGCAGCAACTCAACACCCTGGAAGTGCAACTGGAAAACAAGCGCACCACGCTGCTGACGCAGTTCAAGCCCAACGACCGTGCGGTCCAGGAGATCGACAAGCAGATTGAGCAGACGCGAGCCGCTCTCGACGCCGCCAACAGGAGTTCGGCGCAGGAAGAGACCACGGATGTCAATCCATCCTGGGAGATGATTCGCGGGCGCAGCCTGCAAGACCAGATCAGCCGCAAGGCCCTCCTCAAGCAGCGCGCGGTTGCCGAGCAGCAGTTGGCCAACCGCGAGGCGGAACTCTCCCGCCTTCAATCGCTCAGTGTGCAATACCACCAACTGGAGAGCAAAGCCGACGGTCTGAAGGAAAACTATCAGTTGTACATGCAAAAGCGCGATCAGGCGCAGATCGAAGACAAGATGGATGCCCAGCAATTGCTGAACGTGACCATCGCCGAACACCCCACTTTTTCCAATATCCCGGTCAGCCCGCGTCCGCTGCGCAGCCTGGGGATGGCTCTGCTGACGGGGATCTTTATCAGTTTCGCGCTGATCTATGTGGCGGAGCTGAGCCGCTCCTCGGTCGTCACGCCCCGCGAATTGGAAATGGCCAGCAGCTACCCCGTGCTGGCGACAATACCGCTCTTGTCCCCAGAGGCGGCACAATCCCGATCGCGCAATTATCATACTTCTGTGTACAACGTCGTGGATCTGGAGCAATTGCTGCGGAACCACGCGCTGGTTCCCACGTATGCGGAGGAGAAATACTTTGACGACCCGCCAAGGCAATTCATCCAATAGGCGTCATCCTTCCTCCGAAGTCTTCCGGGACGGCCTGCTCCAGCAGATCTTCCGCATCTCCAGCCATGAGCGGGGAACGGGACTGGTGGTGGCGTTTACTGGGGTGGATCGCCACTCCGGCGTCAGCACCATCGCCGAAATTCTCGCCGAGGAATTGGGCGGCGACAATGGGGGCAGCGTCATCTGCCTGGATTGCCGCACCTTGACGGAGATGGGAACGCTCTACGTCGAGAACACACTGTCGCGCATGGCCATCTCCAGTTCCCGCATGGAGGACGAAGAGGGCCTCATCTCGCCCTGGTGCGACAGCTACAGCCAGCGCAAGGCCATCCTCGCTCAACTCCGTACCCGCTTCCAGTACATTCTCATCGACTGTCCCTCGATGAAGGAGTCGCATGAAATGCTGGGGATTGCCGATCTGGTGGATGGGATCGTGATGGTCATGGAAGCCAATCGCACGCAGGTCCGCCAGATCCAGTTGCTGGAACAGACCATTCTCGCGGTTGGCGGCAACATTCTAGGGTGCATTTTGAACAAACGCGCCTATTTCATCCCCAATTGGCTCTATTCCTTGCTGGGAAAATTCAGCGCATGACCCGCGCAGAGCAAGCGCGGCGCACCCCGGTAAAGCCAGGGAGGGATTCAAGCTCAGATGTTTTCAGCATGGTGAACTCGATGAAACTCGCACTTCGATGGACGCTTCGGACTTGCCGGCAGCTACTGGGGAACAGGCTGACTGGCGCCCTTTCGCTGTTTGTGATGGGGAGTGCGCTGCTGTGCTCGATCTCGCCGCTTTCGTTCGCCGACGACCAGGTGCACACCCGTCCCCGGTACAAATTGCAGCCCGGCGATGTTCTGGTGCTTTCCTATCGCTTTACTCCGGACTTCAATCAGACCGTGACCATCGAGCCGGACGGCTTTGTCACGTTGAATCTGATCGGGTCGATCAAAATCTCCGATCTCACCATGGACGAAGCCCGCGACCTGATCCTCAAAAAAGCCAGCGAGCGTCTGAACGATCCCGAGTTGAATATCGTGCTCAAGGAGTTTGAGCCGCCTTCGGTGGTGGTGGCCGGCGAGGTACTGAAACCCGGCAAAGTCCCGCTTCACGGCGGAATCACCGCTTTGCAGGCCATTCTGCTCTCGGGGGGCTTTCTGGAGTCCGCACGGGCCGGCCAGGTCATTCTCTTTCGCCGCATCAACACCGATACCGCCGAGGTCAAGATCCTCAAGCTCAGCAATATCAAAAAGCGCGTGGACCTGGAAAAGGACATCGCCTTGCAAGACGGCGACATGCTGCTGGTGCCACGCGACCGCATCCAGATCATCTCCCGCTACATGAAGCTGGCCAATGTCGGCATGTATTTGAATCCGCTGCAATCATTACCCTGATATGGTCAAGCAACCGGGAGGAACGGCGCGATGACGGCAAAGCTGGTCTTTTATAGCCACACGAGTTCGGTCAGTGGTGCGGAGGCCACGCTGCTCGGCCTCCTGACGGGCTTGGATCGCTCCCGTTTCCGGCTGGTTTTGCTTTGCCCGGTAGGCGCTTTGAGCGAGGCCTGTTTGGCGGCCGGCGTCGAGCATCGGCCGGTTCCCGCGCTGGTCGCCCGCTTTACCAGCAATCCCTTTCAACTTCTTCGCTATAGCGCCAGTCTTATGGCCTCGATGGTGAGCCTGCGGAAGGAGCTTCGCCGTCAGATGCCTGACCTGGTCCATGCCAATGGAATACGCGCCGCGCTGGTCGCCAGCTTGGCCTCGCTGGGATTGGGAATCCCCATCCTGTGGCATATCCACGACATCCTTCCGAACCACCTGTTTACCTTTTTCATTCGCCGGCTGGCGCGGACCCTGCCCAGCGTCGCGCTGCTGACCCCCTCGCAAGCCACGGCAAACTGCTTTCGCGGCGAAACCAAAGACGTTGTGCATAAACCCATCGAAGTCATTCTGAGCAGCGTGGATCTGGCCCGCTTTTATCCCGATTCCGCCGCCCGCGAGCGCATGCGCCGCGAATTGGGACTGCAGGACCACCAGATTGCCATCGGTGTGATTGGCCAGATTACCGCCCGCAAGGGACTGATCGAACTGGTCGAAGCCTTTGCGGAAGCACGTTCTCGTATGCCGGAAGCGGTCCTGGTGCTGGTGGGCGCGGCGCTCTTCAACGAAGCGAACCGGATCTATGCGGACACCCTCAAACAACGCATCGATGCGCTGAAGATCGCCGATCGGGTCTGGCTGGTGGGCAGCAAGCCGGATATTCCCGCGGTGATGAATGCCGTCGACCTGCTGGCGCAGAATTCCTTCATCGAGCCCCTCGGGCTGGCGCTCATGGAAGGCTTTGCCTGTGGCCGCACCGCTGCCGCGACCGCCGTGGACGGAACGCTGGAGATCGTCGACCACGGCCGCACCGGCCTGCTCACACCCCCGCGCAACCCCGCCGCTTTGGTGAGCGCGATTGAAACCCTGGTCAAGGATGCAGAGATGCGCCTGCGCCTGGGGAACGCCGCACGGCAAAAGATGCTCGATGGCTTTTCTCCCGAATTCTATATGCAGCAGATGCAATGCTTGTATGAGCGCTTGATCGGCGCACGCGCCAGTGGCGACACCAACCCAGGGATTTCATCCGTATGAGCAACCCGGATCAGAACCTGATCGATGAATCCAACCAGACTTTTGAACTGCTGGAGGCCGAGCACTCCGACCTTCAGAGTTCGGCGCCGGTCAATGCCGTTGGTGCGGTCGCGCAGTCGATCTGGGCCAAATTGATGATCGTCGGCCTCAATGCAGCCACCGGAATTCTTTCCGCACGGTGTTTGCAGCCCTCCGGCAGAGGGGAACTTGCCGCCATGACCATGTGGCCGGTTTTCCTGGGCAGTGCTTTGACCCTCGGCATACCCAGCGCCCTGACCTTCCAGATGCGCAGAGACCCACAGCGCCAATCGCAGTTGGTCGGCTCGGCGCTGTTTTTTGCCCTTCTCACCAGTTTGCTCGCTATCGTGGTGGGCGTCTTCTTCATCCCCACCTGGATTCACCAATATCCACCCGAGACTATCTTCTATGCGCGCATCTTTCTGCTCAACTGCCCCATCGCTTCGCTGGTCCTGGTGGGACGGGCTGCGCTGGAGAGCGACGGCAACTTTACCGCCTCCAACAAACTCCTGGTGAGTTCTCCGGTACTGACTCTGGTCTGGCTGGTCGTGCTGGCGCTTACCCACAGCATGACCCCGGTCAGAGCGGCATGTGCCTATATCCCGGTTGGCATCGTGCCCATCTCCTGGATGCTGAGGATGCTGTGGAAGCGCTTCTCGCCCACTCTCCAGAGCCTGCGTTCCTCATCGGCCCTGCTGTTTTCTTATGGGATTCGATCCTATGGCAT
The DNA here is from genome assembly GCA_964493705.1 of uncultured Occallatibacter sp. Taxonomy (GTDB): domain Bacteria; phylum Acidobacteriota; class Terriglobia; order Terriglobales; family Acidobacteriaceae; genus Telmatobacter. The sequence continues at coordinate 37,814 of CAZBPD010000026.1, forward strand.
CGATCTCTGCGGCACCATGGCTCTGTATGTCGATCAGGCCTTGGTGGTGCGGGTTCTCTCTCCCTCGACCATGGGCATCTACGTCGTCGCGCTCAGCCTGTCGCGCATGTTGAACGCATTCCATACCTCTGTCGTCATGGTGCTCTTTCCCATGGCCGTGAGCCAGACGCCCGAGACAATTCGCGAGATGACCGGCCGCGCCACGCGTATGAGCACTCTGCTGACCACCGTGGCCGGAACCGGAGTGATGCTGGTTGGCCCTCAGTTGCTCACCGTGCTCTACGGGCGGGAGTATCGCGGCGCGCTTGCGGTGCTCGATGTGCTGGTGATCGAAGTGATCCTCTCCGGCGCGATGCTGGTTCTCTCTCAGGCATTCATGGCCTTGGGCCGTCCTGGGGTGATTACTAACCTCCAGGTCACCGGACTGTTGCTGAGCGTTCCTCTGATTTTTCTGCTCACGCCCAAATGGGGGATCTTGGGGGCGGGACTTGGACTTCTCATCTCCACGACGGCGCGCTTCATCCTGGTTTTGGCCTGCTTTCCGGTCTTTTTGCGTTTGCGCGTACCCAACGTCGTTCCTGGCATTTCGGATCTCCGCTTCATCCTGAAGGTTCTGGGGAAGCGCCTCCGCCGGCGATTGGCATGAGCGGAAAAAATGGGTTAAGGTGTCAGAAACCAGTTGTACCGAAATTCCACCCGCGAGTCTGTAAGAGGAAGATGGTCATGCTCTGGGCGCGCTGTACCGGCCAGTTGAGATCGGGCAGGCTGCATAGGCAAACGCACGTAATGCCGATGGAGACGAAGGCATGATCAGACTCGCCATTCCCCTGCTCGCAACCCTGGTTGCCCTCTATCTCTATTGGAAGAGACCGGTTGCCTATGTGGGATTCACGTTATGGGTCTGGTTTCTGACTCCGCTGGTCCGCCGTCTGGTCGACTGGAAACTGGGCTGGGCCGTTCCCAACTATATTCTCCTGGCGCCGTTCTTCGTGGCGTCGGTCAGTGCGCTCACCCTGCTCATTCCCAGTCGAAGACGGTCCGGGAATGTCATGCCCCCCTTTGTTTTCTGCGCTGCCGGCGTCCTCTACGGATTTATCGTTGGCATCTTGCTGCACTCCTACGCGGAGTCTGTCTATGGCATCTTCAACTGGCTCTCTCCCATCCTCTTTGGACAGCATCTGGCGCTGAGTTCCAAAGACTATCCGCAGTTGCGCCGCTGCATCGAGCGCAATGTCGCCTATGGCGCCGGCGTTATGGGCGTATACGGAATCTATCAGTTCTTCACCGCTCCGCAATGGGACGTCTTCTGGCTGAAAAACATCACCGAGGGCCAGATCGATCCCAGTTTCGGCCAGCCGGAGCCCTTCGGCATTCGCGTTTGGAGCACGATGAACGGGCCCAGTGTCTTTGCCTATGTGATGATGGCCTGTTTGATCCTACTTTTTGTGACCAAGATTCGCCTGCGCCTTCCCGCGCTGGCTGCCGGCTATGTCGCGATTCTTCTCTCCGTTGTGCGCGCTGCCTGGTTGGCTTACATTTTGGCCACGGTTCTGCTTCTGCGCAGCGAGCGTCCAAGCCGCATCCTTCGCATTGGCGCATCGTTTTTCTTTCTCGTAGTTTGCATGATCCCGCTGGTGCAGAATCGCAATATTGCTCCCGTGCTGGGAGAACGCTTTAAGTCGTTTTCGAATCTCAAGCAGGATGAGAGCTTGCGCGAACGTTCCAACATGTACCAGGTGATCCTCGGCATTATTCGCGAAAGTCCCTTTGGCCATGGCATGGTCAACGACGAAATCGACCGCAATCTGGTGGTCGACAGCGGCATTTTGATTCTGCTGCTGGAACTGGGGTGGTTGGGCACTGCCCTCTACAGCGTGGGCATTCTGATCTTCCTGTTCACACCCATTCCCAAGAGCCGGCTCCCCATTGAGAAAGGCAAGGGGTCGGGACCGCCTGCCGCTGCCGGCCCTATGCCCGCTACCCTCCCAGCGGATTTTGAAGAGGACCGCATGCCGGTTGCGATGAAGTCCATCTGCATTGCCTATCTGGCGCAGTTAATCGGCGGCATGGTCTTTATCGGTGTCATCGGCGCCTTTTTCTGGATTTGCCTGGGCCTCACCATTTGCTCGTACAAATGGCAGGAAGAAGCGTTGACAACGAGCCGGCAACAGACCCCAAGGCGCGCCCGGCTTCGTCCGGTAAAGCTGTAACCCATCGTCGTTGGCGGCGGATGCATTTGCGGCAGATGCGCCTCTCGCGCTCTTAGCGAATCCGCAGTACCGTGACCCGGTCGTTCACCGTCAGATCCGCTGAGTTGGCGTGCAGCGTTTGAATCTCGCTCAGGCTGCCGTCGTCCTCAAAGCGGGAGATTTTGGCCTCGCGCTCTGCCGGCCAGGTTGCCTTCACATGCACGGTCTTGACCGGCAGTTCGATCTTGCGATCGACATCGTAGCCCGCCTCCTCGACCCACAGCATCAGATAGAACTCGCCGTCGCTCTTGGCGAAGAGCATGTGATGCAGATCGGCCGGCGCTCCCGTCAATTGCAGGTTCAGAGCGCTCGCAGCAGGTGAGCCGGAGGGATCGGCCAGCAGCCGCAAAAGCGACTGCACCGCCAGATAGGCCGGTTTGCGCGAAAAATCGCTGCGGCACAGGCCAAAGCGGTCATGCACGTTTTGCGAGGGAATATTCGTGTCCAGCAACTCATAGAGATAGGTGCGCTCGATGCCGTGCAGATACTGCTCCATCAGCAGGCGCAGGATGTAGCGGGCGGCCACCGTCTCGGGAATTCCCTGCGCCAGCGCCGGGTCCATCACGTAGCCGGTCTCGGTGCTCCAGATCGGCTTGCCTGGCCAGGCCTGATGGGCAAGGCGAAGCTGCCAGGGATACGAACCATACCCGTTGTCCCCCCAGCCAGGCGTGCCGGGATGGTGCCCGCCAAAGTAGTTGTGCAGGTTGCCCAAAGCGCCACCCTGGGGAATATGCGCAAGAATCGCAAAAGATGGGGCCTGGGTCATCGATGGCCCCACCAGGGGCAGACGCCACTTTTCCGCGGCCATCTCTGTTGCGGGTAAGGCCAGCACCAGCTTCTGCAGCCAGTCTCTGCCGCCGCTTATATCCAGTTCGTTGGGACCTTCCATCCCCTCCATGACGGATGGAACCCGGTTGGGAAAGGCATCGAGAGCGTTGAGCGACTCTCCCGGAGAGGTAATCAGCAGCGCCTTGATGCCATCCTTGCCCAGCGCATTGAGGCGGTTGTAGTAAGGTTGCCAATCGCTGAGGATCAATCCGTCGCGCACATGATGAACGCCCAGATCGATCAGGGCCTTCTCGACCTGCGGAAAATCGTTGTAGGCCGTGTCCTGGTAATGCAGATGAATGTTGACGCCCACGCTATCGACAAACTTGTCCGCGGGCGTTGCGTTTTCCGCGTTGAGGCTTACCGGCAGAGACAAAATCGTCAGCAGCGCACATCCCAACGTCCCGGCATAAACCCGCTGAAGAATCAATCGGTGCACGTCGGACCCTCCATTTTTCTCGGCGCAGACCGGCTTACGCTGCGGGACTGCCGCAAACTTGCGCGTAGATCTGCTCCAGCCGGGGTATGACAATATCCCACGAAAACTGCTCTTCGGCCCATCTGCGATTAAATTGCGCCATACGCAGCCTTTCACCGGGGTCGTGCAACAGACGCAACAGCGCCGCGGCCAGGGTCTCGGAGTCTTCCATAGGCGTAAGCACCCCGCCTTGAGGAGATACGGTGAAAAGGTGTCCGCCGACCGCGCTCGCCACAATCGGAGATCCACAGGCCATTGCTTCCACCTCTGCGCCGCCAAAGGGGGCGCCCAGCGAAGGAGCGCAAAAGATGGTACAGGCCCGGTACAGATCGATGGTGGCGGCGCGCGGCTGGTTGGGCAAAAACTCAATCTGCTCGGCCGCCGGCGAAGCCAGCGCCAATTGCTTCACTTCTTCGGACTCCTCGCCGCCGCCGACAATCCGCAGCCTGCATGTGGGAAACTCCCGGGCCACGATCTGGAAGGCCTTGAGCATCTCGAAGATGCCTTTACGCTGCGTCAGGCTGGCGAGATAGAGAATCGTCGGATGAGCCTGCTCGGCCGTGAATCGCGCGGCATCGTCCCAGCCATCTGCCGGGCAGTAGAGGTGTGTATCCGTGCCAAAGGGAAGAAGATGTGTGCGACTGCCAACCATTTGCTTGTCTTCTAACTGGTCCTCGGCTGCGGGCGTCGACAAGAGAATCGCCGCCGCACGATTTTGCTGCATGGCAGAGAGAAGCCCGCGCAACCGGCTCAGCACGAGTCGAAGTGAAGCATATCGGGAGGTGATGGCGTCGGGATCGTTGAGCCAGCGTCCGGCATAAACTCCCAGCACGATCGGCAATCTCATGCCTGTCAGGCCCAGGCTGAGCCCGACGGTGACCGGGTTGAGTTGATGGATCAGATCGAACTTCTCCGTGCGCATCAGACGCCGCAGCAGGCATCGACTTCTCAGCGCAAACTCCACCCGCCAAAAGAGCGGGTTGGTCGTCCACGTTGGGATCGGATGGAGAACGATATTCGGGTGCAGCGGCTTCTGTAGATCCACCTGCTCCACGGCCACATGCAGGCGATGGCCGCGCTCGGCAAGCCGGGAGACGAACTCATACGCCATCAGTCCGTCCCCGTGCGGCCTGTCGTCGGTAAAAAGTTCGGAGCCGTGGGAGACAAAAATGGTCAACGGGCGCATAGATTCTTCTGCAAGTACTTTACACCCTTCACCTGGCAGGCGCCTTCGCAGCAGTCTGGGGTGAAAATGGGCTTGAAGCCGTGCGCGGCAGGCTAGAACTCATGCGCCATTGCCGGCTTCAACCTGTATTCCTCAGACCCGCCGAGATGCCGCTGATGGTGGCCGCAATGGCCCGGTTCACCGCTGGGGTATCTTCTCCGCCGCGCTTGCGCCGCAGCATATCGACCTGAATCAGGTGCATGGGGTCGACATACGGATTGCGCAGCTTGATCGATCGTCCCAATACCTGGTTGTTTTTAAGAATCTCGGATTGCTGTGTGACCTGAAGCAACGCTGCGACGGTGCAATGGAACTCGGCTTCGAACATGATGTAGATCCGTTCGCGCAGTTCCGCGTCTTCTACCAGCGCGGAGTAAAGCCGGGCCGTGGACAGGTCCACCTTGCCCAGCGCCAGTTCGACATTGTGCAGCAGATCGACGAAGAGCGGCAGTTCGGCGGCCATCTCGCGCAGCAGATCCAACGCTCCCGGCCGCTCGATGAACGCGCCCAGCGCGTGGCCCACACCGAACCAGGCGGGAATCAACAGCCGCGATTGCGTCCACCCAAAGACCCAGGGAATGGCGCGCAGATCGGAGAGACTGGCCGACGCCTTGCGCCGCGAGGGCCGCGAACCGATCTTGGCGTGCTCCAGCTCCGCCACCGGGGTGGACTGCTCGAAGTAGGTCACCACGCCGGGATCGTCCAAAATGTGCTGGCGATAAAAATCGAAGGCAATGGCTGAAAGCTCGTCGAGCGCGGCCTCCCACTCCGGCTTGAGCACGCCGGTTAGATGGCCCCCCTGGGGATCGCGGGCGTTGGGCCGGGCCAGGGCGTCGAGCGAAGCGGCGATCATCAGCTCCAGGTTGCGCTCGGCCAGCACCTCGTCGGAGTACTTGAAGTTCAGCACCTCGCCCTGTTCGGTGATGCGGATCTGGCCATCGAAGGAGTTCATCGGCTGCGCATAGATGGAGCGATGCGTCGGACCTCCGCCGCGGCCAACGGTCCCGCCGCGCCCATGAAAGAGGCGCAGATTGACACCGCAGGCACGGGCCACGGTATGCAGATCGCGATGGGCGCGGAAGATCTCCCAGGTGCTGGTCAACATGCCGCCGTCCTTGTTCGAGTCCGAGTAGCCCAGCATCACCTCTTGCCAGTTGTCCCAGGTGGTCATGAGCTTGCGATAGTCGTCGCGGCTCCACAACTCGCGGCAGACAGCCGGGGCGCGGCGCAGATCTTCAATGGATTCAAAAAGCGGCACCGGCATCAAGCCTGGGTCTGAGCCCGGCCCGCCTTCGCCGGGACCACAAGGACAGCCGCCCGAGCCCTCGACCTTGACCCCGCCCAGCCGCGCCAGCCGCACCACGGCCAGCACATCGTCCACCGTAGAGGCGCCGCTGATGACGTACTGGCGAATCACCTCCGGCGAGCAGCCGCTCTTGATATGGGCCACGGCGCGGAAGGTCTCCAGCACACTCGACGTCTCTTCAGAGAGGCCGCTGGGCAGCGCCGGGGCCATGGTGTCGGCAATCGTCTCTTGCAAGGCCATGGCGTGTACCTTGGCGTGCTGGCGAATATCGAGGGTGTGCAGGTGCAGCCCAAAGGTGCGCACCTGAATCAACAAGGGGTCGATCAGCGTACGCGCAATGCGCAGCCCGCGGTTCTCGGCCAGCGAGGCGCGCAGCGTCTCCAGATCGGCGATGAACTCCTCGACCGAGCAGTAGGCGGGCAGCGCCTGGGCCAGACGCTCCTGTCCCTGCGCCAGGGTAAAGGCCATCACCGGCAACTCCGCGCCACCCGAGGATTCTACCGAGCCGGGCTGCTGCATGGTCCGCCGGACGCGCGCCTTGAGACAGAGGATGAAGCGCCGGTAGTATTCGAACTCGTATTGCTGGCCGAAGAGTTGCGCCTCGGGGGTATGCACTTGGGCCAGATAGCCATTCAGTCGCTCCAGCAGCGCTGCGCTTACCGGCATTTGCTGAGCGCTGGTGGTGAGCAGGTCGGTGATCTCCTCCAGTTGCCGCTCATAAAAAAGAAGCAGGTGGCCGCGGGCAAGCTGCACGGCGGCAACCGTCACCTCGGGTGTGACAAAGGGATTGCCGTCGCGGTCGCCGCCGATCCAGGAACCGAAGCGCAGCACCTGGGGCAGCTCGTGGGCCTCGATCTCCAGCCCATACGCCGCGCGCAGAGCCTCGGCAATCTCGCGATAGAGCGTGGGTAGCGTGGCGAAGATGGAGACGTCGTAGTAATCGAGGCCCATCTTGACCTCGTCGTAGACCGTTGGCCGGCGTGAGCGCACCTCGTCGGTCTGCCACAGGCTGGTGATCTCGGCGCGAATCGCATCTTCCAAGCGCGCCAGATCCTGCTCAGGGACTGGAATGCGGTCCAACGCGGCCAAAAAATCGCCGATGCGCCGCCGCTTGAACATCACCGAACGCCGCGCCACTTCGGTAGGGTGGGCGGTGAAGACGGGCACAATCAGCACCCGCTTGAGCCAGTCCATGGCTTCTTCGGCGCCGATGCCGACGCGCTTCATCTCCAACAGCGTTCCCGCCAGCGAGCCGCGCTGCCGGCCGGCATCGCCGCTCAGCTTCAGCGAGATGCGCCGCCGTTTGCGGTGGTTGGTCTCGGCCAGATTGATCAGCTCGAAGTAAAAGGCAAAGGCGCGGGTGAGCAGCAGAGCGCGTTCGACGGGGAGCGAGTGCACCAGCTCCAGTGCGCCCGTCGCCAGACGGAGCGCCTCATCGCCGTTGCCGCGCGCCTCGGCGTCACGGCGGCGAATGGTGCCCTGGCGCAGCGCCTCGACCTGGGCGAAGAGATCCTCGCCGGCCTGCTCGCGCAGCACCTCGCCCAGCAGCACACCCAGAGAGCGCACATCGCGCCGCAACGGCGCCTCTTTGCGCTCACCCGATTGCGCTTCCAGCTCTGCCAACCGCTCCGACCAGCTTTGGGGATTCCACAATTGGACCATCGTGCTCTCATTATGCACGAGCGCCGGCAGCTACAACCCTGAAAGTACAAAGGGATCGTCGCGGTTAGATTTGCCGGCGGCGATTTTCCCCGCAATCCAGCACGTCTGCCAGACGATTATCGAGAGGTACTCGTCAGTACCGGATGATTGATTTGCAGCCAACTGGTCACGCTGCGTTCGATCTCCTCGGCAATCTGAAGGGTCTCCTCAAGCTCCCGGTTCGAGACATTTCCCGCGGAATCGTAACTATTTCTGAAACAAGTTATTTATTATCAGCAATATACTGAGAGGCTAAAATCGTTCCATGACACAAAACCTGTCCAAATAGGCTTATTCCTACAGCCTGTAAAGTCGTGCCCTTTCAAGACCTGCATTTTTTGCGAGCGAGAAGTTCATGCGACAGCCTGCCGGTGAGCGGCGCGCACCCGATTGAGCGCATTCAACTGTTCCGCGGTGAGCGTTCCGATGATGACACCTAACAGCTTAACTCCCTGTACGATGCGTGCGAAGTTGGCCCGAATGAGATCGAAAGCGTTCTCATAAAGCGGCATTGGAGGCTTCCATTTTTCTCAATGGAATTGAATTCCGTCTGAACGAAGGCGCCTGGCCCAGGCGTGAAATTGTGCGTTGCGGTGCGGAGTTGCTATTCTGGAGCACGCCACCCACGGCATCGCCATCCGCAGAACGGTGGTCGAGCGGGCGCTCACAGAAGAATCAAATGATCGAGGTGAAAGATGAAGCAGTCTGATCTCGAATCTCTAAAGCAAAACATCCATCAGATTGTTGAAATTGACACTAGAAATGGCGAACATCTGCTCATTAAGGTGATTTCTGTCTTCGATCGAGAATCTGATCCGGATGTTTTCTTCTGGGATGTTACCTCCGATCCCCAAAAACTGGATTTAGAACAGACGGAAGGATTCGGCCTCTCTCTTGAGGAAATCCTATCTGTAAGAAAATTTGAAGTTGTCGGAGGCCGCGCATGACGGCACTTTTGATTCGCGGAGGCCATCTGGTTGACCCGGCCGCCGGTATGGACGCGCTCAAGGACGTTTTTCTCAAGGATGGCCGCGTTGCTGAGATCGCCGGCCCCGGAAAGTGCAAGCAGGCCAATGGATGCGAAGTTCTGGATGCGACCGGGTTGACCATTGCGCCGGGGCTGATCGATATGCACGTCCACCTGCGCGAGCCCGGCCAGGGCTACAAGGAGACCATCGCCACGGGAACGGCCGCGGCAGCCGCGGGCGGCTTCACCGCCGTGGCGGCCATGCCCAACACCAATCCGGTGAACGACTCGCCGGAGATCACCCGCTGGATGCTCCAACCGGAACGCGGCGCCGTAGTGCGGGTCTTTCCCATCGCGGCGGCCACACGTGGCTCCAAAGGCGAGGCCATCAACGACTTTGCCGCGCTCAAGGCAGCGGGGGCGGTGGCTGTCTCCGACGACGGCAAGCCCATTCTCAAGGACGGCGTGATGCGCGAGACGCTGGCGGCAGCGGCGCGCGTGGGGCTGAGCGTCATCCAGCACGCCGAGGACACCCGCCTGACCGAAGGCGCCAGCATGAACGCCGGCCTGGCTGCATTCAAGCTGGGTTTGCGCGGCATGAGCAACGAGTCTGAATCGAATATTGTGGAGCGCGACATCCGGCTGGTGGCCGAGCTGCGCGACGCCCGGGCTCATCTGCATGTGGCCCACGCGTCTACGGCGGCGACCATCAACGCCGTGCGCCAGGCGCGGCGCAACGGGCTGCGCGTCACCTGCGAGGTGGCTCCGCACCACTTTCTGCTCAGCGACGAGCAAGTGGGGATGTACAACACCAACGCCAAGATGTGCCCGCCGCTGCGCTCGGCTACCGACCGCGACGCCATGATCGAGGCCATCCTCGACGGAGTGGTGGACGCCATCGCCACCGATCACGCGCCACACGCGGTGCACGAGAAGGAAGTCGAGTTCGAGCGCGCTCCCAACGGCATTCTTGGCCTGGAGACGGCCCTCGGCCTCAGCCTGCGCTGGCTGCACAAGGAGTGGAAGCTGCCCCTCGGCCGCGTTCTGAGCCTGCTCAGCGCCCAGCCGGCGGCGCTCTTGAATATGAAGGGCCGGGGAACCCTGGCCGTGGGCAGCTTTGCCGACGTGGTGGTCTTCGACCCCAAAACCGAGTGGACCTATCGCGCCACGGAGAGCCATTCCAAATCCCGCAACACGCCCTTCGACGGCTGGACGATGCAGGGCAAAGTCCACTGGACCATCAGCGAAGGCAGAATCGCCTACGCCGCGCCAGTGGCTTGAGCCTATGCGCCGGGATAGCGCGGTGCATGGTTCAGCGATTTTACTTCCATGATTGGATTCTTCTTCTGGGATTTAGGTTATATTTACATATAATCTAGGTGGTAGAGGTTTTTCTATGCACAGCACCAGTTTGCGTAAAGTCGGCGGTTCCGTGATGCTGGCCGTCCCACCTGTTCTCCTCAATCTGTTGCAACTCAAGGCGGGAGAAACGGTGGCCATGGATGTGGAAGACGGTCGCCTGATCGTCGAGCCAAAGCCCCGGCCACGTTACACTTTGGACGAATTGTTGGCCAAGTGCGATCCAAACGATCAATCGGAACCCTCTGAAGAGGACCGTATGTGGATAAATCTTCCCCCAGTAGGTCGTGAGCTGTGAAACGCGGTGACATCTATCTCACATCGCTTGATTCGAGCTTTGGTCATGAGCAGCAGGGGACGCGCCCGGTTCTGGTCGTCTCCCCCGATCGGTTCAACGCTCTCACCCACGCTCCCATTGTTGTGCCCATCACGACAGGTGGCGCCTTTGCGCGCATCGCCGGGTTCACTGTGTCGCTGACAGGCGCGGGTACCCGAACTACCGGTGTGATCCGCTGCGACCAACCGCGCCCTATTGACCTTGGAGCTCGCAATGCCCGTAGGCTCGAGAGTGTTCCAAAGGAAATTCTGGATGAGGCGCTTGCTCTTCTGACTACGCTATTTGGGGAACAATAGATAGAGTAGGGGCAGGGCTAAAGCCATTTCCTACCCCTTGCGTCGATAGAGGATCTGGAACTCGAAGCCGGGGTTGGCGGGGAAGAGGCTGGCAACGTGGCGCAAACGTTCAGCCAGCGCCGGAGCAGCCAGCAGCGGGTATTCGCGCTCGCGCAGGTCGTGATAATCGAAGTCCACGGCCAAAGAAAGCATATAGATGGCCAGCGAATCGGAGAACGAAGACTCGAAATAGGTGCTGCGGGAGCGCTCGTCGATGCCCTTCTGGCTGCTGCGGCTGTCCTGGGCGCGGCGGCGGGTCTCCCAGGCGTCCTGGCTGGTCTCGCCGCGTACCTGGGCCTCGGCCTGCGACCAGGCCAGCGTGGAAAAGCTCTCGGGAACGCCGGCGGCCTCGACAAAGTTGTGGGCCACATTGATAAAGAACTCGAAGGCCAGGCCGAAGCGGTCCTCCACCAGCCGGGTGGAGAGAAAAACGGCTTCGGTAGAGCCAAAGGTCGCGTTGCGGTGGCAGATGGCGCGGTCGCCCAGCTCGACCGTGTAGGCCGGGGCGATCATGATGTCGCCGGTATCGGCGATGGCCAGGGGAACGAAGTAGTAGGCGCGGCGGCTGAGCGCGGCAGAAAGCGCAGCCGGCACGGCGCAGACCAGCCGCTCCAGATCGGTGTCGGGGAGGCGCGTTTCGCCCCACGAAGCGTAATGAATGCCATTGGAGGCCTGGTTGACGCCGGCCTGCGTGGCGACCTTCTCCGCGTGCCAAAGCTCGATCTGTGTGCTGCTGTTCATCAGTGAGTATTCTACGGCATTCCCGCGCGAATCAGCCGGTCGTGCGGAAGCCATTTGCCGCAGCGCCGCCTATTCCCGATTTGCCGCGCCGTAAAAGGCTTCTGCGCTGGTAAAGAGCTTTTCCGCCCGGCCGCGCAACACACGGTAGAGAACAAACTGGCGCTGGGTTGCTCCGCGCAGCTCGAAGAGCAGCTCGCCGCGATTGTCGGCCAGGGCATCGACAGCGTCGATCAGGTGCAGCCGCGGCGTGTCGTCGAGGTGAGCGGCGTCGCCAACGCTCTTGAGCAGCACCAGCAGATTCCCGTAAAGATCCGGCTGGGCCACCAGGGTAATAAACTTCTGCTGCTCTGAGGGTGCATCGCTGCGCGCCGAGAACACCAGTGTCGCGCCGGAGCCGTAGGTCAGCTCGAAGACGCGAAACTGCTCGTCTAGCAGCGGCGCCGGTTCGGGCGGCGGAGGCGGCAATACCGGCTGAGCGGTCTTGTGCGCGGTGGTCCGCTTAGGTTGCGGCTGGGGCGGCGCAGGGGGCGGGCTCAGTCCCAGTGCGTTGCGCGCCAGGTCCTCCAGCGCGGCCTTCATCTTGCCTTCGTCGTCGGGATCGGCCCAGGTATAGCTCCAGGGATGCTCCGGGCGGGTCTTCGCGTCCGAGACGGCGACGGCCTGCTCCATCTGCGGCGGCAAGCCCAGCAGCGTGGGCGGTACCTGGGGGCCGTCGTTGGCCGGCTTGCCCCGCTTGAGGCGTGGCCGGTCGGGGTCGGCGGAGTCAAAGGATGTGACACTGCCCTCGTCCACCGGCTTCTTCTTGCTCTTCTTCAACACCGGCCGGTCGGGGTCGGAAGAGGCTCCGGATTTGTCGGCACTGTCGTCCGTGGTCTTTTTGCGCAGCACCGGCCGGTCCGGGTCAGAGGGCGCGCTGGCGCCCGTCCCCGAGTCGGAAGAGGGACTGGAATCGTCGCTGGAGTCCTTCTTGTGCAGCTTGGGCCGGCCGGGATCGGCGTCGGCCTGGGGCTGGCTGCCGGCTTGCGAATCGCTGCCGGAGTCTCCCTTGGAGTTGCCCGCGTCGTCGCCGGGGTGGTGTTTACGGTGCAGCACGGGCCGGTCGCTGTTCTCGTCTTCAATCGGCCGGGGCGCCTTCTTCTCGGCTTTGGGCTTGGCAACAACGATGGGCTTGGTGACGCCGTGGCCCACCCATCCGCCCATCTCCTGGCCGGCGCTGTGCAGGTCGAAGAGGCCGGTGGGCTTGCCGTTCTGCTGAATCTCGTACTCGACATCGCCGGCCAGGGCCAGCGGCACAGGGCGAGCCAGGTAGATGCTGGCGTCCTGCAACTCACCGGCGTCGAGCAAGGTCACCGGGACCAGGCGGCTGGCAGTGGGGTGATCGGGGTCGCCGGTCCACTCCAAGACGGCGATGGAGCGCAGTTCGGGAGCATCCTTGGTGGATTTGGCAACCTGGCCGGGATATTGCGCCGCCATGGGTAGCGCCAACAGAAGGCAGACTGTCGCCAGGCTGGCCGCAAGCAGCACAATGCGTCCGTCTTCGAAAAAAAACTTGCCGCGCAAAGACATCTGCCTCACCCCTCGGAAATAATGCAACCTGACGGCCTTTTCCGGCTCTCTATCTACCATACGAGGAACTTCCCCATGCAATTGAACGAGCAAGTCACCGATTTCACTTTGCAGACCGACGAAGACCAGGCAGTCAGCCTCTCCGACAACGCCGGCAAGCCGGTCATCCTCTTCTTTTACCCCCGCGCCAACACGCCGGGCTGCACCATCGAGGCCTGCGGCTTCCGCGACCAGTTCGAGAAGTTGATCGCCGCCGGGGCGGTGGTGCTCGGCATCAGCCGCGACACGCCCAAGGCCCAGGCCAAATTCCGCGCCAAGTACGAGCTTCCTTACACCCTGCTTGCAGATGTAGACGAGAAAGTCTGCAATCAGTTTGGTGTGATGAAGGACAAGACCATGTACGGCAAGAAAGTCCGGGGCATTGAACGCACCACCTTTGTGATCGGCCCCGATCGGACGCTGCTGCACATCTTTCCCAAGGTTACCCCGGCCGGCCACGCCGAAGCGGTTCTGGCGCTGATCGAGGGTTGGAAGTCCCAACAATAATGCCGGAATCCTTGCAAATTCCAAATTCAGCCGTTGCGGAAGCGCGGTTGCCGGGCCAGCTCCTGACGCGGGCGTTTTTTGAAGCGCCGCCGGAGCGCGTGGCGCCGCGCCTGCTGGGCAAGCTGCTGGCGCACAGTGGGCCGTGGGGAGCGCTGGCGGGCAGAATCGTCGAGGTGGAGGCGTATCTGGGTCCGCACAACGATCCGCCCGACCCGGCGGCCCACGCGCATCGCGGAGCGACGCCGCGCAACCTGGTCCTCTTCGGCCCGGCCGGCCACGCCTACGTCTACTCCATCTATGGCCGCTATTTCTGCATGAACATTGCCTGCGAGGCCGAGGGCCGGGCGGGCTGCGTCTTGCTGCGCGCGCTCGATCCGCTGCTGGGATTGGAGGAGATGGCGCGCAACCGCGGTCTGTCTTCACGCGCCAAGCCCAAAGAGCTGACTTCCGGCCCCAGCCGCCTCTGCCAGGCGCTGGGACTGACGCGGACCAGCCACAACGGACTGGATTTGCTCGACCCGGATTCGCCGCTGCAGGTGCGGGAGGATGGGTTTTCTTTGCACCAGGCGCTGGTCACGCCGCGCATCGGCATTCACGAAGCGGTGGATTGGCCGCTGCGCTTCGCGGTGCCGGGGAATCCCTGCGTCTCCGGGCCGAAGAACCTTGCAGGAAGAATGATTCCCGTCGATTCATAGAGAATTCAGCTCTGTTCCCCTACGATGCTTTTGTCTCTCCAAAAATCCAACGCCCAAGGAACGCTCACCGATGAAAGCAACTTCCCCGCTGCTTGCCGTTGTTCTAGCCGCTCTCACGCTTGCTACCGTCTATGACGCCGCAACCCTTGCCCTGGCGAACCCGGTCCAGGCCGCTCAGGCGGCACAACCAGCCACGGGCGGTCCGCCCCCAGCGCCCAAAACCTACCCCGTCCCCACCAATCTGAAAGTCCTGCCCAAGGAGCTGACCGGCGAGCAGGTTCACCAGATCATGGAGCAGTGGGAGGCGGCGTTGGGCGCGCATTGCAGCACCTGCCACACCGCCGACCCCACCAATATCGGCCCCAACGGCAAGCCGCGGCTGAACTTCGCCGACGACTCCCGCCCCGAGAAGTCGACCGCCCGCATGATGTTCAAAATGACCCAAGAGATCAATATGAACTACATCTCGATGATCGAAAGCTCGGGCGCTCCGGTGACCTGCGGCACCTGCCATCGCGGCCATCTGGGGCCGGAGCCGTTCGCCCCTGCGGCGAAAGAGAAGCCGCCGGCCGCCCCTTCAATTCCCGTGATTCCCACCAAATAGCGGCAGATATTGAAGCAGGTCTTCAAACGTGCAAAAGCCCCGCCCAGGATCTCCTGAGCGGGGCTTTTGTTGTACAGGATGACTGCTTAGCGGCGTCCCTGGATGGTGCGCGGACCACCGCCGGGCGGCAGCTTCTTGGCGGCGCGTTTGGCGGCGATCTCGTGCAGCTCCTTGCCCATGGGCGATTGATTGATGGCCAACTGCATCACCAGGTTGATGACGTTGCCGGTGCCCCAGTAGAGGGCCAGTCCGCTGGCAAAGTGAATCATGGTGAAGCCGAAGATGGCCGGCATCATGATGGCCATCATGCGCCGCTGGTTGTGGTCCATGCCCGGCGCCGGGCTGATCAACTGCACCACCAACATGCCCACCACGATGATCGCGGGCAAGATGTAGAGCGGATCGGCGCTGGAGAGGTCATGCAGCCAGAACCAGTGCGCCTGGCGCAGTTCGACGGCGTTGGCCAGCACCCGGTAGATGGCGTAGAGCAGCGGCATCTGGATCAGCATGGGCAGGCAACTGCCGTACATGTTGACGCCTTCCTGCTTGTAGAGCGCCATCATCTCGGTATTCATCTCGGCCTTTTTGGGGTCGGTGGCCTTGAGATGGGCATAGCGCCGCTTGAGAGCTTCAACCTTGGGCTGGATGCGCGCCATCTTCACCGAGGACTTCAGCATGTACCAGCGCGTGGGGAACATGCACAGGTTGATGAAAAAGGTGACGATGATGATCGACCAACCCCAGGCGTTGGGGCCGGTCAGGTGGCTGTGCAAAAAGCGCAGCGCCAGGTACATCGGCTTGGCGATCACCGTCCACATGCCGAACTGAATCAGCGGGGCCAGCGTGGTCTCGCCCGGCTTGCCGTCGGCTGCGGTGACGTGGATGGTCTTGAGCACATCGAGCTGCTTGGGGCCGGCGTAGAGGCGCAGGCGGGTGACGCCGCTCTGGTCGCCCATGGCCAGGCCGAGCAGGTCGGCGGGCTTCTTCTGGCTGTTGGGATCGCTGGGGTCGGCGGGGATATCGATGGCGTTATGCAGTGTGACGGTGGTGATGCGCCCCGGCGTGTCGGGCAAAAAAGCCGCGGTGAAGTAGAGATCCTCGATGGCGGCGTATTCGTAGGGCAGATCGAGGGTGGCGTTGCCGGCGACCTTGGAGACCTTCTCCGAGTCCTGCTTGCCATCGATCGACCAGGCAAACAACGAACTGGCAGAAAGGCGCACCTGATAGCCGCTGCTGGCCCCCGTGTGCGCGGGCAGGAACTCGTCCATGTCGCCCAGTCCGGCGGGCCAACTGAGTAGTGCGCGAACCGGCGAGCCGTTGCGCGTGACCTGCGACTCGATGGTGAGCACGTAGCTCTGGTCGAAACGGATGGTCTTCACCACATCCAGGCCGCCTGCGGCGTAGTGGAAGGCGAGGGCGCTGGAGCCGTCCTTGGCCACTTGCAGGTCTCCGGTGGTCGAGACGCCGGTCGCGGAAACCTGATAGAGCGCCTGATTGAGCTGATCCGTCAGGCCCTTGTCGTAGGTAAAGAAGGAGAGCGGCAGGCCAAAGCGGGCTGCGGCCTGGGGCTGAACCAGGTCCAACGGCTTGCCCGTGGCGTCGCTGTAGTTCTTCAGAATCCAGTGCTCGATCTGGGCGCCGCGATTGGTGAAGACGATCGTGTACTGGGCGTTCTCGACCGTGGTTTTGGTCTCGCTCGCAGCAGTCACCTGCGGTGCGGCAGAGGCCTGCTGCGCAGCCGGCTGCGCCGCGCCGGAGAGAGAGCCGGAAGGCAACTGCGGCTGGCTGACGGGCGTCTGCGCGGATTGCTGCTGATTCTGCGGCGGAGCGTTGGGCACGGCGGGCTTGGGCTTGAAGTAGTCGTAGCCCATCAGAATGATCAGGACCAGGAGCATGAGAGCCATGGTGGTGCCCATGCTGCCGCCGCCGCCGCTGCTCCCGCTGGAGCCCGGCGTTTGTAGATTGGGATTGCGAATTTCTGCCAAGGGAAACGTCCTGTCGGTGAAGCATGTTCGGAGGCGCGGTGAAAGATGCGTTCGTACAAAGCCGGCAATACAAAGTGCAGGCGAATTGCTGCAGCGCCGCCGCTCCTCTTATGGTAATGGTTCGTGGGGAAAATGGCGTGAAAATGGAGCGGGTGGAACCAGATCCAGACCGCCGCGGCTAAACGGGTTGCAGCGCAGCAGCCGCCAGGCCGCCAGCAGCACTCCGCGGAAGGGCCCGTGCGCCGCGATGGCCTGCATGGCGTACTCCGAGCAGGTGGGCAGATACTTGCAGCCGCCGGGGGTGATCGAGTGCAGAGCCGGCGAGATCCAGCGCTTGTAAAAGCTCAGCAACGCCAGCAGCACGCGGGTCATTTCTCCACCTGCGGTGGCACCTGCGGTGCGGCAGACGCCTTCGGCTCTCCTGCGCCAGGAGAAAGGCGCGGGATCGCTGTCTTGCCGTCTCTGCCTTCAGCGGGTTTTGGCGGATTCTGAATCATGCGTGCGGCCTCGCTGCGGGCCTGCTGAAGGATACGCACGATCTCCGCCTCAAGTTTCGCAAATTCCAGGGTCAGCACGGTGCGGCGGGGATGCAGGATGAGGTCGCAGCCGCGCGGGAAGAGATCCGTGTGCAGACGCAGGGCCTCTCTCATGCGCCGCTTGAGGCGGTTGCGCTCGTGGGCCTTGCCCATAACCTTGCCGGCGGTCAACCCGATGCGGGGACCGGAGGGCAGAGGCGCACCCACGGCTGGGGGCGATTGCGGAGCCAGAAACCAACTCATGGAGGAAGATTGCCGCTTGCGGCTGGCAGCGTAGGCGCGCTGATAATCGGCGTGTTTGCACAGACGCGCGCCTGCGAGCGAACGCGGCGACACGGGGCGCGGATCGGCCTGGTAGGGAATGCTCATGGCTGTGCCGAAGGGAAGAATGGCCTGGAGGACGGCAGAGCGCTCGACCTCCGGCTCAAACAGAACGGCTGGGGGACTAGTCGCGGAAGCCAGCGCTGACGGCGACACGCTTGCGGCCGATGGCGCGGCGACGGCTCAGCACGGCGGCGCCGCTGTTGGTCTTCATGCGGGCACGGAAACCGTGGGTCTTCACGCGCTTACGGCGATTGGGTTGAAATGTGCGCTTAGGCATGGATGGAGGCGCTCCTGTTTCCTGAAATCAGTCTGCTTCAATCAGTCTGTTAAACCTGGGCCTTGACGGCAAGTTTTAAGTGTATCGTAAATCTCCACGGGAAGCCAGCGGCGGGTGCTGAAAAGTCAACTTCGGTGTGCCGCGGAAGGCATCTTCGCGCGGCGAAAAAAGACCGGCGGCGAGCTCCGGGAAGTGGTCAGACCGCAATGCAAAAACCCGCAAAAAAAGCGATCTTCGCTGAATTTTTTCTGTGACTCCGGTAACTTTTTGGGGTGCTTTCACCGTGAATGGTGCAACCGTTAGTTCATGAACCGAGGTTATGTGAAAGACTGATTGAAACACACCCGAAATGTGCTACCATCGGGACCGTTCAAGAAAGTTACCCAGCGTCCCACGGTAAGAGTTTTATCCCAGGTCCCAAGCACGTTTCGGGGGCCGGTCAGCGGCAACCAGCAGTGAGATGGTCAACAGGGCGGAAAGCCACGCGCTTTTCGTCACAGCCTATCCATTGCCCACGCCCAGAGATGAACAATACCGGCATTAGAGCAGCGGCGCGGGCAAGGACTATCGCAATGGCATTCGCAATTTCGCCCGCAACGGCAATCAATCCCTGGCTCCAGATACTTGCTGCCTTAGAGAAAAAAGTGATCCGCCCCTCGTTCGAGACCTGGTTCAAGCCGACCAAGTTCAGTCACGCGGCCGGTCGCACACTCTACGTGCGCGTCCCCTCGCCCGAGTTCCAGCATATCGGCGATAAATACGGCGATCTGATTCAGGAAGCAATCGATCTTCAGTCTCTGGAATACGACGACGTCTGTTTTGTGACCGTCGAGGACGATCCCTCGATTCCCCCGCAGCGCAAGGACGGCGGCTTTGGTCCGGTCCCAGCGCATGCCCCCACGGCGCCGCCGCCGCGGGCTCCCGAGCAGGCGCGTTTCGACTGGTCGACCGCGGCGCAACTGAACTCCCGCTACACCTTCGACGCCTTCGTCATCGGCAACGGCAACCAGTTTGCCCGCGC
>CAZBPD010000027.1:0-56494 GCA_964493705.1 uncultured Occallatibacter sp.
CCGGCTTCGCCTACCCTTCGCTTCCTTCAGGCTCATCTTTGGATTGGAAAAGACTGCAAAAGTTCTTTGCGGCTTAGCATCCCTCCGTCTGCAGAACCGCAGCCGAACCGACCAAATCACCCTTCTTTGCCTGCGAAGAGAGCAGGAGAACTTTGCGGGAAACGTTATAGTGATCGCTCATATCGATGATCAGATCGGGTTTTCCGTCGCCATCAAGGTCGCCGATCCATAACACGGTAATATACGGATCATTTCCGCCGTCCGGAAGTGCGAACAATTCCTGCTTCTGTTGACCGCGTACAAGAAAGAGCTTCGAACCTTTGGGAAGGGGTTCTTCTTCGGTCTTCTTGCCTTCAACTTTAAGCAAAAAGCCATCGATTGTAGGGCCGAAAGCAAACTCATCCCCCGTTTGCATCTCTCTTTGACCAACAAAGAGGGCCTGCAACGAACGCGCCTTGAAGCCCAGGCCGCGCACAAGAAACAGGGGCTCATGCGAATGCACCCCGACGAGGAAAACTTCTGTCGCCGATTTCACACCTGGTGGATCGTCGCCTACTTCGTCGATAGTCGGTC
Organism: uncultured Occallatibacter sp.; assembly: GCA_964493705.1. GTDB lineage: Bacteria > Acidobacteriota > Terriglobia > Terriglobales > Acidobacteriaceae > Telmatobacter. Next base: position 574 of record CAZBPD010000027.1, read on the forward strand.
TGGTTTCTATCTGCACGGCGTGAAAGGAACACCGCAGATCCTTGCAGAAAAGCCCTTGCCACTGCTTTGGTTGATGCAGCGGAACATCCATTCCGTGAAAGACGCCAGTCTTCAGCAAAGCAAACTGCTGTTTCTGTTGGGAGTTTGCCACGCCCAACAGAAACAGCAGCGGAAGAACCATGATATTTCGAATGCGGAAGGTCATGTTTTCCAGCCTCCGCTCCATTCTATGCGTAGCTATTTGTCTTTGCTCTCCATGAAGTTCTCCATGAAGCTGGTGTCGAATTGGCCGGCGCGGAAGGCGGGGTCTTGGAAGATGGCTTGATGCAGGGGAATCGAGGTATGAATGCCCTGCACCACGAACTGGCTCAGCGCCCGCTCCATCTTGGCGATGGCTTCGGCGCGGTCGCAGCCATGCACGATCAGCTTGGCGATCAGCGAATCGTAATACGGCGGAACCACACCCTCGGCGTATTGGGCCGTATCCACGCGCACGCCGTTGCCGCCGGGAACGTTGAAGACGGTGATCTGGCCGGCCGAGGGGGTAAACTTCACCGGGTGCTCGGCGTTGATGCGGCACTCGATGGCGTGGCCGCGGATATCGAGCTGGGCAGGCAGAATGTCTTCAAGCCGGTCGCCAGAGGCGATGCGCAACTGCGCCTTGACCAGATCGACGCCGGTGATGGCCTCGGTAATAGGGTGCTCGACCTGGATGCGGGTGTTCATCTCGATGAAGTGAAGCTGGCCGCCCTCGTCCATCAAAAACTCGACTGTCCCGGCGTTCTGGTAGCCGATGTCGGTCAGGCAGCGGCGCAGGGTGCGGCCGATCTCCTCACGCATCTTGGGCGTGACCATGAGCGAGGGAGCTTCTTCAATGAGCTTCTGATGACGGCGCTGAATCGAGCACTCGCGCTCGAAGAGCGTGGCCACGCTGCCGTGCTCGTCGGCCAACACCTGAAACTCGATGTGGCGCGGGTTCTCGATAAACTTCTCCATGTACAGCTCGCCGTTGCCGAAGGCGTTGGCGGCTTCGCTGTAGGCGGCATGGAAGAGGTTGGGCAATTCATCAGGGTTGCGGACGATGCGCATCCCGCGCCCGCCGCCGCCGGCCTTGGCCTTGAGAATGACCGGATAGCCGACCGTCTCGGCGCAGGCCCGCGCCTCTTCAACGCTGGCCAGAATGCCGTCGGAACCGGGCAGAATGGGCACCTGAGCGCGCTTCATGGCCTGGCGCGCTTTTTCTTTCTCGCCCATCAGGCGAGTGACCTCGGGCGGCGGTCCGATGAACTTGATATTTGAGACGCGGCAGACCTCGGCAAAGTTGGCGTTCTCGCTCAACAGGCCGTAGCCGGGATGGATGGCGTCCACATCGGCGATCTCGGCGGCGGAGATCACTGCCGGAACGTTGAGATAGCTCTCGGAGAGGCGCGGCGGACCAATGCAGATGGCCTCGTCGGCGAAACGGACGTGCAGCGAGTTGCGGTCGGCCTCGCTATAGACGGCGACGGTGCGAATGCCGAGTTCCCGGCAGGCATTGAGCACGCGCAGAGCGATTTCACCGCGATTGGCAACCAGAACCTTACGAAGCATGAGCGACCTTAAGAAGCGGGGTTGGCGGAGTTAGCCGCGCTGCGCGCGTGTTAACGGAGTTGGCGAAGTTAGCGGAGTCAGCCGCCGAGGGGTCTTGCAAACGCCGCTAGCTCCGCTAACGGCGCTAGCCACGCTCACTCCGCTCGATCTCATCCCACCCGGAGGGCAAACAGCGGCTGCCCGAATTCAATGGGCTGACCGTTCGTAACCAGGCACTTGACGATCTCGCCGGCGGCGTCTGACTCGATCTCGTTCATCAGCTTCATGGCTTCGAGGATGCAGAGGATCTTGCCCTTCTCGACCCGCTCACCCACCGCGACAAAGGGCGCGGCGCCGGGCGAGGGCGAACCGTAAAAGGTTCCAACCATGGGCGACTTGACCAGGTGCAGTCCGGCAAAAGGATCGGCGGGAGCAGCGGGCGCGTCGGCAGGCAGATGCGCGGCAGAGGCCGGCAGCGGATGAGCAACCGACGGCGCGGCAACGGGCGGCTGGTCGAAACGGAGCCGGACCTTCACTTCGCCCCGGTCCAGCTCGAAATCGGCAACCTGATTCTCTTTGAGGAAGTCGATCAGGCGCTTCAGGTCCTGAAAGTTTTCTGGATGCAGTGGGTTCATTCGTTCCTTGACTCAGCCCCCAGACGGGCGGGCGGGTTCATCTTCGATCAAAGTTCAATGAGGGCCTTGGGCGCGGGGGTCAGAACCTGGCCTCCGCTTTGCGTGACCGCCACCATATCCTCGATGCGGATGCCATACTGGCCGGCCAGATAGACTCCCGGTTCGATGGTAATCACCATGCCCGCTTGCAATAAGGTGGTCTGTTCCGCGCCGACTCGCGGTGGTTCGTGAATCTCCAGTCCGACGCCGTGGCCGGTGGAGTGGGTAAACGCCTCCGCCAATCCCGCGGCCCGCAAAACGCCGCGTGCGGCCTCGTCGACATCTCCGCAGCGCACGCCCGCGGCTACCGCTGCAACCGCCGTCTCCTGCGCCTCCAGCACCGTCTGGTAGGTGTTGCGTTCGCCGGCCTTGGGGGAACCAAGGTAGACCGTACGGGTCATATCCGAGCAATACCCATTGAGAATAACACCGAAATCAAGGGTCAGAAAGCCCCGCCGGGGCAGTGGGTGTACGGTTGCACGCCCATGCGGCAGCGCCCCGCGCGGCCCCGATGCGGCGATGGTGGCAAAGGACATACCCTCGGCGCCCCACAGCCGCGCGCGGTGCTCCAGCTCGGCGGCCACTTCCATCTCCATCTGGCCGGGGCGGATGAATCCGAGAATGTGCTCGAAGAGCCGGCAACCCAGCAGGGCCGCCTCGCTCATCAGCGCCAGCTCGTCCTGGTCCTTGACCATGCGCAGTTGCTCGACCAGCGGCGCGGCCAGCTCGGAGAAGAAGCCGCGGCGCAATTTCGCGGGCAGAGCCGCCTTCCACTTGGCCAGATTAGCGACCGTGGTGCGGGCCGCGTCGAAGCCGGCAAACTCCACCCCCGGCTGCGCGGCCAGCCATTGAGCCGCGGATGTGGCCTGCGAGGCGGCCACGATCTCGACTTTGATCGACGCGGCGGCCGAAGCCACTTCCGCGGCGGCCTGGGCGGCGTAGCGGCCGTCGGTAAACAGGCGCACGGCGCGTTTGGTCACCGCCACAGCAGCGCTGGAGCCGGTAAAGCCGGTGAGATAACGAACGTCGGGGAGATGGGTAACCAGCAAGCCGGGAAGCCCGGCTTTGGTCATGCGGCGGCGCAGTTGGCCAATACGGCGTAAATGGTCCACGTTTCGAGTTTAAATCAGAGAGGCAGGGAACAAGGGAACAAGGGAACGAGGGAACAGGGATCAGGAATCAAGAATCAAGTATCAGAAGAGGGTGATTCCATCCAGTGCCTTGTAGGCGGCACGCATTTTTGTAGACACCACCCAAATCAATAGGTTCTGCTCAAGCCAGAGTGCTGACAAAGAAGAGGCGAACCGCAATTGGTTCGCCTCTTCGACTGTTCCCCTGTTCCCTCGTTCCCTTGGTCCCTGCTCTTAGAACGCTGGCCGTACCGGCTTCTTCAAATGGGGGTCGAGTTCGTTGCCGGTGGCCTGGATCTCGGATTGGCGGTCCATCCACTCGTCCAGGCGGGAGCGCTTGAAGCGCCAGCGGTTGCCCAGCTTGAAGGCGGGCACAAAGCTCTCCGAGGCGTACTTATACAGTGTGTCGGAGGAGATGCCGAGGTAATCCGAGGCCTGGCGAATGTCCATGACCTCGCGCACCTCGGGGACCAGCAGGTTGGAACGGGCGGCGGCGCTGCGCATGACGGCCTCCTGAATGGAATCCCTTTGAAAAGCCGGTTCCTCTGGAGAAACTCCACAGGAAACTCCGGAACAAGATCCGGGGCTGGACTCGCGGCAAAATTCCGGCTTGTATGCCGGTAGTCTTGTATATAGCGCGGATTTGCCCGCGATTTCAAGGTTTTTCGGGAGTTTGCACGAGATTTTCACGCTTTCCACCTCCCGATTTGGCGGGGTGTGGAGAGCGATACAGACCACGAGTACAGCCGGTTGGGGCAGCGAACTGTTAACGTCCCAGCGGTTGGGCTGTTGGGACAGATGGTGCGCTTTTCCACAAGTAGCCCGAGAGTGCGCTACGGAACCAATCTGCGACGCCCTACAGGAGCTTACGCCACACAGAGGTATTTTCCATGCGCAAGAACTTGGTCTTCTCGCCGCGGGCGAGGTAAAAGTCCAGCACATCGTCCTTGTGGAAGGTCGAGCATTCGGGCCAGGTTTCGTCGCGCTCCAGGTGGGTGGCCTTCATGTGATTGTCGACCAGGGTAATCTCGGTCGCGGAACACTGCACCACCTGCTGCGCCTTGAGGGTGAAGGCTACGCCCGAAAGCGGCTCCGGAGGAACCTGGTTGGCGATCTTGGTCAAAAGCAGGATCAGAGCAAAGACGGCGGCAAAAATGGCGATCTTCTTCATAGGGGATGTCCTGGGAGAGCGCGATTTGCCGGCAAGGCCCGGGAAGGAGGGCTCACGCAACCCCCTTCAGGCCAGCAGCCGCGAACATCTTCACTGTAGAACGCCGCGAGCGTCAAGACAAGTCTCACCGCGCGATGCGCGCCGAGCCGCCCTTGATCATGCGTTCCACCTCGGCCAGCGAGGCCATGCTGGTGTCGCCGGGGGTGGTCATAGCCAGCGCGCCGTGGGCCACGCCGCACTTCACCGCCCACTCGATGGGTTTCGCGGCCAACAACCCGTAGATCAGGCCACTGGCAAAGCTGTCGCCGCCGCCCACGCGGTCGAGAATGTCGATCTCCCGCTGCGGCACGTGGACGATCTTGTCTTCGTAGAGCGCGATGGCCCCCCAGGCGTTGCGGCTGGCGGTAGTAGCGGTGCGCAGGGTGCTGGCCACCAGCTTCAGGTTGGGATAGCTGGCGGCGACCTCGCGCAGCATGGTCTCATAGCTCTGAATGGGCAGTTCGGCGAAGTCTTCGGTGACGCCCTTGAGTTCGACGCCCAGCATGGCGGAGAAGTCCTCTTCGTTGCCCAGCAGCAGATCGACCTTGCGCACCAGTTCGCGGTTCACTTCCTGAGCCTTGGCTTTGCCGCCGATGGATTTCCACAGCGACTCACGGTAGTTCAGGTCGAAGGAGACGGGAGTGCCGTATTTGCGGGCGGCGTCCATGGCCTCGCCGGCCACCTCCGCGGTCGAGGCGGAGAGCGCGGCAAAGATCCCGCCGGTATGGAACCAGCGCGCGCCGCTTTCCGGCCCAAAGATCGCTTCCCAATCGAAGTCTCCGGCCTTGACCTGGCTGATGGCAGTGTTACCACGGTCTGAGCAGCCCACCGCGCCGCGCACACCGTAGCCGCGTTCGGTGAAGTTCATGCCGTTGTGCACGGTGCGGCCCACGCCGTCGTAGGGAACCCAGCGCAGCAGGCTGGCGTCGACGCCGCCCTGCAGGATGAGGTCCTCGACCAGGCGGCCGACCGGGTTCTCGGCCAGCGCGGTGGCAATGGCGGTGCGCAGCCGGAAGCAGCGGCGCAGGCCGCGGGCCACGTTGTATTCGCCGCCGCCCTCCCACACGTTGAACTGGCGGGCGGTGTGGATGCGGCTCTCGCCGGGATCGAGGCGAAGCATCACTTCGCCTAGACTCAGGCAGTCCCAGCGGCGGCTGGAGTCGGGAATCACGATGGGGTTCATGGCCTGCACTTTCGTTATTCTTCACAACTTTATCGCATTTTGTGCGGTGCGGTCTCGCCCGGTGGTCCAGATGGACTGCTGCGCTTGCGGCTCTTTCCTCCCAGCCTGTAGCGAAACCCAGGCTTTAAAAGGCCACGACTTCAGATGCTGCGGAAAAGGCCAATATGAACAGGCTTTGTAACAGGGCGCGGCTTTAGAGTCTGCGGAAAAAGGCCGAATGAAGGGCGAAAAGGCCGAGAAATACTCCTCCGCAGCTAAAGCCGTGGTTGATTCGATTGGCTTTATGCGGGGGTTGAAATCCCCGCCTCCCTCTGAAGCGAGTTTTTCCGCAGCATCTTTAGTCGTTCCGTAAGTTGCTGATAATAGTTGTCTGGCTTTAGCCCCTGCAGGATTTGTCCTGAGGTTTCGCCCTCCATTTGACCATTTTCGGAAATCGCTTTAGTCCATGATGAAAGCTCTCTTCCGAATTCACTCCGATCACGGTCATCTTCAAATCCTTTAGTCCATCATCCCCACTCCGCCGGCAGGCGTCTAAACTGCCGCGGGCTTTTGCCACAGGGTGTTGGGGTGTGTTCGAATGAAACAGACCCTTCTTTTTCGCGCCACTGGCGCTGTGCAGAACAGTTGGGGAAGATTTGTTCAGTGGGAGAGCAGTCAATGATTAACGGGAAGCGCATTGCCGTGGTGATGCCGGCCTACAATGCCGAGATCACCTTGAAGAAGACCGTTCAGGGGCTGACGGATGTCGTCGATATCAGGATTCTGGTGGACGACAACAGCCGCGATCGGACGGCCTCGCTTTCCGGCGAGTTGGGTGTGCGCACCTTTGTCCACGATGCCAATTACGGCTACGGACGCAATCAGCAGACCTGCTACCGCGAAGCGCTGGCGGCGGGCGCCGACGTGGTGGTGATGGTGCACCCCGATTATCAGTACACTCCCGAACTCGTTCCTGCGATTGCCGGCATGGTGGCCAGCGGAGCCTATGACATGGCGCTGGGCTCGCGCATCCTGGGTGCGGGTGCGCTCAAGGGCGGAATGCCGCTCTATAAATACATCGCCAACCGGCTGCTCACGGGCTTTCAAAACATCTTTCTCGGGGTGAAATTGTCGGAATACCACACCGGATTCCGTGCCTTTTCCCGCGAACTGCTGGAGACGCTGCCGCTGTTGGAGAACTCCGACGACTTCGTCTTCGACAACCAGATGATTGCTCAGGCGGTCCTTTTCGGCTTCCGGATTGGGGAGATTTCCTGCCCCACCCGCTACTTTAAAGAAGCTTCTTCCATCAATTTCAAGAGAAGCGTGCAATATGGCTTTGGAGTGTTGAGCACCACCGCGACCTTTGTCGCCCATCGCATCGGTCTCACCCGTTCCCCGCTCTTCAACAAGGCGGGAAGAAAAGTCAGCGATGCAGTGGACGGCGAACTCGGCGTGGGCTATTACACCGAGATCGTGCCGGGCGCCTGAGATTGAATTTGGGCGTCATCGCGCAGAGCAGCGCCCACGGGCGTATAAGGTAATGTTCGGCGGGAGAGCGCCTGCCTCAATTCGCCTCCTACTTCCCGTAAAATGAGAGCATGTCGACCTCTTCCGATTGCGCCCTGCCCGCGCCACAGAGATTCACCTTTCGCTGGTCACTTCCCCTCATCGTTCTCTCGGCATTTGCGATCCGCCTGATCGTAGTCTGTTTCACCTATCGCGACCTGCCCGACGCCGACAAGTTTTACGAGCAATTCGGCTGGGAGATGGGCTGGGTGGCGCGCGCCCTGGCCAGCGGCCATGGCTTTAGTTCGCCGTACTGGCCCTGGAGCGGCCCCACGGCCATGCAGCCACCGCTCTATCCAACGCTGCTCTCGCTGGTCTTCCGCCTCTTCGGCATCTATTCGCTCACCTCGGGATTCGTCATTCTCTCGCTTAACAGCTTGATGAGTTCGCTGACCTGCATCCCGCTCTATTTCAGCGCCAAATACTCGCTGGGCAAGCGGGCGGGAATCGTCGCCGCCTCTATCTGGGCCTTCTATCCCTTCGCCATCTATTTTTCTGCCGCACGGGTCTGGGAGTATTCGCTGACCGGGCTGCTTTTCACCACCAGTTTTTGTATTGCGCAGCGCATTCACACGTCTTCGAACGCTTTTGCCTGGCTGGGCTGGGGCGCGCTTTGCGGCCTGACCGCCATGTCCAACCCCTCGACCCTCTCCACGGTGCCGTTTCTCTGCCTGCTGGCGCTCTACAAGGTGCGCCTGGCCGGACGTCCCTGGCTGCTGAAGGGGGTGCTGGCCGCCGTAGCCGCCGTAGCCGTCCTGGCCCCCTGGACGGTGCGCAACTATCGCGCCTTAGGCATCCTCTGCCCCGTCCGCGACAATTTTTGGCTCGAGGTCTACGACGACAACGGCGGCGACGCCTCGCTGGACCCCGATTTTGCCCATCCCGCCAGCAATCCCGTCGAAATGCACAAGTTCCTCACCATGGGCGAGCCCGCCTTCCTCAGGGAGAAGCACGACCTGGCCATTGCCGCACTCACCCAGCACCCCGATTTCTTTGTGCACAAGACGCTGCGCCGGATCTTCTATTACTGGACCGGCTTCTGGAGCCTCTCGCTGAAGGAACTGCACGAGCAGCCCTATGAGCCGGGCAATATCTTCTATTGCATGTGCATCACGCTGCTCATGCTGCGCGGACTGCGCCGCTTCTGGCAGTTCAACCGCGCTGCGCTTCTGCCCTATCTGGTGTTGATCTGCATCTTCCCCATCACCTATTACGTCACTCATCCATTGATGGATTACCGCCAGCCCATCGAGCCGGCGATTCTCGTGCTGGTAGTGGCCGGGGTGATGCCGTGGCGGCGTCTGCGGCGCGGAGATGCCGGTTTCAACCCCAGCCGCTGGATCGGCGCGGAGCGCGCTGCTGCAAACTGCGAGGCTCTCCCTGGACCTACCCTGTGAGTCTCTCAGGGCGGTTCTCCTGAAAGTTGAGAGTATGCGTCGACCGGTAGGTCTACGCGACAGCCAGCCAGGAGGCTTCAGCGATTCCAGAATTGGGGTACCTAAAAACCATGCATTCAAGTCGGCGCGAGCCCCAGCGAGCGACGACCTGGCACGGAGGTTGCAGGATGTCGCCATTCTGGAATCGCTCTAACGCTCCTTGTTCTTTCAGCGCTGGGCAATCCGCAGCCAAACGGGAGTTCCACACTCAACGGATAGGAAAATGCTCTAGACTGAGGGACAGTCCACGAGGCTTCTGGATGCTTCACTCCGCTGAAACGCCGGCTGTTCTGCCCACGCCTCCCGAGGAGATTGCGGCGGCTCTGGAGCGCATCGTCGCCCTGCACGGACTGCCTCTGGAAGATCGCCTCTGGCTGGCCCGCCACGGCCAGGAGCTCCACGCCCAGGCCGGCGATGTGCTCTTTGACGAGGGCGCCCCGGCCGAGCGCATGATGCTGATCCTCAAAGGAGAGATTCACGTGCGCCGTCAAAAGGGCGGCTCCGTGGCGCTGTTTCTGGGCCGCGCCGGGCAGATGACCGGCCTGCTGCCGTTTTCGCGTATGACCAGGCACGGCGGCCAGGGCTTCGCCATCACCCCGGTCTGGGCGCTGTTGATCCACAAGACCATCTTCGACGAGATGCTGGCGGCTATTCCGTCGATGGCGCAGCGGGTCGTCTCCACGCTGCTCGACCGCGTCCGCGAGGTCACCCGCATCGAGCAGCAGGCGGAAAAGCTCACCGCGTTGGGCAAACTGGCCGGCAATCTGGCCCATGAGTTGAAGAATCCCGCTTCGGCGGCCCAACGCGTCGCATCCAGCCTGGCAGCCGAGTTGCGCGCCAACCGCGAGAACCGCTTCAAACTCGTCCGGCTCTGCCCCAACGAGGAGCAGATTGCGGCCATCGAGGCCTGGGAGAAGGGAATTCTCGATCGCGGCGCGCCCACTCCACCGACGGCCGGAGAATTCATCGCCCGCGAAGAAGCCCTGCGCGGCGAACTCGAGCGCCTCGGCTGCACCGCCGTTTGGGAGGTAGCTGTGCAACTGGCCGAGCAAGGGGTCACCCGCGACGATCTGGCCGCGCTGGGCGGCTTTCTCCATCCAGATGAGGCCTGTGTCCTGCTGCAACTCTTCGCCCGCTCCCTGCGCTTTTCGCGCTCGGTAGAGACGATGCTCCACTCCACCGAGCGCATCTTCGACCTCATCAGCGCCATCCAGATCTATTCGTCGATGGATCGCGCGCCGGTTCTGGAGGTCAATGTCCCTGCCGCTCTGGATGCGACCTTGCAGATGTTCCAGTCGCGCATGGGTGAAATCGAGCTGGAACGCGCCTATCAAGCCAATCTTCCTTGCATCAGCGCCTACGCCAGAGAGTTGAACCAGGTGTGGACGGCGCTGATCGAGAACGCTCTGGACGCGCTGGGCCAGCGCGGGCGGCTGCGCCTGTCTTGCCAGTTGGAGGGAGAGATGCTGATGGTCGAGGTGTGGAACTCCGGCCCCGGCATTCCCGCCGAACTGCAGAGCCGGGTCTTCGAGCCCTTTTTTACCACCAAGCCGCAGGGCCAGGGCCTTGGCCTGGGTTTGGACACTGCCTTGCGCGTGGTGCGCATGCACCGCGGCCACCTCAGCGTTCGTTCCGAGCCGGGCTCGACCAGCTTCAGCGTTCACCTGCCGCTCGACCAGTTGCAAGCCTACTGAGGCAGGTACAGATGAAAGCCCCTTCGTCCATCGAAACCGCACGCCTGCTGCTCCGCCGTCCCCTGCACAGCGATGCGCAGGCCATCTTTCACAGCTTTGCCGCCGACCCGCAGGTGACCCGCTACATGAGCTGGCCAACCCACCGCTGCGTGGCCGATACCTATGCCTTTATCGAGTGGAGCGACGCCGAGTGGGAGCGCTGGCCGGCAGGACCTTATCTGGTCTTTGCGCGCGACGGAAACGCGAAGAAGGTGCTGGGCAGCACCGGGCTGGCCATTACCTCAACCGACATCGCTACCACCGGCTATGCCTTAGCTCGTACCGCCTGGGGCCGTGGGCTGGCCACGGAAGCGCTGGGCGCCGTGGTGGAGGTTGCGCGCCGCCTCCACCTGAAGCAACTGCAGGCGATCTGCCATGCCGGCCATGCAACTTCGGCACGGGTGCTGGAAAAATGCGGATTCGAGCTCGATGGTTTGCGGGAAAAGCACAGCCTCTTCCCCAACCTCGCTCCCGGAATCCGTGCGGATGTTCTCGCCTACATCCTCCAGCTTTGAAGACGCTACTTCTCCACTTCCACGCCCCGCCAGAAGGCGACATAGCCCTTGATCTTGCGCGCCGCCGGCTTGGGATCGGGATAGTACCAGGCCGCATCCGGGTTGTCCTGCCCGTCGATCAGCAGGTTGTAGTACCGCGCCAGGCCCTTCCAGGGACAGGTCGAGGTAGTGCTGCTGGGAGAAAAATACTCCCGCTTGAGGCTGGATTCGGGAAAGTACACGTTCCCCTCCACTTCCTCCGTCGTCGCGCTCTCGGCAATCACCTTGCCGTTCCAGATTGCTCTTGCCATATCGTTTCCGCTTGAACCCACAAAAGATTCCCGCAAGAACCCGCAGCGCGGACTCCTCCGGTGATTGGATACGACCTTAGCAGAGATTGGCTCTTCTGGCGAGTCCCAGCCGCAATCGATGCACGCGGCTCACAACACCCGCATCCCAAACATACGTTCCGCCGCAAAGAGCACTACGGAGAGCGGCGTCCGCTCAGGCGCACCAAAATCCGGCCCGATCCATCCACCGAGGGCGGGGCCATTGAGGGCGGGATTGCTGCGCGGGAAATGCTCTATTTCGCCGCGACGATGCTGTCGATGTGGACGCTTTTCTTGGCGGCGTCGGTGGTCGCGGTGATGGTCACGTGGTCGCCGTAAAACTTCTTCACCGCCTCAGGATTGTCGATGGTCCAAACCGCTTTCTTGGCCTCGTCGACAAAGACCGGGGCCATGCCCATCTTTTCGATGCACTTCTTGACGCAATCGCCGCCGCTGCCGGCATGTTTGGCGCCGCACATGGAATCCGAGATCCAGCCATTGATCTTGGTTGAGTCGGCCGCCCGGGCCGCGACCGCGGAGAAGGCGAAGACCGCCAGCAACAGGGCACACAGACGCTTCATGACAACCTCCAGGGAAAGAGAGACGCTCCAATGACTTCCATGATGCTCCTCAAAAGAGGATGAATCAAGTCCAAAATGTGCGTTATTTTGCCGCCGCTTCCGGCTTTGCCGCCGGGCTCTTGCGCCGGCCTTCGACCGCCTTGCTCATCGCCTCGTAGCGCTCCTTGGCGGCGCTGAACCGGTTCACCAACTCCGAAGTCTTCACCATGAAAGAGGGATTCCGCTCGCGGATGCCTTCCAGGATGGGCGCGAACTTGGCCAGAAGATAGAAGCCCTCGCCGTTGCAATCGACAAACAGCTCGGCGGAGACGGCTCCGTGCAGCACCATGGCCGCCGCCATCTCCCAGTAAGAGAGCACCTGGCGCAAAAAGGCATTGTGCGGGTCTGCGGCATTCGAGGCCACGGCAAAATATTCATCGGCGGTCGCCGGCCAGAATTCGCCCGCAACCCAGGCGCGGGCCTGGCGCATCAGCGCCTCGGTGCGCAGTTCATACAGTCTGAGAATGATCTCGGCGTCGGCGGGGGTGGCAAGCATACGTTCCATAAGAGGTCTCCGATGCCCATCGTAGCACTTGCGGGCGCCTGCGGTGCGGCAGACGGCACCTGCTGTGCGGCAAACGCCTTCGGCCCGCCCGCGCTAGAAAACCGCGCGGGATCTGCGAAAGGCTTCGTAAAAGGTGGAGAGCAATTTGTGGACGGTTGCGCGATGCGGGATTTGGATCAGGCCGCCGTGGCTTTGGCAGCAGGGAGGGACTTCACCGACCCACCCGTCGCCGCTCCAGCCGCCAGTTCCTCGTCGCTGTAGTAGCGGCCGGACATGTCCATCTCCCCGGCGGCGAGACGCCGTTCCACTTCCGCAAGAGCCTTATCCACCGCATCGAGCTTCTGTTGTGAGGTCATCTGCTTCATGTCAACTCCTCGATGCGCGACCAGCGCTCTGAGTCATGAATGACGAGCGGCAATCCATCTTTACGGGTGGCGATCAGGATTCTGCTCTTGCCGCTATTATCGTAGATCGCCGCTGTATCCGCCAGAGGCAGATAGAGGTGGCGCATATTCCAAAGCCCGGTGAGGAATCGCCTGTAGATCGCTTCACGCGGAATATCGTGACCGCCCTGGCCTACTCTCTTGGCTACCCGCGCGATGGAATGTTCTGGCGAGGGCAGCCAAAAATAGTACAGTGTGATCATCCATCCGTTGTCTTTGCATTCTTTCAGATAAGGAATATACGACTTTCCTGAACAGGTCGTTTCCATAGCAAAGCTGCGACCGTCGCGGATGTTCTTCCGCATCCGTTCGATCAACTGCCTGCCTGCGGCCAGCGCTGCGGCGTCCACATTGGCAGGCGAAAGCTCGCGAGCGATTTCATCGGCATTCAGAAACTCGTGCAGTGCGAAGAACTCGGGCAAGAGCACATGGGCTGTGGTCGTCTTGCCCGCACCGTTGGGTCCGCCGATGAGAACGATCTCTTTCATGCTGGTTTACGCCCTGACCAGCGCCCTCCCGGCGCTCTTCTTTGCGGCGGTCTTCTTAGCTGCGGCTTTTACAGCCGTTTTGGCAGCGGCCTTTTCGACGACCGGTCCATGCGTCTCGGCGGTGGGTGGTGGCGGAGCGTCCCCAATGCGCTTCGAGTAGCTGCACTCGATGGCCGCCGCGGGCGCTGCTACGCTCTTTGCGCCGCGCTTTTTGGGTGCAGCCACTTCTTCCTCGACTGCCTTCTTCTTGTTGGGGCACTCCAAAAAGATCCCCGAGCGCAGCGTCTTCTCGACCAGATACGGGCTCTTGCATTCGGGGCATTTCTTGGCCACCGGCTTGTTATTGCTGGTGAAATCGCACTTGGGATAATTCGTGCAGCCCCAGAAGAGGTTGCCGCGCCGCGCCTTGCGCTCGGCCAGATCGCCCACCCCGCACTTGGGGCACTTCAAGCCCTCAATGATGTTCTGCTTGACGTACTTGCACTTGGGGTAGCCGGAGCAACTGACAAACTCGCCATAGGCCCCCTGGCGCAGCACCAGCGGCTTGCCGCATTGCGGACAGTCTTCGCCGGTGGGCTGCGGAGCGGCCTGCTTCTGCTGCTGCTTCTGGCTCAGCTTGCGGAAGGTCTTGCAGGGCGGATCTTCGTTGTACCCTGGGCAGGACATGAACATGCCGAACATTCCCCGCCGCAGGACCATCACCCGCCCGCAGTTATCGCAATACTCCTCCTGCTCGTTGGCTTCCTGCACTTCGGGAGTATTCAGATCCGGCTTGGCGGCGGTGTTCTCCTTGGTGAAGGTGCAGCTCATCGGGTCCTTCTTGTTATAAGCCGAACAGGCAAAGAAGGTGCCGAACTTGCCCCACTTCAGCAGCAGAGGCGAGCCGCAGAGGTCGCAGGTTTCCTTGGTCTTCACCTCCATCCGCTTGATGTCTTCCATATTCTCGCCGGCGACCTTCAACTCCTCTTCGAAGTGGTCGTAGAAGCCGTTGAGCAGGTCGGTCCACTTCTCCGTGCCTTCTTCGATGTCGTCCAGCTCTTCTTCCAGCTTGGCCGTGTATTGCGTGTCGAAAATATAAGGAAAATTCTTGACCAGCAGGTCGCAGACCACCATGCCGATCTCGGTGGGATAGAAGCGTCCGGCGATTTTGGTTACATACTCGCGGTCCTGGATGGTGTTGATGATCGAGGCGTAGGTCGAGGGGCGGCCGATGCCGCGCTCTTCCAGCACCTTGACCAGCGAAGCCTCGTTGAAGCGCGGCGGCGGCGAGGTGAAGTGCTGCTCGGGGTCCAGCTTCTCCAGATCGAGGGCCTTGACACCGTCCAGATTGGGCAGCTTGTTGGCGCTCTCGTCGTCGTCCTTTTTTTCTTCGGCGGCCTCGTAAACCTTGAGGAAGCCGTCAAAACGCTGCACCGATCCGGAGACGCGGAAGTCGTAGGTCTTGCCCGTCTTGGCGCTGACGGCGGCAATCTTGGCCGTGGTCACGTCGAAGATCGCCGGCATCATCTGCGAGGCTACAAAGCGCTGCCAGATCAGCCGGTAGAGCTTCAACTGCTCGTCAGTGAGGAAGCGGGCGATGGACTCCGGGGTACGCGCCGCGTCGGTGGGGCGAATGGCTTCGTGCGCATCCTGGGCAGCCTTCTTGCCCTTGTAGATGTTGGCTTCCTTGGGCAGATATTTCGTGCCCAGTTGCTTGGCGATCCACTCACGGGCGCCGGCGATGGCCTCGGGGGCGATGCGCGGAGAGTCGGTACGCATATAGGTGATAAGGCCGACCGGGCCTTCGGCGCCGATCTCGACGCCTTCATAGAGCCGCTGGGCCACGCCCATGGTGCGGCGCACATTGAAGCCCAGCTTGCTGGCCGCGTCGCGCTGCAACTGGCTGGTGATGAAGGGAGCGGCCGGTTTGCGCTGCTTTTCGGTGGCCTGCACCGAGACCAGCGACCAGCGTGCCTTCTCCAGGGCCGCCAGCACCGCGTCCATGGATTTCTTGTCGGGTAGGGCGCTCGAGATGAACTGCTCTTTTCCGTCCTTGTCCTTGCCGTTGGCCACCCGCGCCGTTTCGCCGTCGATGCCGGTAAAGCGCGCGGTGAAGCTCTTGGCGGACTGCTTCTCGGGATGCAACACGGCGTCCAGCGTCCAGTTTTCGACCGGCAGAAAGGCGCCGATCTCCCGTTCGCGCTCGACGATCAGGCGCACGGCGACGGTCTGCACCCGGCCGGCGGAGAGGCCGCGGCGCACTTTGTCCCACAGCAGCGGCGAGATCTGATAGCCCACCAATCGATCCAGCACGCGGCGGGTCTGCTGCGCGTCGACCAGGTTCTGATCGACGGCGCGGGCGTGCAGAAAGGCGTCCTGCACCGCTTTTTTGGTGATTTCGTTGAAGGTGACGCGCTGAATCTTCTTGCGTTCCTTGGCGGTGGTGCCCAACTGGATGGCCAGATGCGCCGCGATGGCTTCGCCCTCGCGGTCGGGATCGGGCGCCAGGAAGATGTGGTCGGCATTGGCTGCCGCCCGCTTCAACTGGCTCACAACCTTCTCTTTGCCGGGCGTGACGATCAGCGTGGGCGCAAAAGTGCGCCGTATCAGCTCGACGCCGATATCGTTCTTGGGGAGGTCCATGATGTGACCCACCGAGGCCAACACCTCGAAGCCCTTGCCCAGATACTTCTCAATCGTTTTCGCCTTGGCGGGGGATTCGACGATCACCAGTGATTTGCTCATTGCCATCCTTAATTCCTACACCACTCTAACCTGTCCAGCCGGTTGGGGAAGGAAACCGGGCGGGCGTGACTCGTTTCGCGACAGTTCGAACCTGCCGCAGCCGGGGCCGTTTTCTCCCTGCGGGAAAAGAGCCCTTAAAACTTGGACGCTACCACGGAACACCGTTGCACTTCCACTGGCGGCTCTCATTTTGTCCCGCGCCGTACCAATTAGGAGATTCAAAAAAGCCCATATTGAATCCAGGAAGAGAATTCTACGGCCCGAATTGCCAGCCCCAACTTTTCCCCCTCGGGGCGCTGCATCGCCAAGGAAACCTGTGAATGCACCATCGAAAATTGGTACACTTGCGTACGTAAGAGTACCAATTGGAGCAGCCATGGAAACGCAAAAGGTTGGCATCAGAGAGTTCAGAGACAAGTTGGCGACCTACCTGCTGGAGTCCGACAAGGCACTGGCCATCACCCGCCATGGCGACACCATCGGCTACTATCTGCCCGCGCGGCGCAAACGCAACGAGGCCGATCGCGAGGCCCTGCGTGAAGCCGGTGAGCGCATGCATTCGATGATGGAAGCCGCTGGAGTCACCGAGGATGAAATTATCGCGGACTTCCAAAGATGGAGGAGGGAGGGGCGGAAGTGAGCTCTACCAAAAGGCTCGCTCTCGATGCCAACATCCTTCTGCTCCGCGCGGCCTTTGGCTGCGGCATCGCCACCTGGACCAGTAATAGGACCGAGTTGTACCTGCGCGACGCATAGCTAATCTTCAAGATCTACCGCGCCGGTCTGTGAAATATTCTCGCGATGTTTGCTCGGAGAGATCTCCCAATCGTTCAACTGCCGCTCCTTCTTGCTGCCAAGAGGGACAGATTCGATCTGGTTAGACCGTTGGAGCGTGTTCCCCTTAAGGAAGGTCTGGATCGTGATGTGCGCGGCCATATCACCCTTAGTTGGTCCAATTCATCGGAGGCGCAGGGAATCCCAGGCCCCAAGAGTCGAACCCGGGATTTGGGCGTCAGTTTTGGTTTCAAGCCCAAGTGGAGTACCCCGATGGCGCGATGGAGAGATTCATTCGCCCGTCTGATTCTGAATCTTCCTGGCCACTACATGATATCCGGAACATAAGGAGTTGCGGGACTCCAGTGTTTTCTTCTTGCTGAGATAATAAAACATGGCCGGGTAAAGAACGATCTTCGCTAAAAAGGAGTGCCACATGGTTGTACAGGCAATACTGGCTCCCATCCAACTATAAAAATCACCCACGGTCTCCAGCGTTTCGATCTTGAATCCAGACTTGGCCAAAGAAACTTCATACCAATGGTCGCTGAATCCGCTATAGAAAAAGTAAGGCTCCATATGACGGAAGCAATTGCCGGGCGCGGTGAGAATCAGTGTACCGTCTCCCTTTAGTAGACGGCTGAATTCCTTGAGCGCATCCTGAGGGTTTGGGATGTGTTCGAATACCTCGGTGCAAAGTATGGCGTCGAAGATGCCGGGTTCCTCGGGAATGTCGCAGATGTCCCCGGTGTAATCCAACGGGCCATATTCATAGGGCCTCTTCTGGCCAGCATCCTCCCGCCCCAGCATCTGTCTATCGTCTACCGAGTACTGGCCAAAGTCCTGTGCCATATATCTAAGGTGACTGCAATCCTTTCTGTATCTTTGGCTGCCGCATCCAGCGTCGAGAATGAGACTGCCGGCCGGCAATGCGTTCAGCCGATCGATAACAAAGTCATCGCGCTCGAACTGATTGTTTATCTTTCTGCGAATACGGTTGCGCAGCCGGGTGATGCCAAATACACTCGATAACTTCATTGTTATGTCCATAACTATTCCCATGCGATGACTCCTGAGCGTCTGAAGTTTTACAATGCCTTGCCGCCAGCGGGGGGATATGCCGGAAGATGCTTCGCTTGCCTACCATCGTGGGCAGCATCGCGCGGCCATTTGCAGAATTTAGTTACGGTTCGTACAAGCTTTCTCAACTCTCCAACGAACTCAAACGCCACCGGAGCCGGGCAGAGAAAACGCCTCACGCCAACAGACGAGCCGGACGGATACTGGTTAGGTCCCTGAGGCCGCCACTCACATGGTCCGCACGTAATTCTTCCCTGGAAGGGCGCGGATGCGGCCTGCGATCTCCAACTCGAATAGAGCGGTAAAGACCTCGGAGGAGGTCAGTTGCGTCTCCAGTGCTTCAAGAATCTCATCCATTTGCAGGGCGGCGTCGGCCTTCAGCACCTCCAGCACCATGGCTTCTTCGGGGCGCAGCACCGGATCTGGAAGAATAGATGCGGTGGTGGGGGAAAGAGTTGCAGGTGGGGCATAGGAATCCAGTTCCAGCCGGATCTGCGAGGGCAGCTCCTCCCAAACGTCTTCCCAACTGGCCACCAGCTTGGCGCCCTGCTTGATGAGCGTGTTGGGGGTCCAGGAGTTGCGGCTGGTCACGTTGCCGGGAACGGCGAAGAGGTCGCGGTTCTGCTCGGCGGCGCAGCGGGCGGTCACCCGTGTGCCGGAGTTCTCGCTGGCCTCGACCACCAGCACGGCCACGCTCAGCCCGCTCAGGATGCGGTTGCGGCGGGGAAAGTTTTGCGGCGCGGGAAAGGTTCCCATGGGAACCTCGCTGACGATTGCTCCACCCAGCTCCAGAATCTCGGCGGCCAATTTTTTGTTTTCCTTGGGATAGACCACGTCGATTCCGGTGCCCCAGACGGCGACGGTGGGCATTCTGGCCACCAGGGCGCCGCGATGGGCCGCGGAGTCGATGCCGCGGGCCATGCCGCTCACAACCAGCAACTGCCGCGCCGCCAGGTCGCGCGCCAGCATCTCCGCCACTCCCAAGCCGTAGGGGCTGGGGTGGCGCGTTCCCACGATGGCGATGGACGACCGGCTGAGCAGGCCGACCGGGCCGCGCACCCACAGCACCGGCGGAGGGTCGTAGATCTCGCGCAGCCGCTCCGGGTACTCCGCGCAGCCGTAGGTCAAAATGGTCGCCCCCTGCGCCGCCACCCGCGCTCCCTCTTCTTCGGCCGCGCGGCGGGCTTTGCCGTCGAACAGGTACTGCGCCGCCACGGCGGGAAAGCGCAGCCCCTCCAACTCTGTCAGCCGCAGCGTAAGGATCTGGCTGGCCGCCTCCAATTGCTGCACGGCGTCGAGAATCCGCTTTGGGCCCAGTCCCGGCGTCAGCGCCAGCGCCAGCCAGGCCAAACGCTCCTCGTCCAAGGGGGGAACGGTTGCGGGTATCGGGTTTTGCGGACCGGTCGACATACAGGAGATTCTGTCCGAAAATTGTACAGGCGATCTCCGGCCCATGAACATGAAAAGAGGGATCGATCAGGAGCATAATGCCCGCTGCGTGCTCAGTTCCACGGCAGATTCAGCCGCAACTCCTGAATTTGCCGTATTCTATCTCGCAGTGTGAAGTGGGTCTCAAAGAAGGGAAGTGGGCATGAGCGAGGGCAGTCCGTTCACCATCGAAGAGTGCCGCCGCTTCTTTGCCGAAGAGATGCGCGCCGTGGCCGCGCTCGAATCGCCCGCCCTGATCCGCGCCTTTGCACGGGTTCCGCGGGAGCGCTTTCTGGGCCCGCCACCCTGGTTTGTGGCGCCGGGAGTCTCGCTCGGTCCCACCCACTACCGGCCCACAGAGGACCCGCGCGATCTCTATCACGACCTGCTGGTGGCCCTTCACCCGGCGCAATTTTTGAATAATGGGCAGCCCAGCGTGGTGGCCCGGCTCATCGCCTCTCTGGACCTCGGCCCCGGCAGCCGCGTCCTCCATATCGGCTGCGGAGCAGGCTATTTTACTGCCATACTGGCCGAGACGGTGGGCGAGCAAGGCGCCGTGCTGGGAATCGAGATCGAAGCCGATCTGGCTGCTCAGGCCGCGGTCAATCTGCGCGCCTATCCCCAGGCGACAGTTCTCAACCGCGACGGCGCGCACTTCGACCCCGGTCCCTGCGACGCCATCCTGATCAACGCCAGCGTGACCCATCCCTACCCTGCCTGGCTCAACCGGCTCAGCGAGGGCGGCGTTCTCCTGTTGCCGCTGGCCGTGGCCCGCTCGGGGACCGCCAACGACGTGCTGGCCATGCGCATCGAGCGCCAGGATTCGGGATTTGCCGTCGCGCCGGTCTCGATTCTGACCCTCTACCCCTGCGCCGGCCTGCGCGACCCCTCCATCCAACTGCTGCTCAACCATGCCTTCGAGAATCATGCGATGCTCCGCGTCCGCTCCCTGCGCGTCGATCAGCACCCGCAGACGGAGACCTGCATCGTTCATGCCCCCGCCTATTGCCTCAGCTCTCTCGATCCCGAGACCATCCCCGGCGTCTCCTGATCCCTCCTAAAATCCTCATGAGTCGTCATCCTGAGTGCCGCGCAGGATTTGCGGTTGCTCTTCTCTGTGCAGTTTTTAGCGCACGGGCCAACGGTTGGAGCCGAGTCCCTTCCCCCGCTTGCTACTCTAAGAGAACGTGAGCTCGATCCCTCAACCTCGTCTGCGCATCGCCGCCATCCGCTTCCTCAATCCCGCGCCGCTTATGTGGGACTTCGAGCACCCTCCCCTCGACCAAGAGCTTTCCGGCCGCTACCACATCGACTGGATGCTGCCCTCGGAGTGCGCCGACCGGCTGGCCGCGGGTCAGGCCGACATCGGCCTGATTCCCATCGCCGCTCTGGCCGTCCATCCTACGCTGCGCATTCTGCCCGGCTGCACCATCGCCTCCAAGGGCCGGGTGCGCTCGCTGTTGCTGGTGCGCCGCGCCCGCCAGCCGCTGGCCGAGGTGCGTTCGGTGGCGGCCGACACCGCCAGCCGCACCACTGTCGCCCACGCCCGCATCCTCTTCCGCCATTGGACCAACCCGGATGTGCCGTTCCTCCCCATGGCTGCCGACCTGGACGCCATGCTGGCTCGCGCCGATGCCGCCATCCTCATCGGCGACCCCGCCCTGCTGGCCCTGGAGGAGCAGGCCAAACGCTTCGAACGCAGCCAGGAGGAGTTGGTCTACCACGATCTGGCCGCCGAGTGGCGTGCAATGACCGGCTTGCCCTTTGTCTCGGCCGTCTGGGGTGCTGCGCCGGGCAGTCTTCTAGACGGCAGCTCTCGGGCCGAACAAATAAGGGAAGATTTCATCCGCTCCCGCGATCATGGCTTAGAGAATATCGACGCGCTGGTGGCCGAGTGGTCGGGCCGCATCGCTCTGCCGGAAGCGACCATTCGCGCCTATCTCACCACCAATATCCATTACATTCTGGATGACGACTGCCGCGAGGGAATGCGCGCTTTCTTCCGCCTGGCAGCGGAGGCGGGGATTCTGCCTGCGTACAGCCTCCCCGGCGGCATATAACAGTTCGCAGTAACAGCCGTCCACCGGCCTCGCCGTTCCACGGTAGAGGATACACGGGGCGCCCCACCCTCGCCGCGTCTTTGTTTTTTGCGGCTAGGGTGGGATCGCATGAAGGCCTACGATCATTATTCTTATGAACAATATACGATTTTCTGGTATGCGGGAACCAAAAAACGCCGCTCGTGACGGGGTTTATCCGCAGAAAGCGCTGCTGTTTCAACCACATCCTTTGCCTGATTGCGAACTCAGGCCAACGCAGCGGAGTGCTGGAGCAGGCCCAACTCGCCGCCCAGCCGTTCCAGGCGGGCGCGGGTCGCGGCGCTGGGCGGCACCAGCGGAAGGCGGACGTGATCCGAGCACCGGCCCATCAGTTGCAGCATCGTCTTCACCGGAGCGGGATTCGACTCCCAGAAGTTGGCCTCGAAGAGTCCTGCATAGCGGCGCTCCAACTCGCGAGCCTGGGGCCAGTGGTTGTTGAGCGCGGCGCGGATCATCAGCGCCACCTCTGCCGGAGCCTCGTTGGCGGCCACGCTGATCAGGCCATGCGCGCCGATGCCGACGGCGGCCAGCGCCAGGTTGTCGTCGCCGCTGAAGATCTTGAAGCCGCTGGGCAGGGTGTGCACCAGTTCGGCGATCTGGGTCAGCTTGCCGCTGGCCTCCTTGATGGCCTGAATGTTGGGCGCGGCGGCAGCCAGGCGGACAACCGTGGCCGGCTCCAGATTGGCGGCGGTGCGGCCGGGAACGTTGTAGAGCGCCACCGGCAGCGGAGCGACTGCCTGGGCCAGCGCCAGAAAGTGCTGGAACTGTCCCTCCTGTGTGGGCTTGTTGTAGTAGGGATTGGCCGAGAGCACGGCGCTGAGGCCGCGAATCGGACGCAGCAGAGCCGCCTGGCGCAGCAGAGCCTTGGTTGAGTTGTGGGTGCAGCCGGCCCACACCGGCACGCGTCCAGCGGCCGCCTCGACCACCAGCCGGACCACGTGCAGCCACTCGTCTTCTTCGAGTGTCGCCGCCTCGCCGGTCGAGCCGCAGGCTACGAGAAAGTCCACGCCGGAGTTGATCTGCCAGTTGACCAGCGCCGCAAGCGCCGCCTCGTCGATCGATCCGTCCGCCTGAAATGGCGTCACGATAGCTGTACCGCAACCAATGGTTTCCATCACAAAAAAAGTGTATAACGAGCGGGCTGCGGCTGGCCCGGAGAAAAAATGCAGACCTCCGGCGGTTAGGTACTCTTCGCCGCCCGATAGCTTCGCCACGGGGTTTGCACCTTGTAGCAGGGAGTGGCGGTGACGTAGGCTTTGCTGACGCCGAGCAGCTTGCGGCGGACCAGCCAGGCGACGGCGCTTTGCGCAGAGCTCTTGGAGACGCCGATGGACTCGGCCAGATCCTGGTAGCTGATCTGCACCGCCGCCTCGCGGCGCTGCTCTTCGCCGGCCAGCCACAGGTAGACCAGAAAGCTCACCGGCCTCTTGTCGTGCCCGACCAGGTCGCGCATCAAAGCATCGGTTACATAACTGTCGAAAGTGGGCATAGCTATACCGATCACGAGTATAGCAATATCAACACGATTGCAATTTGAAAACTGAATAGTTATATTCCGGAAATCTCAGCAGGGAGGGTTTCCATGATCCGAGGCATCAAGATCGTCAGCATTCCCGTGCGCAACCAGGATGTTGCGCTGAAGTTCTACACCGAGCAAGTGGGATTCAAGGTGGCAACCGATCAGGCCATGGGTCCGGGGCAGCGCTGGATCGAGCTGCTGATTCCCGGTTCCGATGTCAATCTGGCGCTGTTTACCCCCGAAGGACACGAGAATCGCATCGGCAGCTTTCAGCCAGTGACCTTCTGGTGCGACGACGTCTTCGCCACGGCCAAGCTGCTCGAGTCGCGCGGCGTGGAGCTGGCCGCACAGCCCAAGAAAGAGGTCTGGGGAACGATGGCCATCTTCAAAGATCCCGATGGCAATCAGTTCGTCTTTTCCAGCAGATGAGGCGCAGCTAGCGGCTGGACTTAACCATCTGGGAAGTGTATTGCAGGACGTTCGTTGGGAGCACCGGACTCGACTTGTCGAGTTTTGACAGGCTTGATCGGAGCCGTTCATGAGGAGCATTTCGGCTCGCCTGGTGGAGTTACGGCTGGTCTGAACAGGTCGCGCCAACATCAGCCCCGAAGGGGCGGCGCGAAAGTAGCCCAGGGCAAGCGTAGCGCGGCCCTGGGAAAGAGGTCGAAAATGAATCTCAGCCCCGTAGGGGCGCTGCGAAAAACCTCTTGTTCATAAAAAGTCCAGCGATTCGTGGAGTTCTCAGGCGGCCACGACTTCGATGCGCTCTTCGGGGGCTTCGCCTTCTGGTCCCACCACGATCTTGACGGCGCGCCCCAGACGGAGCAGGCAATCCATCATCTTCATTTCGCTGACGCCGCGGAACTGCCCGCGCAGCATCTTCGAGAGTTTGGGCTGAGTCAGGCCCAGCACCTTCGCCGCCTGCTGCTGGCTCCATCCCCGCTCGCGCAGAATCTCGCCGATCTGCGAAACCAGTTGCACCTTCACCAGCATATCCGCGGCGTCGGGAAAGCCCAACTGCTGTTAAACATTCAAGCTGTTTTCCGCTTCGCTCACCGCTACGCTCCAACTGGTTTTCAGGTTGTGACTCGATCCGAATCATGAGTTCTGCAGGTGTGGCAGCAGGGCGACGCGAATCTTGTTGCGCTTGGCGACCTGCCATAGGTCATACTTCGCTTGCATGCGCAGCCAGACCTCGGGCGAGGAGGTGCCGAAGGCCGCGGCCAGGCGCACCGCCATCTCCGGCGAGACAGCGGCCTTGCCATTGAGCACACGCGAGAAGGTCACACGGCCCACGCCCAAGTGCTCGGCGGCGGCCGAAACCGTCATCTCGCCCAGATACTCGCGAATTACTTCGCCGGGATGCGGGGGATTGTGCATACGCATGGCAGGCTCCTTTCAGTGATAGTCCTGGTAATTGACCAAGATGGCGTCTTCGCCCTCAAAGCGGAAGGTGAGACGCCAGTTTCCGCTCACCATAATCGACCAGTGATCCCGGAGGTCGCCGTGCAAGGGATGGAGCCGCCATCCGGGCGATTTCATATCCTCGGGCTCACTCGCATCGTCAAGCATTGCCAACTGGAGTCGCAACCGTGCGGCGTGCTGCGCCTGAATCCCCGCCAACGACCCGGTGCGAAAAAACTTCTCCAGCCCCTTGTGTGCGAAGCTCTTGATCACAGTGACAATGTATCGCTAAGCGATACAGATGTCAAGATGGTCCTCTGTACCGCAGCTAGCGGCTGGACATAATCATCTGCGAGGCGTGCTGGAGGCTTGTTTCGGTGACCGTGGCGCCGCTCAACATGCGGGCCACTTCGTGGGTGCGGGCCTGCTCGTCGAGCAGCAGGATCTGCGTCTTGGTGCGCCCCGAGGACTCGCGCTTGTCGATGAGGAAGTGGTGATCGGCGAAGGCCGCGATCTGCGGCAGGTGGGTGACGCATAGAACCTGCTGGCCGCGGCTGAGAGCCTTGAGCTTCTGTCCCACGGCTTCGGCAGCGCGCCCGCCGATGCCGATGTCGATCTCGTCGAAGACCAGCGTCCGCGGGGTGGGGCTTTTGGTCTTGGGCCGCAGCGCGCCGTCCTCAACCGTCACCTTGAGAGCCAGCATGACGCGGCTCATTTCGCCGCCGCTGGCGATCTCGTGCAGGGCCTTGAGCGGCTCGCCGGGGTTGGTCGAGATGCGGTATTCGACCTCGTCCCAGCCGGCGCCGGTCCAGTGGGCGAAGGCGTCGTTCGAGTGCACGGCGACCTCGAAGCGCACCTTCATGGCCAGGGAGTTGATCTGCGTCTCGGCCAGCGCGGCCAGCTTGAGGGCGGCGGCATGGCGCTCGGCGCTCAGAGCGGCGGCGGCGGTCCGATAGGCGGACGCAGCCTCTTCGACGGCCTTGCGCAGGGAGCGCAGCAGCTCGTCGCGGTCTTCGACCTCGGCCAGTTTGCGCGCTGTCTCCGCGCCAAAGGCGATGATCTCGGCGACGCTGTGGCCGTACTTTCTTTTCAGGCGGTCGAGCAGGGCCAACCGGTCTTCGATCTCGGCCAGACGCTCGGGCGAGGCGTTGATGCCTTCGGCGTAGTCGCGCAGGCTGGCGCTGACGTCGCCCACCACGGCGCGGGCGCTCTGCAACTGAGCAACGGCCTCGCTGAAGCGGTTGTCGTAGCGGGCCAGCTCCTCGACGTTGCGCAGGGCGGCGCGCAGGCCCACTTCGGCGGATGCTCCGCCTTCATAGAGCTGATCGAAGGCCCCCATGGCGGCGGTGTAGAGCTTTTCGGCGTTGGCCAGAACGCGCTTTTCCGTCTCCAGCGCCTCGTCCTCGCCGGCAACCAGGTGGGCGCTGGCGATCTCCTTCGTCTGGTAGCTCCACAGGTCCACCATGCGCAGGCGGTCCTGCTCGCCCTCGAGCAGTTCGTCGAGCTTGCGGCGGGCTTCGCTCCAGAGAGCGTGGGCCGCTGTGATCGCGTCGAGCGAGATCCCGGCGAAGCGGTCCAGCAAAATGCGCTGCTGGGTCTGGTCGAAGCTGGAGAGCGTCTCGCTCTGGGCGTGCACCAGGGCCAATTCGGGAGCCAGTTGCTTGAGCACGGTGACGGTGGCCGGCTGATTGTTGACGAAGACGCGTCCCTTGCCGGTCGCGAGAATCTCGCGGCGCAGGATGATCTCGTTGCCCTCGGCGTCGATGCCGTTTTCTTCGAGGATGGCCTCGGCCCCCGGCGTGGTCTCAAAGACGCAGGAGACGACCGCCCGGTCGGCGCCGTGGCGCACCACTTCGACCGAGGACTTGCCGCCCATCAGCAGGGCCAGCGCGTCTACAAGGATGGATTTGCCCGCGCCGGTTTCGCCCGTCAGCAGGTTGAGCCCCGGCCCGAAGACGGCGATGGCGTGATCGATGACAGCGTAGTTCTCGGCGCGCAGCTCGACAAGCATAGATGGCTTCCAAATCAAACGAAATCAGGAGCTTGGTTTACCCGCCACGGCCGCGTGGCGGAAGGTTGATTGGTTCCTGTCAACGATGTTGCTTTCCCACCCTAGCCGCAAAGACAAAAGCGCGGCGAGGGTGGGGCACCCCGATGATCCTCGCAAGCGCATTCGAGCGCAGCATAGCAGGTTTGGGATCCATTTTGAGACACCGAGTGGTGGGACGCGGCGGCGAGGGCATCCAATCGATAACTTGGAAGCGCTTCCATGGTCTGATACCGTTGAAGACTGAGGTGAATGTCGATTTTGACTGCGGCTTGGTTTCTTCTTTTGCAGACGGACAGCGGCGCGGGCGCACCGGCGGGGCCGGCCCCCACTTCGGCGCTGCTGGAGATGGTCCAGAACAGCGGCCCGGTGGCTCTCTGCGTGCTGGGAGTGCTGCTGCTGGCCAGCGTCTACTCCTGGACCGTGATTCTGGGCAAGGCATCGGCATTCGGCAAGGCCACCACGGAGAGCCGCAAGTTTCTGCGCGCCTTCCGCAACGCCACCCGCTTGCAAGAGATCGCGCAACTGAGCCTGGAGTTCAAGAACAGCCCGCTGGCGCAGGTCTTTGAAGAGGTCTACGAGACCTACAAGCGGCAGACCGGGGGCAGCGGCGCACCGCGCAGCCTGACCTCCCTGGAGCGCTCGGCGCAGACCGCGGCCAGCGAGGCCGTCACCACTCTCGAGCGGCGTTTGACCTGGCTGGCCACCATCGCCCAGGCCAGCCCCTTCGTGGGCCTCTTCGGCACGGTGATGGGCGTGGTGGACTCCTTTCACGGACTGGGCACGGCGGGCGCGGCCACGCTGCGGGCCGTCGCTCCCGGCATCAGCGAGGCGCTGATCACCACCGCCGCCGGACTCTTTGTGGCCGTGCCGGCGCTGATCGCCTACAACCAGTTCAATGCGCGCATTCGCGTCTTTGCCGCGGCCACCGACGATTTCTGCCGCGAGTTGCTGAACTCGCTCGATGAGATTCCGCCGCGAGCCGCGCAGACGCCGCGCGTGCCCAGCCTCTCCGGACCCGCGGCGACCGCACCCTCCGCTGCCCCCGAAGCCACCCGGGAGGTGGACCGTGGCCTTTACAAGTAACACCGGCCAAACCCGTTCCGCGCTGGCGGAGATCAACATCACTCCGCTGGTGGATGTGGTGCTGGTGCTCTTGGTGATCTTCATGATCACCGCCCCGGTGTTGCAATCGGGAATCGAAGTCAACGTGCCCAAGACCCGCACCGTCAAAGAGATTACCGAACAGCGGACGGTGCTGACCATCGACCGCGAACAGCAGATCTTTTTGGGCGATCAGCCGGTCAACATTCATGAATTAGCGCAGCGGCTGCGCGCTTCCGGCGACCCCAACAAGCACATCATCTACCTGCGCGCCGACGAGCGCGTACCCTTTGGCGCCTTCGCCAGCGTGATGGACGTGGTCAAGCAGGCGGGGATCACCAACATTTCCATCGTGACCCAGCCGCTGGAGGAGAAGAAGTAGCGGGGTTGGCGGAGATAGCGGGGTTGGCGCGGCTGGTAATCCGGCCCTGTTGCAAGGCAGCAAAAAACAACCGCAGATCCTTCACTTCGTTCAGGATGACAGTTTTTGGTTCAGGATGACCGTTTTTGGTTCAAGGTAACAGTTTTCGTTCAGAATGGAAGTTTTGGTTCAAGATGACAGTCTTCGTTCAGGATGACAGCTTTTTTGTTGGGTTTGACGTGCCTGGGTAGATCAATGGCAGGTTGGTGGATGATCGAGTTGGCGGACCATCAACCAGTGGGAAAACCCTCCCGCAGGGAGGGCGCGAGAATAGCCCAGGGTGAAGCGCAGCGAAACCCTGGGAAAGGCAGCAAAAAATGATCTCCGTCCCGTAGGGACGGATCGAAAGCCGAATCGAAACGTCGAATATACGTTTCGATTTGGGTCCAAAAGCCGGTAGGGAACCCAAGGACCGGCAATGAAATCTCCAATTCCCTGGAGCACGAAGAGAGGATGAGCACCCTGCTGGAAGGCGATGAGCAACTGGAGCGGGAACTGACGCCGGAGCCGATGGCCGCGCCCGCCGTGGGCTCGCTTGCGCTCCATGCGCTGATCTTCGGCAGCATTGTGCTCTATGGCCTGGTGGGCGGACTCTTTCATCACAACGTGTGGGGCAGCGAGCAGGCCGGCGGGGCCATCGAGGTCAAGATGACCAGCGCGCTCCCGTTGCCCAGCGATCAGCCCCCCAACGAGAACGTGCTGGCCACCGAGACTCCCAGTCAGGCTCCCGCCGAACCCGCCGCCAAGGAGCAGAAGGCCGTCGAAGAGACCGCCATTCCCATCGCCGGCAAGCAGAAGAAAGAAAAAGAAAAGAAGACAGCTCCCAAGACGCAAAAGCACCAGCCCGAACCCCAGCAGGACAATCGCGCCCGCTACGGCGAGCAGGCGGGCAGTTCCATTGCGCGCTCCACGCAGGCCCAGGCTGCGCCGGGTCCGGTTTCCGTCAATGTGGGCGACTTCGGCGCGCGCTTCGGCTATTACGTCAGCAACATCGAGCGCAAGATGGACGCCAACTGGTACAAGCAGGTAGTGGACCCGCGCACCCCCAAGGGCACACGGGCCTACATTGTCTTCACCATTCATCGCGACGGCAGCGTGGGCGAGATCAAGCTGGACCGCTCCAGCGGCGTGCCCACGCTCGACCGCTCCTGTTTGCAGGCGGCGCAGCGCGTCGATTCCTTCGGAAACCTGCCGCCGCAATATACCTATAGCACCTTGCCTACGTCTTTCTATTGCGAGTATTGAGACCTTTCGCAGCGACTACGGCGTCATCCACCGAAGCTGGCCGTCCGCGCACGTAAAATGGGGTAGACGGCAATCGCGCGCCGCACTGGTGCTGTTTTTTCTGCCTGGCTCCGGAGGGACCGGCACGGGCGGATCGATTTGGCGTTTTCTCAGGAGGGACTGCGCAGCATGAAAGCTGATTCCCGGCTACTTACTTTTACTCTGGCTCTTCTTAGCGTATTCGTCGCCGCCCCTCTGGGCGCGCAGGACTGGGTTCACACCGGCACCAACCTGGGCAACGAGCGCATTCGCATCGCCGCGGCGGATTTCAAGCCTGTGGGCGCAGACCCGCAGACGCCGGTCCTGAAGGCGGCCTTCGACACCACGCTCTACAGCGATCTAGCCAACGCCGGCATCTTCGATCTGGTTTCGAAAAGCCTGGCGCCGCAAGCCACACCCGGCTCTCCCCAAGAAATGAATCTGGCTCCCTGGGCCAGCGCCCCCGCGAATGCCGCCATGGTGGCCTTTGGGGCGCTCGCTGCCACCAATGGCCGTCTGACGGTCTACGGCTGGCTCTTCGATGCGCACAATGCGGCCAGCCCGCAGGTGCTGGCCAAGCAGTACAACGAAGCGGCCAGCCAGGAGGCGGCGCGGACCATCGCCCACCGCTTTGCCGACGAGATCGTTCTGCGCCTGGGCGGCGGCATCGACGGCATCGCCGAGACCAAGCTCTACTTTGTCAGCTCGCGCTCGGGCAGCAAAGAGATCTGGGCCATGGATTACGACGGCCAGAATCAGCACCAGGTCACCCATTTGGGCAGCATTGCTCTCTCGCCGCGCATCTCGCCCGACGGTTCGCGCATCGCCTTCAGCGCCCTGAGCAGCCAGGGGTGGGCGATCCGCATGTTCTCGCTGGAACTGGACCGGCTGGTGGCCTTTCCCGCCGGCGGGGTGGGCGGCGCCAACTACTCGCCCGCCTGGAGCGGCGATGGCAGCAAGCTGGCGTTTTCCTCATCCCGCTCCGGCGACCCGGAGATCTGGGTGGTCGACGCAGCTGGCGGCAATGCGCACCGCGTAACCGATTTTGTGGGGCCGGATATTGCGCCCACCTGGAATCCGCGCAGCAACGCCCAGATCGCCTGGGTCAGCGGCCGCACCGGGCTGCCGCAGATCTACACCATGGACGCCGACGGCGCCAACATTCAGCGCCTGACCGACGGCGGCTACGCGATCTCCCCATCGTGGGCGCCCAACGGGCAGTTCCTCACCTTCAGTTGGAACCGCAAGTACGGCCCCGGAGCTCCCGGCGGGCAAGACATCTACGTCATGGACATCGCCAGCAAGCGCTGGCTGCAACTGACCCACGAGGCCGGCTCGAACGATTACCCCAGTTGGGCGCCCGATGGCCGCCACATCGTCTTCGAGCGGGCCATCGGCGGTCATGCCGAGATTTGGACCATGCTGGCCGACGGCACCGAGCAGCACCAGTTGACCCATACCGGCAACAACTTCATGCCCAACTGGAGCTGGAAGTGAGCGAAGCAAGCAGTGTGTCTCACGCAAATCATCGTTTATCTGCTTTGAAAGGGCACGGCTTTACATGGTGCGGAAAAACTTTATCGCAAGCGGCGTTTTGAAAGGGCACGGCTTTAGCCGTGCCGTAAGTGGAGCAAAATGATGAGGGCTTTAGCCCCTGAGGGAAGCCTTTTTACGAAAACATGCCATTCGCTGTGAACGGGACGACCAGTATTGCAATGGTCACAACGAGCGGCGTCACCGGCGTGAGCGTTGCAAAAGTCTGGAATCCAAACTGCGTAGGGGCGGTACAAATGCATTTTGCAACGTTTCAGGACGCTTTGCTTTCGATTCAAGTGCATACGGGCCAGTAGCAGCCCGCTTTTCTGCACTAGAATGTTTAGGTCGCCGGATTTCTCCGCAAAGGCACTGCAAGGGAGAGGGGCGATCGACCTGCCGGAGCAGAAGTTCGCCTCCAGCGAATCCCGCTGCCGGCGATGACACAACACGTTTTACCGAGAGACTGGCGGCTGCCAGCGTTGAGATTCGCACCCATTGAACCGGCGCACAGAGATCGGACCGGGAGCGGAGCATCGGCGTCAGGATAGATCGGATCGCCCGGAAATCACTCTTGAAGTTGCGGAAGGAGTTCACCCTTGAAAACCAGCACTCGCATTTCGATCATGGTTGTTTCACTCGCTGCCCTGGTTGCCGTATCCGGTTGCAAAAAGAAGGAAGCGCCGCTGCCCTATGCCGAAACGGCGCCCATGGCTGCGCCCGCCCCCGCGCCCACGGCCATGATCACGGCTACACCCAACGTGATCTCGGCGGGCGACCAGGTGCAGCTCTCCTGGCGTACCGTGGACGCCACCAGCGTCTCGATTGACGGCATCGGCGATGTGCCCAGTTCGGGCGTCAAGACCGTTTTGCCCACCGCTTCCACCAGCTATCGCCTGGTGGCGCGCGGCGCTGGCGGCACGGCCGACGCTACGGCGCGCGTGACGGTCAATCCGCCCCCCGCTGTCAGCGTTCCGGTGACCAGCATGAGTGAAGAAGACGCGTTCAAGGCCAACGTGCAAGACATCTTCTTCGACTACGACACCTACGACCTCCGCGACGATCAGAAGGCCAAGCTGGCGCACGACGCCTCCTATCTGAACACCCATGCGGAGGCCAAGGTGGTCATTGGCGGCTACTGCGACGAGCGCGGCTCCAACGAGTACAACCTGGCGCTGGGCCAGAAGCGCGCCGACGCGGTCAAGGACGCTTTGGTCGCCGCCGGTGTGGCTCCCACTCGCCTGCGCGTCATCAGCTACGGCAAAGAGAAGCCCTTCTGCTCCGATTCGACCGAGGAGTGCTGGCAGTCCAATCGCCGCGGCGGATTCACCGTCGACCGGTAGTCCTATGCGGACGGCTGGAGGCGCTTCGTACAAGCCGAGTGTTTCCGCTTTCTCAACTCGCGTTCCGGGCCTTCTCTTCCAGGCTCGGAACGCTGCTTGACGGGTTCAGAGCGTCAGTTCCTAACCCCTAACCCCTGGTCCCTAGCCCCTGTTTCAAAGGTGAAGAATGCAGACCGTTTCCCCGCTTCGCAATCGAATTCTGACCGTCACCGCGCTGGTTTTTCTCCTGGTCTCGATGCCTCGGCCGGCCCATGCCGCCTCCAAGGAGATCATCGAGTTGCAAACCCAGGTGCAGCAACTGCTGGATCAGGTGCAGCGGCTGCAATCGACCATTGACGCGCGCATGGGCATTTTGCAGCACTTGGCCGAGCAGACCGCCGACGACGCCAACCGCGTCACCGCGACGGTCACGGCGCTGCAGCAAAAGCTCAATACGCAGGGCGACAGCGTCAGCGGCAAGATGGACACCGTCTCCGGACAGGTGCAGTCGCTGAACGATTCGGTGGACGAACTGAAGACCCGCATTGCCAAGCTGGACAAGACCATGCAGGAGATGCAGGCGCAGTTGCAGGCGCTCCAGCCGCCGGCTGCTCCTGCGCCCACGGCCAACCCGGACGGAAGCGCCCCAACTCCCGGCGCACCGGCGGCAGGCCCGGCGGCCAGCAACCAGGCCCCGCCCATGCAGGAGACCTTCCAGGCCGGTCTGCGCGACTACAACGCCGCCAAATATGACGTTGCCGCCGGCGAATTCCAGGACGTGATCCACTACTATCCCATGGACGATCTGGCCGGTCAGGCCTACTTCTACCTGGGCGAGATAGCCTTCCACAACCAGCGTTATACGGATGCCGTGAAGGCTTACAACTCGGTTCTGGAGGGCTTCGCCGGCAGCTCCCGCGCTCCCGCCGCGCAACTGCGCAAGGGCCTGGCCATGCTGGCCATGAAAGACCGCAAAGACGCCGGCATCCACGAACTCCGCCTGCTCATCCAGCGCCATCCGCAAACCCCCGAAGCCGCCCAGGCCCGCGCCAAGCTCAACGCGCTGGGGGTGAAGATCGTGGCGAAGTAAAGAGGGCCGCTGGGGGATTGCGAAGAGGCAAAGCGAACAATGCAGGCTCTTCGATTCCCTTTCGCTTCGCTCAGAGTCCCAATAAAGAAAGCTGAACATGCCGTGTTTCACCGCGCCCTTACAGGGCGCGAGGCTGATTTTGGCAGCCTTCCCAGGGTTCCGCTGCGCTCCACCCTGGGCTATTTTCGCGGCCTCCCTCCGGGAGGCAATGTAAGCAGTTCATTTGCCGCCTAACTCGCGTCGCGCATGGTTGTCTCCCGAAAATCACACTTTCTCGAATTGCATCCGCAGATCCTTCGCTTCGCTCAGGATGACAGTTCTTGATGAAGCAAAAGCCCCGCCGGAGCGGGGCTTTTGCAGGTTGCAGCAGGGAGCGGCGCAGTTATGCGAGGCTGGCCATGAGGCTGTCAAACGTTGACTTGGGCGGCTTGGTGAGCGCCTCCGGCAGCGATCCCAGGGCTTCGTCGACCACATTGAGCTGATCGATGAAGGTAGGCTTCTCGGTGTCGATGTAGAAGACGCCGGTCAGGATCTCGTCCTTCTCCGCAGACTCCATCAGGGTGCGCACGGCGTTGGCCTTGTCGGTGGGATCGTAGTCTTCCAGCAGCTTGCGCAGCTTCATGCTGGAGCCGTCGTGCATCTCCACGTCGTAGACTTCGCCCGAGTTATAGTCCACCTCGATCTCCTCGAAGCTGGCTACAAAGCCCAGTTCGTTGATCGGCTCGTCGTTCTCCTGCATGAACTTGTAGCTCTTGGTGGAACCCTCGTGGTCGTTGAAGGTGACGCAGGGGCTGATCACATCGAGCAGCACCGTGCCCTTGTGCGAGATGGCCGCTTTGAGCATGGTCAGCAGTTGCTTTTTATCGCCGCTGAAGGACCGGCCCACAAAGGTCGCGCCCAACTGAATGGCCATGGCGCAGGTGTCGATGGGAGGCAGTTCGTTGATGACGCCGGTCTTGAGTTTGCTGCCGATGTCGGCGGTGGCCGAGAACTGGCCCTTGGTCAGTCCGTAGACGCCGTTGTTCTCGATGATATAAATCATGGGCAGATTGCGGCGCATCATATGCACGAACTGGCCCATGCCGATGGAGGCGGTGTCGCCGTCGCCGCTGACGCCGATGGTAGTCATCGTGTGGTTGGCCAGGATGGCTCCGGTCGAGACAGCCGGCATGCGCCCGTGCACGCTGTTGAAGCTGTGCGAGCGGATCATGAAGTAGGCCGGGCTCTTGGACGAGCAGCCGATGCCGCTCATCTTCATCACCCGCTCCGGCTCGACGCCCATTTCGAACATCGCTTCCACGATGCGTTCGCTGATGGCGTTGTGGCCGCAGCCGGCGCACAGTGTGGTCTTGCCGCCGCGATAGTCCAGGATGGGAAGGCCGATGTGGTTGAGCTTGGGTGTAGAAACTGCAGTCGCCATTTAGAGGCCCTCCCGCACAACGAACTCTTCGGTGATGGTGCGCGCATCGATGGGCAATCCGCCGTAATAGAGAATGCTGCGCAGCTTGACGGTCTGCTCGGCGGCCAGATCCAGCTTGAGCAGGCTGGCCATTTGCGCGTCGCGATTCTGCTCGACCACGTAGACGCGTTCGTGAGTGGCCACAAAGTCGTGGATCTCATGCGCAAAGGGGAAGGCGCGGACGCGCAGATAATCCAGCTCCAGGCCGTGCTCCTTGCGGATCTGGTCGAGGCTTTCGCGCAGCGCGAAGTCGGTCGAGCCATAGGCGATGAAGCCGATCTTGGAGGCGCCGTTCTTGACGATCACCGGCGGGGGAACCAGCGCCCGGGCACTCTCGAACTTGCGCGCCAGGCGCTCCATCACTTCCACGTACTCGTCGGGCTTCTCGGTATAGAAGGCCTTGTCGTTGTGGCCCGAGCCGCGGGTGAAGTAGCTGGCCTTGGGGTGGCGGGTGCCGGGCAGCGTGCGCCAGCCCACTGCGTCGCCATCCACATCGCGGTAGCGCGCGAATCCGCCCAGCCGCTCTACATCCTCGGCGCTGAGAATCTTGCCGCGGTCCAGCGGCTTGGTGGGATAGTCGAAGGGCTCCGACATCCAGTTGTTCATGCCCAGATCGAGATCGCTGAGCACAAAGACCGGGGTCTGCAAGCGCTCGGCCAGATCGAAGGCCGCGTAGGTC
Organism: uncultured Occallatibacter sp.; assembly: GCA_964493705.1. Classification (GTDB taxonomy): domain Bacteria; phylum Acidobacteriota; class Terriglobia; order Terriglobales; family Acidobacteriaceae; genus Telmatobacter. Next base: position 35,882 of record CAZBPD010000027.1, read on the forward strand.
TGCTCGAAGCACTCCTTCACCGACCCCGGCAGCAGCACGATGTGCTTGGTGTCGCCGTGAGAGAGAAAGGCCGCCGAGAGCAGATCCGATTGCTGGGTGCGGGTGGGCATGCCGGTCGAGGGCCCGGTGCGCTGCACGTTGACGATGACGCCGGGAATCTCCGCGTAGTAGCCCAGGCCGGTGAACTCGGCCATCAGCGACATGCCGGGGCCAGAGGTTGCGGTCATGGAGCGCGCGCCAGCCCAGCCTGCGCCGATCACCATGCCAATGGCGGCCAGCTCGTCCTCGGCCTGAATCACAGCAAAGGTGGCCTTGCCCTCGGGGGTAATGCGGAACTTCTTGAGCAGGTCGGAGGTGGCTTCAATCACCGAGGTCGAGGGGGTAATGGGATACCACGCCACCACCGTCACTCCGGCAAAGACCGCGCCCATGCCGGCGGCGGCGTTGCCGTCGACGACGATCTTGCCGCGGGTCTCGTCCATGTGCTCGATGTAGTAGGGGTCCTGCTTGACCAGGTTCTCGGCGGCATAGTCGAAGCCCGCCTTGGCCGCGCCGAAGTTCAGGTCGAAGACCTTCTGCTTCTTGGCGAACTGGCGGCGCAAACCGCTCTCCACCACTCCCAGATCGATGGACAGCAACTGCGCCGTCACGCCCACGTAGACCATATTCTTGACCAGCTTGCGCAGCTTGGGCTCGGGGCAGATGGAGGCCGTGATCTTGTCGAAGGGCACCGGGTAATAGAAGAGATCGCCGCGCGGGTCGCCCAGATTGAGGCTCTGCTCGTGAATCACCACGCCGCCGGGGGGCAGTTCGCGCACATCGCTGGCAGCGGTATCGGGATTCAGCGCCACCAGGATCTCGCTCTCCCGTTTGCGGGCCACGTATCCGTCTTTGCTGGCGCGAATGATGAACCAGGTGGGCTGTCCGGCAATATTCGAGGGAAAAAGGTTTTTTCCGCTGACCGGAACGCCCATCCCAAAGATGCTCTTCAGCAGAACGCTATTGGCGGATTGCGAGCCAGAGCCGTTCACCGTTGCCACGTTGATGCTGAAATCGTTTGTGACGCGCTTGCCGTCACTGCGTTGGCCCTGCTCGTGACCCAGGGCCAGGTCTCCTGTCGCCATGTGGCCGGATTCCTTCCGGAAAAAAGCTGCCGCGCACGTCTGCGGCTCGCCTGTGATTATAGTCACATCGTTGGACGTTCGTCCTGCCCCGAAGGGTGCAGAAAGTGCACCTTTGTCTTGCTTCATGGGATGCGTGTTCGGATTTGGGATTGGAGCATTTCTTCCATCGATGGAGGGGTCGAGCGCCGCTCAATACCGCTACCCTCTGATTCAATTACGAAATTTCATTGAAATGGGCGCCCCCGGTCTCGTTTTTGAGCCTGGGGAAGGGAATTCTAGTCCAAAGCCACGAAATTAATCGCCGCCCGCAACCGCAATCGGCTGCCGCGAATCCCTCTGCCAGCGTCGCAGCAGCGTGGCGGCCACCACCACCAGGGCCAGCGTCAGGCCAATCCACAGCCCGAAGACCCCCCAATGGAAGACAAAGCACAGGGTCAGGCCCAGCGGCAGCCCCAAGGTCCAGTAGCCGAAGAGATTGGCGAACATGGGGAAGCGGGTCTCGCCCAGCCCGCGCAGTGCGCCGGTGGAGACGGTCTGGATGCCGTCGAAGATCTGAAAGGCCGCCGCCAGCATCAGCAACCGTGGGCCGACCGCCATCACCTCGGGATCGCGCGTGTACAGGGCGATGAGCGGCACGGGAGCCACCAGGAAGACAATCGCCGCCAGCAGCATGAAGCCGGTTCCCAGCCCCAGCGCCAGCCATCCGGCGCGGCGGGCGCGAGCGGCGTCGCCGGCGCCCACGGCGTGGCCCACGCTGACCGCTGCCGCCGCCGAGACGCCCAGCGGCACCATGTAGGTGAGGCTGGCATAGTTGAAGACGATCTGGTGTGTGGCCAAAGCCACCGGAGTCAGCCAGCCGGCCGCCAGCGTCACCGCATTCCAAGCCCCCACCTCCATCAGAATTTGCCCCGCGGCGGGCAATCCCAGCCGCACCAACTGGCGGATGCGGCGCAGGCTGGGCCCCGCCCAGCGATGAAAGAGCGGATGGCCGCGGCGGTGCTCGTAGCGCCAGGCAAATCCCAGCAGCGCCAGGGCCATGAAGATGCGCGAAAAGACGGTGGCCAGCGCCGCGCCGTCCACGCCCATCGCCGGCATCCCCAGCTTGCCGTAGATCAGTACCCAGTTGCCGAACCAGTTGAGCAGGTTCGCGCCCACAAAGGTCGCGGTAATCACCCCCACCTCGCCCACTGCCTGCAAGTACCGCCGCGTGCAGCCATAGAGCAGCAGGGGGAGCGTTCCCCAATTCATCATGCGGAGATAACTTGCCGCCGGAGCGGCCACCACCGGCGCAATGCCGAAGGGCGCAAAACCCAGGCTGGCCAGGGCCGTCAGCAGCATCAGCGGCAGGGTGAGCAGAGCCACCAGATAGACGCCCTGAGCCAGCCAGCGATGGCAGGCGTCATGGTCCTGGCGGCCGTAAGCCTGCGCGATCAGCGTGTCCAGGCCCAGCAGCAGGCCAAAGCCGAAGAGTGCGGGAACATAATAAACGGCGTTGCCCAGAGCCACCGCGCCGATGGCCGCCGGCCCCAGCGCGCCCACCATGATGGTGTCTACAATGCCCTGAACCATCCAGCCCAGTTCGCTCAGCACCACGGGAACCGCCAGCGTCACCAGTGCGCCCAGTTCCCCTCGAACATTGCCTTGCGTAGAACCCATACTCCCACTTTATACGGAGGCCAGAGAAACGCGGCCGCGGGAATGAAACGTTCGCGCAGGGCACAGCCGCTCGTCAGATCAAACCGCTGCGCAGAAACTCGCAGACCTCGCCGGCCACCCGCTGTTTGAAGGCGCGCTTGGCTTTGGTGCGGATCTTGTGCCCTTTCTTGACTTCCGCGAGCGGTCTTTCGGGTAGCGGCAGGGGCACTACAAAAAGATCAGCGGCGTTGCGCTCAGCCCCAAGGTGCAGGAAGAAGTCGTCGTAGGCCTCGCGGAATTCGGGACCCCAGCCCTCGGAGAAGGCCGTTTGCCGGGTGGTGGAGACGCCTACCATCTCGCTCACCCCAAAGGCCTCGGCAAAGCCCTGCAGGGCGGCCACCAGCAGCGCCCCCGGACTGACCTCGTGCAGCGCTTTGGTCGCCTTGCGAATCTCGGGATAGAATCCCTTGAATCCCTGCAGGCGCGAAACCAGGACAACCTCGCTAGCCGACGAGCCGGCAATCGCTCCCGGCACGATCGTAAAAGAGAGAACGAAGACCGCATTGCCTTCTACCAGAAACCCGAGGGTCAACTCACCCTCTGAATTGACGCTCCGCGAGGTTCCCAGGGTGATGGTGAATCGACACCCGGCCTGCTGCAACTCGAAGAGGAAAGCCTCGTCGTAGAGAATCCGGCGCAAAAACGCATCGGGCAGCGTGCCTTGCAACTTGCGGTAATGATGCTGAAACGATGCGGCCCGCTCAGCCAGCGTGAAACCGCGGGCCAGGTAATCGTCGGCATTGAAACGGAAGAGAAACTTGGGATGAATGCGGGCAAATTTCGCGTAGGCCGGAACCTTCAGCAGGCGCAGCATCTCCAGTTGAAGCGTGAAACCGCGCGCCACGTTCCACAGGCCCCGCGCCAGCCATAGCGGCGTCCACGGCGCCGTCCGCTGCACCAGATCGCGTTGCGTTCCTGCGAATACGTTAATTACCGTCATCGGGCGAGATCTCTGAGATCAAAAACTTGCGGGGGCCCTACCGCGCTGTGGAAGACATCGAAGAAGGGGAGAGACTCGCTCCGTCGATCCAAAAAAAGACTAGCGCTCCTGACTCCGCAAAGACCGGGAATCGCTCCCCCTGGGATCGAATAAATGCCCAACCTGGACGGGTGCGGAAGCGCACAAATTCCCTAAAAACTCCTGTGCTGGGACCGATTTAAGTGAACCCGTGCAGGCTTGTCAAGCAGAAAGCCCAGGGTGCTTCCTGCGACTTTCCCATTTCCTGCGGCAGAGCAGCATCGCAACTTTGTTACCGGTCTCCTCTGGCACAGCGTCTAGAGAATGCGGGCCACCAGGTCGTAGTCGTGCGCCTCGGTGATCTGAGCAGGGTAGAAGCGGCCGGCTTCCAGCGTCTCCAGCGTGCCGAAGTCGTTGATGTAGACCTTGCCGTCGATCTCCGGCGCGTGGAACTGGGTGCGCCCCTCCCACAGCAGCGGCGTCTCCTCGCTGGGTCCCTCGGCCAGCAGCAGCACCTCGCGCCCCACCCACTGCTGCTTCGCCTTCTTGGAGATCTTCTGCTGCAGCTTCATCAACTTTCGCCGGCGGGATTCGATGGTGCGCCGGGCGAGCTTGCCTTCGAGCGCGAAGGCTCCGGCGCCCTCTTCGTCCGAGTAGCTGAAGACGCCCATCCAGTCGAATTGCGCCGCTTGTATGAACTCTTGCAGGATCGCCGCATCCTCTTCGCTCTCTCCCGGAAATCCGGCGATGAAGGCCGTGCGCAGCACAATGCCGGGAACCATGGCGCGAGCCTTCTCCAGCGTCTTGAGGAAGATGGCCGCGCTGCCTCCGCGCTTCATGCTCTTCAAAACCGCCGGTGACGCGTGCTGCAAGGGCAGATCGAGGTATTTGCAAATCTTGTCGTGTTTGGCGATGGTTTCCAGCAGTTTTGTCGTAATGCGGTTGGGATAGGCGTAGAGGAAGCGTAGCCAGCGCAGGCCCTCGATCTTCACCAACTCGTCGAGCAGCAGCGCCAGACCGTCTTTGAGGCCCAGGTCTTCGCCGTAGCAGGTGGTGTCTTGCCCAATGAGGGTGATCTCTTCGATGCCTTGCGCCACCAGTTGCCGCGCCTCGGCCACCACCGACTCGAAACGCCGCGAGCGGAACTTGCCGCGCAAATTGGGAATCACGCAGAAGGTGCAGGGATGGTCGCAGCCCTCGGCGATCTTGATGTAGGCCGAAGAACGCGGCGTAGAGAGGAGGCGCGGCGTGGTTTCGTCGTAGAGATAAGTGGGCAACGCGTGCTCGGCGCCCTCCCACTCGGCGCGGCTGAAACGGCCCTGCCGCTCGCGCAGGTCGCCCTCTTCCCGGCTGGCCGGAGCCTTGTGGGTTCCCGCCTGCGATTCCTGGCCGGAATGGACCTCGGCTGTCTGGCCTTTACTCAGGATATTGAACGGAGAAACGGGCGTCGCCGGCATTTGCAGGCCGGCGGCGGCCAATATCGCCTCCAACTCGCCGGTGCCCACTACCGCGTCCACCTCGGGAATGTCGCGGCGAATCTCGTCGCGGTAGCGTTCCACCAGGCAGCCGGCCACGATGAGTTTCTTCGCCCGCCCGTCGGTCTTGTGCCGCGCCATCTCCAGAATCGTGTCCACCGACTCCTGCTTGGCCGTATCGATGAACGAACAGGTGTTGACGACCAGGATCTCGGCCTCTTCGGGATGCGAGGTCAGCCGCGCGCCGGCGCGGTCCAGCAGGCCCATCATCACCTCGGAGTCAACGAGGTTCTTGGGACAGCCCAACGAGATAAAGCCCACCACGGGCGCTGCGGAAAGGGGAAGGTTGCTCACTCTTTCATTGTACCGGGGAAGCAATTTGTTCGACAGAATACGAACGGGGCAACCGTGGAAAGCAAAAAGTCATTTCGTTTTTGGGTCGTACCTGAGTTTAAGATGCTTCGATGAGCGATTCCGTCCCACTCCGGCCGCTCCACCAGGATGGTACGCTCAGTGTCGCCAAACTCACTCAGTTGGATTGCCTTTCCACTGAGGTATTGCGACAATCACTGGTACCGGGACAGAAAGACTGCCTGAAAGCCAGACCCGACGGCACCATCCTCGATGGGCATCATCGCATCTTCCTGCTCAAAAGGCGTGGTGTGGATGTGGATTCCCTGCCGCGAGAGATTCACGAGAAAGAGGACCTTTAGTGATGCTGACTCCGATTCACTGGGTGCATGGACCGTGGAATGGACGGCTTGGCCTATCGGCACGCCCCAGGGGCGGAGACTGGCTCGATGACGAGATCGCCGCATGGCGCGATGCAGGAATCCATCTCATCCTTTCCCATTTGACCCCAGAGGAAGAATCCGACCTGGGCCTGCAAGGCGAGAAAAATCAGGCGCTTCAGTGCGGGCTAAAATTCCTTTCCTTTCCTGTTCCGGACCGTGAGACGCCCGCTTCCGTTCGAGATGCTCTAGTCAACTTCGAATTGGTCGATCAAGCCTTATCGCAAGGCGAAAATGTGCTGGTGCACTGCCGGCAGGGGATCGGACGAGCGGCATTGTCCGCCGTTTGCCTGCTGATTCTGAAGGGAATCTCCGTCGATGAAGCGGTGCGCATGGTCAGCCACGCCCGCGGAGTTCAAGTCCCGGAGACCGTAGAGCAACGCGCCTGGATCGACGACTTCGCCGCGCGGCTGATGGGGATTCCAACCGTTTGAGGTGTCAGGCTGGCCAGAAATCAGATTGGACCTTTTCTTCGCACCTCGTAAGCTTTATCGTAGAAAACTAAAAATGAAGTATAGTGAATGTAGCGTTTATAGCGTTTGTGCGCCGAGAGGAGGAATTACGATGCCGGCTCTGGAGGATTCACCGACAGTTTCTGCGCGGGAGCTGCAAGAGACCGGCGCTCTCTATGCTCGGTTGCGCTCCATGGACATTCAATTCGCCGGAGCGAACGGCTGGACTCAATCTCTGCCCGGTCACCTGGCGTCTTTTCTTGGCCAATTGCTGACGGAACTGAAGGCGGGCAAGCCCGTCACGCTTCTGCAGAGCGACGCGGCGTGGACAACCATGGCGGCGGCCAGGATGCTGGGAGTCTCGCGGCAGTTTCTGGTCGAGATGCTGGAGCGGGGCCAGATTCCCTTCCACAAGGTGGGGACGCATCGCCGGGTTTACGCCCGCGACGTGCTGGCTTACAAAGCAAAGCGCGATACCGAGCGGCGCAGGTTGCTGAACGAACTGGTGCTGGCGGAAATCGAAGATGGGACCTATGATTCGGTTCCAGTAAATGCTTCTCCCGGCGAGTAACGAATATTGCGCGGTGATGGATGCGTGTGTGCTGGCGCCCATGCCGTTGTGCGATACGCTTCTGCGTTGCGCCGAGGACGATCTTTTTCGCCCGCGATGGAGCGTCGAAATCTTGGAGGAGGTTCGCCGAACGCTGCTGAAATTCGGCCGGTCGGAAAGCCAAGCGGAACGCCGTTTGCAATTCATGAAGGCGGCATTTCCAGAAGCATGTGTGCCAATCTCACCCAGCCAGTTGCGGGCCCTTCCCGCGATCCCCGATCCAGGCGACAAGCACGTAATTGCCGCAGCGATTCACGTTCATGCGCGAGCCATCGTAACCTTCAACCTCCGTCATTTTCCAGCGGAGATATTGAATCCGCACGGAATTCTTGCTTGTTCCCCGGATGAGTTTCTGGTTCGGCAGTTCCTTCTTCACCCGGTGCGCATGATCGACATCCTGGAGACGCAATCGGTCCACATTCGGCAGGGAAGAAGCTACGTACTGGGAAAACTCAGGGCAGGATTGCCGCTCTTTGTGGCGGTGATCGAAAAGGAGGTCTCCCGATAGAGCGCGCTTCAATCACGGATGATTGCTCCGTCGCAGGAAAGTGTTAAAATTGTTCTTGTGCCGGGTCCTACGCGACGTAATCCCGCCAACCCCGCCAGGCCCGGAAGGGAGCAACGGTAACGGGCTAGTGCGTGTGCAGTAGGCCACCCGGTACGCTGAAGCGCCGCCATGTGCGGCGTTTGCTGTTTCTGGCGCAAATCGCCAGGCCGCCGAAACGCAGCTCCTTCGACTTTGCCGCCAGCGCGCCAACCCGCTGACTTGCTTTCCGCGCCAAGCGGGGCTGACTTGCTGGTTCTGTTTCGATCCCTTCCCATACTCGCAACTTGATCATAGGGAGCATTTGCAGGCCCTTCGGCTCCACTCCGCTCAGGATGCCGATTTCATGGATGCGCGCGGGCCAAACAGCCTGGGCGCATTTTTCATGGCCATTCTTGCTTCGGCGTGGTTTTTAGAGCCCGGTAGCCCAGCCGCGGGGCGGCGCTATTAAGATAGATAGGGCAGGCGCGGCGGTCCTGCCAGGGCTCGCTGGGATTCGATCCGCCGAAGTTCAGTTGCAAGGAGAATGCATTGACCCTTACCATTCGCCCCATCGTGGGCTGCCGCGCCAAAATCACCGCGCTCGGAACCTTTGTTCCCCCCGACATCATTACCAATCAGGATCTGGAAAAGCTGGTCGACACCAACGACCAGTGGATCATGGAGCGCACCGGCATCCGCGAGCGGCATAAGCTGGCCGCCGGGCTGGGCACCAGCGATATGTGCGTCGAGGCGGCCCGCAAGTGCCTGGCGGCGCGCGGCATCGAGCCCACCGCGGTGGAGCTGATCATCGTCGGCACGGTGACTCCGGACATGATGTTTCCCTCGACAGCTTGTCTGGTGCAGCACAAGCTGGGCGCCAAGGGGGCTTGGGGATTTGATGTCTCGGCCGGCTGCTCGGGCTTCGTCTTCGCCCTGCAGGCGGGGGTGAAGATGGTCGAGAGCGGCGCGCAGAAGATGGTGCTGGTCATCGGCGCGGACGCCAACACCCGCATGACCGATTACACCGACCGGACGACCTGCGTTCTCTTTGGCGACGGCGCCGGCGCGGTGCTCATCGAGCCCTGCGAAGAGGGTGAGACTGGCATCATCGACTTCATCCATGAAGTGGACGGCGCAGGCGGCGTGAGCCTCAATCTGAAAGCCGGCGGCAGCCTCAATCCGCCCACCCACGAGACCATCGACAAGAAGATGCACTACATCTACCAGGACGGCCAGGCGGTCTACAAATTCGCCGTACGCAAGATGGCCGAGGCCACCAGCAAGCTGCTCGAGCGCAACGGCGTCACCGGCGCAGACCTGGGCTGCTTCGTTCCTCACCAGGCCAATAAGCGCATCATTACAGCCACCGCCGACCGCCTGGGCATGGCCCCCGAGCGGGTCATCATCAACATCGAGAAGTACGGCAACACCTCGGCCGGCACCATTCCCCTGGCCATGGAGACGGCTGTCGAAGAAGGCAAGCTGAAAAAGGGCGATCTGGTGCTGCTGGCCGCCGTTGGCGCAGGCTTCAGTGTGGGCGCGACGCTGCTGCGCTGGGAGATCTGAAGAACAGGGAACAAGGGAACAAGGGAACAGGGAACAGGGGAACAAGGGAACAGCGAACAGTTTTCCGCATGAAGGCGAAGATCTTCTGCTTTCATTCCGGATTCTTGAACGGGCCGGTCCCTGGGGGATCGGCCTTTTTGCCGATCGAGAATGCAGCGGGGAGGAAGATGAGGTGATCTTCTTTCTGAAGAGGAGAACCCCATGCGCCGCCGCCAGTTTCTTGCCGCTTCTCTGGCCACATCTGCCGTTGCTCTAGCCGAAAAAGCCTCACCACAGACGCCAGCCCCTGCGCCGGCAATCGGTGGCCGCGAGTTCTACCAGATTCGCCGCTTCAATCTGCAGAGCGGGCCGCAGATCAAGCTCACCGAGAGCTTCCTCAACGACGCGCTGATTCCGGCGTTGGCGCGCAGGGGAATGGGACCGGTGGGCGCGCTGCGTCTGGACATCGGCCCGGATACGCCTGCATTTTATGTAGTGATTCCCCACGCGTCGCTGGAAGCTCTGGCCACGCTCGATCTGCATTTGGCCCAGGATGACGTCTTTATGAAGGCCGCCGAGCCCTTCTGGAGCGCTCCCGCCGCGACGCCGGCCTTCTTGCGCGTGGAGAGCTCTCTGCTGGCCGCCTTTTCCGGTTGGCCGCATCTGACGCCGCCCACCGCTGCGGTAACCAAGGGCAAGCGCATCTTCCAACTGCGCACCTACGAGAGCCCCAGCTATCGGGACCATGTGCGCAAGGTGGAGATGTTTCACGATGGGGAGTTCGAACTCTTCAAAAACGCCGGCTTCCATCCCGTCTTCTTTGCCGACTCGCTGATCGGTTCGCATCAGCCCAATCTGACCTACATGCTCAGTTTTACCGACATGAATCAGTTGAACGAGCAATGGGAGGTCTTCCGCAACGATCCCGCATGGAAGAAGCTCTCCACCTCGCCTCGTTACGGTTACGAGGCCATCGTCGGCAACATCTCCAACCTCATACTGAGTCCGCTGGACGCATCGCAAATCTGAGCCCGCGCGAAGGGAACGATTCTGGTTCTGCGGAGGCCATTGCGTCCGTCAGTTGAGGTGGGCGCGCGCGGCTGAGATCCATCGGCTTGCGCGGCCTGCCGATGCACAGCCGCGATCCGCCTCAGGCGCCGCCGCGGAATTGAATGATCCTGCGCCGGTCGCGTTTGCTGGGGCGGTGCTCGGGCAGGGGAGCGTATTGCTGCATCGCCTTGCGTTCCGCCGCAGCTTTGATGCGGGCCTCTTTGCTGGCTTCGCTCTCGCGAAAGAGGGTCTGCGCCACCGCCGCCGGTCCGCGCATCTCGCTCAGCACCAGCACCTCAATCTCGAATGTGCCGCCCTCGTTCCTGACCTCCAGCCGGTCTCCCAGGTGGACCTCGCGCGAGGGCTTGGCCTCGATGCCGTTGGAACGAATGCGCCCCAGGTCGCAGGCCTTTGAAGCCAGCGCGCGCGTTTTGAAGAAGCGCGCCGCCCACAGCCATTTGTCGATGCGTAAACTGCTCATACTTCCTTTATAGCGCCGCCGGGCGAGGGATCATTTGCCCTCGACCAGTTTCGTATTCTGGCTGCGGTCCTGGCACTGGTTGGCGCTGAAAAAGTGCCGGCTCTCTCGCATCAGACACCAGGGAACTTTGTCTTCGGCACAAAGGGAAACCCCATCCTGGCCGCAAAAACGAGTGCGCGGCGAGAGTGGGGCGCTCAAATTGATCCGACTTCGATCAGTTGGCCAGCACGGCGCGATAGCGGACCTTGTTCTTCTTGACCTTTTCGATGGCTTCGTTGGCCTTGGCCATGGGAAAGCGTTCGGTCTGGGCCTTGACCCCGTGGCGGGCGGCCACGTCGAGCATCTCGCGCAGGCGGGAAGGGCTGCCGATGGGGCTGCCGGTGATGCTGCGCAATCCGGAGATCAGCGGGAAGGCCTGCACCGAGACCGGCGCCGGCGGTACGCCCACGAAGCACAGCGTGCCGGTGGGGCGCAGCGTCTGGATGTAGACGCCCCAATCCTGGTCGGCGTTGGCAGTGTTGAGGATGAAGTCCATCGTCCCGGCTACTTCCTTCATCGATTTGGACTCGCGGGTATTGACGAAGTTGTGCGCGCCCAGCGAGCGTGCTTCCTCTTCCTTGCCGGCCGAGGTGGAGAAGGCGGTGACGTGAACGCCGAAGACGCGGGCAAACTGCAGGGCGAGGTGGCCCAATCCGCCAATGCCCACAATGCCCACCCGCGAGGAGGGATTAATGCCGTGGCTGCGCAGCGGGTTGTAGACCGTGATGCCGCCGCACAGCAGGGGAGCAGCCTGTTCGCTCTCCAACCCGTCGGGAATGGGGATGACAAAGCGGGCGTTGGCCCGCACCTTGTCGGCGTAGCCCCCGTGGCGATGGACGCAGGTTCCCTCGGAGGCGGGGCAGAGGTTCTCCATGCCGCGGGTGCACCACTCGCAGATGCCGCAGGAGTTCGACTGCCAGCCCAGGCCCACGCGCTGGCCCACCGTCAGCGATTTGACCTCCGCGCCCACCGCCGTCACCGTGCCCACCACCTCGTGGCCGGGAATGAACGGAAACTGGCTGATGCCCCAGTCGTTGGCGATCAGGTGCAGATCGCTGTGGCAGACGCCGCAGTGGGTGATGCCGATCTCGACTTCCTGTAGACCCAGCTTGCCGGGGTCGTATTTATAGGGAAGAAGTTCGGCTCCCGCTGCGTGTGCTGCTAATCCTTGTATTTGGCTCATGGTCGGTCCGAGTTCCTCGTGAGAGATTTCTTAGAGGCAGGCTGAATTGTACACGCCCACCCTGTTCTTGGCGGAATGAATCCACAGCAACCAGTTTAAACCGCTTGCGGCTTTCCTGCCTGAATTTTGCGTGCTGTTCGCTGCGGATCTCCCGCGGTTTACGTCGGGGTTTTTCCCTGAACAGATTCGTTGGGGTGCAAAAAGCCCACCTACAGTCACTTTCTTCGTCTAATCGAAGGGGCAGGAGTGGCCGCCGACAGTTCCCGGCCGGGTCTGCTGTCCTTCTCTTCGCCGATCCCGTATGCTGTTGCACACAGAGGTTGTTATGGTTTCGATCGCGCGGTTCGCCGCTTTTTGTCGCAGATTCTCGTTGCTTCTGCCGGTGGTGCTGGCAGTGGTGGCGGTGGCTTTGATCGCCGCGCCCCTGGGCCGGGCGCAGAGCCAGCCCCAGAAACCTGCTCCGCAACCCGATCAGGCCGCGCCCGATGCCGGTGGCCCCGGCGCCGACAGCGGGGTGATTGTCGTGCCCAAAAAGAAGGACAAGGCAGACGAACCGCCCCCTGTGGCTCCGCCCGAACCCAAGTTCAAGAATCCCGAGGGGGCCGGCAACTACTCGCTGCGCATCGAGGTTCCCGAGGTCACGGTGGACGTGGGTGTGCTGCTGGAGAAGACCGGGCAGTTCGTGCCCAACCTCAAGCCCGGCAACTTCCGCATCTACGAAGACGGTGTGCCCCAGAAGGTTGCCGGCTTCAAGCGCGTCGAGGCCCCCATTACGGCCCTGCTGGTGTGCGAGTTTGCCTCTACCAACTACCAGTTCGTCTACGATATGCGCAATGCCGCCTGGGCCTTTGCCCAGCAGTTGCGGCCGCAGGACTACGTGGCCATGATGACCTTCGACATGCGCACCCAGATCGTGACCGACTTCACCCAGGACAAGCGCCAATTGCAGGAGGCCATCAACGAACTGCGCATCCCCGGCTTCCACGAGACCAACGTCTTCGACGCACTCTTCGAGGCGGAAGACCGAATGAGCCGCATCGAGGGCCGCAAGTACATCATTCTGATCGCCTCCGGCCGCGATACCTTCTCCCGCATCACCCTCGACAAGGTTCTGCAAAAGGTCAAAAACACCCCCGACGTGACCATTTTTACGGTTTCCACCGGCGGCGAAGCGCGCATCATGTCCGAGGGCCGGGGTGGAATGGGAGGGGCCATGCGCGACATGGACTATCTGCAGGCCGATAACGAGATGCGAAACTTTGCCAAACTGACCGGCGGCAAGTCCTTCTTCCCCAAATTCTCAGCCGAGATGCCCGAGATCTTCCAGGACATCAACCAGAACATCCGCTCCAAATATCAACTGGTCTACCATCCCAGCAACACCAAGCAGGATGGGACCTTCCGCAAATTGCGCGTGGAACTGGTGGACGACGAAGGCCAGCCGCTGCGCATCCAGGACGAGAAGCACAAGCCGCTGAAATACGACATCATTGCGCGCGACGGCTATCGCGCCAAGCAGGAAGTGGAGTAGCCGGTTACAACGAAATCTGCTACGGGCGGCGGCCCTCCGGCAGCCGCCCATAGTCTGGAAGCAGTGAAGAAAATTGCGGTTTACCTCAGCTTGTTGTAGATGTCGACCACGTAGTAGCCGACCACAAACAAGGTTGCAGCCCCCAACAGCCAGGTGGCGGCCTGTACATACGGCTGAACCTTGTTGACCTTGGCCACGATAGCCGCTTGCTCGTTCTTCTCCTGATCGAAGGACTCATCCAGAAAGAGCTGATCTTCTTCATCGCGGGTCAGCCGGGAACGGTAGATATACAGAACGGCGCAGATCGCTGCCAGCACAATCCACACCGACCACATCACGAGCATGATCGACATACTCCACCTCCGAACGACGGTTCGGGTCCCAGATACCGGCAAGTGGTCCGGCAAGCCGGTAAGGAACAGCGGTCTCGCCGGCAGTGGGGCCGTACGGTTGACCATCATAGCCCGGCAGGGGTACACCTGTGGTGACAAAAATCACAGGCATTTTGCACATAGCGAGCTTCTTTCCCGGCCCTTGTTTCCACAGCCTCCAACTTTCCCCGCCGCTCTCACCCTCTGCAACGGCGCTCGGGCCATTTCTGCGACTTTCCTTGCGCCGCCTGCATCCAACGAGAGGATTGCGCGCTGCGGACTTGTCTCCCGGACCGCCGCGCAGTACAGTAACCTTAACGGTACGCATCTCAATTTTGGAGTTCTCATGGCCACTTCTACCGCACCCGCCCCTGAAACCGTCAAGCAGGCGCCCCTCAACCTGACCCCCCAGGCCATTGCCAAAGTGCGCGAGATCATGGCCACCCAGAACCCCATCCCCGCCGGCTTGCGCCTGGGCGTGATGGGCGGAGGCTGTTCCGGCTTCCAATACTCCATGGCCTTCGAAAACCAGGCCGGCATGATGGACAAGGTCTTCACCTTCGACGACCTCAAGATCTTTGTCGACGCCACCTCGCTGGTTTACCTCAAGGGCTGCAACGTGGACTACGTCGAGACCCTGGAGGCAGCCGGCTTCAAGTTCGACAACCCCAACGTCAAGAGCACCTGCGGCTGCGGCTCCTCCTTCAGCGCCTAAACCCGGCGCGGAATTCGAAGACCAGTCCTCTCGCGCTTTTTGTCGCACATGCACAAAGCCCGTCCCCTCAAGGACGGGCTTTGTGCGTCTGGGCGCTGTGGCCAGCACCATGACAGAATATTTTGGTAAGGATTATTCCGGTAAGGCCAGGATTGGTGCGCTGGCCTCCCGGCCGGCTGTAGTGCGGGCGTCAAAGCCCGCACTTGTCCAAAGAGAAATCGGTCCTACTCCAAAAAGAAATTGTCATCCTGAGCGCAGCGAAGGATCTGCCTCCAGAAAGAAATTGTCATCCTGAGCGCAGCGAAGGATCTGCGGTTCTGAGCTCTCCCATTGGGCGACACCGAAACACAGATCCTTCGCTGCGCTCAGGATGACAACTTTATTGTTTGCGAGATTCAGACTCAAGACACTATGGGTTGGGGTTTGGCGGTGGCTGGTTGACGATCCCACCGGGTCCGCCCTGTGGAGATTGTCCAGTCCCGCCAGGTGAACCATTCAGGTTGCTGGCCGGGGTGCCCATGCCGCCCAAGTTGCCGCCTTGCATCATCCTCTCGATAACCGGGTCGTAGACAAACTCCCACTCGTTATAGTGGCTCTTTGTCTTGTAGACCAGGATGGACTCCTTGGGACTGTTGGGCGAAAAGCCGATGATGCCCAGTCCGCCGAAGGTCTGCCCGTTGCCCCCCAGGTTGTTGCCGGAGTCCGTGCTGCTGCCGGTGCCCCCTGTGCCGTTTCCGCCCGAGGCGTCCGTCGACGGTGGTGTGCCGTTCGTGCCTGGGTTGGAATTGGAGTTGTTCGTGCCAAACATCGAGCCCGATCCCGATGCGCCGTTGGATCCGAATGAGTTGTTTGAACCGAAGGACCCGTTCGATCCTGAAGTACCGCCCGAACCCATAAAGGCGCTGCCGGGGTTGGAAGCGCCGGCGACGCCGCCCGGGCCCATGCCGGCCAGGGTCGAACCCAGCAGCGGCTGGCCGAAGAAGCCCATTGCCGTGGGCGCCTTGTTCTGGCCAAAGTGGATGGGCTTCCACTCCTCCTTGCCGGTGGTCGGGTCCACGTACTTCTTGCGCAAAAAGCGCAGGTTCTGGGTTTTGACCAGGGCGTCGACGCTCGGCGGGTAGGTACCGGGGAACTTGCGGTAATAGAGGCGGATGGCGCGGATGTATTGCTTGCCGCGCTGCATTGTCTCGAGCTCGCGGTCGCGCTGGATATCCCGCGCCACCTTGGGCGCCGCCACCGCCAGTGAGAGCATCAGCAGCGCCAGCATGAAGATCACCGCCACCAGCATGTAGCCGGCTTCCCCATCTTTCGGAGTGCGGGAGCGGCGAGTTGGAGGCGTTTGCGTCATCTGCGTTTGTACCCGATCCGGGCTTGTTCTTCGTTCCGCCCCTACGGGGCTGGAGATCGATTTTGGGCGCTCTCCCAGGACTGCGCTACGCTTGTCCTGGGCTACTATCCTGTCGCCCCTTCGGGGCTGGTGTTGGTACTGACCACTGACCACTGCGAACTGGCCACTGATCCCTGTTTAGTTCGCCGTCAGCGGCAACGTTCCCGTATTGTTGTAGCCCAGATCGGTGACCTGAACGCTGCCCGGCAAAATGGTTCCCACCTGGTAGCGGTGATCGACGATCTCGCCGGTCCTGGCGACAAAAACGTCGTCGCCATGGATAAAGTAGGCCTTCATCGTCTTGTCTTTGGCCATAATGTAGCCGAAGTACTTGAGATCGATGGGCGGGGCCTTGGGTGGTTCTTTTTTGGCCGCTACCTGCTGCTGCGCCGCCTGCTGCACGTCGTTGCGGGCGCTCTTGACCGGCTCTTCGATTTTGACCGGGGCCGAGTCGGCGCTGAAGATGTTGCGTCCCGCACCCGAGTACTCGACCAGCTCGCTTAGCGCCAGTTTGTCCAGGTGCAGGGTGGGGTCCATGTTGTTGCTCAGCTTCTGCGCCTCGGGCCCGGCTGCCGCGGCTGGCCGGGGGTTGGCGGTCTTCTGCGATTGCACTGCCGGAGCCGCCGTGCGCACCGGCGTTGAAGGCGCGGCGATGTAGCCGTAAATCTCGTAGATGCCGGCGCAGACCACTACGGCAAAGAGGCCGATCACGATATAGACCTGGCGCTTGTTTTCCGCTCCCAAAGGTAGGGCCATGGCTATTGAACCTCCTTGCGAGCGTTGGGGCTGGCGTTGGGGCCGCCATTCTGGCTTGCGGCGGCATTTTCCGCGTCCAACTCGGCAGTGGTGGGCAGGCCGCTGGCCTCGGCGTCGGCCGGGCGCAGCCAGGTGGAGACGCGCAGGCGCAGGTTCACCGTGCCGCCCTGTTGGCCGGTCAGCGACATGGCGCGAATGACAAAGAAGATCTGATCCCGCTCCAGCGCGTTCACAAAGTGCATGATCTCCGGGTAGCCGCCGCTGATGCCGGCGTCCATAAGGATCTCGGTGAGGTCCGTTCCCGGCGCGCCCTGGCTGTACTGCACTCGGGTCAGCCGCACCTTGGCGTTGACCTGCAAGTCGCCGATGCGCTCGGCGATGATCGAGTAGCGGGCGGGAATGCGCTTCGAGTAGAAGGCCGCCATGTGGGCGCGGGATTCCTCCACGCGTTTGTCCATGCCGCGCAGCGGAGCGGTCTGCAAGTCCGTCGCTCTCAGCTCGACCTGCTTGGCGAGCAAGGCGTCGGAGTGGCTGCTATTGGTGGCGGCCCAGTCCAGGCCGAAGCGCACCCCGAGGACAATCACCGTCGCCAGCAGCACGGCGGTGACGGCAAAATGCCAGAGCAGCGGAGAGGCCAGGCGTTCCCGCCAGGAAGAGGGCGTTTGCGTACTCATCGCTGGCCTCCAGCTTGCGTATTCGGATTGCTGCGAACCGGTTGCGGATGCGACTGCCCGGTATACGGCGGCCGATTATCGCCGCTGGCTTGCCGGTTCACCTTGGGATGCACAGTTGGCGCGCCGGGCGTAGCGGATGGCTTGTGCGTCGCCGGCGCGGAATGCGTTTTTTCTTTGGCTTCGGCCGCCTTCTCCGCTTTTTGCTCCTTCGCAGTCTCCACGGGGACGGCAGAGTTGTAGTCGGCCAGCAGGTCGAAGTTCACCCGGTTCGAAGAGCTGATCGGCTCCAGCTTCTGTCCCGGCCCTCCGGTGGCTTCGGCGCTTTCACCGGCGATGCGGGGCAGCAGAAAGTGGCGGGAGTGCTCCAGGTTGCGCATCAAATCGATCGCCTTGTCGCGGGGACCAACGACGCGCAGGTGCAGGGTGATGCGCCCTTCCTTGTCGCGAATCGGCTCCAGTGTCACAGCCTGCACACCGCCGGGAAGCACGGTCTCCAGATCCTCCATGGCCAGCGTCCAACTGAAGGTCTTCTCGTCGAAGAGCTGGTTGAGCGCGCTCACCTGTTTGAGCATCTTCGCGTTGTCCGGCAGTTGCATCATGTTCTGGTAGCCCAGGCGCTCCAGCTTGATGCGGGCGATCTCGACGTCGAGCGCGTGTTCGCGGGCGCGGGCTTCTTCCGCTTTCTGATGGAAGGTATGAATGCCGAACCAGAAGGCCAGCGCCAGCAGGGCCAATATGCCCATGGCGATGCGCAGCCGTTTGAGGGCCGGTCCCAGATCGGCGAAGGGGCGAGTGGCGAGATTGAGGGCGATGCGCATGGTCTTATCGTGCTCCCGCCAGCGCGCCTGTGACGCCGGCAATGCTCAGGCTGCCCATGCTGGTGACCATCCCGGTCTCCGGGTGTGGCGCCAACTCGGCCACATTCAGCTCCAGATTGGCGATCCAGCGGGCAAACTCGTGGCTGGGCTCAACGCCGGCATAGAGCAACTCCGCGGGGCGAGCGCCGAGCTTGTCTTCAAAGTAGGCGGCTGCCACGGCAATGCCGCGCTGCACCTCGTCCTCGTGCAGAGCCGGGTCCAGGGGCAGCTCCATGGTGCGATAGAGCAACAGGTCGTTGCCGTTGACGATGGCGGTGGTCAGCGACCCGCGGCTGAGGTTGGCGATCAGTTGCGCCTCCATCGAGTCTAGGGTAGCCAGGGAGGCCAGGCTCGAGGGCAGCACCGCGCCGGGCTCGTAACCGGCTGCCCGCGCCGCGCCTTCATACTCGGCCAAAATCGCCGCCGGCATCACCGCCGCCAGCACCTTGCACTCGCTCCTGCTCTCGGTGAGGATTTGGTAGCTGAGCCCGGCGCGCTCCACCTCGAAGGGAACCATCTTGCGCAGCCGGAAGCGCAGTACCGGCAGCGCTTCGGCGGGGTTCGAGGGCAGAGAATCGAAGTCCAGCACAAAGACCCTGGCCGCCGTATCGGGCAGCACCAGCGTGATTGCGTGGCTGCGCGGCGAGACCTGGCCGAGCACGTTGCGAATGGCGTTGGCCACGGCGTCCACGGCGCGCACATTGGGTTCGCCGATGCCGGGAACGATAGCTCCCGCCCCCAGCGGCTCGAAGGCGTAGACCGGCGGCTGGCCGGGCGCGGGCGAGGCCGCGGCCAGCACTCCGTCGGGGGCGATCTCCACTGCCGCCGGCGGCCGGTTGCCGGGCTGAACGCCGAGTTGGGCCTTGCTCAAGATCGAATTCACTAGCGGGAAGCCTCGATAAACGTTACTTTGTTGATCTCCTTGAGGGTGGTCAGGCCGCGGCGTACGCGGTCCAGCGCCGACTCGCGCAGAAAGCTCATGCCTTCCTTTTGCGCCAGCTTGCGCACCTCGGAGGTGGGTTTCTTTTCCAGAATCAGTTCGCGAATGGGGTCGGTCAAGTCCAGCAGTTCGTGGATCGCTGTACGGCCGCGATAGCCCGTGCCGCCGCATTCGATGCAGCCGGCCCCCTCGCGGAAGCCGAAGCCGTGCCACTCCGCCGGGTCCATGCCGCTGCTATGCAGCACGTCGTCGTCGTAATAGACGGTGTGGGTGCAGTGTTCGCAGTTGGTACGCACCAGCCGCTGGGCCAGAATGCAGTTCAGCGCCGAAACAAAGTTGTAGGCCTCGACGCCCATGTTCAAGAAGCGCCCCAGCACGTCCACCACGTTGTTGGCGTGGACGGTGGTGAAGACCAAGTGGCCGGTCAGCGCCGAGTTGATGGCGATCTGCGCCGTCTCCTGGTCGCGGATCTCGCCCACCAGAATCTTGTCTGGATCGTGGCGCAGAATCGAGCGCAGTCCGCGGGCAAAAGTAAGTCCCTTCTTCTCATTCACTGGAATCTGCGTGATGCCGCGAATCTGGTACTCGACCGGGTCTTCGATGGTGATGATCTTGTCTTCGTCGCTCTTGATCTCGTTGAGTGCGGCGTACAGCGTTGTCGTCTTGCCCGAGCCGGTGGGCCCGGTGACCAGCACCATCCCGTAAGGCTCGCGGATGTAGCGGCGAAAGCGCTTCAGATCGGCCTCGGCAAAGCCCACCACATCCAGCGTGAGATTGTGGAACTTCTCGCTCATCGACTCCTTGTCGAGAACGCGCAGCACGGCGTTTTCACCATGCACCGTGGGCATGATGCTGACGCGGAAGTCGATCAGCCGGCCCTTGTAACGCACCCGGAAGCGGCCGTCCTGGGGCACGCGGCGCTCGGCGATGTCCAGCTCGCTCATGATCTTGATGCGGCTCAAAATCGTCGAGTGGTGCTCGCGGGCGATAGGCGCCATGGCGGCTTGCAGCACGCCGTCGATGCGGTACTTGACCACTACGGAATCGTCGTTGGTCTCGATGTGAATATCGGAGGCGCGCCGTTCCAGTGCGGTGAAGATGGTGGTGTCAACCAGGCGAATGATGGGGCTGATGTCTTCTTCGCTGGTCAGCTTCTCAATCGAGATGTTTTCGTCGCTATTCTCATCGCCGGTCAGCACGTCGAAGGTCAAACCCTCGCTGGCTTCGTCGAGCACGCGCTGCGACTGCTCGGTTTTTTTGAGCAGGTCGGTGATCTGCGAGAGGGTGGCGACGCGGGGGATGATGCGGTGGCTGAGCAGCCCGGCGATCTCGTCCAGCACCATCAGGCGCGAGGGGTCGCTGACGGCGATCACCAGCGCGTCCTGCTGCTGCTCGATGGGCACAAAGTTGTAGCGGAACATCAGTTCCACCGGCACCGTGCGCAGCAGGTCGT
>CAZBPD010000028.1:0-55800 GCA_964493705.1 uncultured Occallatibacter sp.
GGCTTCCAGCCGTAACCCGAAGCCACCGGCTATTAGCCGGTGGTCGTTCACAGAACTTGGGTCGTGTAATTGGGAGCCTATGCCTGATAATGCAGCTAAGCCCAAAGTGCTGGTCGCCGACGATGAACGGGTAATAGCCGACACGTTGGCCATGATTCTCAACCAAAGCGGCTTCGAGGCTCGTGCCGTGTATAGCGGAGAGCGGGCCGTCGAGTTGATCCCGGTCTTCGAGCCGGACATGCTCATCTCCGACGTGATTATGGCCGACCTGAACGGCATTGAAGCCGCCATCCGCATTCGCGCCATGCGTCCAAAAATCAAGATCCTGCTCTTCAGCGGTCAGGCGGCCACCGCCGACTTGCTGGTCAAAGCCCGCGCCGAGGGCCACGAATTCGAGATCCTGGCCAAGCCCGTTCATCCCCAGGACCTGCTCACCAAACTGCGCGGATAGCTGGCCCGTGGCGCCCTGTCACCCCTTGGCACACCTTCAGACCGTCGCCACTCCTTCAACCGCCGTCAGCCTGCTCGGTGGGTGGCCAGTTCCTCCCGAAGGGAGGAAATGAAAGTAGCCAGGGGTGGAGCGCAGCGCAACCCCTGGATACAGATACCCCCATTTTTGTCGCGTCCCGAAGGGACGGAATGCAACTAGAGTTCCCTTCGGCCTTCCATGGCCCGCGCCATGGTCACTTCGTCTGCATATTCAATGTCGCTGCCCGCCGGCACGCCGGTGGCGATGCGCGTGATCTTGGCCGCCGATCCGCGCAGTGCGGTGGCCAGCCAATGGGCGGTGGCTTCGCCCTCCAGCGTGGGGCTGGTGGCCAGAATCACCTCGTCCACTTCGCCGCGCTCCACGCGACCAATCAGCGTACCGGTGCGCAACTGGTCGGGGCCGATGCCGTGCAGCGGCGAAAGGGTTCCGTGCAGCACGTGGTAGACGCCCTGAAAGCCCCGTGTCCGCTCGACTGTATCGATGTTGGTCGGCTCCTCGACCACGCAGATCAGGCGATGATTGCGCGCGGGGTTCGAGCAATAGGCGCAGGGATCGATGTCGGTAACGCTGTTGCACACCGAGCACAGCCGCAAATTGGCCTTCAGGCCGTGCACCGCATCAGCCAGCGCCAGAGCGTCCTCGTCCGAGGAGCGCAAAATGTGAAAGGCAAACCGCTGCGCGCTCTTCGAGCCGACGCCGGGCAGCTTCTTCAACTCTTCGATCAACCGCGCCATCGGCTCTGCGTATCGGGACACTGCCTACTCCTTGGAATCTGCGCTCAGTCAAAGATACTGGTTTCCCCACTCCAGTGTCCTGTCTTTAGAATTCGCCTTGAAAAAGCGCCGTCATTTTGAGCAACCTGACTCGTGTTGACGAGTTACGGCTGCAATGAACCGCGCAACCGCCTCCCGCAGGGAGGCGATGAAAGTAGCCAGGGGTGAACCCTGACCCTGAACGCAGTGAAGGGGAAGGGGCAACCCCTGGGATGGATGGCAAAATCTACCTCGCGCCCCGCAGGGCCGCGCTGAAACGTGGTGTTAGCAAACCCATTCATTAGGAGAAGAGTCGGGCGCGGTGCCGGGGTCACCGGCGGGTGATTTTTGCCCGCTGGAGTGGTTGGGCGTCCAAAGCAGTCGAAGGACCAGCTTTTTTGAATCGAACGAAAAAGCGGGTGCCCCCGGTCTCGCATTTGAGTCTCTACTGTCTTTGCAGGCCCACGGGAGATGAAACAGTAGCGCTGGCCTCCCGGCCGGCTGTTGCGTGGACCTCCCGGTCCACGCCTGTTACTTGTCAGACCGGGGGGTTCTCCCAGGCAGTCGCAGCGCTAGAGCGTACGGTAAGCGATGCCCACGATCTGGTCGCCGTTCATCATGCCTTTGCCCCACACAGCATCGAGATCGGCGGTGGGCTTTTGCGCCACCGCGTCCTGCTCGCTGAGGCCGGCAGCCTTGAGCTTGGCCACGCGGGCGCGCACCTGCACCAGCATCGCGCCGTATCTGGCCAGATCGTCCTTGTTGCCCAGCGGCCCGTGGCCGGGAATGATCTTGGTGCTCCTGTCCGCTACCGCCAGTCCCTTATCCGTGGCGGCAATCATGCCGCCGATCGAGCCGCCCGTGGCCTCGTCGATGAACGGATACATGCCGTTGAACCAGATATCGCCCATATGCAGCACGTTGGCCTGCCTGAAGTGGATGGAGATGTCGGTGTCGGTATGTGCGGGCTCAAAGTGCGCCAGATCGAGTTCGTCGCCGTTGCGCCAGAGGCGCAGAGAGTGCTCGAAGGTGACCGTGGGCAGCGCCGAGGCGGGCAAGGGGGTCGTGGTGCGGTGAAAGAGCTTCATTTCGATGGGAACGGAAAGGCGTTCGCGGGTCTTTTGGTGCGCGAAGATAGTAAAGCCCGCGGCGTGCAAGCCTTCGTTCCCGCCTGTGTGGTCGGGGTGCCAATGGGTGTTGATCAGCGCAAAGGGCGCTCCCTGGCCCAGCGCGGCGACTGTCTGCAGAATCGCGGGAACCGCGTTGGCAAAGCTCGAATCGATGAGCAGGTTGCCGTCAACGCCGCTTTGCAGGGCCATATTGCCGCCCGTGCCCTGCAGCAGCCAGAGATTGTCGTAGAGTTTGGTGGTCTTGATGGGAGCCGCGGGGGCATTGGCGGGTGCGTTGGCCGGCTTCGCGGCGCTCATCGCCGTCTGCGCGCCGGCGTTGCGCGCGAACAGGGCCGCCGCGCCGGCCGCCAGGCCAAGCTGCAAGAAGCTTCTGCGCTCAATCTCTTTCGACATGGATTCCATCCTCCCTGGGGGGCTTTCTCGAATCTTCCAATAAAAGAAGCTGCTTCCGGCAATCCCGCCCAGACTTCAGCTCATTCCGGGCAATTTCAGGCCGCCCAGCAAACCCTGCACACTGGACTGCATGGCATCTTCGGCTTTGCGTCCGGCATCGTTGACCGCGGCGACCACCAGGTCTTCGAGCATCTCCATGTCGGCCTGGCTGCCGCTCAGGCTGAGCACCGCCGAGGCGTCGATCCTGAGCTTGAGCAACTGCTTTTTGCCGTTCATGGTGGCCACGACCGCGCTGCCGCCGCTCGAGCCCTCGACCACCGTCTGCGCCAGCTTGCGCTGAACCTCTTCCTGCATCTGGTTGGCCTGGGAGAGCATTTCACCGATCTTGAGGGGATTGATCATAGGTCTTCTGTCTCACTTCATTTTGGATTGAGCTGCCCGGCGGACGACTCTATTTCTCGCGCAAGTCGACCACGCTGCGCACTTCGGCCTTGAAGATCTCCTGGGCCCGCTGCACCAGGGGATGGGCCAGGGCAACCTCTTCCACGCTGCCGGCCATGGGCGTGGCCAGCGGTGCGGAACTGGAGCCGGCGCCTTCCCCAGGGACGACCAGAAACCGGCTGGGTGCGTTCAGCCGCTGCAACTCCTGACGAATGATCTTCTCCGCCTGGGCATTGACGGTGAGGGCCAGCATCTTCTTGCCCATACCGGCCACTTCGATGCGCAGATTGCCGCCGTCCAGAATCCACGCGCCCGTTCCCAATATTTGCGAAGCGGAGCCGTGTCCGGCCGCCGCCAATGCCGAAACCACCGCCTTGCGCAGCACTTCGGGATCGGCTGAAGCGGCAGGCACAACCTGCGGCGCGCGCGCCAAAGCGCCTTCGGTGGACGGGTCTGTAAATCCCAAAACGGAGTTTTCGGCAGCCGGAAAGGCCATGCTTGCGGCAAACGGACTGCCGTTCATGGCAGGTGCGGCGGCGGCGACTGTCGCTGGTGCTGCAATCAGGCTAGGCGCGGCCTGCGCAATCGGCGTGGGTGCGGCTGCGGGCCTATCCATTACAGCAACCGGCCCAGGGACAGCAACCGGCGCAGGGACAGCAACCGGAGCGGGAGCAGGAGCCGGTGCGGTCGTGGGTGCTGCAATCGGAGCGGCTTCCAGCTTGGGTCCGGAATTCCACCCTCCGCCCATGGGAGCAAAGGGCGAGAGCGGCGCAGCCGAGGGTGTGTTTGCAGCCTGCGGCGCAGCGGTCGGGCGCGATGCCGGTGCTGCAGGTCGCGGCGCGGAAGCGGCGCTGGGCCGCGGGGCCGGAGCGCTGCTGGCGATCTTGCCGCTGGCCACACCGCTCAGCAACTCCTCTAGCGGCAGCAGGCGTTGCGCATGGATCAGCTTGAGCAGTCCCAGCTCCAGGTGGAAGCGCTGCTCCTGGCGGTAGTTCAAATCGTCGAAGGTGCGCAGAACGATCTGCAAGTTGCGGGTCAGATCCTCTTCTGTAAACAGCATGGCGGTGCGCACGGCGCGGGCCCGCTCGTCGGCCGAGATCTGCAGCAGCTCGGTCTGCTCGCCGCCCAGCTTGGCCATCAGCGCGTTGCGCAGGTAGCGCACCATTTGTCTGGCCAGCGACGAGGCGCTGTGGCCGGCGTTGAGCAGCAGGTTCAATTGCTCCATCAGCACCGCGCTCTGCCCGGCGGCGACCGCCTCCAGCAGGCGCTCGAAGATGGCGTTGGGCACGGCGCCCATCAGTTCGCGAATCTGCGTTGCCGAGAGCACGGCGCGCCCATCCTCAAGCGGCGCCGAGGCGATGGCCTGGTCCATGATCGAAAGCGCGTCGCGCATCGACCCGTCGCCGGCCTCGGCCAGCAGGGCCAAAGCGGCGTCCTCGGCGGTGACCTCTTCTTTCGCGGCGATCATGCGCAACTGGGCCAGAATGTCATCGAACTTGACGGCGTGAAAGCTGAAGTGCTGGCAGCGCGAGCGAATCGTCTGGGGAATGTTTTCCGGCTCGGTCGTGGCCATCATGAAGACCACGTGCGAGGGCGGCTCCTCCAGCGTCTTGAGCAGCGCGTTGAAGGCCGCATCGGTGATCTGGTGGGCTTCGTCGAGGATGTAGATCTTGAAGCGGTCGCGGGAGGGGGCATAGCGGGCGGCGTCGCGCAGTTCGCGAATCTCGTCGATGCCGCGATTGGTGGCCGCGTCGATCTCGATCACGTCCACGGCATTGCCCTGGCGCACTTCGACGCAGGGGTCGCACAGGCCGCAGGGCTCGGCGGTGGGCCGCTCCGGGCTGCCGACTGCGTGCTGGCAGTTCAGCGCCTGGGCCACAATGCGGGCGATGGTCGTCTTGCCGATGCCGCGGTGCCCACTGAAGATGTAGCCGTGGGCGATGCGGTTCTGGCTGAGGGCGTTCATCAGCGTACGGGTCACGTGATCCTGCCCGGCGACGTCGGCAAAGCGTTGCGGACGGTATTTTCTGGCCAGAACCTGGTAACCCATGCACACTCCCTTTAAAAACCGATCTTCATCCTGAAAAAAAGCCTGTCATCCTGAGCGGAGCGCTGCGCAGTCGAAGGACCTGCTTCTCCGTTCAGCGCCAGACGAGCCCTACCGCCGATTGTATCGTTCCCAGCCGAGGGGGACTGCGAGTGGAAAACCGGGACGGAGGGGTGCGCACGTCCAGGGTTTCTGTCTTTTCATTGGGGATACTGCTATGCTTTTCGCAGATTGTCGCAGCGGGTTGCTGAAAGGGGCCATTATGGCGATGCTGAATCTGGTGATCAATGAGCAGGAAGAGGCTCTGATTATCCAATTGGTTGATTCCGGACAGTTTAAGGGAGCCGATGAAGTGCTGCATGCGGGATTGCGCCTGGTTGAAGCTGGCCAGCACGAGGATGCCGTACGCGAAGAGAAGATGCGCGCCGCGATTCAAGCAGGCATCGATGATTTTGCGCAGGGCCGGTTCATTACTCTGCGCGGCGAAGGTCAGATTTCAGAGTACGTTCGTAGTTTGGGGCAACGTGCCGCCGAGAGGGTGGTTTCGCAAGGAGATTGAATCATGCACACGGTGCATCTTTCCCTTCATGCCGAAGAAGACCTGATCGAGATTTTCGCTTGGAGCCTGGATCGATTTGGCGAATCGGCATTTCGCCGATACCTGCACTTGCTCACTGTCGCGTTGAACGATCTCGGTGAAAATCCAGAGCGCACTGGGAGCATCGCTCGTCCCGAGTATGGGGCGAACCAAAGAACATATCACCTTCGCTTTAGCCGCAATAAAGCTCGTACTTCGGAAGGCATAGTCCTTCGCCCGCGCCACCTGGCGGTTTACAAGGTTCTGAACGAGCACGAGGTCGAAGTCATGCGCTTTCTCCACGACAGCATGGAACTAGAACGCCATCTACCCCGAATACCCAACGACTTAGACTGATGTTTCGATTCGAAGCGGATGAGCCGTTTCGTAGAGTATGTTTGCTCTGTCTATTTTGCAACTCTGCGCTGGGCGGGTTTTCTCGGCTCAGCTTTCTTCTCGGCTACACTTTTTGTAGCGATCTTGCGCCGCTTCAGTTCAGCAGCCGAGTACATCGACCCCCGGCACTTTGTTGCGCCGCAGTTGCATAGCGCCTCGTCCTCGCCTCCGTCGTAGAGGTGGTAGTCGTAGGTGATCTCTTCGCCGGCCCGGATGGCCCGCAGCGCCCTGATCCAGACCCGGCCGTCGACCTCTTCGGTTTCGCAGTTGGGGTCGCAACTGTGGTTGATGAACATGGCGGCGCAGTGGCCGTCGATGACGGTCTGGCCGTCGCCGAGTCCAAAGAGATAGGTGACTGGCGCATCCTCGTAGAGGGCGTCGGCCTGCTCCTTGCTGATGCGCCGCCCGGTGTACTCGGCCACGCGCTGGCCCTTGCGCACGGCGGTGGTTGTAGTGCAGCCGGCGGCATGAATGGCGGAAGAACGGATGATCAGGCCCATGCGAGTGTGCGATGCTTTCTTTGAGGGTTTTGGGAGGATGAGGCTTCAGAGGCATCCTACCATTGCCGGCTTCCGTGCGCCGCACCGGGTTGTCCGAATGAAGAGCGCAGCGGTGTCGTAAAAGTCATCCACCGGCTTCGCTGGCCCAAATGTAGATGAAACCGGGTTTGGGATTTGGAGGGAGAAGGGGCCTTCAGGCCGCTGTGCCGAGCTTTTTCAGGCAAGGCCTTTAGGCCTGGTTTTTTGGCTTTTTGGGGCTTGCTAGCATAGTTGCGGCAAGTTTCTTCTTGGCGGTTGGAATGAGATTGAGGGACGAGGGACGATGAAGCGGTTTTTTCTCCTGTTTGCTGGTTTGGCTTGTGCGGCGATGCTGACGGCGCAGAGCGGCGGCGCGGGCCAGCAGACGCCTGCTCCGGCGCAGAAGCCCGCGGCCACTGCGCCGGGGGCCGGCAGCGCCAATCCCTTCCCCGACGACACCAGCACCGTTCCCGTGATGCCCACGGCAACCACGCCCGCCCCCTCCGCCGAGAACGGCAGCCGCAGTTACTCCGCCAACAGTGCGGTCAGCGTAGCCGGCGACGACACTGACCCGGTACGCTCGCCCGACGATCCCGAGCCGGAGGCCGACAGCGGCACAGCCGAGAGCTCTAGCAGCAGGGATCTGGACAAGATTCTGGGCCCGGCCGGCGACGACAGCGCCGACAAGCAGGATCGCAAGCACCGCCATGAAACCCAGAAGAAGCAGCCCACACAAAAGGAAGTCGCCGCCGAAGACATCGCCGTGGGCGGCTACTATCTTGAGAAAAAGAACTGGAAAGCGGCCCAGTCGCGCTTCCAATCGGCCATGGTGCTCGACCCGGAGAATCCCGAGGTCTATTGGGGGCTGGCCGAGTCGGCCTACCATCTGGGCGATTTGGCTTCGGCTCGTGAATCCTACTTGAAGGTGGCCGATTACGATCCCGACGGCCCGCACGGCAAGCAGTTGAAGAAGATCCTCAAAGACCCGGCGTTGCTCAACGCCAAACCGTTGCCGCCTGCCGCCCCGCCGCCCGACCAGTCCAAGCAGTAGTATTCGTCCTCACAAAGAAACTTTACCTTTCGAAAATTGCCATCCGAGCAACTCGATTCGCCACGGCGAGAATCGGCTGGTTTGGGGGCCCCGAAAAGCCTCCCGCAGGGAGGCGATGAAAGTAGCCAGGGGTGGAGCGCAGCGGAACCCCTGGGATGGATGCCAAAATCAACCTTGCGCCCCGTCGGGGCGCTGCGATCCGCTCAGAACCCAGCCCAGTGCAGATAGGCGTTGAGGATCGACTCGCCCCACAGGCTGCTGACGATGCCGCCGATGCAGAGAAAGGTTCCCAGCGGCAATTTTGTCAGCGACCAGCTTCCAGACTCGCGCCGCGCGGCAGGAATCGCAAGTAATATCAGTGCGACCAGCGCGCCGAGAAAGACCCCCAATCCAAACGAGAGCAACGCCATCTTCAGCCCCAGCCATGCAGCCAACAGCGCCATCAACTTGACGTCGCCCAGTCCCAGCCCCTCGCGCTTGCGCACCAGCCAGTAAACCCAGCGGATGAGCAGAATCAGGCCGGCGGCGAAGAGACTATCCAATATCGCATGAAGCGCATATGCGAACCCAGATACGCCTATACAGTCGCAATGCGGCTGATGGATCAAAAGAAACCCCAATAGAGACGTATCAACAATCCCTATAAGAATTCCGGGGATAGTCATCCAGTCAGGTAGCCAAAGATGCTCTGCATCCAGTACTGCCAGGGCGATCAGAAGCCAAATCATTAGCATGGAAAAGAAAACAGGAGCCGCATAGAGAGCCGTTTGGATCGGCAGAAAATACGGGTCAAGAATCCAAGGAAGTACATCCCAGGTTTGCACGGCCCACAAAACCCCCACCGCCAACTCCACCAGCGGATACCGCCAGCCAATCCAAGCCCTGCAGTTGCGGCAGCGGCCGCGCAAAATCAGCCAACTAAGCAGGGGAATGTTCTCCCACCAGCTCAATGTATGGGTGCAGTGGCGGCAGTGGGAGCGGGGCTCGACGACGCTCTCCCGCTCTGGCCAGCGGCTCAGGCAGACGTTGAGAAAGCTGCCGAAGCAGAGTCCGACGAGACCGGCAAAGAGCGTTCCAAAAATGCGCATCATAGGCGTGTTTGAGTATAAAGGCTGTGCGTCGGCAAATCTTCAATCTGCGTTATCCTCCTCGTTCCCCTCCGGCTTCACCGACCCGCGGAAAATGAAACTGTAGCGCTGGCCTCCCGGCCGGCTGTTGTGTGGACCTCCCGGTCCACGCTTGTTCCATACGAGGGCAAACGCATGAATCCGAACCGTGAACGAGGCGGGCACTCTCTCTGCCGGCAAGACCGGCTCCGGCTGGCGAGACCGGTTCCGGCTTCTATCGCGCCGTAGGCGCAATGTTGGCTAGCCCAGCGCTTCAGCGCTGCGATAGCAGGCAGAAAACACCTCCGGAGCCCTGTAAGGCCGGCGCAAAACGGTAAATTCGTCATCACGATACGATTCATGCAATTGCCCTGGTTTTCCTCCCACCCAAGCCGCAAAAACAACAACGCGGCGAGGGTGAGGCACCCGCTTGGTGTGAGAACTCAGGCCTCTCCACCGGGACTGGCGCGTTAAACTGAAGGGGATGGACGCAGACCAAGAACTGCAAGCTCCTTCCGCCGCCGCCTCCGCGCTGTGCTCCGATCCGCAACGGTCGGCGGCGCTCTTTGCGCAGTCGGTGGCCATCATGGCGCGTTTGCGCGCCCCCGATGGTTGCCCCTGGGACCGCGAGCAATCCTTCGACTCCATTCGCAAATACACGCTCGAAGAGGCCTATGAGGTTTTCGACGCCATTGAGCGGCGCGACTGGCCGCATTTGGCCGAGGAACTCGGCGATCTCCTGCTGCAAGTGCTCTTCTACGCAGAAATGGCCGCCAACGCCGGCCATTTCACCATCGATGAGGTGCTCAACCACCTGAATACAAAGCTGATCCGCCGCCATCCCCACGTCTTTGGCGAAGATGCTTCGCGGGCCGCCGGCAACCGCGCCGATGTGGACGCCAATGTCGAGGGCTCCTCCGCGGCCGTGCTGCGCAATTGGGACGAGATCAAAGCGCTGGAGAAAAAGTCGGATTCCGATCCGCCTGAAGAAGCGAAGAAATCGCGGTTGGACAGCGTGCAGCGGGCCATGCCGGCGCTGGCCGAAGCGGCCAAATTGGGCTCCAAAGCAGCCAAAGCGGGCTTCGATTGGCCCACCTGGCGCGAACTTCTGCCCAAACTGGTCGAGGAGACGGCCGAGCTCGAGGCCGAGGCCGCCAGCGGCGATCCCGCCCGCCAGCCTGCGGTCGAGGCCGAGTTGGGCGATCTGCTCTTTACCGTGGTCAACCTCGGCCGCCACTTGGGCGTGGATGCGGAGATGGCCCTGCGCGGCTGCAACAAGCGCTTCCGCGACCGCTTCCGGCAGATGGAACTGGACAGCCAGCGGCCCCTCGAAGAGCTTCCTCCCGATGAACTGGAAGCGTTGTGGGCCGCAGCCAAACGCAAGCTGGCCGCGGATGAAATGCAAGTTAGCGCCGAGGGCCGCCCATGATCGTGGTGCGCAACTGCGAGGGATTCGATGAGTTGCAGGCCTGTGTGCGCCTGCAGATCGAAACCTGGGGCTACGAGGCCAGCGACGTGGTTCCGCGCAAGTTGTACAAAGTCGCCCAGAAGATCGGCGGGCAGGTCATGGGGGCCTTCGACTCCGAAATCGATAACGAAAACGCGGGCCATGGAGGTCCGGCGTCGATGGTGGGATTTCTGCTGGCGCTGCCCGGCGTGAAGTCCGAAGCAGGCGCGGCCCAGCCCTATCTGCACTCCCATATGCTGGCCGTTCACGAGCCCTATCGCAATCGCGGCCTGGGCGCGCAACTCAAGCGCCAGCAGAGACTTGACGCGCTGCGACGGGGAATCCGGCTGGTCGAGTGGACCTTCGACCCGCTGGAGATCAAGAACGCTCATCTGAATATCCACAAGCTGGGCGCTGTAGTTCGTCGATACGAAACGGATTTTTATGGTGTATCCTCATCTCGTCTGCAGGGTGGGCTGCCCACCGATCGTTTGGTTGCGGAATGGCGTCTCGGCTCCCCCCGTGTCGAGGCGGCGCTCCAGGGCAGATCGGCGTACGAGGGCGGGATCGAAGAGCAGATCGATGTTCCCGCCGCCATCTACGCCTGGAAGGCTTCAGAAGAGGGCCGCGAGCGGGCCCTGGCGGCGCTGTTGGCCAACCGCCGCAGATTCATACAGGCATTTTCCCAGGGGCTGGCCGTAGTCGGCTTTCAAAGAGACAAAGAGGGCAACGGGATCTACGAGTTGGGAAGACTCGAAGCCGTCGAAGACATCCATACCGAGGACCAAACAATTTTATGAAAATCGATGCCATCATTCTGCGTGAACTTCGTATGCCGCTGGTGAATCCATTTGAGACCAGCTTTGGCGTGACCCGCGAGCGGAGAATCCTGCTCGCCGAGGTGCAGTCGGAGGGCCTGAGCGGCTGGGGCGAGTGTACCGCCGGCGAGCACCCCTACTTCAGCGGCGAATCCACCGACACCGCCTGGCCCATCCTCCTCCAGGAACTGGGACCGCTGCTGGCCGCCGAGGAGCCAGCACACGGCGGCGATTGCCCCAAGATCTTTCGCCGCATTCGCGGCAACCGCATGGCCAAGGCCACGCTTGAAAACGCCATCTGGGACCTGGAGGCGCAGCGCGAGGGGATTCCGCTGGCCAGCCTCTTGGGCGGCGTGCGCACCTCGATTCCATGCGGCGTTTCGCTTGGCATTCAGCCCAGCATCGAGGAGTTGCTGACCCTGATCGAGCGTGAATTGGCCGCCGGCTACCTGCGCATCAAGCTCAAATGCAAGCCGGGTTGGGATGTCGAGGTCTTCGAGCGGGTGCGCCACCGCTGGCCGGGCATTGTGCTTAGTTGCGACGCCAACTCCGCCTACCGCCTGGGCGACGCCGACCACCTGGTCAGCTTCGACGCCTTCGACCTGCTGATGATCGAGCAGCCGCTGTGGAGCGACGACTTCTTTTACCACTCCATGCTGCAAAAGCGGTTGGAGACGCCCATCTGCCTCGACGAATCGATCCACAACCGGCGTGACGTGCTGGCGGCCATCGAGATGGGCTCCTGCCGCATCGTCAACATCAAGCTGGGGCGCGTAGGCGGCTTCAGCGAGGCCATCGCCGTGCACAACGCGGCCCAGGAGCGGGGAATTCCCGTCTGGTGCGGCGGCATGTTGGAAACCGGCATCGGCCGCGCCCACAATATCGCCCTCTCCACGCTCGAGAACTTCACCCTGCCCGGCGATATCTCCGCCTCGGCGCGCTACTGGGCCGACGACATCGTCGAGCCTGAAGTAACGGTCTCGTCCTATGGCGAGATCGAAATTCCGGATATACCGGGGCGCGGCTACGAGGTCCGCACCGACCTGATCGAAAACCTGACCGTGCGCAAAGAGACCATCCGCGCGCTGGAATTGGTAGGATAATCCGCACGTTTCACCGTTTTGAATGCAAAAAAACCCGTCTCTTTGACCCGATTTCCGGGGGAAAGAGACGGGGATTTTTTTGCGCTCGTGTCCCTTGTAACCTGCTCAACCCTGCAAGGCTGCGGCGCGGGCGCGGATCGCGGGCAGGAACTCGGCGTTCTCCGGCGCGGCGGCGTCCAGAGAATCCAAATTGATGGCCACGTTGGCCAGCGCGCCCTGGAGCGCAGCCGTGGCCAGCGCAATGGCGGCGATCAGGTCGGACTTCATATTGGGGTTGGTGATGGGCTGCAAGTGGGTGGCGATCTGGCGTACTTCCACGGCTTTTTCCGCCACGCCTAGCGGCACGCTGGTAGCCTGCTGCAGGGCGGCGCTGATGGCTTGTCCTCCCTCGGCGGAACCCTTCGCAGCTCTGTAAGACATCATCACCAGGTTGTAAGACACGGCGTCGGCATCGATGGCGGCGGTCAAATCTTCGCGCAGCGGCGCAAGCCGGGCAATGGCCTCGCTGAGCTCGGTCTCGTATTGAAGATAAGCCTTTTTGCCCCGCGACATGGTGGCCACCATCGCCGCCAATGCCGCGGCCATGGCGCCTGCCGCCGCCGCCGCGCTGCCCCCGCCGGGGGTGGCTGTGGGCGCGGCCAGTTGCGCCAGGAAGGGTTCGATGCCGGCGCGCAATCCGCCCACCGCCGTCTTACCGCCCATCACCCCATCCAGGCGGTTCTCCAAAATCAGCGAGGAGTCGAAGTTCTCCACCTGCAGAAACCACTCCGCCGCCTGCTCCAGGGCGCGCTTGGGAATCAGGCCGATAATCTCGCTCGAGACGGGAACCACCCCGTAGCGCTGCGCCTCGCGCCGTACAAATTCGAAGACGCGATGGATGGGCGTCTGTTCGAAGTCGGTCAGATTCATCGAAACCTGGGCCATGCCGCGCACCAGAAAGCCCGCGCCCTTCACAAAGCGCAGTCCGCCGCCGCTGAAGCGCACCGCTTTGGCGATCTTTTTGGCGATCTCCACATCCGCGGTGTTGAGAAAGATGTTGTAGGCGATCAGCGGCTTGCGCGCGCCCACCACGGTAGCTCCAGCGGTGGGATGCACACGTGCCTCGCCGAAATCGGGCTGCCGCTCGGGCTTGCTGCCGATCTCGGCGCGAATGCCCTCGAACTGCCCCCGCCGAATGTTTTCCAGATTTTGCCGCTCGGGCCGGGTGGCGGCGGCTTCATAGAGGTAGACCGGAATCGCGAAGCGCCGGGCAATCTCTGTGCCCACGTGCTTGGCCATGGCCACGCAATCCTCGATGGTCACCCCCTCGATGGGGATGAAGGGAATCACGTCGGCGGCGCCCATGCGCGGGTGCGCGCCCTGGTGCTGGGTCAGATCGATCAGCTCGGCGGCTTTGCCCACGCCCAGAATCGCGGCCTCCTGAATGGCCTCGCGCTCGCCCACCAGGGTAATCACGCAGCGGTTGTGGTCGGCGTCCATCTCCCGGTCCAGCAGATAGACGCCGGGGATCTTCATGGCTGCGACGATGGCATCGACTTTGGCCGCATCGCGGCCTTCGGAAAAATTGGGTACGCATTCAACAAGAGTCTTCGACATGTGCCACAGAATACCCATTCCCGGCGGCTGCGGCAACCGTCCCAGCGCGGGTCTTGTGATCGGCCTCGGAAACGAAGGTGAAGCAGGAAGATGAGAGTGGAAACGCCCCAAATCCATGATAAATGCCGTCGAAAGGCAATTCTGTACTCGCTTTTGCCCGCGTTTCCAGCTTCGAAAGAATGCCTCGCGGGATTACTATCGTTTGTGGAAACCATGGGAATGCTTTCGGCGAGCAACGGAATGTTCTTCGGCAAGCATGGGGAAAGTTTTGTATTGCCTCCCATAGGGAGGCAGGGATATTAGCCCAGGACAACCCTGACCCTGAACGCAGTGAAGGGAAAGGAGCAGTCTTGGGAAAGAGGCCAAAATTGACCTCGCGCCCTGTTGGGGGCGCTCTGAATCGTAATCTAAACGCCAATTGTTCATGAGGAGAAAGTATGACCGCACCCATCGTTCGCGCCCCTCGCGGCAACCAGTTGCGTTGTAAGGGCTGGCAGCAGGAGGCGGCGCTGCGCTGCCTGATGAACAATCTCGACCCGGAAGTGGCCGAGCGCCCCGCCGACCTGGTGGTCTATGGCGGCATCGGCCGCGCCGCCCGCAACTGGGAGGCCTTCCACGCCATCGTTCGCGAGCTCGAGCAGTTGGGCGACGAAGAGACGCTGCTGGTGCAGTCGGGCAAGCCGGTCGCGGTCTTTCCCACCCACGAGATGGCTCCGCGAGTGCTCATCGCCAACTCCAATCTGGTGGGCAAGTGGGCCAACTGGGAGCACTTTCACGAACTCGACCGCAAAGGCCTGATGATGTACGGGCAGATGACGGCGGGCAGTTGGATCTACATCGGCACCCAGGGCATTTTGCAAGGCACCTTCCAGACCTTCGCCGCCCTGGCCGAAATGCATTTCGACGGCACTCTCAACGGAAAGCTGGTGGTCACCGGCGGCGTAGGCGGCATGGGCGGAGCGCAGCCCCTGAGCGTGACTCTCAATGGCGGCGTCGTGCTGGCCATCGATGTAGATCGCTCGCGCATCGAGAAGCGCCTCAACGACCGCTATTGCGACACCCTGACCGAAGATCTGGACGAAGCCCTGCGCCTCTGCGAAGCAGCACGCAAAGAAGGCCGCGCGCTCAGCGTGGGTCTGGTGGGCAACTGCGCAGACGTGCTGCCGGAGATGGTTCGCCGCGGCGTGCAGGTAGACGTGGTCACCGACCAGACCAGCGCTCACGATCCGCTCAATGGCTACGTCCCGCAAGGGCTCACGCTCACTGAAGCTGCGGAACTGCGCCAGCGCGATCCCCAAGAGTACGTCCGCCGCTCGACGGCTTCCATGGTGGTGCATGTGGACGCCATGCTGGCCCTGCAGCGCGCCGGGGCCGTGGCCTTCGACTACGGCAACAACATCCGCCGCTTCGCCTTCGATGCCGGCTGCGCCGAGGCCTTCAACATTCCCGGCTTTGTGCCCGAGTACATCCGCCCCCTCTTCTGCACTGGGCAGGGACCCTTCCGCTGGGTGGCGCTTTCGGGCGATCCAAAGGACATCGACCGCACCGACCGCCTGGCTTTGGAGCTCTTCCCCCACAACGAGATTCTCAACCGCTGGATGCGGCTCTCGAAGGGAAAGTTTGCCTTTCAGGGGCTGCCTTCGCGCATTTGCTGGCTGGGTGTTGGCGAGCGCGCGCAGATGGGCGAGGCCATCAATGAACTGGTGCGCAAGGGCGAGATCTCGGCGCCCATCGCCATCGGCCGCGATCATCTGGACACCGGTTCCGTAGCCAGCCCCTATCGCGAGACGGAAAAGATGCTGGACGGCTCCGATGCCGTGGCCGACTGGCCGATTCTCAATGCGCTGTTGAACACAGCGTCGGGAGCGACGTGGGTCAGCTTCCACCACGGCGGCGGCGTGGGCATGGGCTACTCGCTGCACGCCGGGCAGGTCTCAGTGGCGGATGGAACTGATTTGGCCGGTCGCAAGCTGCGCCGCGTCCTCAACAACGATCCCGGCCTGGGCGTCGTGCGCCACGCCGATGCAGGGTATGAGCTTGCCCAAAACACCGCGCGCGAACGCGGCATTCAAATGCCCATGCTGGGAAAGTAAGATGAGTGGTCGGTTGAGTGGACCGGCCTGAATGTATGGAAAGACAAAACGCAGATCCTTCACTTCGTTCAGGATGACAAATAACTTGTGCGGTTGTTGTACATGCCGGATCGAAGGACAAGATGTTCTTTCTGAAAGAGCGCTGTCATCCTGAGCAACATGACTCGTGTTGACGAGTTACGGCTACAATGAACGCGGCAACCGCCTCCCGCAGGGAGGCGATGAAAGTAGCCAGGGGTGAAGCGCAGCGGAACCCCTGGGATGGATGCCAAAATCTACCTCGCGCCCCGCAGGGCCGCGCTGAAAAGTGGGGTTAGCAGACCCGTTCATTAGGAACGCAGCGAAGGATCTGCGTTTCATCCTTTTCAACTCCGAAGAATTGCTTGATCCACATATGACTCTCGCCATCCTCAACATCGGTCAACTTGCAACTCTCGCCGGGCCGGCACGTCCGCGGGTGGGCGCAGAGTTGCGTGAACTGGGCCTGATCGCGAACGCGGCGCTGCTTATTGAGAATGGCCGCATCGCAGCCGCGGCCACTTATGCCGACCTTCGCTCCAGCATTCCCAAGAACGCCGAGATAGTCGATGCGAAAGGCGGCCTGGTCACGCCGGGCTTTGTGGATGCGCACACCCATCTGGTCTTTGCCGGCAACCGCGCCGCGGAGTTCGAGCAGCGGCTCGGCGGCGCTACCTATCAACAGATCGCCGCCGCCGGTGGAGGCATTCTCAGCACGGTGGGTCAGACCCGCGCCGCCAAGGAGGACGAACTGCTCATCGCCGCCCGCCGCCATCGCGACTGGATGCTCAGGGCGGGCACCACCACTATCGAAGCCAAGTCGGGCTACGGGCTGGATCGCGAGACAGAGTTGAAGATGCTGCGCGTTTTGCACCTCCTCAACGGCGAAGGCCCGGCCAGAATTGTTCCCACGCTGCTGGCCGCGCACACTCTTCCTCCAGAGTTCGCCGGGCGGCGCGCCGAGTACCTTCGCGGGATCGCCGAGGAGCTGATTCCCGAGGTCGCCGCGGCAGGCCTGGCGCGGAATTGCGACGCTTTCTGCGACGATCACGCCTTCACCGTCGACGAGTGCCGTGTGGTTCTCGCTGCCGCCCGCCGTCACGGATTGCGGCTGCGCTTGCACGCCGAGCAGTTCCGCCCCGGAACCGGCGCGGCGCTGGCCGTCGAACTGAACGCCGACACCGCCGACCATCTGGAGACGGTAGAGGTGGAGACGCTGGCCCAGTTGCGGACCGCGGGCGTGCAGCCGGTATTACTACCGGGTTCGGTCTTTGCCCTCGACCGTACCCAGTACCCCCCTGCTCGGGCTATGGTGGAGCAGGGCTTGGCGTTGGTGCTGGCCACGGACTTCAATCCCGGCTCTTCGCCGATTGCGTCCATGCCGCTGGTTCTTTCCCTGGCCTGTCTCAAGATGGGACTCACTCCCGCAGAGGCACTGACGGCCTCGACCATCAACGCCGCCTGGAGTTTACAGCTTGGTGAGACGACCGGCTCGTTGCAGACTGGGAAGCAAGCCGATCTGCTCATCCACGAGGTGAAAGACTACCGCGAGCTGGCCTACTTCATCGCCGCGCCGCTCCGGCCCAGGGTCTTCGTGGGGGGCAGGGAAGTTTGAAAGGACGCCATGACGGCACAAGAGATTTTGCGGGTTCTGGTGGGGATTCCAACCCCCTATTCCGTCTCCAATCTGCTGTTGATCGACTGGGTCAAGCGCTTTCTTGAGGGCAAGGGCTGGCGGGTCGAGCTCTTTCCCTACACTGACGAACGCGAGGTGGACAAGGCCAATCTGATCGCCCGTCCGCCCGGTGCGCCCACGGACGAGAGCCCCATCGATCTGGCCTTTGTCTGCCACACCGACACGGTTCCCCTGGCCCTGGGCTGGACGGCGGCGCTGGAACTGACGGCGAGCGGTGGCGGCGCCTTTCTGCACGGTTGCGGCGCTTGTGACGCAAAGGGGTCTCTGGCTTGCTTTGTGGCTGCTGTGGATGCACTGCCGCCCAACGCCGTGCACCCCGGCGTGGCGCTGATTCTGACCGCCGATGAAGAGATCGGCTGCAAGGGAATGCGGCGGCTGCTGGATTCAACCAAACTGCACATACGCGCGGCCATCGTCAGCGAGCCCACCTCGCTGCGGCCGGGGATCGCCGGCAAGGGCTACGGCATGGCGCGGATCACGGTGAAGGGCATCGAGGCACACTCCGCTTATCCGCTGGAGGGGCTCTCGGCGATCACCCAGGCGGCCAAGCTGATCGAGCGCATCGACAAGCTGGGGACCCAGTTCAGCGGCAACGCGGCGCAGAATGCCGACCCGCTCTTCGACCCGCCGCGCACCACGGTGAATATCGGTGTGATTCAGGGCGGTACGGCCAAGAATATCGTTCCTGGCGAGTGCTGGTTCCTGGTCGAGTGGCGGCCGATTCCCGCCGACCCGCCGCGCGCCTTTTTGACCGAGCTGGAGTGGGTGGTCGACAGCGTGCGTCTGGAGGAGCCGCGGGTGCGCATTCACGTCGAGGCCTTCCGCTCCGAACCGGGTTTCTCTCCGCTCGAGTCGGGACCGCTGCAGACGCGTTTGCAGGCCATCGGCGAAAAGGCCGGCAAAGCGCGCACGCCCACTGGCATCAGCTTTGGTTCCGAGGCCACCCGGCTGGCGAAGGTCTGCGATGAGGTGATCGTCATGGGCCCCGGCGACATGCACACCGCGCATTCCAGCCGGGAGTGCGTACCAACCGCCCAGTTGGAGGCCTGGACGGCGACGCTGAGCGCGTTGCTGGCCGAACCGGTAGCCTAAGACGGAAACGGGCCGGCGGGCAGGCCTGTGTCTCCGGTCACGTATCGCCAAGTGGGAAGAGTTGGTATGATTGGGGCGAAAAATGAGAGGCCGGCTGCGCGTGCGGTACGGCGAGGAGAGACACCATGTCCGATGCAATTGTGAGCGCGATTCCCACCAAGATTCTGGTTCCCATCGACTTCAGCCCGTCTTCCCACGTTGCCATGGAGACGGCGATGGAACTGGCCGAGAAGTTTCATGCCGAAATCATCCTTCTTCATGTTCTCCCCGAGTGCTCGGTCGCAGAGGCCAAGGCGGCGGCGGAGAAGAACTTCGCACTCTCCCAGGCAGGCCTGAACGCCAAGGCCATCAAGGGAACCACCAAGATCGCCGAAGACCACGATGTCGCCGGCTACATCCTCGAGTTCGCCGAAGAAGAGAAGGCCGATTTGGTCGTCATATCGACCCATGGCGTCTCCGGCTGGTATCCGGTGGTCTTCGGCTCCGTCGCCGAGAAGATCGTCAAGCTGATCCACACGCCGCTCCTGCTGCTGCGCACGGAGAAGCCCGAAACCAGCGTCAAGATTCCCCATGGCCGCTTGATGGAATGGTGGTAGTCTCTTTTGGCTTGAAGAAAACGGGGCGAGTGTCGCATCTGCGGCGTTCGCCCTTTCTTTTTTGGTTTACGCTGGGTTTGCAATGAAGGGCACGCTGCCGGGTCCAGTGCAAAGGAACCATGCGTAACCGGATTGGGCGGGAGGATCGTTTGGCGAAGGTTCTGGTGACGGGAGTGGCAGGGTTTATCGGGCGGTCGATCGCCGCTGAATTGCTGCGCCGCGGCGAGACGGTGCGGGGCATCGACAATTTCATCACTGGCCGCCGCGAGAATCTACTGGGGCTGGAGGCGATGGAGTTTGTCGAGGGCGACCTGTCCCTTCCCGAGGACTGTGCGCGAGCCTGTGCGGGCGTCGAGATCGTCTTCCACGAGGCGGCGCTGGCCTCGGTGCCGCGCTCGGTCGAAGACCCGGCGGCGACCCATCTGCACTGCGCCACGGCCACTCTGAACCTGCTCATCGCGGCGCTGGCCGCGGGAGTGCGGCGGATCGTCTATGCGGGCTCCTCGTCGGCCTATGGCGACACCCCTACCCTGCCCAAGCACGAGGCCATGACCCCCAACCCCATCTCGCCTTATGCCGTGGCCAAATTGGCCGGCGAGCAGTACATGCGCTCCTTTTACCGGGTCTATGGACTGGAGACGGTGGTGCTGCGCTACTTTAACGTCTTCGGGCCGTATCAGGACCCCACCTCCCACTACTCCGGGGTGCTGGCCAGGTTCTGCCGGTTGATGCTTCGCGGCGAGCAGCCCACCATCCACGGAGACGGCAGCCAGAGCCGCGACTTCACCTACATCGAGAACGTGGTCCACGCCAATCTCTTGGCCGCTGCGGCGTCGACGCAGAGGGTTGCTGGGCAGGCCTTCAACATTGCCACCGGCGTTCGCATCACGCTGCAAGAGACCTTTGAGATCTTGCGCGAGCTAACCAGTTACACCGGCGAGGCCGCTTACGGCCCTCCGCGGGCGGGCGACATTCGCGATTCGCTGGCCGACATCCGCCAGGCCGGGGAGGCGCTGAGTTATGCGCCGCGGGTCGATTTTCGCGAGGGTCTGCGGCGCACCGTGGCCTGGTACCGAGCCAGCGGGGGCCAACTGTGAGCGAGGTGAAGAGTTTTCCGTCCCGGCGGGTTGCTCCATAACTTCACCGCTCCAGTTATGTCTTTGCGATGGAGATTGAAGAGAGCAATGATAGATCGGTAATTGTGGGGAAATGTTCGGTATTTGTAGTGAAATTGTACACTTTACTGCTATCTCAAAGTGGGCTTGATCGGCGAGCGAAGAAAAACCAATACCATGTACTAAAGTCACATTGACATTCCTGATTTGGAGAGTGAACATCGTAAAACTTAAGTTTTGAGATTTTTCCGAGACTGCTGGAATGCGATGGATCTCGGTTCGAAACTTGCACGACCCAGACGGCAGATCGATTCGCAGGCTGCCGGATGAGGAGGGGTGTTCGAGCCCCAAGCTGCTGAGTGAATTGCGGGATAGCCGGAGTCGGTTTTTTCGCGAGGCGCAAAGCGGAATTTTTTTGACCGCTCCTCTCTATCGGTCAACTCCCAGTTCTGTGCAACAGGCAAAACGCCGGATAGCGGCTGCATGGGGAATTGGGGGCAAGCATGAAGCAAGTGGAGTGCGTAGAAGCGATTCGATTTGTCCGCAGGTTGCGGGGAGGATCGCAGCCGATTCTGGTCGAGGCAAGCGACGGTTTTTTCTATGTAGTCAAGTTCCTCAATAATTTCCAGGGCCCCAATTTACTCTTCAACGAAGCCATCGGGACGGAGATCTTCCGCCTGGCCGGGTTGGCTGTACCGGAGTGGCGCACGGTTGCGATCTCCGAGCATTTTCTGGCGCAGAATCCAGGCTGCTGGCTCGAGAGCGAACATGGCTTGGTGAAGCCGCAAACGGGCTTGTGTTTCGGCTCCCGCTTTCTGGAATTGGGTGAGTGCCGGGTCTTCGAGATTCTCTCGGGAGGGTTTTTCAGCCGGGTGCGGGACCGCAGGAACTTCTGGACGGCGTGGTTGCTGGATGTTTTGAGCGAGCATACCGATAATCGCCAGGCGCTGTTTGTCGAGGGCGAGACGCAGTGGCTGGACGCGTATTTTGTCGATCATGGCCATCTTTTAGGTGGGGCCAGGGGCAGCGCCGCTCCTCATTTCAGGGCGTCGCGCTATCTTGATCCGCGCATCTACCCAGCGGTGAGCCGCGCGGATGCCGAAGCGGCGCAAAAGGCAATTCTGGGCATCGATCCCTTGGCGCTGGCAGAGACCGTATTGCAGTTGCCCGCGCTATGGAAGACAGCTTCGGCGATCGTGCGCTTTGGGCAACTGATGCGACGTTTTGGCGATCCCGCCCTGGTCGAGAGCATCACCTTGTTTGTGTTGGGATTGACGGAGAGCATTCGAGCGGAGGCTCGCAGCAAGGATCATGAACGCAAAGCGAAGCACTTCCGGTTCAGATGCGAAGGTGCGAGTGTGTGCGCTCAAATATCGCCAGCAGAAGCCCACCTCGGCGGACGATTCTGTGATCTTGTTGGCAGTGCAGGAAGGCGAGCACCTGAAGCTGTTCCCGCACCCCTGCTTAAGGCAGCAAATTTCTGAGTGCGACCGGGAGTACATCGACGAGCTGTTGCTCGACCTGAAGGAGCGCTGCCGGGAGACTCCCGAGGAATTATTCAAGCAGTTGTCGCATCTGTCGGTGGGGCCGCTGGTGACAGACTCGGTGGAGTCGCGGGAGTTTTGCGCGGCCTGTCTCGGCGCGAAGTCACCGCTGTGCGCGCGACCGGAATAACTCGCTCCCGCTTTTTCTGAGCCAGTTTTGTCCGGCATTTCCCTTATTCGCTCAATCACATGCAAAAAGTGGTTTCCCAACCGCCGCGTGGGTTTGCGCGCCGGTCCGTTCTTTTTCTTGCAGAAGCTATTGACGGATGAGCCGGGATCAAGCACACTGAGCCGTATTTGCTCCGCGGGGGTTTTTCGATCCGTAACTGGGGCGGGCTTCGCGGGAGGCTATGGGACGGAGGTTTGCACCCTTGCCGGTTCCTTCCGAGTTTCAGCACGATTCCTACCATGAGTCATTGAAAATGAACGGGGAGGGTAGCTCACTTCGGGCTCCCAGCGGTTCGCTGCGGGAGCTTGTGGGAATCCTGTCGCGCCGGCGTGTGGCGGCGGGCGCAGTGCTGGGCGGAGTGCTGCTGGTCTGCTTGCTCTATTGCCTGATCGCGCCCAATCAATACGAGGCCCGCGCCCAGGTGGCGCTGCGCCAGGAGCCGGCCACGGCGCTGGGGCTGGAGGCAGCCGAACCCATGGCGGCGGCATCGGTGCTCTCCGCGCCGCTGCAACTGGAGACACTGGCCAGCGTTTTGCGCAGCGAGCGGCTCGCCTGGGCGGTGATTGTGCGCTTGAAGCTCTATACGGCGTCGGGCTTCTGCGGGCGATTTGCAAAGAAGTTTCCCGGCTTCAAACCGGAGGCTCCCGATGCCGCGGCCCGCGAGTGGCTGTTGGAGCGCTTTGCCCGCCGGCTCAATGTGCAGTCGGTCCCGCGCACGCTGCTGGTTCAGATTCGTTTTCGCTCCCACGATGCGGCACTGTCGTCGGCGGTGGTGAATGAACTGGTGCGCGCCTACGGCGAGCAGCAAAGCGCGGCGCGGGCGCGGGCCACGGCCGAGGCCTCCAACTGGCTCGCCGGTCAGCTCCGGGAACTCAAGGCCGCGATGGACCGCGACCAGCAGCGTCTGGTGGAGTTCCAGAATGCGCACGGCATTTTGACCACGCCGGAGACGCTGGGCAACGGGCAGCCCGTCGAGACGGTCCACAGCGCCACGCTGGTCGAGCTGGAGGAATTGGGCCGGCAACTGGCCGAGGCGACCACGGATCGCATTCTCAGCGAGGCCGCCTACCGTTCTGCCCTCCAGGGGGATCCGGAACTCGTAGCCTCCTCCCAAGCGCAAGCGGAGGACAGCGGCCTTTCTTCTGCGCTGCTCGAACAGATCCGTGCGCGGCGCAGCACTCTCGAAGAAGAGCAGGCGCAACTCAGCGCCGAGCACGGGCCCAATTTTCCCCGTGTAATCGAGATTGGCCGCCAGTTGCAGGAGCTGAACAAGCAGAAGCAGGCGGAGGACGGCAAATTGGTTGAACGCTTCAAGAGCGCCTGGCAGCGTGCCGCGGTGCGCGAACAGGAGGCGCGCAAGAACCTCGACCAGCGCAACGCGCAGGCCATGCAATCGAATCAGGCGGCCGGCGAGTTCGTCGAGCGCCTGCAAGAGGCCAGCGCGGCCCACGAACTCTATGTGCGTGTGCAGAACAAGGTGCGCGAGGCGGGATTGCTCGCCGGGGTGGGGGCTTCCAATTTCACGGTAGTTGACGATGCGCGTGTGCCCGCCCGGCCGGTTGATCCAGACCCGCTGGTGGACTTCGCGGTCGCCCTCTTTGCAGGACTGTGGCTGGCGCTGGCGGCGGCGCTGCTGATGGAGAGGCTCCGTCCGGCGGCTGTGAAGGCGGCGCTGCTGCTGGTGGTTCTGGCCGCCGGCGCAACGATGCGGGCGCAGGCCCCCACCCCCAGCACATCCGGCTTGCCCTCCGGCGTGGCCCATCCCACGGTCACTGAAGAAAAGAAGAGCGTACCCGATCCGCGCCAAGCTCCGGCGGTGTGGGATCTGCCCAGCGGTACAAACAGCGCTCCGCAGGCGCAGACCGGCACGCCGCAATCCAGCCTGGCCATGCCCGCGCCCATCGGGCCGGGCGATTTCCTTGAGATCGGCGAACTGCACACCCCGGAGTTCCACTCCCTGGTGCGCGTGGCATCCGATGGTACGGTGACCCTGCCCATGGTCAGGGATGTGCGCCTCGAAGGGCTGGGCGAGCAGGGCGCGGCGCGGGCCATCGAGGCAGCGCTAGTGGCCCAGGGAATCCTGCTCCA
This sequence comes from uncultured Occallatibacter sp., assembly GCA_964493705.1. Classification (GTDB taxonomy): domain Bacteria; phylum Acidobacteriota; class Terriglobia; order Terriglobales; family Acidobacteriaceae; genus Telmatobacter. The sequence goes on from CAZBPD010000028.1 coordinate 24,277, forward strand.
TCCTCGGGTGACGGTGCTGGTCACCGCTTACGCCGGGCAGGACGTAAGCGTGCTGGGCGAGGTCACGCGCCCCGGAGTCTACCCCTACACCCTGCACCACCGGCTTCTCGATTTGCTTTCTGCGGCCTCGGGATTGGCCCCCAGCGCCGGCCGGTTGGTCAACGTCTATCACCGCGGCGATCCCAAGACGGCCCACCCGGTGGTGCTCGACCCCACCGGAGCTGACCCCGCCGGTGAGCACAATCCCGAGCTGCAGCCGGGCGATACGGTGCAGGTGAGCCGCGCCGGCCTGGTCTACGTGATCGGCGACGTGGTGCGTCCCGGCGGCTTCGCGGTCGATCCGGCGCAAGGGCTGACCGTGGTGCAGGCGCTTTCTCTGGCCTGGGGACCGGCGCAGAATGCCGCCACCGGCCGGGCGCTGCTGATCCGCGAGCAGAAGGGCGGGCGCACGCTGACTCCGCTCAACCTGAAACGCATGTTGCGCGGCCAGGAGCCCGACCAGCCGGTCCGCGACCGCGACATCCTCTTCGTACCCGACTCGACGGCCAAAAACCTGCTCAATAAGACCCTCGAATCGGCGATCCAGTCGGCGTTGGGGGTCTCGATCTACGCCGGCATGGTCTATTCGCAGAGGTTCTAGCCATGCGCACCGTAGCCAGGGGATTGCTGCTGCTCTTCGTCTTCACCATTCCCTGGGCCTATTCGCTCGATCTGGGCGATCCGTGGGGGAATATCACCCGCTTTCTGGGGCTCGTTCTGCTACTGGCCGCGCTCCCCGCGGCCATCGAGGCGGGCGAGGTGCGCCGGCCCGGTGCGATTCCGCTGCTGGTGCTGGCGCTCTTTGTCTGGAACTGCTGTACGGTCTTCTGGAGCGTCGCCCCCGCCGAAACCCTGGTGAGCCTGCGCTGGAGCTTCCAGAAGATGATGGTCGTCTGGCTGGTCTGGGAGCTGGCCGCCACTCCCCGCGATCTGCGCACGCTGCTGCGCTGGAGCGTGGCCGGCTTCGCCGTGCTGGCGGTGCTGACCCTGGCCGATCTGCGCTCGCCGCTGGCGCTGGCCGAGGGGCAGTTGCGCTATGCAGCTACAGGACAGGACCCCAACGACGTGGCCCACTTCCTCGATCTTGGATTCCCTCTGGCGGCGCTGCTCGGGGCCAGCGAGCGCAGCAGGCTGGGACGGCTTCTGGCCTTGAGCTACCTGCCGCTGGGGCTGGCCGGTGTGTTGCTGACCGCCTCCCGTGGAGGCTTTCTGGCTGCCCTCGTGGCCTTGACCGGGTGCGCCGTGCTGCTCTATCGCATTTATCCGCGCAGCGTTTTGGCGGGTGTTCTGGCGTTGCCTCTGCTCCTCGGTGGAGTATGGCTGGCCATTCCTCATTCGGCCCTGGAGCGGCTGGCGACCATCCCCGAACAACTGCATAGTGGGGGGTTGAATGAGCGCTGGAGCCTGTGGAGCGCCGGCTGGGAGGCGTTCGAACGCGCGCCGTTCTTCGGCTCGGGGGCGGGGTCGTTTGTAACGGCGGCAGGAACCGCCTCTGGGGACACGGCCCACAACACGGCCCTGGCCCTCGCCGTCAGCGGTGGACTCTGCGCCCTGCTGCTGGCTGTCGCAATCGCGCTTCTGTGCCTGCGCGCGGCGCTGCGCTGCCAGGGCAGCCTGCGGGTTGCTCTTACCGTGGCGCTGCTGGTTTTGCTGGTCAGTTCGCTGGTCTCGACCGTCGAAGAGAGCCGCCCCGCCTGGCTGCTGATTGCTCTGACGGCGCTGGCCGGCCGCCTGGCCGTCGAGGAGCGGAGCAAGCTGGCGGAGTGCTTTACCGGCGGCTCACCTCCATGACGCGCCTATCTTCATTCCTGCGGTCGCTGCATGGGGACGGCGTAAATCGCAGCATCCTCCACGCCGCGGCAGTGGTCACGGTGGCGGGCGTGGCGGCCAAGTGCGTGGGAACCGTGAAAGAGATCGCCGTGGCTGGGATCTATGGCCGGTCCGACGCCATGGACGCCTATCTGGCGGCGGCGCTGATCCCCGGTCTGCTCATCAACCTCATCGCCGAGTCGATGAACCAGGCGCTGATTCCCACGCTGGTGAAGGTGAGGGAACGGGAGGGCCGCGAGCAAGCTCAGCAACTGCTCTCCTGCGCACTGCTCTGGCTGGTGCTGTTGCTGACGGCCGCGGCGCTGGCCATGGCTTTGGGCGCGCGGGGATTCTTTCCCCTGATCGCCTCCCACTACCCCGCGGCCAAGCTGGATCTGGCGGTGCGCCTCTTCTATGCGCTGCTGCCGACAGTCGTCCTCAGCGGCGTGGCCGCCCTGTGCAGCGCCGTGCTCAACACCTGCGAGCGTTTCGCCGCCCCGGCGCTGGCCCCGGCGCTGCTTCCTCTGGCGATTCTGTCCGGCGCTCTGCTGCTCGGCGGTCGCATGGGGGTCTGGGCCTTGGTCTGGGCCAGCGTGGCTGGCGCGTTGCTGCACACGGGCCTGTTGGCAAAGCTGATGGACGTCCATGGCTACCGCTTTCAGTTGCGCCGCTCGGCAAGCACTCAGGCCAGCCGGGAAGTGGTGCAGCAGTACGGCCCGGTGCTGCTGAGCAGCCTGGTCGCCTCGGGCGGATTGCTGGTGGATCAATCCATGGCCGCCATGCTGCCGGCCGGGAGCGTCTCTGCGCTGGCCTATGCCGGACGCTACGTCGGCTTGGTGTTGACCCTGCTGGGCGGAGCGGTTTCAACGGCGCTCGTTCCGTATCTCTCCCGTCTGGTCGCCCAACGCGACTGGGCCGCCTGCCGCCGCACCCTGCGCCTCTGGCTGGGTGGAACGGCGCTGCTCTCCGTTCCACTTGCCCTGTTGCTGATTGCCGCCGCGCCGGAGTTGGTTCGCCTCACCCTGCAACATGGCGTATTTCATCGCGGCGATACCCAGGCAGTGGCCCCGGTGCTGGCTATGTACGCCCTTCAGATTCCTTTTTTTGTGACCAGCCGGGTCTTTTACCGCTTTCTGGTGGCGCTGCGCCGCACCGATCTGATTTTTTATTGCGGAGCGGTCAATCTGGCGCTGGACGTGGTCTTGAATCTGCTCCTGATGCGCTCCATGGGCGTGGCCGGGATCGCCCTGGCCACTTCGCTGTGGACGGTAAGCACCTTCCTCTTTCTCGGCTTTTGGACGGGCAAGTTGCTGGCGCGGGCCGAGGCCGCCCAGCGCCAGGGTGAGGGAAAAGAAAACTCCCCCGGCCAAGGCCGCATCTAGAGAGATGGCATGATTCCGCGACCCGCGCAGTATCTTCTTCGCTTTGACGATCTTTGCCCCACTCTGGAGGCGGCGCGGTGGCGGCGCTTTCTGCCCCTGATCGAGGAATTCGGCATCCATCCGATTCTGGCCGTGGTTCCCGATAACCGCGACCGCAAACTCGAGGCTGCGCCCGAGGACTCAGGCTTCTGGGAGCAGATGCGTACTCTGGAAGCAAGCGGCGCCACCATCGCCCTGCACGGCTACCGCCATCTCTGCCAAAGCACCGGCCGCAGCCTGGTTCCTCTGCACCACCGCTCGGAGTTTGCCGGCGTCTCCGGGGAGCTGCAACGGCAATGGATTCATACCGGATTGCTGACCCTGCGGGCCCACGGACTGCATCCCAAAATCTGGGTGGCGCCGCGCCACGGCTTCGACCACAAAACCCTGCGCGCGCTGCGCAAAGAGGGGATTCCGGTGCTCTCCGATGGATTGAGCCGCGTCCCCTTCCGGCGCGGCGGGGTGATCTGGATTCCCCAGCAGCTTTGGGCCCCGGAAGAGCGAGAATGCGGGCTGTGGACCATCTGCATCCACAGCAACACCGCCAGCGCGAGCGCCGTCGAGCGGCTGGGCGCCTTCCTCCGCCAACATGCCGCGCAGTTTACCTCCGTAGAACGCGTGCTGGAGGAGTACAAGCCGGGCAGGCTGGGGATAGGGGAACGGCTCTACGCTGCATTTCAACTGGGAAGACTGCTGCTCAGCCGAGCCCTGAAGCGCCGCAGCCGCCACGCCAAACCCATACGCCGGGGGTGAAAAGATCTCGAATTTCAGGGTGCCAGAATTCCGGGGCGCCAGAGTACCAGGGCGCCAGAATTCCAGGGTGCCCCACCCTCGCCGCGTTCTTGTTCTTGCGGCTAGGGTGGGACGGTGGGAGAGCGAAAAACTCAATCAGTGTTGTTCAGAAGTACCGCCCCACCTACGCGGCCTGCCATTGCGGCTCAGAAGAGCGTTGTACAGCGCCTCCCAGCGGTCCAGCACCGCTTCCAGTGCATAGCGCTCGATCACTCGCTGGCGGGCGCGCAGGCCCAAAGCGCTGCGCTCCTGCTCCGGGGTTTCCATCAGGCGCCGCATCGTTTCCCGCAGCGCCTCGACGCTGCCCGCCGCGGCCAGCAATCCCGTCTCTTGGTGTGCCACCACCTCGTTGCTTCCCGCCACATCGGTGGCCACGGCGGGCAGGGCGCACGCGGCGGCTTCCAACAGGGTCATGGGCAGGCCCTCCCAGCGCGAAGAGAGCACGAAGCCGTCGGCCCCCTGCATCCAGCGCAAGAGATCCGTCTCGAAGCCCAGAAAACGGACCCTCGGATCGAGTCCGAGTTCCGTGCACAGGCGGCGCAATCCGCTCTCTCCGGGACCGGCGCCGGCGATGACCAGACGCGCCGACGCTTCAATCCCCGCAAATGCCCGCAGCAGCGAGGAAAAATCCTTGACCGGATCGAGCCGCCCGGCGCTCAGCCAGAGGAACTCCGCCCCCAGGCCAAGCTCTCGGCGCACACCTGCGCGGGCTCCCGGTTCGGGCCGCCAAAAATTGGCATCGACGCCGTTGGGCAGAATCGTGATGCGGCTGGGATCGACCATGGCAGCACCCAGATGCGCCGCGGCGACGCCTTCGCTCACGGCGGTGACCTGATCCGGCAGCCAGCGGCTCATGCGATAACCGATGCGCCGGCCCCAACTGCCGGTCCAGGAGCTGTGCAGCGTGTCGATCAGCACCGGCGTCGGCGCGCTCAGGCGCGACCAGCGGGCCAGCCAGGCGGCGTGGGTCAGATGGGCGTGAACCACCTCCGGCGCGGCTCCTCTCAGCCATGTACGCCAGCGCAGCCAGCCGCCGGGATCGGCCAGCCCGTGGCGCATCTCCAGGTTGAAGAAGGCGGCTCCGGCGGCGCGCAGTTCGGCCCCGCCGCCCTCGCCAGCGAGCGTGACCACACTGACCCGCCAGCCGCGCCGCAACAGGCCGTGCGCCAGCAGCAAGATTTGGCGCTCGGCGCCGCCGATGCGATCGAGCGAGGGAATCAACTGCACCACGTGCTTCATCGCGCCGGCTCCCGCAAAACGCTGTCGATAAGATCGGCATAGGCCTGCACGGCGCACTCCACATCGAAGGCGTCGATAAAAGGGTGAGGGAAGCGCTGGCGGGGTTCGAGCGCCCCCAGCGCGGCCAGCAGGCCAGCGGTCAGCGCGGCAGCGGAGGCCTGCGCCGCCAGCCAGCAGCCGGGTCGATCTTGCAACAGCTCGACGATCCCCCCCGATGCGGGAGTGGAAAGCAGCGGCAAGCCGGCGGCGGCAGCCTCCAGCAGCGCATTGGGCAGGCCCTCGTGGCGTGAGGCAAGCACAAAAAGATCGATGCCGGGAAAGAGCGCCGCAGGATCGGCAACCGCGCCGAGAAAGTGGACGGTATCTTCCAGCCCCAGGCGCTTGGCCTGAGTGCGCAGGCGGTCCTCTTCCTCGCCCGCCCCGGCAACGGCCAGTTCGATCGAGGGAAAACGCAGACGGACGGCGCCGAGCGCTTGCAGCAGCAGATCGAAGCCCTTCTCCCCGGAGAGCCGGCCGACGGCCAGCAGACGCGGGCCTGCGCCGCTCCAAATAGAAGCGCTCGCGGCGGTGCTGGAAGCCTCAGCGGCCACGGCGCGGATCGCCTCGATCTCGATGGGATTGGGCAGCACCGCCAGGCGTGCGGCGGGCACACGCACCATCCGGGCCAGATCCTCGGCCATGGCGCGCGATTGGCAGACGATACGGTCGGCTCGGGGGTAAAGCAGTTTGTAGAGCAGGCGAGTGTAGAACGGCTGGCCGCCGAAGGCCAGCGCGGCGGAGACGGTTCCGTTCTGGCGCACGACGATCCTGACCGATCTGGGAAGCAAGGGCCGCAGCAGCAAAACCAGAAAATTAAGGTACGCCATGCCGCAGAGAATCAGGTCTGGCTGCAGTCGGCGCAGCAAGCGCAAAAGCGGCCAGGCGGCGGCGCGCACTCGCCGGGCTTCCAGCCGATGCAGAGTCACCCACGGTGGAAACTCTTCCCTTGTCTGAGTTTCTGTGCTGCAAGCGAGAATCGTGCCCAGGTGTAACTCATAGCTCTGGGGGGAGAGATGGCGCGCCAGCAGCTCGGTGACGCGCTGCGCACCGCCGCCGCCAAGGCGGGGAATGAGCAACAGAATCCGGGGGCGGCAGGAGGCAGTCACGGCGCTCCTTTGCGTGGGCACTGCGAGTATATACCGGAATGCGACGCCAGCGATCTCTGAAAACGTCTTGCCGCTCCATCGCAGAGGGTAACCGCAAGAGCCTCGGGAGTCAGGGCCGCGAGCTTTCCGGAAGGATGCTTCGAGTTATGGGTACTAGCTTTCGCCGAATTTTCGTGCCGAGATAAATATTTACCAAAAAACTCTTGACGCGCATACAAAATAAGAGTTTTCTAGAGCTACTTTCCACTTATCTCCAGAGGGAGAGCGCACATTGTGTCTCTTCCCCGCGTGTTCGCGGTGGGATCTGTACAGACGGTGAACGGGAGTGAATGCGTTGCGGAACGGCCTTCCGCGGCGGGTTCGGTAAGCATCGGCTCCCGGCGCAGTCGAGCACACATCCTGGATGCGACTCCGATGCGGATTCTTATCGGAGCGCAGGGCCCTTGGCGGAGGGATTGGTGCTCAAACGCTCTCTGGAGATCGCCTCTGCGATCCTGTCGTTTCTTTGTCTGCCCCTGCGTCGCCCCTTCGGCCCTCCCCCACTTCGCCGGCCGCATATTGTTGTGGGCGTGACCAATGCTTTGACCTGCCTGGTGCTGCGCGGCCGCCTGCGAGCGCTGCGCGAAGCGGGCTTCCGCGTTACGCTGATCGCCAACCCCGGCCCGTTGCTGGAACGCACGGCCATCAGCGAGGGCGTCGAGTTCCACGCCGTTCCCATGGAGCGCAGTATCGCCCTTCACAAGGACCTCGTATCTTTTCTGCGTCTGTGGGGTCTGCTTTGCTGGCTGAGGCCGGATATGACCGAATTCAGCACCCCCAAGGCGGGATTGCTGGGCACGGTGGCGGCCAAACTGGCCGGGGTGCCGGTGCGCGTCTACATGTTGCGAGGCTTGCGGCTGGAGGCAGCGCAGGGCCGGAAGCGGCGCATTCTCTGTGCCGCGGAGCGGATGGCTGCGGCCTGCGCCCAGACCGTACTCTGCAACAGCCCGAGTCTGCGCTCGGAGGCGCTGCAACTGGGCTTGGCGCCCGCTGACAAACTGCGCTTGCTCGGCGCCGGCAGCAGCAACGGAGTCGATCCGCTGCGTTTTGCGCCCAGCCAGGGAAATCCGCGGAGAATCCTGGGTTTGCCCAGCAACGCTCCGGTGGTGGGTTTTGTCGGCCGGCTCACCTATGCCAAGGGGTTGCCCGACCTGATTGTGGCCTTCGAGCGGATTCTGGCCGCGCAACCGGCGGCCTGGCTGCTCCTGGTGGGCTGGTTCGATGCCGCCGAGGACGCGCTCAGCCGGGCCTGGAAGGCGCGCATTCTGAGCCATCCGCGCATCCTGGTGACCGGCATGGTCGACGATACCGCGCCCTACTATGGCGCCATGGACCTTCTGGTTCTGCCTACCTGGCGGGAGGGGTTTCCCAACGCGGTGCTGGAGGCGGCCGCCAGCGGTTTGCCGGCCATTACCACCTGGGCCACCGGCGCGCGGGATGCAGTGGCGCCGGGAGTGACGGGGTTGCTGATTCCACCCGGCTACCCCAGCGCCATCACCGCCGCCGTGCTGCAACTGCTGGAGAATCCCACGCGTCGCCAGAGCATGGGCCAAGCGGCGCGGGCCTGGGCGGTCGAGCACTATTCCTTTGCGCACGTCATGGGACGCACCACCGATTTCTACCAGACCTTGCTGCAACAGGGCAGGCAGTGTAACTCCGTTCCACCGGCGATCCATGAAGCGTCGGTGCTCGATCCGGTGTAGGTCGGTCTCCGGCTTTTACACGCGCCAATTGTCGGCACGCCAGTTCTTGATGCGTTCCTTGATCTGCTTGCGGTCGAGCTTCTCGGCCACCGCCTGATGGGCCAGGGCGATCGCTTCTTCATCGGAGGCGAAGCGCAGGCCGATCAACTGGTCTTCGTTGAGCGCGGCGATCAGAACCGGGCTCTCCGCCGGGGCCAGATCGCGCAGGCGCAGGCGCTCCTCCAGCCGAATCATGCGGTCCTGAACCTTCAGCGCGTAAAGCCGGATCTTGAAGACCACCACGAAGAGGGCCAGAGCCATAATCACCAGCCAAGCGGAGCCAAAACCGAAGTGGCGGATGAGATGCACGATGCTGTCGATCAGGTTGAGAAGCAGGACGAGCAGCAGAAAGATGTGGAACCAGGGATCGATCTTGCCATGGTTCTTGAGGTTTTGCGGCTTGAAATCACTCATGAGCAGCCTTGCTTTCTAGCAGGCCGGTTTGGGCTACGGCGTCGGCCGATTGGGCCGAAGGCTCCGCAGCAGCGCCGGCGGCCTGCAATGCGGCGCTGGCGGGATTGTGCGGGTCGGGGCCGGGCTCTGTCAATGGGGAAACACCCAGCCTGTTCAATGTCTGCGGCGTCAGCACCAGGGGGTGCCTGGGCAGGTAGCGATAGCGGCCCCGCGCCAGGTAATCCACCGCCAGGCCCGCGGCGATGTAGGGATTGAGGAGCGCGATGGGAGCGGCATAGGCGGTGGTGGCCAGCGACTCGCAGACATCCTTGTTGGTGCGGCTGGCGCGGCGAAAGCCGGGGACCTGGGGAATCTCGAAGACGGTCAATTGCGCTTCCGGATGCTTGCGGCTGTAACGCACCAGCTTATAGGCGATCTGCTTGGGGGTAGTCATGCCGGCGTCGGGGAAGATGCTGCGATGAAAGGTGCCGGGAAAGTAGCCGTTGAGCTGCAATCGGGCGAAGTCGGCACAGTTGTTGTAGATCAATTCGAATTTGGAGCGGTTGGGAGCGCTGTTGAGCCGGGCGATGAGGGCGTCGTCCTCGGCCGCGGTGGTGGCGAAGCGGAAGGCGTAGATGCGCCGTTCATAGCTCACACCGATCAGTTGCGTCCACCCGCCATGAAACAGGTTGCCGGGATCGAGATGCTCTCCCAGGCTGAGCAGATGAGCCTCGCGGTAGCGGTTGCGCAGCCGTTCGACGGTGGCGTGGTCGGCGCGCGCGGGCACCTCGCCAGCGTTCTCCACCGAGTAAAGATAGGGAACCAGCGGAATCGCCACCCAGTCGTAGCCGCCAATGCCCTGATAGCGGGAGACGACTGCGCCCAACTCGCCTGCCTTACAGCGGCGTAGCTGGATGGGGGTCTCTGCGCAGATGCGCTCGAAGTAGAAGGCGGTGTGTCCGGTAGGGTTGATGGCGCCAAAGAAGCCATACGGCTCTTCCACCAATAGAGCCGCCTGCGCGTGGGCAGGCAACCTGCTGCCGGCCAAAACCACTATGGCCAAGAGCGCTAGACGATAGGCGTGTCTTGTACACAGTTCGATCATCGATCTTCTCAGTGTTGAAGTTTCGATATTCCCACCATTTTGCACCAACAATGGAGGGAGAATCGAATTAATTTCGAGCCCGGTGCAGGTGTGCTGCCGGAGCGGCGCAACAGTCTGAAAGCGCGCAAAAAACGCACTTTGTCCAATTGGACACGGCCTGCGGAAAATAGTTGCGCCGCGCCTATCTCGTCGAGTTAGTTTCCTGTGCATAAGCCGGCGGTTTTACCGGCGCCGCAGAGGGATGGGCCGCCCGGCGCGCGGCTGCGCGATCGGCTTCGCCCAGCGCGGGTGCTGACAGAGCGGGGGAGCCTCTGATAACGTTCTCTTTACGGCTCCGGCACGGAATCGACAAAGCCGGAATCGACCCGCTTCGAGAGGTGCGTGTGAATCTGAGAACTTTGCTTCTGCTGGCCCTTTTGCCGCCTGCCATGATTTCGGCTCAGGTGACCCTGCCCAAGATCCTTACCAGCCACATGGTGGTGCAGCGCGACCAGCCGGTCCACGTCTGGGGCATGGCGACGCCGGGGGATTCGGTCAGCGTCAGCTTTCGCGGCGATCGCCGCTCCACCAAGGCCGGCGAACTGGGCCGCTGGAGCGTTTACCTCGCTCCCGGCGCTGCCGGTGGGCCGTTTCAGATGACCATCCAATGCCTGCCGGGCTCCGCTGCCGATGCCGCCGCCGCGCCCCAGACCATCTCCCTGGACGATGTGCTGGTGGGCGATGTCTGGCTGGCCTCGGGGCAGTCGAACATGGAGTTCGAGCTGCGCAACGCGGCCACCGCCGCAGCCGACGTGCCCCTAGCCGCCAACGACCGCATCCGCCTGCTGACGGTCGACAAGCGCACCGCCGATTTTGCCCAGGACAACGCCGAAACCAAGGGCTGGACCGCCTCGACGCCCGATACGGCCAAGTACTTCTCCGCCATCGCCTGGTACTTTGCCCGCGAGATCGAGCAGAAGGAACACGTCCCTGTGGGCATCGTCGACGCCACCTGGGGCGGGACCGTGGCCGAGTCGTGGGTGCGCCTCACTGCGCTGGGCCAGGACGCCTCGCTGATGCCGCTTTTCGTTTCCCGCGGCAAGATGACCGACCACGAGTCGGACGCTTTTCTCGAAGACAATCTGCAGCAGCGCCAGATCGCCGCGGCCAAAGCCGCCGGCAGCCCGGTGCCGCAATTCCCCTGGCACCCGCCGCTGCAAACCTGGGCGCCGGGGCTGATCTACAACGGCATGATCGCCCCGCTCACTCCGCTGCCCATCCGCGGCGTGATCTGGTACCAGGGCGAGAGCAACAGCGCCCTGGAGCGCGCCCCGCTCTACCACCGCATCTTCCGTACCTTGATCGAGGATTGGCGCAAGCAGTGGGGCGAGGGCGATTTCCCCTTCCTCTATGTGCAGATCGCCAACTTCAACTCGTCTTCGCAGGAGGATTGGGCAACCCTGCGCGAGCAGCAGCGCAAGACGCTCGAGTTGCGCAATACGGCGATGGCCGTAACCATCGACATCGGCAATCCCGACAACGTTCACCCCACCGACAAGGTGGACGTGGGCCAGCGCCTGGCGCTGGCGGCGCGCGCGTTGAGCTACGGCGAGGCGATCGAGTTCTCAGGACCCCTCTACCGGCAATCCGTGCCCGAGGGCAACCAGATGCGCGTCTGGTTCGATCATGCCAAGGGTTTGACGCTGAAGGGCGACATCCTGACCGGCTTCGAAGTGGCCGGCGTCGACGGCAAATTCGTCGCGGCAACGGCCAGGATCGAGGGCGCGACAGTCGTAGCCTCCAGTCCCGATGTGCCCGAGCCGGTAGCGGTGCGCTACGGCTGGGCCAACAGTCCGCTCTGCAACCTCTTCAATGGCGCGGGCCTGCCCGCCTCGCCGTTCACGTCGAAGTAGGGAGATAGGGACTAAGGGACTAAGGGACTGGGGGACTGGGGGACGTAGGGACTGAGGGACTAGGGACTAACGGACGAGCGACCAGTACCCTGAAAGCGGGATTTGGTCATCGGATGAAAGTAGCGCGGACGTCCTCGTCCGCGCCCTTCCGCAGTGCATTCCAATTCATGCAGTCCAACCGCCAGTCCCTCAGTCCCTAGATCCCCTACGCCGGCGGCACGACGATCGTCGTTTCCACGACTTCGATCAGCACCGATCCGGTGCGCTTCTCCAACTCCGGCAGAATCGCCTCGACCTTCTCCGCCGTCTCGATGAACTGGACAAGCACCGGCAGATGGTCGCTGATCTCCAGGATGTGAGCGCTGTGCAGGCGGTGCTTGGCGCCGAAGCCGGCCACACCTTTGATCACCGTGGCTCCGGCGATGCCGCTGTGAAAGAGGAAGTCCACCACGCTGGTGTATACGGGAATCCCGTGGTGCTTGGCTCCATCGCTGAGGTAGATGGTGACTTTGACGGCTTTACCGGTTTGCAGCATGGACGGCCTCCCTGCACGGACCTGAGGATTCTAGCGCACTCAGAGTGCTTCAGCCAGTGCGGCGCCGGCCCAGGTGGCGGCCAGGCCCAGAATCAGGCTGCCTACGGCGTACAGCGCGCCCAGTGCGAAGGCCCCCGAGCGCAGCGTCGAGAGTGTCTCCCACTCGTAGGTGGAGAAGGTCGAGTAAGCGCCGATAAAGCCCACCGGAACCAGAAAACGCCACGCCGGGCTGAGGTCGGCGCGCTTGCCCAGGTAGGTGAGCGTGAAGCCGATCACCACGCAGGCGGTCAGATTCACCACCAGCGTCCCATAGGGGAACTTTATGCCGGCGCGGCTGGCGATGGTCGACCCGACCCAGTAGCGGGCAATGGAACCCAGTCCGCCGCCCAAGGCGATGAGCAAATATTTCTGCAATGCGTCTCTCCGTCTTCAGAATAGTGTATGTGTGGCTTGAGGCGTCTTGCCTTTTTATAGACAATTGAGGTTCTTGCGGAATCACCCTCTGTCCTCGTCCGCTACGCACACCCCCCGCCGCTGCGATACACTCAGGCCCATGCGGGTTTTCGGGATCGATTGCGGCACGGAGATTACCGGCTTCGGTGTGGTGGAGACGGACGAAGCGGCTCGCCTGCCGCGCCTGCAGATGATGGCCATGGGAGCCATCCGTCTCTCCAAGACCAAAAGCCTGCCGGTGCGCCTGGAGCAGGTCTTCCGCGAGTTGGGCGCTGAACTGGAGCGCTGGCAGCCGGATGCGGTGGCCATCGAAGAGGTTTTCTACTCGGTCAACGCCAAATCGGCGCTCAAACTGGGTCAGGTGCGGGGCGTGGCGCTGCTGGCGGCCGCCTGTCAGGGATTGCCGGTGGCCGAATACGCTCCGTTGAAGATCAAATCCAGCGTTGTAGGCTACGGACTGGCCAAAAAGGAGCAGGTGCAGTTCATGGTGGCCCGGCTGCTGAATCTGGACGAGATCCCCCAGCCGGCCGACGCCGCCGACGCCCTGGCCATCGCCATCTGCCACATCCATACCGCGCAGACCCTGGCCGCGCAGGGGGCAGGCCGATGAGGGCGCTCATCTGGGTCTTGTCTGCCGCTACGCTGCTGGGGCCGCTGCAAGTTGTGGCGCAGACCGCCGCTACCGTGCAGATCGAATTCACCCATCCCGGCCTGATTCCCGCGCATTGGACCCTCAGCTTCCACGCCGACGGCAGCGGTCACTTCCAGGCCGAGCGCGGCGACGCGCCGATGGAGAAGCCGCGCATGGTGGCCGCCAACGTCGATCGTGAGGTGCAGTTGAGCGCCCCGTTCGCCGCCCGCGTCTTTGCAGTAGCGCGCCGCCACAGCCTCTTCCGGCAGGAGTGCGAGAGCGGACGCAAAGTGGCCTTTCAGGGCTCGAAGAAGCTCAGCTACAGCGGTCCCGAAGGTCAGGGAGCCTGCACCTTCAACTACTCCAACGATAAGGAGATTCAGGAGTTGGGGGAGACCTTGCAGGGGGTGGCGGAGACGATTCTTGCCGGCGCCCGGCTGGAGTTGCTCTTGCAGCACGATCGCCTGGGGCTGGACGCGGAGTTGGACGCGCTGCAAACCGCGGCCAGGGAGAATCGCGGCGGCCAGATCTGTGTTTTGCGCGAGATTTTGACCCGGATCGCTGCCGATCCGGCGGTGATGGAGCGAGCAAGAAGGCGGGCCAGGGAACTGCTGGTGCGGGCGGATGAAGAAGCTGCACCCTAATGCGTTCGTCGCAAGCCAGCCAGCAGGGTGGGATGGTTAGGGAACCTCCGATTAAGTTGGAGATTTGAAGGGTACGGGCTTTAGCACGTACATAAGTCGGAGAATTGAAGGGTACGGGGAATTGAAGGGTACGGGCTTTAGCCCGTACATAAAGCCTGAGGAATCAATGGGCTTTAGCCCCTGAGGGAAGGTCGGTTCTTAAACGGCGCACTTAATCAGAGGTTCCTTGGGTATTTATCTTGAAATAATTGTGCGCCGAGCGAGACTTGCGCGCGAGATGCGTGTCAAAGCGAAAGTGAACTGCCGCGGTGCAGTGCCGGTCGAGGGCAGCAAGGGGGTTCTTGTATGAGCCGGATTTCTTTGATCGAGCGGCGCAGCAGGCCGGAAGCAGCTTTGGCCGCCGCAGTTGCCTTGGCGTTGTTACTGCCGTTGGGCTTGCGAGCCCAGGAGAGTACGCCTCCAGCGAGCGCGCCCCAGGCGGCGCGGTTAAGCAGCGTCGACGGCCAGGTGCGGCTCACCCAAGACGGCCAAACGCTGGCCGATCCGGCAGTGGTCAATGCGCCGCTCTTTGCGGGAATGCAACTCACCGCCGGCGACGATGGGCGCGCGGAGATCCAGTTTGTCGACGGCAGTGTGGTCCGTCTCTCGCCCAACAGCGCCCTGACCCTGGCCTCGTTGCCAGCTGCGGGGGGCTCCGATGGGGAGATCGTCCTCGATGGCGGCCTGGGCTACTTCGAACTCCAGGGAGCAAGCCAAGCCAGCGCAAGCCAAGCCGGCGCTGGTCAAAGTGGTGCGGGCCAAGCCGGCACGATGCGGGTTCGCTTCGGCGACGCTGTGGTCACGGCCAGCGGCTTTACCGTCTTGCGCATCAACCTCGACAATCCTCCTGGCGAACTGGCGGTCTTCAGCGGCAACGCCCACCTGGAGCGCGGTAGCGCCGTGATGCTCGACCTGCATGGCGGCGAGAGCGTCACCCTGAACGGCGTCGACCCCTCACGTTACAACCTGGCCGAGAGCATCGAGCCGGATTCATGGGACGCGTGGAACGCCGACCGCGATCAGGCGATGAATGCGCTGAATGCCTCTCGCACCAAGGTCTCCGGTGCTTTTGCCGACAGCGCAAACCCCGCCTGGGGCGATCTGGACGCCAATGGCAGTTGGTACGACGTGCCCGAAACGGGCTATGTATGGTCGCCCAGCGAGGCCGCCAGTCCAGGCTGGGAGCCTTTTGCCAGCGGCTATTGGATGTGGACGCCGCGTTTTGGCTATATCTGGGTCTCGGGCAATTCCTGGGGCTATCTGCCCTATCAGTGCGGAATGTGGAACTTCTACGACGGATTTGGCTGGGGCTGGGCGCCGGGTATGGGAGCCTGCTCCCCCAGGTGGGGCAGCGAAGGCTACGGTGTCAACGTCGGTGTTGTGCCGGTCGGCTACCGGCCTTTGCGCAGGCCGCTTCTGGATGAACAGCATCCCTGGGGTCCGCGTCCGCGCAGGGGCGGGCCGGCGCCGCAGGAACATGGGCTGCTGCCCGTGCATCGCGCGCCTCTCAACGGAATCACCGACTCCCCGGTGCGGGAGAGAAATTTGCCAGTCACCATTGCAGGTCATACGGTACAGGCGGTGAGGCCGCTCTCGCCCCGTCAGCAGTATGACCACACCGGCTCCGGCGTGGGCGTCCACAGCCGTTCCGAGTATGGCGGAGACCAGGCGCGGCCGGGGGGTGCGCCTGCTCAGCGCTCCGGCGCAAACACTACATTTGTCTACGGGGGCGGAGCCAGGCCACCGAGTGCACAGAATCCGCCGCCCGCTGGCGCCAGACCCAATGCCGCGCCCTCCAGCCGCCCGCCGGCAGGCGGGAGCGGCAGCTCGGCAAGTCATTCCGGGGGCAGTGCGGGTGCTAGCCATTCCAACAGCGGATCAGGCGGTTCCGCTGGCCATTCCAGCGGCGGCGGATCGAGCAGCGGCGGCTCGCACAGCGGCGGCGGCTCCAGCGGTGGTGGGGGGAGCCACCGCTAAGATTCAGGATGGATTTTAAATCGAGGCTGGTACCGGGGCTGCTTCGTTGAGAGAAGCGGCCCCCTCCATCTGCAGAATCCGCGCCAGACGGGCCAGATCCTCGATGGAAAGCGCTTCGGCGCGGGCTTGCGCTGGCAGCTCCGCTCGTTCCATGGCCGCGGCGATCTGCGCCGGCTGCAAACCGGCAGCGCGCAGGTTGTTGCCGAGCGTCTTGCGCTTCTGGGCAAAGCATTGGCGCACAAAGCGAAGAAAAGAAACTTCTTCTACGCCCAATTCGGCAAAACGCGGGGCAAATCGCCAGCGAAAGACCGCCGAATGCACCTCGGGCGGCGGGGTAAACGCCGAGGGCGGCAGCACGAAGAGCATCTGGGCGGGCCCATACATCTGCACCGTCACCGAGAGCAATCCGTAGTCGCGTGAGCCGGGCTGGGCGGTGACGCGTTCGGCCACCTCGCGCTGCACCATCAGCACCGCCCGGTCCAGCCAAGCACCACTGGCGGCCAGCTTGAGCAGAATTGGCGAGGTGATGAAGTAGGGCAGGTTGCCGGCCAGCACAAGCTTGCCGCCGGGCGCGTATTGCGCCGCCGCCTGGGCAAAATCGAAGGTGAGCACGTCGCGGCAGACAACGGTCAGCCGGGCGGGGTCGAAGTCGGCGCGCAGACGCACGGCCAGATCGGCGTCCAGCTCGATGGCCAGCACATGGGCGGCGCGGGCGGCCAGGGCGTGGGTGATGGCGCCGCGGCCGGGGCCGACCTCGACCACCGTGCGTCCGCTCAGATCGCCCAGCGCGTTGGCGATGCGCTCGATGGCTTCGGGGTCGTTCAAAAAGTTCTGGCCGAGTTTCGGTTTGGGAGGCATAGGTTCGTTGGTCCATCTCGATGGTAGACGAACGGCCCGCCATGGCGCAGAGAGTGGCTCTTGCGGTGTAGACTTGGCCATTGACGGAGCTTTTATTTTCAGTGCCGTGGGGGATCGCCGATGCATATCGTCTTTGCTTCTTCCGAGTGCGTGCCGTTTGCCAAGACCGGCGGACTGGCCGACGTGGTGGGCGCTCTGCCCCCGCAACTGGTCAAGCTGGGTCATCGGGTAACGGTCTATCTGCCGCTCTACGCCGGGGTGCGCCGCCATCTGCCCCCGGAGTGGAAATATGCGGTCCGCTCCATCACCATCCCCTTCGAGCACTACAACCGCTTTGCCGGCATCGTGGATGGGGGCAAGCGCAACGGCGTGCAGTACTACTTTGTCGACTGCCCGGAGCTATTCGACCGCAACGAACTCTACGGCCCCAAGGGCGGCGACTTTGCCAACAACTGGGAGCGCTTCGGCCTCTATTGCCGCGCCGTGCTCGAGGCCTCCAAGCAACTTGGCGTGCCTGAGGTCTTCCACGTACACGACTGGCAGGCAGCTCTGATTCCGGTCTACCTGAAGACGCTCTATGCCACCGACCCGGCGCTGGCCCATTGCGCGACCGTTCTTACCATTCACAACGCCGGCTATCAGGGGTGGTTTCCCCCCGCGACGACCCAGCGCCTGCTCTTTCCCTGGGACCTGTTCACCATGGACAAGGTGGAGCACTTCGACACCTTCAACTTCCTCAAGGGCGGGCTGGTCTTCAGCGACTTATTGACCACGGTCAGCCGCAAATATGCCGAGGAGATTCAGACCCCCGAGTTCGGCGAGAAGCTGGACAGCGTGCTTCTGGGCCGGGCCGCCGACCTGCGCGGCATCCTCAACGGTGTGGACTATGCCCACTGGAACCCGGCCACCGACAAGAATCTGGCCGCACCCTACACGCCCGAAAATCTGGACGGCAAGCACGCCTGCCGCGCCGATCTGCTGCACGCCTTCGGCCTCGAGAAGATCGCCGACACGACGCCGGTGATCGGCATTGTTAGCCGCTTTGCCGCGCAGAAGGGTTTCGATCTGGTGGCGCAGGTTGCCGAGGAGTTGATCCAGCGCGGCGTCGCGGTGGTGGCGCTGGGAACCGGCGAGCCCATCTTCGAGAGCTTCTTCCGCGACTGGGCCTTTCGCCATCCCGATCAGGTGGGCGTGCAGATCCGTTACGACGACCGGCTGGCGCACAAGATCGAGGCCGGGGCAGACATTTTTCTCATGCCCTCGCGCTACGAACCCTGCGGGCTCAACCAGATCTACTCGCTCAAATACGGAACCGTCCCCGTGGTGCACGCCACCGGCGGGCTGGACGACACCGTCGAGGAGTTCCGCCCCGCGCAGGGAACCGGCACCGGCTTCAAATTCGACGGCTACACCCCCGAAAAGCTGCTCGCCGCCATCGACCGCGCGCTCATGACCTTCCAGTACAAGGAAGCCTGGAAACGCCTGATGCGCAACGGCATGGCCCGTGACTACAGTTGGGAGCAGCCAGCCCGCGAATACGCCGCCCTGTACAAGGAAGCGGCGAAGCGAAGGGGCTAAACTCTGGCTCGATCTGATCGGTGAATCCTATTGAGGAAGTTCAATGGCGAAGGTGAAAGATATGTCGATTAAAGCTGGAAAACTTCGCGAAAAGGGGCATCTTTGGGCAGATCGCGGTCCGGTGGACAAGGCATTCCGTTTTTACCTAAAGGCCGCGGAACTGGGCGATGAAGAGTCGCAAGTGCGTGTTGGTTATGGCTATGCTTACGGTTGGGGTTGCGAATTCGATGCGGAAAAGGCCATCGCCTGGTGGAAGCGCGCTTACCGGAAGGGCTCGTGGGATGCGGCTTTCAACCTGGGAATGTTTTATCGCGATGCAAAGGAATGGAAGAAGGCGCTGCGCTGGTTCGAGCGCGCCGTTGAGTTAGGCGATGAGGATGGATGGGTGGAGATTGCCGCGATCCACTTTCGCTACCATGGCGACCGGGCACCCGGGCTTCGCGCCTTGAAAAGTGCCTCTGCGATAGTGGATAAGCTGACCCATCCAGCTCGTCAGGCTTTAGAACGCATTCGTCAGGAGCAGGAAGCAAAATCGTCTGGGGAATTGCTCTACATGGAAGCGGAACTCCTTGATGATGAAGGGCGCTACCGGGAAGCCTATCCCTTATTGTTGAAGGGAGCGGAGGCAGGCGATGATTCTTGCCAGATTCTTCTCGCCAATTACCTCTCGGATGGACGCAAAGGAATCGCAAAAGATGAAGAGAGGGCAATCTTCTGGTACAAGGCAGCCTACGAACAAGGATCAAGCATCGCGGCATCCAATCTGGCGCTGCATTTCCGAAAAAAGGACAACATAGAAGAAGCGTATCGCTGGTTCGAGCGTTCCATTGAAGCTGGCAATAGAGACGCGCACCTCAATCTTGCCAGAATCTGGCTTCATGACCGCGGCAACAGTGTGAAGGCGATCGAACACCTTCAGGCAATCTTTGAAGGGAATCTCAGGGATGTGAGCGAGGGTGATCGGGACGAGGCGCGAGCCTTGTTGAGGCGTCTACTCAACAAAGCCTCTTGATCGCTTGAAATCTGCGTTTCGGTTACGTCAATACCAGTACTTGAAATCCGCCCAGTCCTGGGCATACGAGCGCTTGCGGTGGCGCAGCCAGAAGTAGTGGTGGTGCTCGTGGTCCATGATCCAGGGTGCATCGAAGGCGCCCAGATCGACGACCTCGGCGTAGTTGTCCGTGTAGTCCTCGCGGTGGTTGCCCAGCGTGAGCACGGAGTCGGCGGTGTACCCGTTCCATCCCCAATAGTAGTAATTCTGATGGCCGCTGATGGCCGTGGGCAGGCCGTATTTTGGGCCCAGGATGTTTACCGCGCTGGCCTCTCCGTAGTTGCCGCAGAAGATGGCAGTGTGCGCGCGCAGCTCCGGCGGCAGTGCGTTGTAGCGCTGGGCGAATCCCTCGACCATCTGCGGCCAGCCGAAGCGGTCGCTGAGATACTGCGGCAGCGGGCTGGTAAATTTCTCCGTCTTGACCTTGTTGGCGCCAAAGCGCGCGGTATAGGCGTCGTACTTCTCCGGCGGCAGAATGGTGAGCATGATGGGGCCAGTGGCGCGATAGAGCAGAAGACCGAGAACCACCGCATAGGTCACCGCTGGCCAACCGCGCCGGGTCAACTGGCCCAGCGCCACGGCTCCGGCGGCAAAGAGCACCGGGTAGATGGGTGAAACGTAGTAATCCTTGGCATGCATGGCCATCATCAGCCCGAGAAAAACCAGATAGGTGAGGGCCACAAAGCGCCATGGGCGGGCCTTGCGCGCCAAACCCAGCCAGGCCAGGCCGCCGATCCACAACGGAGCGGAGAAGATGAGCAGCATGTTGACCTGCTCGAAGAAAAAGGCCAATGGCGGCAGCTTGACGTTCTTGTCCGATTGGGCCACGCCCTTCAACAGCTCATAGGTGGGGAAGTGATGTACCCACTGCCAGAGCAGGTTGGGCAGCGCCAGCAGCAGCAACAGAGCCACTCCCGCCGCGCAATGCCTGGTGAAGAGAATGCGGCGCTGCGGACTGAGCAGCAGGCCCACCAGCAGGGCAATGAGGAAGAAAACCGTGGAGTGCTTGTTCTCGATGCCCAGGCCGCAGAGCAGCCCGAAGACCAGCCATGTGCGCAACCCCCCCTGCCCCTCGGCCAGCCGCAGCACGGCCAGTAGCGCGCCCATCCAGAAGCACGGCTCCCAGGAGTTCATGGAGAGGTAGTTGGAGGTCCCCAGCATCACCGGCGCGGCCAGCACCGCCATCATCGCCAGCGCCTGCGCCGTGCGCCGTCCGCCCATCTGCCGGGCCAGCAATCCGGTCAAAGCCACCGTGACGCCCGCGGCCATAAAGCTGAAGATGCGAACGCCGGTGGGCGAGAGGCCGAAGATCATCTCCGCCAGCCGCGCCTGCACGGCCACCAGCGGCGGTTGATCCACATAACCCCAGTCCAGATGGCGGCCGCAGACCAGAAAGTACAACTCGTCGCGGAAGAATCCGTAGCCCAGGTGGCTGCCCCATAGCGAACTGAGGAAGTGAATCAGAAACGTGAGCGCGGCAAAAAGCCCAGCCAGCAGCAGGGAAGCGCGCAGCGGGGTGCGCGCGGCGGGAAGCAAAGCGTTTTCGGGCAAAGTTGGCCCTCCTGAACACGGGGCTAGGCGGTGATACGCGAGTGGCGCGCGGCGGGTTCCGTGAATCTCTGCCTGCGCAGCGTGGAAGATCGCATTGCCTGCGCAATCGGACGGAATTGTTGCCAGACGGCCTCGGCGGACGAACCAACCATGGGAGCGCCGGACTAACTATTTTGTAAGGTTATAGATCAATCCGAAGGGATCGCGTACGTAGCAGCGGGGAAACTCCGGTTCATCCTTGACGATTACGCAGCCATTTTTTACCAAACGCTCTTTGGCTGCTTCGACATCTTCGACAGTGACCTCCAGCACCGGACCCAACGCCGGGCCGGGTTCGATAAAGAGATTGATGCGGTCGCCGAGCAGGCTGATCAACTGCGGCGTATCTTCGGTGATCGCGAATCCCAGTTGCTCGACATAAAAGGCCGCCGCCTGACGCGGGTCCTCGGCCTGCAGCAGAATATCCCTTCCAAAACGGTTTGCCATAGGATCTCCCTTCGTTCATGCCTGTTCGCACTTTCAGATGATTTTAGCCCGATTTCTCGTCTGCGTGAAAGTGCCCCCAGATCGCCTCCGCGGTGGGGCGGGGGACGATAAACAAAAACAATTCGGGTTCACACGGCGGGGATTCGATTCTCCCGTGAAGCGGGGCGAAACGGAGGTATGATGGAGGCCATGGGAACCGTCCACATCTCCGAGGTTGAGGCGGCACGGGATTTTCTCGGCCTGCTGGCGCGTGTACGCCGGGGCGCGGAGGTGGTCATCGAAAAGGATGCCGCTCCTGCTGTGCTGCTGCGTACCGCGGACGATCCCCCGCTGCGCCGGCTTTCGGAGTCCTTGCGCCTGGCCAGGGAACATGCTTGCCCTGTGACTCTGGATGAGGGGTTTGCTACTGACCTTGAAGCAGTTGTGGCCAGCCATCCCGAGGCTTTGACCGATCCATGGGACTGATCGTCGATTCCAGTGTTGTGATCGCCGCCGAACGCCAGGGCGACACGGTGGAACGGCTGATTTCCCGCATTCACTCTGCATACGGCGATCAAGACGCGGCGCTCTCGGCTGTTGGAGCAACAGAGCTGGTTCATGGCATCTATCGCGCGCAGAGTGCGGTATCGGCGCGAGGCCTTCATCCTGGAGGTGTTGCGCGATCTTGCCGTCTATCCCTACACCAAACGAACGGCATTTCTGGCCGGACGAATCGATGGAGAACAAAGATCCCGCGGTGTGACGATCCCTTTTGGCGACTTGCTGATCGGCGTTACGGCGCTGGAACTCGACTTCTCTGTTTTGACGATCAATCTGCGTCATTACCGGCTCATTCCGGACTTGCGGATTCTCACCCTTTGAAACCCTCAAGGGGTCTGGTGAAAGTGCCCCCAGATGGCTTCGGCGGTGGGGCGGGGAACGACGGCGGCGAGTGAATCGGCGGTGGCCTGTTGCACCTCGCGCAGGCTGCCGAAGTGGGTGAGCAGGCGCTTGCGGGTCTGCGCGCCAACGCCGGGAACCGTGAGCAGCTCCGAGTCGCGGTCGCGCATCGAGCGGCGCTGGCGGTGGTAGCCGATGGCGAAGCGATGGCTCTCGTCGCGAATCAGTTGCACCAGGTGCAGCACCGGCGAGCGGCGGTCGAGAACGACGGGATCGTCTTCGCTGCCGTGCACATAGATGATCTCTTCCTTTTTAGCGATGGAGGCCAGCGGCTGGGTGGGAAGGCCGACCGACTCCAGTGCGTCGGCGGCGGCATGCAACTGGCCCAGTCCGCCATCGACCAGCACCAGCGAGGGCAGCGGCTGCTTCTCGTCCTGCAACCGCCGGTAGCGGCGCTGGACTACTTCAAACATCGATGCAAAGTCGTCCACCCCCTCGACCGTCTTGATCTTGAACTTGCGATAGGCCTGCTTGTTCATCTTGCCGTCCTCCCAAACCACCAGCGAGGCCACGGTCTCCGCGCCCTGAATGTGGGAGATGTCGAAGCACTCGATGCGGCGGGGCAACTCGGGCAGCAGCAGAGCGTCGGCCAGCGCCTCTTGAATGGCCTTCTGCGAGGGAATCAGCACGCGGAAGCGCTGAATATAAGACTGCTTGGCGTTTTGCGCGGCCAGATCGACCAGCGAGCGCTTCTCGCGGCGCAGCGGAACGGCCAGTTCGATGCGATGCCCGGCGCGCTCGCCCAGCAGCGCCGCCAGCGGGACGCGGTCGGCAAAGTCCACCGGAACCAGAATCGAGCGGGGCAGATCGACCTGCCCAATATAGATCTGCTTGAGCAGCGCAGAGAAGAGCAATCCCGCGGGAAAGGGAACTTCACGCGATGGCGATTCCCCGGTTTCAGAATCGGCGTCGGGGGCGCTCTCATTTATTTGGCTCTCCTCAACCTCGGGCGCGTCGGCGGAGGCTAGAATCTCCGGCAGTTCGTCCCAGAAGAACTCGCGGCGGTCGACGATCTTGCCGGCGCGCACGTGGAAGAGGTTGACGGCCAGGCTGCCGTCCTCGAAGTGGTAGCCGAAGACGTCGCTGTCGTCGCTCATAGCCGCGGTAGCGGCGCGCTGCTTCTCCTGAAGCTGGTGAACGACAGTAATCTGGTCGCGCAGCTTGGCCGCGGCTTCATAGAGTTCCGAACCGGCGGCCTCCGTCATACGCGCGGTCAGGGTGCGCTCCAACTCGGCGTGGCGGCCTTCCAGCAGGAGTTGGGCGTCGCGGATGGCGCCTTTGTAGATGTCGATGCTGGTCAGGCCTTCGACACAGGGGCCCAGGCAGCGGTGGATGTAGTGCTGCAGGCAGGCGCGGGGGTGGTAACGGGAGAGATCGATTTTGCAACTGGGAATCTGAAAGCTGCGCTGGATCAGCTCGACCACGCGATAGGCCAAGCTAGCCGGGAAGTAGGGGCCGAAGTAGGCCGACCCGTCCTTGCGCAGGCGGCGAGTGACGAAGACCTTGGGGAAGCGGTCGCCCAGGGTGAGTTTGACGTAGGGGTAGCTCTTGTCGTCCTTGAGCAGGATGTTGAAGCGCGGCAGACGCTCTTTGATGAGGTTGGTCTCCAGCGCCAGGGCTTCGGACTCGGTGGCCACCACAATGTAATCCACATCGACGGCCTCGCGCATCAGCGATCCGGTCTTGGCGTTGGCTTGCGACGAAGCCAGCAGGTACGAACGCACCCGCGCGCGCAGGTTGATCGCCTTGCCCACATAGATCACTTCGCCCTCGGCGTTCTTGTAGAGGTACACGCCGGGCTGAGTAGGCAGAGTGCGAATTTTCTCGCGGAGATCCATGGGGCTGGATTCAAGAATAGCGTCTTTCAGGGGTCAGGGGTCAGGGGTCAGGGGTCAGGGACCAGGGTCCAGGGATCAGGGAACAGGGACCAGGTGTCAGGGATCAATTGTCGGGGTTCAGGAGTCGGGATTCAGCGAAAAGGAATGCTGGGCAATCGCATGAATTCGAACCGTTGACGAGACTGGTTCCGGCTTATGCCGCGCCGGAGGCGCAAGGGTGGTTAGCCCCGCGCTTCAGCGTGGGGAAAGTGTACAGAAAGAACCAGTTAGCCCCGTAGGGGCGTTGCAAACCGGCGAATATTTCATCAGGGTAAGGTTCATGCGAGTTCCCCGGGTATGAGGGGCAACCTTCCGTCGCGAGTGTTTCGCAGCAAACAGGCCCCTAACCCCTGATCCCTGACCCCTGCCCCCTGTTCCACGCAATCCTTACTCGATCAAGTAAAAAATACACGCTCAAACCGCGCCAGAGATCACGACTCTATGGATAAAGCACATTATTTCAATCAATTAACGATGATCTCTGTTTGGCCACAGGGGTGCAGAGTCCAGAGTGAAACGCAAGAGTCCTCTTCACCCGCCGCATCCAGGCAGGGAAGGGGCAGGGAAAGGGAAGACCATGAAGAGCAAGATTTGGGTAGTTCTGGGAGTTTTGGCTACACTCGCGTCGCTGGGCGCAACCGGCTGCGCCACCAAGAAGTATGTACAGAATCAGACCGCGCCGCTGGTCGAGCACGCCAGCCAGTTGGACGACAAGACGGCGGCCAATAACCGCATGATCCACGATGTGGACGAGCGGGCGCAGGCCGGCATCAAGCAGGCGCAGGGCTCGGCCGACGCTGCCGGCCTGGCAGCCGGAGTTGCCGCCAAGGCCGCGGGCGACGCGCAACTGTCGGCGGACAATGCCGTGCATCGCGCCGATTCGCTCTCCAGCGTCATCAAGGGATTGGACGATTACAAGCCGGCGGGGAACGTGACGGTGACCTTCGGCTTCGACAAATCCCAGTTGAGCCCGGAGAGCCGCACCCAGCTCGACGCCTTTGCCGCGCAACTGACCTCGGCCCAGGGCTACATTCTTGAAGTGACCGGCGGGACCGACTCGACCGGCCCGGCGCAGTACAACTACGACCTGAGCCAGCGCCGCGCCGACGCCGTGGTGCAGTATCTGGCGGCGAAATACGGGATTCCCGCCCACCGCTTCTATCTGATCGGGATCGGCAAAGACAAGCAGGCCGCTCCCAACACCACCGCCGAGGGGCGCAGGCAGAATCGCCGCGTCGAAGTGCAGTTGTTGAGCAACGCCGCTCTGGCCGGGGCCCGGAAGGACGAAAAATAGCTCCGCCGAAGCCCAGAAGCGACGGTTAAACGCGGGACTCCCGGATGCTTTCGGGGGTCCCTCGCTGTTGAAGCAAAAGCGTTTACCGGCTGCCTTGCCGTCCTCAAGTAAATTGATTTACTATTTGTCTGCCGTTCAATCGGGAGTTTGATTTTTCCCCCGTCGGCGTGGAGTCTGAGGCATGAATTCTTTGCAAGCGCGTCTTTCCTTTGGTTTGATCTCTTTGGCGGCAATCGCCCTCGCCGGGTGCGGTGGCGCAGGATCTGCGCCCATCGTTAAAACCACGCCTACCATCACCTGGGCCGCACCTGCGGCCATCACCTATGGCGCCGCATTGAGCGCCACCCAACTGGACGCATCGTCCAGCGTGGCGGGAACGTTCTCCTATTCGCCCGCGGCTGGAACCGTGCCGGCGGCCGGCACGCAGACCCTGAATGTATCCTTCACCCCCAACGACACGACGGATTACAACAGCGCCTCCGGCAGCGTCTCGCTGACGGTGAACAAGGCGCCGCTCTCGGTGACCGCGGCCAATCAGACCATGACCTATGGCGGCACGCTGCCGGCATTGACCGGCACACTGACCGGCGTGGTGAATAGCGACAACATCACCGCCAGCTACGCGACCACAGCCACGGCAACATCGGTGGTGGGTTCCTACGCGATTACGGCGACCCTGGCCGATCCTGGCAGCAAGCTGAGCAACTACACGGTGACCAATACGCCAGGAGCACTGACCGTGACTCAGGCGCCGTCGGCGGTGACCTGGGCAGCTCCCTCGGCCATTACCTATGGCACGGCGCTGAGCGCCACCCAGTTGGACGCCTCGCTTTCCGTGGCCGGAAGCTGTGTTTATTCCCCCGCGTCGGGCGCCGTTCTGAGTGCGGGATCGCAGACGCTGAAAGCCACCTGCACCCCGACCGACACCGCCGATTACACCACGCCCGCGCAGGCTTCGGTCTCCTTGACCGTCAATAAGGCGCCGCTTTCGGTGACCGCGGCCAACCAGACCATGACTGTGGGTGGTACGCTTCCCACGCTGACGGGCACCTTGACCGGTGTGGTCAACAGCGACGCCATCACCGCAACCTACGGCACCACGGCGACGGCCAGCTCGCCCGCGGGCAGCTATGCGATCACGGCAACCCTGGTCGACCCCAGCTCGAAGCTCCCCAATTACACTGTGACCAATACGCCGGGAACGCTGAAGATTCTTACTGCGTCTTCCGTCACCACCTGGCCCACGGCTGCCGCCCTTACCTATGGACAGGCTCTTTCGGCTTCGGCGCTGACCGGAGGCGCTGCTTCCGTGCCGGGCGGCTTCGCCTGGACCTCTCCCACGACCGTTCCCAAGGTGGGCGGCCCGGCGCAGAGCGTCACCTTTACCCCCACCGACACTGCCGACTATGCACCGATGACCGGAACCGTCCCCGTAACGGTAAGCAAGGTGACCCCGGCCATCACCTGGAACGCGCCGGCGGCGATCACCGCGGGCACCGCACTCAGCAGCACCCAGTTGAGCGCCACCGCGACCTCTTCCGGCAGCACTGTGCCAGGCAGCTTTGCCTACACCTCGACCAGTTGCAGCCTGACCAATCCCGTGCAGGCGGGCACCAATCTGGTGGCGGGCGTCTACACGCTGGGAACCACCTTCACCCCCACCGATACCACGGATTTCAACACCAATACGGCCTCCGTGACCCTGACGGTCAATGCCGCCGCCAACAGCGCCGTGGCCGATCTTTGCTCGACCTCGCAAACCATTCGCGGCTTCGGCGGTTCCGAGGCCTGGGATGGCAATGTGATGTCTACTCCCAAGATCAACAATTTGTATGGGACAACCGGCGCCGAATTGGGCCTGAGCATGATGCGTGTGCGCATTGCGCCCTTGAGCTCCTGGAACACCTCGACGCTGACCGGAAGCACCAGCCAGTGGAATACGGAATTGCAGAACGCCGTTGAGGCAGTGAATGCGGGCAGCAATGTCAAGGTCTTCGCCACCCCCTGGTCGGCTCCGGCCTCCATGAAGACCAACAGCAGTGTTAACGAGGGATCGCTGATTACCACCGGCACCACCTACAGCGATTACGCCAACTACCTCGAGGCGTACGCGCAGTATGCAGCCACTCAGAATGTGAACCTCTATGCCATCTCCATGCAGAACGAACCGGATTGGAACCCCTGCCCGGCGAGTGACAATGGCACCGGCACCGGAAGTGGCTGCTATGAATCCGCTTTGTGGACGGCGGCGCAGATGCATACCTGGGTGGCCAACAACGCCTCGGTGCTGACTGTCCCGCTGATCATGCCGGAGTCCTACGGTTTCTACAACGCCATGTCAGACCCCACGCTGAACGACGCCAGCGCGGCGGCCAAAGTGGCCATCGTAGGCGGTCACCTCTACGGTGGGTCGCCCTACTACTACACCTTGGCCAAAAACTTGGGCAAGGACGTGTGGATGACCGAACACACCATTTATCTGGCCAGCGGCGAGACCACCACGCAGAGCATGACAGATGCTCTCGCTTTGGCCGAAGAGATTCACAACTCGATGGTCATCGGCCAGTACAACGCTTACGTCTACTGGTGGATCGAGAACTCCGTGGGCGACAATTATTACGAGGGATTCGTCGATACCACCAGCAGCGCTAATCCCACACCCATGGGTTATGCCATGGGTCAGTTCTCGCGCTTTATCCGTCCCGGCTATGTGCGCATTAACGCCACGGCGACGCCGGTCAGCGGGGTTTACCTCTCCGCGTACTCCGGAACCGGCGGCCATGTGACGCTGGTGGCCATCAACAGCACCAGCGCCACTGTCTCCTTGCCCATCTCCATTGCCAATAACAACGGGACGGTTACCTCGCTGACCCCGTATCAAACCACGGCCTCTGCCGGCTTGGTGGCGGGTACCGCTGTTACGCTGACCAGCAACTCTTTTACTGCCTCGCTGCCCGCGAAGAGCATCACCACATTCGTGCAGTAAAACGAAGCCGAAATGCAGCCTCTCACAAAAACAGGAAACCGGTGGGCCATGCCTGCCGGTTTTCTGTTTTTGCGAGGTGAATGGAGATGCTTACTGGGTCTTTGACAGCAGTTATTTCGTACCACCGGGGGTGAGGGTGCCCCCGGTCTCGATTCTGAGACCGGGGAACGAATGGAGATATATTCTCATGCGGTCAGAGACCTGGCCGGGGTTTCGATTGCCACAGAGAGCAATCGTGGCCCAACGGCTGGCCACACGCATATGAATCGGTATTCCTATACCCAACGAACTGTCATCCACACAAAGAACTGTCATCTACACAACGAACTGTCATCTACCCAACGAACTGTCATCCTGAGCGAAGCGAAGGATCTGCGGTTTTACGCTCTCCGATGGGGCGACTCCCAAAACACAGATCCTTCGCTGCGCTCAGGATGACAACTGATTGATTATGAATTGCTTATTCTTCCAGAATGGGCCGCTGACTCCGACAGGCCGCGCGCCCGGATCATTCCTCTGCAAGCAGGCTGGGAACCTTGGAGGACCGGGAGCGGATCAGACTCTGGACGGAATAGGGAGTGCGGTCTTGCGTGGAGTAGTAGTGGCGCACCAGCAACTCGCCCAGCAGTCCGATGGCCAGCAGTTGAATGCCGGCGACGATCAGCACGCTGCCTATGACGAAGAGCGGCGCGTGCAGGTCCATCACGTGCTGGTGGGGATGGAAGATCTTGAGCGCCGCCAGCCAGGTCGAGCACGCGCCGCCCAGCAGGATGCTGGTTGCGCCCAGACCGCCGAAGAAGTGCAGCGGCCTGCTCATGTACTTGAGCAAGAAGCGAATCGTCATCAGATCGAAAAAGACGCGGAAGGTGCGTCCCAGCCCGTAATGGCTCTTGCCGAACTCGCGCCGGCCGTTGCCGATGGGAATCTCGCAGATCGATGCGCCGTACCAACTGGCCAGCGCGGGTATGAAGCGGTGCATCTCGCCGTAAAGGGGGATGTTCTGAATGACCTCGCGGCGATAGGCCTTGAAGGTGGTGCCGAAGTCGTGAATCGGGACGCCGGAGAGCTTGGCCATCAGCCAGTTGGCGCAGCGCGAGGGGATGCGGCGCAGAAAGAAGCTGTCCACCCGCTCCTTACGCCACCCCGAGACGACGTCGTAGCCCTCTTCCAGCTTCTCCAGAAAGTAGGGAATCTCGTTGGGGTCGTGCTGCAAGTCGCCATCCATGGCCAAAATGAAATCGCCCGAGGCATGATCGAAGCCGGCGGCCAGCGCCGAAGTCTGGCCGAAGTTGCGGCGCAGCTTGATTACCAGCACCCGGCTGTCCACGGCGGCGATCTCTCCCATCAGCTTGAAGGTCCGATCGCTGGAGCCGTCGTCCACCAGCACCAGTTCGAAGTCGTCGCCTACCTGCTCCATGACCTGCTTGAGGCGGGCATAGAGTACGGTAACGCTTTCTTCTTCGTTGTGGCAGGGTACCACGATCGAATACTTGGCCATGTTGCCAGTATAGACGGGTTGCAAATGAGAATAGATAACAATCTCTTGACCGGCAATGAAAGGCGGTTTTCGGAGAAGCGCCAGATTGCGAATTCAGCCCGGATGCCTAACCTGGAGTCTATCTGTCCAATTCCTCCAGCATAGCCTGCATCTCGCTGAGGGCATGTTGGTTGCCGGTGCGAGCGGCGCAACTGACGCCGCTTTGGAGGCGGGCGATGGCTTCGCTGCTGCGGCCGGCGGCAGCCAGCGTCTGGGCAGACATGAAATAGCCGGCGGTGTAATCGGGGTCCTTTTCCAGCAGCGCGTCGAATTCGGCCAGCGCTGCATCCGTCTCGCCCATCCGCGACAACTCCATGGCGATGCCGTAGCGGGCAAAGCTGTTGCCGGGGTCCAGCGCCAGAATCTCTCTCAATCCTGCGATTTTGTCCATTTTGCTCGTTTGCCAGGCGCAAAGCGCGCCAGAGGGGATTTGCGTATTTGGCGGGGATTGCCGAAACTGGAAGTGGATCGTCCGTTCCCGCTTCGCCGCTTCCTCCATTGTAGCTGGAGGGCTCCGCCGCAGCCGGCCGGAAACCCAGGAGTGAACCCGCGATGAGCAGCGCTGAAAACCAACCACTGGTGCGGACCGTAGCCAGCACCCAGTCGGAGATGACCGAGATCGTCTTGCCCAACGACGCCAACACACTGGGCAACCTGCTGGGCGGCCGCCTGATGCACTTCATCGATCTGACCGGCGCGCTGGCCGCCTACCGCCATACCCGCACGCACGTGGTGACCGCGGCGATGGACCACATCGATTTCATTCAGCCGGTGCACGTGGGCGACCTGCTGATTCTCAAGTCCAGCGTCAACCGCGCCTTCACCACCTCGCTGGAGGTGGGCGTCAGGGTTTGCGTCGAGCATCCTCAAACCGGGGTGATGCTGCACGTGGCCAGCGCCTACCTGGTCTTCGTGGCCATCGACAGCGATGGCCGCCGCCTCAAGATCCCCCAGGTGCAGCCCGAGACGCCCGACGAGCAGCGCCGCTATGCCGACGCTCTGCTCCGCCGCGAGCATCGCGAGTCTGAGTCCCATCGCCGCAAACAGGAGCGCGGCGCAACTGGCGCCTCCGATGCGGATGGATGCGGCTGCAAGTAAATCTTTCTTCTCCAACCCACTTCAACCGATCGCAGCACTTCAAAGGAGCAACTCCTCGATGGCCCAACCCAACGCCATGCCCACGCCCCAGGCTCTGCCCGGCATCTCCAAAATCGTCGCAGTCGGTTCCGGCAAGGGAGGCGTCGGTAAAACCACGGTCGCTGTCAACCTGGCCATTGCGCTCAGCCGCCTCGGCCAGCGCGTCGGCCTTATCGATGCCGACATCTACGGCCCCAATGTGCCGCTGATGATGGGTTCCACGCAAAGCCCCGCCGTGGGCGCGGGCAACATCATCGTCCCCAACGAGACACATGGGGTGAAGACCATCTCCATCGGCTACATCTCCCCCGGCGACAAGCCGCTGGTGATGCGCG